>NZ_KE384084.1:0-392230 GCF_000423725.1 Streptococcus devriesei DSM 19639
ATTAGATAAATGTCGCTCGATTCTTAATGAATCGTCACTCCATTTCCTAAATTCCTTTGGAGTGCTTAACGGCTTTGTATCTTGTTAATTGAACACGCCTACGACTCTGTGAAATTAGACTCACCTTCCTAGAACCTTTGGGGACTTCGTCAGCTTCCCTAAATTCCTTTGAGTTGTTTAACGGCTTTCCTTTTCTTGAAAGTCAGCTTGTTTTTGTGGTACACTAAGTTAGGAAAGTGTCAAGCGACACTGAATTATTCTTGATTGGAGATGGGCTTATGAAAACACTTGATTTACATGACTTTACTTGGACGCGTCAGCCGGCAGCTGTTCGTTACACCGCTGATGCCATTGAGGTGACCACAGCACCGCATACAGATCTCTGGCAGAAGACCTATTATCACTTTATTAATGATAATGCACCCGTTTTTCTGGCGCCGGTAGATGAACAGTATTTTTCATTTACGGTTAGGACAAGCTTTGCGGACAGTCACCATCGCTTTGACCAATGCGGGGTTGTGCTTTACCAAGACAGTGAAAACTGGATCAAGGGTTCTATTGAATATGAAAATGATGATTTCCAGCATTTAGGCAGTGTTGTGACTAACCATGGTTATTCAGACTGGGCAACGACTGAGATTCCGGCCAGCACCAAAAGCATGTGGTACCGGCTCAGCCGCAGGGAAAGCGACTTTCTGATTGAGTGCTCTGAGGATGGCAAGACTTTTCGTCAGATGCGGATTTGTCATTTCTACGAGGGAACAGAGACCGTTCACATAGGAATTTACGCCTGCTCTCCGGAAGATTCTTCCTTTACTGCTGTTTTCTCAGATTTTAGTCTGACAGACTGCCAGTGGGCCGCACACGATGGTCAGGCGCCGAATATGTAGCTATTTCTAGTCGGCAGAAAAGGTAATGATGAAAGCTCAAAAACCAATCACGTGGCAGCTTTTTCGATGACAATTTAGTACAGGAACTGGTCAAATCTGTTGAGGTGCTTTCGGCTTGAGCTGAAAGATGGCTTGCAGCAACAACGCAGTAAAACACGAACGTTATTTGCTTAAAATATTATTTCTTTAGACAAAATAGGTATATTTTTATAATATATCTATGGAAGGGTAAGGAATTACCTAGCGATGCTCTGAAAGCTGTATCGGCTGTCGGAGTTATAGGAAGGTCATCATATTATGCTGCAGGCTGAAGATGACTTTTTGACATACTCAAAAATCCTCTATCAGTTTTAGCAGCTGAAAGAGGATTTTTATGTATAATGATTTGCCTGTTTTTGATTATGAAGACATTCAGCTGATCCCTAATAAATGTATCATTGACAGTCGATCTGAGGCTGATACAACAGTGACACTGGGCAAGCATCAATTCAAGCTGCCTGTAGTTCCTGCCAATATGCAGACCATTATTGATGAAGATGTGGCGGAGATGCTGGCAAAAGATGGCTATTTCTATATCATGCACCGTTTTAATGAAGAAGCTCGTAAGTCCTTTGTGACGCGCATGCATGCTCAAGGGTTGATAGCTTCCATCTCAGTTGGGGTCAAGGATTATGAATATGGCTTTGTCAGCAGTTTAAAAGATGATGCACCGGAGTATATCACGATTGACATTGCTCACGGACATGCGGACAGTGTCATCAAGATGATCAAACATATCAAGTCTGAGCTGCCAGAAACGTTTGTCATTGCTGGTAATGTGGGAACACCTGAAGCGGTTCGTGAACTGGAAAATGCAGGTGCGGATGCCACCAAGGTTGGAATCGGTCCGGGAAAGGTCTGCATTACCAAGGTCAAAACGGGCTTTGGAACCGGCGGTTGGCAGTTAGCAGCCCTTCGCTGGTGTGCCAAAGCTGCACGCAAACCGATTATTGCGGACGGCGGTATCCGCACCCATGGTGATATTGCTAAATCTATTCGCTTTGGAGCAACGATGGTTATGATTGGTTCACTGTTTGCCGGTCATATCGAAAGCCCGGGTAAGCTGGTAGAAGTAGATGGTGACACTTTCAAAGAGTATTATGGTTCTGCTTCGGAGTATCAAAAGGGTGAACACAAGAATGTCGAAGGCAAAAAAATTCTTCTGCCAACTAAGGGGTATCTCAAGGATACTCTGCTTGAAATGGAGCAGGACCTTCAAAGTGCTATCTCTTATGCCGGCGGACGTGATCTGGAGAGTTTGCTGCATGTTGATTATGTCATTGTTAAAAACTCAATCTGGAACGGCGACGCTATCTAGGATATAAGAGGCTCACTTATTTTTTGAAATAGGTGAGTTTTTTAACTAATTTTAGAGATTTTCTTTGAGAAACTTTAAAAAGCTTTGGACAACGCGTGACTGCTGGCCATTTCGCTTCCAGATAAGGTGGAGATTAATATCTGGCAAATCATCAGTCAATGGGATAAAGGTGAGGGGACTAGTTGGACTATCAGTATTGATGAGATTGGGCCAAGTAATCGCAACTCCCATGCCGGACTCAACCATGAGACTAGCGTTATAGACTAGGTTAAATGTAGCAGCCAGCTTTGCTTTTTTTCCAACCCTTTCAAGAAATAAGTTTCTGCCTTCCTTCTGATTGGTGATAATAAGGGGGTAGGGCTCAAGATCCTTCAGTTGAAGACTCTTTTTACTTGCCAGCGGGTGCTCTTTTGGTAAGAGAGCACCCCAAGTTTCCTGGGATGGCAGGGCTATACTCTTGAAGTGTTCATGATTAACCTCACGAGCAACAATCCCTAAATCCAGGATACCGGCATTAATTTTTTCGATGATATCATCGGCGTTGCCGCTGGTCACATCAAATCTGCTATTTGGAAATTCCTCTTGGAAAGCTTTAGCTTGGTCAATGACCGTTTTAACGGACCGTCCTTCAGCAGCACCGATAGCGATTGGTCCTGAGATGGGACCCTTATCGACTAGATTGTTGGTGGTTCTATCAACTAGAGATAGGATTTCCAAGGCCCGATTATAGAGGTAGTGACCATCCTCAGTCAGGCTTATTTCACGGCTCCCGCGATGGAGGAGCTGGGTACCAAGTTCTTCCTCTAAATCCTTAATCTGACGTGAGAGAGTTGGCTGTGTGATGTGACGCTTTTGAGCTGCTTTGGAAATCGATTTTTCTTCAGCAATGGTGACAAAGTATTGTAAAACGCGTATATCCATAGTTAATCATAGTCCTTTCTAAACTAGTATACCATGAAAATTCAATATATGCTTAACAGGCATTCTATAAATACAATATAAGTATTTGTAATATCTAAAATGAAGGGTTATACTTTATTTACAAACAAAGAAAACAAGGAGAAAGATAAATGACTGAACAACGTTTTAATTTAACACAGGAATGGGATAAGGTTTTTCCAAAGAGCAATCAAGTGAATCACCAAAAGGTGACCTTCCAAAACCATTTCGGCATCACCTTGGCTGCGGATTTATATGTTCCTAAAAATGCTGATGGTAAATTACCGGGACTTGCAGTAGCTGGACCTTTCGGGGCTGTCAAAGAGCAGTCTTCAGGCCTCTATGCTCAAGAAATGGCAGAGCGCGGCTTTGTAACGATGGCTTTCGACCCCTCCTATACTGGCGAATCCGGAGGTTTTCCACGCTTCATGCAATCACCGGACATCAACACAGAAGATTTTCAAGCAGCAGTTGACTATTTGAGTACCAGTGATTTGGTTGACGCTGAAAAGATTGGAATTATTGGAATCTGTGGCTTTGGCGGGATTGCCCTCAATGCGGCGGCTATCGATCCTCGTATCAAGGTGACTGTGGTCTCTACCATGTATGACATGTCACGTGTTGCCGGAAATGGTTATTTTGACCAAGGTGACAATGAAGAAGCCCGTTACCAACAACGTTTGAGCCTAGCTAAGCAACGGACAGCTGATTATAAGAATGGCAGCTATGCCCTTGCCGGCGGGGTTGTGGATCCCTTGCCAGATGATGCACCGCAGTTTGTCAAAGACTACTATGCCTACTACAAACAACCCCGCGGTTACCATGCTCGCAGTGTCAATTCAAATGACGGCTGGGCTGTGCAGTCCAATACCAGCTTTGCTAACACCCGTTTTCTCTACTACAGCGATGAAATCCGAAATAGCGTCCTTCTTATTCACGGGGATGCTGCCCATTCTTATTATATGGGTAAAGATGCCTTTGCCAAACTCAAAGGTGATAACAAGAAGATGATTACCGTCAAAGGGGCAAGCCATGTTGACCTCTATGACCAAAAGGACAAGATTCCGTTTGATGACATCGAAAATTTTGTCAAAGAAAACTTATGATCAAACGGCTTTTCATTTTAGGTCTCACCGGCTGGATGGCCATTGTCTTATGCGCCTGCCAGCAGCCAAGAAAAGCAGGGCCTGAATCAAGAAGATATCAATCTCGTACGGCAAAAGAAGAGAAAAGGGATAAGATGACAGATTATATTACTCTGAAACTAAAAAATCAGACAATTTCTCTGGAATTAGAGGATAATCAAGCTACCCGCACCTTAGTAGATAAATTATCGCAGGGTGATATCGAAATCTCTCTGTCAGATTACGGCGGTTTTGAAAAAGTGGGGAACTTGCCGTTTTCTCTGCCGACGGATGACACCCATCAAACAGCTGAGGCTGGGGATGTCATGCTCTATCAGGGGGACAAGCTGGTGATTTTCTATAGTTCTAATAGCTGGTCTTATACGAAACTTGGTCATATTTCCGGCTACTCAGGTAAGGAGTTACAGCAGATATTGGGGCAAGGGAAAGTGACTCTCAGTATGTCTTTAAAGAACTAGCTACTGTAAAACTTACCTGACTAATAAATAGTAAAATAGGATTGGAAACATATTGGTTCCAGTCCTTATTTTTATGATATCGTACGGTGACTTTCAGTGTTTAGTTACAGTCAACACTGTATCAAGTTTCCTGAACTTCCTAAATAACTTGTGAAATGTTAAACTTGATTTATAAGAATAAGGAGGCGCTTTCATCATGAAAAAATTAACAGATACGGTGACTTTTCGCCATGGCGCAAGTATCAAAACGCGGACAGCTCAGTCGCCCATGCTGACCAACAGCGGCTTGGACGAAAAGGTAACTCAGGACACCATTGATTATTATGCAGCACGCTCGCAGTCTGCAGGCATGGTTATTGTAGAATATACCAGTGTCAGTCCAAATGGCGGTCCCTCACGCTCATGGGCAAAAGACCGTGAACAATTAGCCATTTACAACGATGATTTTAAGCCGGGCTTTGCTAAAATCGCTGAGGAACTGAAAAAAGATGGCAACAAGGCCATTTTGCAGCTGGTGCATTCCGGCCGGGAAGCTCAGTACCGCCATGTCCTCGGCGGCCGTGTTGAAGTGCCGTCCGCTATTGATTTTCCTTGGATTGACTATCCTTTGCATGAATTGACTGAAGATGAGGTCTGGCAAATTGTCAAAGATTTTGGTGCTGCGACTAAACGTGCGATTGACTGCGGTTTTGACGGTGTTGAAATTCACGGTGCCAACCATTATCTCCATCAGGAATTTTTCTCAGCTTTTTCTAATCTTCGTACAGATTTCTGGGGTGGATCACTGGAAAAACGTATGAATTTTGCTATTGAAGTGGCGCGTGAAGTGTTCAAGGCTGCCGAAGAATTAGCCCCTAAAGACTTTATTATTGGCTACCGCATCAGCCCGGAAGAAATCCATGGGGATAATGTCGGCTATACTTGGCATGAGTCCCAGCAGCTGGTTAAAAAGCTGACGGAAACCTTTGAGTTCGACTATATTCATCTCTCAACCAATGACTACACGTCAACCCCTGCTGATTCGGATAAAAATTTTGCTCAGTTGCTGGGTGAAGGGATTCAAGCACCAACTTTAGAGCTGATTGCCGGCGGTATTCACACCGTTGAAAAAATGGAAGATGCTCTGAACTATGTGGATATTGCAGCGCTTGGCCGCGCAACGCTGATTGATCCGCAAATTGCTTATAAATTGCAAACGGGTCAGGCAGATAAGATCTTCTTGGCATTCAATGAAGAATCTGTTAGCGATTCTCACCTGACACCGGGCCTGATTGATCTGCTGGCAAATGCTGAATACTTTGCTATGCCGGGTATGGATTATCTGAAAACTCTGTCTACAACCAGTCTCGATGATGTGGTCACCCACGATGGCACACAGTAATACTGCCTTTTATAACCAGATTTTGGCTTGCCGGGTCTAGTTTGTCTGTTTTTGGTAAAAGAAAAAGGAATACAGCTAAAAGCAATTTTTATGTTTTGCTGTATTCCTTTTTTATTACTTGTTCAATAAGCTTAGACTGTTGACGTATCAAGTCACTGTCTTAAGTGTTTAAAACTTGTATCTCAGCGGTAATGTCTGCCATTAAATCTTGAGCCTTGCTTGATAACATGTGGTTGGGATTAGTCAGCCAGCCGAGTTTGAAGTTGTCATCAATCAGATGTCCGATATCAATACTGACGAAATCCGAAAAATCGGTACTGCTGGAGAGGCTGCTTTGCAAGGTTCTGCCAAAGCAGACGGTATTGAGTTTGCTGATGGCCTCTTTCATAGCCCAGGCGTCGTCAACGCGCAGGACAAGCTGAAGAGGTCCGCCCTGAAATTGCAGACGCTCAAACAAGCTATCGTGAAAGCGATCATTAAAGAGACTAAAACGCTGAGTCTTCAAATCTTCCAGCCGAATAGGCCGCTTTAACCGGCTCAAAGGATTGTCAGGAGAACAGATGAGTTTTAGCTTAGTGTCGCAGACAGGTGTGAAAATCAGATGCTGCAGCAAGTCATCGTCACTTTGCTTGATGGCAATAAAACCGGCATCAATTTCCTGACTGTGGAGCCGCCGGATAATAGAGTCCAGCTCATGGCAGCTGATGTCCAATTGAACATGACTGTACTTGGAGTGAAAATCCTTGATAAAAGGAGTCATAAAGGGTTTTAACAAGGTATTCATATAGTGGATGGCCACTTTTTGATAATCATGAGCAGCGATTTGCCTTGCAGTACTTTCAAGATTATTTTTATGGCGCAGAATATCTGAAATAGAAGCCAGGAGCTGCCTGCCTTCTTTCGTCAGATAAGTTCCTCTGGCTGAACGTTCAAAAAGTTTGACGCCCAGCTCGTTTTCGAGCTGAGTGATGGCTAGGCTCAGACCGGATTTACTGATATGGAGTGCATCCGCAGCTTTTTGCATGGAATGGTGCTGCGCTAAGATTTCAGCATAGAGCAGTTGTTCAAAAGTCATGGCAAATTCCTCAAAATAATCAGTACTGTCAACAAGAAATTGGTGTCGCAGCACAAGTGATATGATACAGCAGCAGAATAATCTAAGACTATCTTTGCACTTAAGCAGAGGTAGTTTTTATGTTGACTGGATACTGGCTGAAAAAGTATCCAGTAAAACCCTGCCTAAAATATAGAGCGGCAGGCGGGAATGCACCTCGAAATCCGGAAAATAGGAGAGTTCTGTCTTGAAGCCGTATAATGTTAATTCGGCTAATTTGGCCATGCTTCCGGATTTATTGGCAGTAATTAATAAATTAGGAATATTATTTTGCTGACAGTTTTTAGCTGCTGTGACAAGAGCCTGTGTTTCGCCGTTTAAGGAAATAAAGAGGACAAAATCATGCGGTGACAGCTGTTTGCTGACCGGCACAATGATATTTGGATCGGTATGCATTTCACAGTACTTATGCAATAACTGAAATTTAACCAGCATCTCATTGCCCAGCATTTCGGAGAAACCTCTGGCAAAAATAATAATTCTTTTAGCTGCAGTCAGCTGAGGGATAGCTTGTTCTAAGGCATCAACATCAAGCATGTTCAGGGTTCTGACGACTTCCTGATAATTTTTAACGATAGAATGCTTAGTATCCATAGCCATCTTTTTACTGTCGAGGATATTGAGCTGATCTTTCTTTTGGATGACAATAGAGTGTTTAAAATCAGAAAAACCGGTGTAGCCTTTTTTCTGAAGCGTTCTTGTAATGGTGGCATTTGAAACATTGGCTGCCTCACTGAGCTCAGAGATACTGTAACCTGCAATGGAGCCGGTATTTTTAGTGATATAAGACCAGAGATATTCCTCGGTGTCTGTCAGCTTTGTTGGTTTATTCATGATAACTCCTGAAAATCGTTTCAGACTTCCTCTTATTTTTGGAAACACTTTCAACAATAAAATAGTAAGATAAGGACTGTAAAGAGATTATATCAAAAAAACGAGAGGAGGGAAATAATGTCAAGGGTTTATACGTGTACGATGAACCTGGCTATTGATTTGTTTATTGAGACCGAACACATGCTGGCCTCAAAAGTGAATCGTACCTTATCCGATGATGTTCAGGCTAACGGCAAGGGGGTCAATGTTTCCTTTATCATGAAGCAGCTGGGCATCTCGACAACAGCTATCGGCTTTGCCGGCGGCTTTACCGGTAAGTTTATCACGGATACTTTGGTGTCTAAGGACATCGGAGCACAATTCGTGGAGGTTGACGGTCTCACCCGTATCAATGTTTTTACAAAAGTAAATGCCGATCATAAAGAATTCAAGCTGGTTAATCGAGGTCCGCTGGTCGGTACAGAGGCTCAGAGAAAACTTTTAGAACAAATCAAAAGTTTCGATGAGGGAGATTATCTGGTCGTCTCAGGAAGCCTGCCCAGAGGAGTGGAGCCTGAGATACTGACAGAAATCTCTAAAATCGCTCAGAAGAAGGGGCTGTATCTGATTTTCGATGTCAGCCATCCGACGGTTTTAGAGAGTTTGGCCTACAGGCCCTACCTGCTGAAACCCAATGAAGAAGAACTGGCCGACTGGTTTGGCAAAGAAACGCTCAGTCATGATGGCATTATTGATTGTGCTAAAGAATTGGTAAAGCGAGGCGCTCAAAATATTTTGGTTTCACTGGGGGAAGCAGGTGCTGTGGCTGTGAATTCAGCTTTGGAAGTGTTTGAATGCAACGCGCCGCAAGGTGAGGTCGTCAATACGGCCTGTGCAGGCGATACCTTGCTTGCAACCTTTTTAACAGGCTTAATCAAGCAGGAGGCGATTACTGCTGTACTGCCGAGAAGTGTTGCGGCCGGTTCATCGACAGCCTTTCGAAGCGGTCTAACTGATTTTAGTGATGTAGATTTATTGCAAAAACAAATTAACTGTCATCAGATATAGGAGTTAAAAAATGGCAAAATATAAAATCATTGCAGCCACTGGCTGCCCGACAGGAATTGCTCATACATTTATGGCACAGGAAGCTTTGGAAAAAGCAGCAGCTGACAGAGGCATCAGCATCAAGGTTGAAACCCATGGACAAGTTGGTGTGGAAAATGCTCTGTCACCGGAAGAGATTGCTGCAGCAGACGCGGTTATCATTGCAGCGGATAAAGACGTTCAAGCAGAACGTTTTGCCGGTAAACGCCTGATTGAAGTGTCTGTAGCTGAAGGCATTAAAAAAGCAGATCAATTAATTGATGATGCACTTGCAGGCAAAGGCCATATTAAAGAAGGCGAGCAGCAAGATGAACATTCAGAAAGCAGGGAGAATCCCGGACAGGAAAGTATTGGCCGCCAGATATACAAGCACTTGATGAACGGTGTTTCACACATGCTGCCCTTTGTTGTTGCAGGCGGTGTGCTGGTAGCAGTTTCCTTTCTTTTTGGTATTTATTCTGCTGACAAAAGCAGCAATCAGTATAATTGGTTTGCGGCTCTTTTAAAAAATGACATCGGCGGTGTGGCCATGGGCATGATGACGCCGGTTCTGGCGGCCTTTATCGCCGAATCCATTGCCAAACGGCCCGGATTTGTTGCGGGTCTTCTAGCCGGATTGATGGCTGCTAATGGCGGTTCCGGATTTTTAGGCGGGATCCTTGGCGGCTTTGCGGCCGGCTACATCGTTTTAGCCTTGATGAAGCTATTCAGCGGTCTGCCAAAATCATTGGATGGCTTGAAAGCAATTTTCCTTTATCCGGTATTCGGTGTCCTGCTGACAGGACTTGTCATGGCTCTTATTAACTCTCCGATGGTATGGATGAATACCAGCTTGATGAAGTGGCTGGCAGACTTTGAAAATGCCAATCCGCTGGTTTTGGGAATCATTATTGGCTGCATGAGTGCCTTTGATATGGGCGGACCTGTAAACAAAGCAGCCTACGTGACAGGTACAGCTCTTTTGGCACAGGGAAATACCTCCTTTATGGCTGGAGTGTCGGCGGCTTGTATTGTACCGCCGTTAACAACCTTTGTTGCAACAGCTCTTTTTAAAGATTCCTACAGTGCTGAGGATCGCAATGCCGGTCTGGCAAATCTTATCCTCGGGTCGACCCATATTACTGAAGGCGCCATTCCTTTTGCCGCCAAAGATCCGCTGCGCAACATTCCCACCCTTATGTTAGGTTCCTCCATTGGAGCTGTTCTGACTTATATGTGGAAGGTTAAAGTACCTGCTCCGCATGGCGGCTTTTTGGTTCTGCCGGTTGTTACGCACGCCTTTCTCTGGGTATTAGC
The DNA here is from genome assembly GCF_000423725.1 of Streptococcus devriesei DSM 19639. Taxonomy (GTDB): domain Bacteria; phylum Bacillota; class Bacilli; order Lactobacillales; family Streptococcaceae; genus Streptococcus; species Streptococcus devriesei. The sequence goes on from NZ_KE384084.1 coordinate 10,501, forward strand.
TATCGCTATCGGTGCCGTGGTTTCAGGCATTCTTATGGGCTTGATTCAAAAATCAAAAGCTAAAAAAGCTTAGAAGAGGAGAATCATATGATTGATGAATCGTTGATTAAAATGGATTTGACTTTGGAGAATCGGGAAGCGGTTTTTCGTTACTTATCAGAGCTGGTTGTTAAAGAAGGTTATGCCAAAGACGCTTCTGACGTTTCAAAGGCCTTAAAAGACAGAGAAGCAGAAGGATCAACAGGCATGATGGACGGCTTTGCCATTCCTCATGCCAAATCAAATACCATCACGAAGCCCTGTGTAGCTATTTTAAAATTGGCAGCAGGGATTGATTGGGACTCAATGGACGGGAAGCCTGCTAAATCTATTGTTGCCTTATTTATCCCAGAAACGGAAGCCGGCACGACGCACTTAAAATTGCTGTCTCAGCTGGCGCGGCTGTTGATGAAAGATGACTTCAAAAAAGCTTTTGAGACTGCACAGACATCCGGTGAATTAAAAGAATTGCTCAAAGATCAATTGGGGGTCTGATTTAAAGATGTTTTTAATAGAAAGTAGGATGAAAAAAGTACTATGTTAACATTAACGCCTAACAAAAGAGCTTGTCTGGAAAAGGTAAGCCGAAAGGGGATTATTTCCGCCTTGGCATTTGACCAGCGCGGCGCTCTTCACAAAATGATGGCCCGCTATCAAGACAGTACCCCGACGAGCGAACAGATGGTGCGTCTGAAAGCTTTGGTGTCTGAGGAACTGACAAAATATGCCTCATCTATCTTACTGGATCCAGAATACGGTCTTCCTGCTGCCAAAGTCAAGGATGAGCAGTCAGGACTCTTGCTGGCTTACGAAAAAACAGGCTATGACACGACAACCACCAGCCGTCTGCCTGATTGCTTGCCGGAATGGTCAGTCAAACGTTTGAAAGAGCAGGGTGCTGATGCGGTTAAATTTCTGCTTTATTATGATGTTGATGGGAATTCCGACGTCAATCAGCAAAAGCAGGCCTATATCGAACGTATAGGGGCTGAGTGCCAGGCAGAAGATCTTCCTTTCTTCCTTGAAATTCTGACTTATGATGAAGGTATTGAAGACAAGAGCAGTGCTGATTTTGCCAAAGTAAAACCTCACAAGGTAAACGGTGCTATGGCAGTCTTTTCTGACCCTCGGTTTAAAGTAGATGTTTTGAAAGTAGAAGTGCCGGTGGATATGCATTTTGTGGAAGGCTATGCTGATGGTGAAGTTCTTTTCACAAAAGCTGAAGCTGCTCAAGCCTTTCAGGAACAAGAGGCTGCCACTGATCTACCTTATATTTACCTAAGTGCAGGGGTCAGCGCTCGCTTATTTCAAGATACCCTAATATTTGCCCATGAATCCGGTGCTCAATTCAACGGTGTCCTCTGCGGCCGGGCAACTTGGTCGGGCTGTGTGCCGGTTTATATTGAAGAAGGGGAAGAAGCGGCTAGAGATTGGCTGCGGGCAGAAGGATTCAGAAATATTGACGAACTCAACAGAATACTTGAAGAGACGGCCTCTCCCTGGGAAGCTAAAGTTCGTTGAGTTCCGCTCAATTAATGATTGCTAATAGTAACAAAGAGAGACTCAGACTTGGGTCTCTCTTTTTTGACGGCTGGTTATCTTTTTGTGGAAAAACTGATTTCATTGTGCAAAAAATTCGAAAGCAAAGAATTGAGACAGATGTCGTGAACAGTCCCCAAAATGTCGTGAATGGCTATTTTTGAAAGATCAGTGACCATTCACGACCTATTTGATACCACTTACGACAATCGCCACACAAATGGATCAAAATAAGTTATACTATGAGTGTTTCTTGGCCAAGGAACAAAATCAAAAATGAAAAAGGAGTTTTGTTATGAATACACAAGCATTTGAGCAATTTGAGACACTGGATGTGGATATGCTTTCCAGAATTGATGGTGGAGGTACGGGAGCTTGTTTGGCATCTGCGGCAACCGCATTAGGACTCGGGGCTGCAGCGATTGGCTCATCTGTTGTACCGGCTGCAGCGATGTATTTGGGAGCACAAGCCTTTGCTACTGCTGCAAACTACCATTATTGTACACACTAATATTACTGAAAAATGACTTTGATTAAATAAAATGAGAAATAATAATAAACTGGTTTCACTTGGTTTGTTGCCACTGCCATTCGTTCTTGCCTGGCTGCTGTGGCCTATTTCGAAAATTTTGGCCATTATAGGATTCATACTTGTTACGGTAGCAAATATTTTGCTTTATTTTTCAGATAATAAATGATACAAACAGACATATCTAAAGAACTTTACGATTCCATAGATATTTTGGAAGAATGAATCGAGTTTAAAAATGAAAAAAGGAAATCACAGACGACAAGCACTGGTACTTATGCCGGCTGCCTTTATGCTTGCCTGGGTGCTGTGGCCTATTTCAAAAATTCTAGCAGTTATAGGTTTTACAGTATTTGCAGCTGCCAATATTTTATCCTATTTTTTAGAAAACTAATATAGAAATTAAGTGCCTTCTCTAAGAATCACTGTTACAGTTCCTTAGTTATACAGCGCCTTGTTTTCATATTTGTGAATTTTTAAAAACGTTAATCAAAATGGCAAGATAATATTGAAGAAATTCCTAAAGGTTTCCCTAGTCTTAGTTTTATTTGGCGTGAGAGCTTTGTCGTCTTCCGACAATATTTTCAGATTAGTATTAATTTTTACCTTTCTTCTCATGATTATCATTCCAATTTTGAAAGAAAAATAATTATATTTGATAAACGGAGGTCATATTGTCCCCCCTGAAAGCTAGTTTTTGTATCTAACTTTTAGGGGGTACAGGAAGGCTTCCGCTTTTTGCAAGTATGTGATTTTAGATCAAAGGCAGGATAATAAGCACCGATTTTTAAAATCACAAGCAAATGAAAGGAAAAGTTATTTATGAATCACTATAAATCATTATTACTATTCTCAGTGACAGCTTTGTTATTAGTAGGAGGTAGGATTTACGCTGACGAAGTGAGTCAAAGTGTTGACCAAGGGCAAGTACCTGCAGCCGCTGCGCAAACCGATAGTCAAGAAAATCGACAAACTACGGAGCAACAGATTCTTCCAGCTGAGACGAATCACCAACAGAAACAAAACTTGCCAGCTCCTGAGGAAATTTCACAAGCTCAGGATGCTACAGAGAATCAGGATCAAACACCTGCCTCCTTTGATCAAGAAGCCTCAAATCAGGCGGTTAAAGAACAACAGAGCCAACAAGCTCCTGTTACGGAATCTCAGGCGGCTACAGCAGTGACAGAGAGTGAGAGTACAGAAGGTCAAGAGTCCCTATCTATAGAAGAATACGAGGCAAATGTTGCCGACCTCAAACAAGTCACCATGGCTGATGTCTATGACATGTTTGATGACCAGGATGGTAATTACACCCTCTATATTGGTCGGCCAACTTGCCATTATTGTCGCGATTTCTCGCCAGTTGTTAAAGAGTTTTATGGAATGACTGGTGGACAGGTCTATTATCTCAATACCGATAATCCGGACTTTACACCAGCTTCTAAAGATTTTTTGAGAGGAAAGCTTGGGGAATATGCAACACCGACTATCCTGCATCTGGAGAAGGGACAAATTGTCTCTGGTCAGTTAGGCAGCGGTGGAACCGCTCAGGAACTGTACAATAAAGTCTTTCCTGCAGTTAGTACTGAACAAGCTGATGAAGCACAAACTCCGTCTGCACAAGATACCGCCCCTCCTAAAATAGCTCCTGAACCAGCCAATGCAGAACCAGTTCCAACGACTGTTCCAGAACAATCTTTAACAGAGAATAAGGAGAAGCAGGTAAGTAGTGAGATGACGTTTGACAATAGTCATTTTCTTAAACAGGTGCTTGAACAAGCAAAATCATGGCTAACAAGCATTTTAGAAAAATGGAAGTAGAAAAAACTTGTCACAAAGCTTGGTAACAAGTTTCCATGGTCTGCCTGTGAATAGTAAACAGCAGTTCCTTAGCCTCTGTATCGCTGATGTCAGGATGCTTAAGCCATTCAAAGATAAAGCCGGTAATGGAAGAAGCCAGATAAGCATTGTTGAGACGGACAGCAGGACTGTCTCCTTTTTTCGATAGCTTTTGTGTTCCAAGCATGCACTTATCAAAAATGGTCTCCGTAAATTGCTTAAGAAAAAGCCCCTTGTCCCGTGCAGCCAGAATGCCGATAGCTTTCTTATTTCTAGAAATACTATCAATAATGCTATTAGTATAGGTTCGGCTGACGTTATCATCAATTTGGCTGATGTGACTGACACGCGTTTCAAAAGCGTCGGCCAGATTGTCTAAAATATCTGCCATAATGGTTTGATAAAGATCTTCTTTGACTTCATAGTGCAGATAGAAAGTATTGCGGCTGCACTGTGCTTGTTTGCAGATGTCTTTGACCGTGATGTCATGGCAAGGTTTCTCCTCAATCAGTGTCAAAAAGGCACTTTTGAGGTTTTTTTCTGTTTTGAGATATCTCAAGTCATTTTTATTCATAGGCCACCTCTTACTTATAGGACATTATACCATATAAAAGCAACTTATAGGACATTTATACATCATTTGACTATTGATTGGGCAAAATAAAACCCTTACAATTAAGCTGTAAAATAGATCACAAAGGGGGAATGACAAATGAATCGTGTATCAGAAATTTTAGGGATTGAAAAACCAATCATTCAAGGGCCGCTCTTTTGGCTGACTGATGGGAAATACGCAGGCGCTGTCAGTAAAGCCGGAGGTTTAGGGGTGCTGGGCTTTAATGCAGGCCAGAAAGAATCTGTTTATACTGTTGAAGAAACGGTTGAAAATATGCGCCGGGAAATTCGTATCGCCCGCGAATTAACTGATAAACCATTAGGGCTGAATGTATCACCAACAGTTGAAGGTGAAGAGGATATGTTCGGAAGAGCTATGCTTGATTTGATGGTAGAAGAAGGTGTGCAAGCAGCCATAATGGTTGGAGATTTTTCACCTTATTGGACAAAACAATACCATGATAATAATATTAAAGTCGTTTTTAGAGCGCATACACCAACCGTTGAAAACACGGAAGAAGCTGTTGAAGGCGGTGCTGATATTATCGTGGCAACTGGCTTTGACGAAGGCGGAACAGTTCCTAATAATGTGATTGGTACTTTTTCAATTGTTCCCTTGATTGTTGATGCAGCCAAAGGCCGTGTTCCAGTCATGGCAGCTGGAGGGATTGCTGACGAGAGAACAGCAGAAGCTGCATTTGTGCTGGGAGCAGAAGGGCTCTTTGTTGGGACAGCCTTTATGATGGCAGAGGAATCCGTTTTAGCAGGAAATATTAAAGAAATGGCTCTTGAATCAGATGCTACAGATTTGCTGATGTATCGTACGGTTCCATCTTTCTATCGTTCATTACGGGGAGAACTTCCTGAGAAGTTACTCGAAATGAGCAAAGCCGGCGCCACAGAAGAAGAAATTTATGAAGCTCAGCATGCTTATGACGGTATGCGTGACGGCATGCTCTTTGGAGATCTCAGCAAAGGCTATGCCTCATTCGGACTTGGAATTTCCTTTATTGAAAAAGTCGAACCTGTTCAAGTTATCATGGATCGCTTAGTCAAGAATATTGGTAAATTCTTATAAAAAGAATAGAAGATTCCAATTTAAGAAAGCAGGGAAAATATGAAAAAAATTTTTTCAACAAAAATGATTAATACAGGTGGTCGTACAGGTGAAGTACATGCTCCAGATAACTCCATTCAATTTCAAATTATTCAACCAGGACAAAAAGCAGCAGGTGCAACCAATCCTGAACAATTGTTTGCGGCAGGATTTAGCAGTTGTTTTAACAGCGCCCTCAGCTATGTCTTATCTAGTCAACAATTGACAAATAAGAGCACAGTTTCTGCGACTGTTTCTATGTATAACGTCAGTACTGGACCAGTACCGGACGTGGTTCTTGGTGTCGATATTGAAGGTCATATTGACGGTTTACCACTTGATAAAGCGCAAGCTTTATTAGAAGAAGCGCATAAGGTTTGTCCATATTCTCGGGCAGTTTCGGGAAATATTGAAGTGACAGTCAAAGCAGTCTAAGAAATTATCGCTAACGTTCAAAAACGTAAAAGTATAAAACGGATATCTTAACATTTTTACTAGAAAGATATGTTGTGTACGAAAACAGCTGCGTCTATTGGCGCAGCTGTTTTGGCTGTCTTGGATTACTTGAACGAACAAATCCAAACAAAGTATTACCTTTTTAGCTCCCCGGTGTTAGGATCAATAATCCAAGCTTCTCCTTTAATTTGTCGGCCATCATTGTCGAAAATGTAGGTTTTTCCGTCAATTGTTTGAAGGCCGGTCAAGGCGTGGCCGCTGTCCTTATCCAGATAGTACCATGTCCGACCGCCGTCAGGAGAAGCAAAGTCTCCCTTCACTTGAGAGCCATCAGCGTTGAAGTAGTGGATATAGCCGTCAATCATTTGAAGACCGGTCAGGGCATGGCCGCTGTCCTTATCCAGATAGTACCAGGTCCGACCGCCGTCAGGAGAAGCGAAATCTCCCTTGACTTGAGAGCCGTCAGCGTTGAAGTAGTGGATATAGCCGTCAATCATTTGAAGACCGGTCAAAGCGTGGCCGCTGTCCTTGTCCAGATAGTACCAGGTCCGACCGCCATCAGGAGAAGCGAAATCTCCCTTGACTTGAGAGCCGTTAGCGTTGAAGTAGTGGGTATAGCCGTCAATCATTTGAAGACCGGTAACCCGCAAGCCATTATCCTTGTCGAGATAATACCAGGTTTTACCGCTATCAGGAGAGACAAAGCGTCCCTTGATTTGTTTGCCGCTCTCATCAAAGGTATAACGCTTGCCGTTGATAATTTGTTCACCGGTCAAGGCATGACCGCTGTCCTTATCCAGATAGTACCAAGTCCGGCCGCCGTCAGGAGAAGCGAAGTCCCCCTTCACTTGAGAACCGTCAGCGTTAAAGTAGTGGGTATAGCCGTCAATTTGTGTTAAACCGGTTGCTAAATTGCCATCGGCTTTTCTGTAAAACCAATGATTATCAGTTTCAAACCAACCTATTGGTGATTCTTCCTGAGTAAGAGGGTTGAGATAAAGATTTTGGAAGGCTACGGCACCATCCCAAAGTCCAACCCCTACATGAGCTTTATTGAAGTAAGCTTTAGCATCATCAAATTGGTGAGTCATGACGACTTGCCCATCAATGCTCAGTGAGACAGTATTTTGGGTTTTAGAGATGAGAAGGTGGTGATACTGGTTATCATTCAAGGCTTTTGCCAGAGGTGCCTCAGCTATTGTATCCCCTTGGAAGTAATAGAGTCTGACACTGGCACCATCACCGAGCTGGAAGGCATAGGCATTAGCGGGATCTGCTGCCGGAGAAGCAAAGAAGATATTAACCAGTCCTTTTTGATATTTGACATCGGTTTCTAAGGTGTATTCGGAATAAGGTACCTGTGCTGCTGTCATATAGGCATCGTTAGCGCTGGTGTTACTGTCCAGCAATTCCTTATCATCAACAACCCACTGACCTGAAATAGCTTTAAGATTACTGAGGTTGGTCTTGAAATTGTCTTCAAAAACAGTGATGGTAAATGATTTAGTCAGGCTGGGGTTGTCTTTTGCAACGGCTGTGACAGTTGCTGTTCCGGCTTTAACGGCTGTAGCTGTTAATTTTGAACCATTTTGGCTGATTCTGACGACATCCGAATTATCCACTGTCCAAGTGACTTCTTGTTTAGCAGTTCCTGGCGCCAGCAAAGCGTTGAAGGTTGTCGTCTGGCCAACATTCAAACGATTTTCTGCCTGGCCGATACCAGATAGTTTAAAAGGTCTATCTGTTTGAACCTTATCATTCCAAGTTGATTTGAGCGGGTAAAAGGCAATGTCGGCCTTAGCATCGCCGCCTTCTGCAAAGACACTAGCTCCTAAACTGTTTGGTGATGGGAAAATCTGATTGGCACCAGTGACCGTATCTCCCTTGGCGAACACCTCAATGCTTGCTCGATCAACAAAAATACGTAGGGAAATGCTGCCATCTGCATTAGCTGTGACCGTTTGCTTGTTAATATCGGCAAACTTATCATTGATAATAACGCCGGATTTTGTTCGGTCAATAGAGAGCTCGTGATTGGTTAAATCATAAGCGACGACAGTTTCTTCGTCCTGCGACTGACGAAGTTTGAAACCAACCTTTGTCGTTGCAGCGCTTGGTCTAAAGGTTGCTACAATTTCATAAGTATCAGACTGCACCTTGCTGAGCAAATCGTTTTGAGCCGTTACCGAGACATCGTTATAGATGATAGCCTTGTCTGTATCGCGTAAGCTCTCATAAGCTTCAACTGGTGTCTGAGTCAGGTAGTAGGTACCGTTTTCCTTTGTCAGTCCGAGTTGGAGATTCAGATTATAGGTACCATTGAAATCCTGATCCACAGTTTTAGCGATCAGATTGCAGTAATCCCATGTATTCATCCAATTTAGCTCAGTCAATTTAGGGATTGTCGGCTGAGCATCAGTTCCGAAATCCTGAACATAATAAGTCATAGCTGCATAGGAATCTTTCCCAAAATTCATGATGCCGTCGGAATCCTTGTAAGCCTCATCAGCGATAAAGGTCCATTTACCGTCAACTGGCTTGAAATCGCCAACCTTATAATAACGACCGCCGCGAGACAGTACCCATTTTACCGTACCGTCAGCTGTTTGGATAGGATAGAGGTCAGGGCATTCAGTATGGAGATTAGGATAGGTAGATTCGACTGACCAATCTCTTAAATTATCCGAAGAATAGATACGAAGCGGTCCGCCAGCTAGCACCATGAACCATTTGCTGTTCCAGCGGAAGACTTTTGGATCACGGAAGTCCTTGGTTTGCAACGGATCGTTGGACCAGTCGGCAGCAATCTGATCAACCTTGGTCCAAGTCTGTCCTTCATCAGAACTGTAGGCTAATTTAATACGCTGACCATTACCGTCGGCTGTCACCAGAGCGACTAACCCGCCTTGCCCCTCTTTAAAGAATCCGGAAGTGTTGTGGTCATCAACAACGATACAGCCCGAGAACATGGTACCATTGGCGTCAGGATAGAGAGCTATCGGCTGTTCTTCCCAATGAAGCAGGTCTGTACTTGTTGCATGCGCCCAATGCATTGGTCCCCAAACTTGGTCATCGTAAAACTGGTAGAAGAGGTGGTATTTTCCTTTATAGTAAACCAAACCATTCGGGTCATTGCCCCAGCCGTCCTTGACAGAGTAGTGATACTGATCACGAAAGAGTTCATTGTAATAAACTTCCTTAGGCTGGCGACGATGAACATTGATACGATAAGTCAATGTCGCTTGGCTGCCGGCTTCATCAGTAACAGTGCTTGTCACGGTCAGATAATTGGCACCTACAGCAAGAGGGATAGCGTCACTGACTTGATACTCTTTACCTGAGCTGTCAGTAATCACAATTTGAGATTTATCACTCTTAGGACTAATGGCTAATGTGACAGTTGCAGCAGCGTTATCAACATACTGGATGCTGATAGGAGAATTGGGTGAAAATTGGCCTTTGGCTTCTGCCTGACCTTTATCAGGAGTCACACTAATATCAGTGATTTCAGGAGTGAAGCTGTCAGTGATAGGACTGTAGTAGGTGTTCTGGAAAATCATCTCGCCATTCCAGTTGAGCAAGCCCAGATACCCCTCTTTGATAACAGTATTTTGACCTTTATCATCTTTTTGGATGGTGTAATCACCGGTAGAAGCAATCAGCTGACCATTAATATAGCAGGAAATCCAATTATTAATGGAGACAACTTTCAGATGGTAAGCAGCGTCATCAGTAGGAACAATAGAGCGCTCATCGACTAATTGCTGATCCTGTCCCTTGTCCCAACGCCAGAATTTACTCTTTTTATTGCTGCCGTCAATATTTAAAGCATAGCTGTTTTGAACATTATTGACATCAATACTCCTAAAAATCAGGGTTGCAGCGCCTTGATCTTTTAGAAATGTAACATCTGTCGAATAAACAAAATCGCTGACTTTGACATCAGATATATACCAGCTGTCTCCCTTATCAAGAGAATTGCTGTAGAGACCGTTGTCACGGCTTTCCCAGGTGCCGTTAGTCGCTGTGAAGTTGGTCAAATTTGTATGATAGCCAACATTTTGAATAGCAGGAGCAGATGCTGATTCTGCTTGGGTCACATCTGCCGGTATAGCAGCAGAGGTTGAAGCTTCGTTTGTTGCTGCCTCTTTACTTACCGCATCGTTACTTGTTGCTTCTTTATTTGTGCTCACTTCTTCGTCTGTTGCTGCCTCCTCGCTTGTTACTGCCTCTTCAGTTGTTGACGGTTCTTCATATCCGGTAGTTTCAGCCGGCACACTGTTAGCTTGCTGAGTACTGTTAGCAGATGCTTCCGAAACAGAGGAAGAAGAAGGTGTTTGCGGGGTTTCAGCGACAGCTGGTGAGTCAGCAGGGGTTACCGCCTCTTCGGCCGGCAGCTCCGCAGTGACGGTATCTTTTGTGGATTCGCTGACAGCAGTGAGATTCGCAGAACTGTTTTCTGGTACGGTTTCATCGGCCAAGGCCGGAGCACAGAAGGCCAGACTGCCTATAACGGTTACCAATGCACAGCCATAAACCCACTGTTTGCCGCGTTTATGCATATACCAGTGCTGTGGTTTCGACTCTTTAGAGAAAGCTTTCTTCATAATCTGTCACCTCTTTTTGAATTTTACAACCAAATTATATTTTTAATGTAAACGCTTTACAACTTACACGCGTCACCGATTGCGGTGACAAATGTCATGTAAGAATAAAACAGAAACTTTCCATAATATTTCTTTCATTTTTTCAGAAAATATGTGGTAAGTTTATTTGATGAGTGAATTGATTATATAAGTCTGAGAAGCAGCTGTTTTTGATAAATAAATCGTAAAATATACTGTTTATCTTTGAATTTTAGCCATTTTTGCTGGATAATTATCTTATTTTTTGTTAAAATCTTTTAAAAAATACCTTTTTTTAAAAGATAGGAGGGAAAAATGAGTTATAAACCTCTAAAAATTGTCAAATTCATGAAGTCGGGGAATAATAATGAGGAATACGCTAAAAGATTTAATGGTTTTGGAGTTATTAAGACCAATCTTTTCCCGCATCTATCAAAAAGGGGAGAATTCAAAACGAGTAAATACGAGCTCTTTTGTGTTCCCATCCAAGAAATCCAAATGCTGACACAGGAGATCAATGATAACTCTAATCGTATCAAGGAACTAGATGATCTCTTACCGGGAGTTGCTAAGAAGCAATTCTACAATGAACAGCTTTATAAATCTGTTATCAGTACAGATGAGATTGAAGGAATCAAAACTACCAGAAAGGAAGTATCAATAGCTCACAGGTCTTTAGACAGGAAAAAGAAAAGGAAAGTCAGGCTCCAATCTACTGTACGCATGTACAATGATATTCGAAAGAATGACTTTCTCAAAATTGATAACCTTCAGTCCATCAGAACTATCTATGATCAGTTAACTGATGGTGAAATAGATAGCGAAGACATGCTGGATGGTGAGCTTTTCAGGGATAATCTGGTATCAATCATTGATGCTGCAAATAATAAGACCGAGCATGTTCCGCCCATATCTGAAAAACAAATCTTTGCCATGCTGCAATCATGGATTGGCTTTATCAATGATAAGACGGTGCCAGTGCTGATTAAGTCTTTTCTGGCTCACTATTTCTTTGAAAATGTCCATCCTTTCTACGATGGCAATGGCAGAACAGGCAGGTATATCCTAGCAAGATATTTAGCGCGCAAACTTGATATCTACTCAGGTCTAGTTATCTCTCAAAGAATCAATCAGGAAAAGAAGAAATATTACGAAGCCTTTAGCATCACTGGAGAAGCGGATAACAAGGCAGAAGGAACTTTCTTTGTCCAATCCCTAATGGAAATCCTCAAAAATGGTCAGCAGGACATTATCAATACGCTAGAAGAAAAGAAAGCTATCTTAGACGGCTATTCTAACGATCTGGATCATTCTGACTACACCGAACTCCAAAAGCGAATCCTCTATCTCTTGCTTCAATCCAAGGTCTTTGTGGATGATCCAAATGAAGGCCTTTCAGACAATGACATCATAGAGCTCCTCTCACATGACTTTGCCAAACTTGCTATCAAAAGAGAAATCGACCACTTGGAAAAAATCAATGTCATAAAACTAATCGCACAAAGGCCTAAAAAACACCTGCTCTTGTAAAACTCTCTAATTCAATATTTTCACAAGAATAAGAAATATGAAAAGTCGGAAGCAGCAGAACTACCAGCATTTCAATGAAGGTAGTTTTGTTGTATAAAACAGGAAATGAGCAAGAGAGACCAATCATAAACTAACCAAAGCAGTCCAAAATTAGGGGCTGCTTTTCAGATATTTTCAATCTAATCTTTTTTTGGAAAACTAACAAGGTTTAAAGATAATAAAAATTGCTTGAAAAATTAAGCAAACCATCCTTTGAGAGGGACATAAGTGGTGGTATAATAGAACTTGCCTTAGTTAAAATATATTGAGATTTGGGAGTTGAGTGTTATCAATAATAAACTATGTAGTAAAGAAAAATTTGAAAAATTGGTAGAGGATATCAGTGAAGCAATCAAAAAACAAAACCTAGTCATTTTTATAGGGGCTGGTGTACCTATTTCACAGGGATATCCAAACTGGAACGGCTATGTTGATCATTTAATTAAATATTGGCAGGGACAACTATTATCTTTATCTAATAATGGACAGCTGGCCAGGGAACAAATTCTAGCTTTCGATGCTATTTCCAAATCTAACTTAAGCAATAAAAGAAAAATTGATTTAGTTAATTATTCGATAAAAAATATTCTTGGAAATGACAGTTATCATGAAAGGCAATTAGAGTTTGAAAAAATTTATTTTCAAAAATTAAGACCTTTCCAACCGATTAATGATATTTTAGAAGAGTTGTTTAGCATAGATGCCTATTTTATAACTTCTAATTATGATTTTGAAATTGAAAATCATGCAAAAAGATTGAGAAATAGTGTAAGAACGATCCATGATATTCAAGACTTTGTAGATAAGGGTTCAAAATTGGATTGGGGAGATGTTTTACACATCCACGGAACACCAGAAGGCAATCCACGTTTTTTTGTGCGATCATCAGCTGATTACTCAAAAATATATTTACGAAACCCTAAAAATTTTCAACAGTTACAAAGATGGTTCCAAGAGAAAAAGCCAACTGTTCTATTTATTGGTGCAAGTTTAGAAGAGGATGAAATATTATCTTTGTTATATGATTCAAGTAAGAACTACGCATTATTAAAAGCAGATGAATTTTTTGATGAAAAAATAGATAGTGAATACCGAAAGATATTCGAAATGTTTTTTGAAAATGAAAATTACACAAATATCATCTGGTATGGAAATGAATTTGCAAATCTTCCGAAGTTCGTAAAATGCTTAACTTCTGAGGTAAACGATAGATTAGGAACTTCTCCAGCAAATAGAGAGTGGAATTTACTTTTAAACCCAAAAACAACTGACAAAAAATATATTGAAGCACTTAACAACAATACTACCAATTTTTCTTTTCTAAGTGATCTATATAAAAAAGTAACCGAACTTAATGATAATTCTTTAACTGAAAAATTATGTAATAATACGTTTAAGAGTAGTGTAATCGAGAATGATGTTATTAAAAGCCTACGTTCTTTTTGGTATTTTATAAATAAAAATATTAACTCGCTAGATGATAAACAGTGGAGAAGTATAAAGAAATTATTAACAAATGAAAAGTTATCTTTTGATTTAGAACCGCTTTATGAAATATATTCTTTCGCAACTAAAAGTGATAAATTTAACAAAGATGAATTATCTAAAGTTAGAGATAATATTAGTAGGTGCTGGTACCTTGAGGATACTAGATTTACCGATGATAAATTTTTGATGGGATATTGGTTTATTAATAAGTTCAATAAACTAAATAAAAACGAAGCTTCAAATCTTAGCCTTTACCATTCAGATGTGTATATCAATTTTGACAAAATAGATTTTGATATTTGCATTACTGAACAACAACTTAAAGATTTATCAGAAACTGCTGAACTAAAACAAGAAAGGATTTATGAATCAATAAATATATTATTTTCTGATAGTAGTCACGTCAAACTTTTTTATCTTTTATTGAAAAACAGAAAAATTTTTGTTAATGAAGAATCGCTTATTGAAAATATCCCAACGTATTTCATGAAAAGTTTATTAGTCCAGAAACTATTAGTTTTTATTGATAATGAGGAAGGACTGTCAGATAAAGTTGTTTCAAAATTGATTAATAATATTGACTTTAGTAATGAATTATTTGGTGAAGAATTAAATTTATTTACTAAAAATCACAAACAAGAAATAAATTCTAAAGATAAAACAATCTTACCAAAGGGATATCATGATGCGATTAGTGATACTCAGGGACTTACTCAAATATGGGATTCATCTTTTGTTACGGCAAAGCAAATTATGGCTTTGGAAGAGGATAAACTCATAGAACTGTTACTCCAAGACGATGAGAATGCACTTAACTTCGATTCTCAAATGAGAGTAAAGTCAGCTGAGGGGACGGAGAAATACTTTATAGAAATTCTAACAAGTAATAACTCTCAGCTAATAGAGAAACTTCAAGACGTATTAAGAAGGCGCTTTATTGAGTTAAAAGATCGTTATTTTTCGCTTTTTTCCAAAATATGTATCAATAGAGAGATTTCCAAAAAGTTTAAAAATGATATCAGGAAATTATACTTTGAAAATATGGACAAAAACTCCTTTAGTTACAACAAAAAAGATGTCATTGATTACTTTATCGATAACGAAATAATGACTGATGAAGTAATTTCTCTTTTTAAGAGTATTGACGTAAAAAATCTTGAGTATGTTACGACTGATGAAGTTAGTTTTGAAAATTGGATTAATTGTGATTTAGGCATGTATTTTGATAGTTTTATAAAATTAATCAATAAGCATAAAGATACTTTGCAACTTCTCATGCCAAAAGTAGAACTTACCCCCAATAATGAATATAAGAAATTTTTACAAGGGATTTTGTTACCTGAGCTTCCTTACGAAGTAGGAGAAATATCCTATTCTACTTTTATAGGATATATTTACTATCACAGAGGTGTTTCGGAAAATGCACGGATGAAATTTAAAACTCTGGTAGAAAGTTTGCTTCAAACTGAGATTAAAAATAATAGAGTATTAAATTATGCTTCATATATAGCTCTGAATGATATATCCCCAGAAGACATTCCCCTTACTTTGAACAATTATTCTTATTTAATTCAAATAATCTTTTATAATGAAGATAACTTTAATTTTGAAAAAAAGTGGGTGGAGCTGCTGTTAGAGTTTAAATCTAAAACAGATATACTATTTCAGTTTGCCTATTTAATTACAAAGGATTCTGTTCACATAAATAAACTAAAAAACTATATAAATAACTACTTTGAAACGTGGTTAAATAATTCGGAACTTGAGGTAGAGTTACATCTGATAACAACATTTTTGGATAAAGGGTTAGATCAAGATAGAAGAGAGTTGCTAGTTCAATATATAATGATTCTCTTTTCAAAAAATAAATTCAAAAAGAGTTGGCAGGACTTTCGTGACATTGAAGCAATTTTGCCCATGCTAAGTTCTCAACAAAGACAAGAATTGTTAATTAATGAATGCGTGCAGGAGCTTCTATCACCATTGGAGCGTGAAGAGTTAAAAAAGAAAGTCAACTCATTAAACTCGGTGAGGAGTGATGATATATGATAAAACTAAATATCCCCAAACTAAGATTCAAAGTTTTTGATGATGAATGGAATAAGAAATAACTTGGAGATATTGCTCAACTTTTAAATGGTAGAGCATATAAGCAAGAGGAGCTTTTGGATAATGGAAAATATCGAGTTTTCGCGTTGGTAATTTCAGTACTAATGAACAATGGTATTATTCTGATTTAGAACTAGAAGAAAACAAGTGCGCTGATAATGATGACCTGCTATATCAAGGAAGAAATTTGTCATTCTCCTCCCTCTCCGAACAATCCGCTATTGGTTCACTTTTCCAGAAGCTCGATGAGCTCCTATCTGTCTATAAGGATAATTTGGCTAATTATCACGATTTTAAGTTTAAGACTACCATGTTATCTCAGATGTTTCCAAAGGCAGGACAGACCATCACTGAAATTCGCTTGGATGGATTTGATGGAGAGTGGGAAAAGAAGAAGCTTAATGATATGGTAAAATTTACAATGGGACAATCACCGAATGAAGAAGCTTTTGCAGGAGATGTTTATATGACAAAGAATGTTATGCTTGAAGATTTTGCTAGACAGTTAATTATTTTAGGTAATGGCTTTGACCTGCAATGTGGGCTAAAAAGTAGCTATAAGGATTTTTTCGAGTATATTTTAGAAAATAAATACAAAAGACGCTTAGAAAGTACTTGGAAGCCTGCTCTGAACATAATAGAAAATTTTGAAAATTATCTTGAAGAAATCTTTAATACTTTTTCAACTAGAAACTTATTTGGAGATTACGATATTTCAGAACCATTTATTCCAGAAATGAATACTTGGTATTTAATATTTTTATTTGAAAAGATTAATGCAAATGCTAATTGGTCAGATATAGAAGAAATGATTAAGAAGTATGTATTTCAAGAAGATAGGGAATGCACATTTGCTGACATATTAGTTAATGCAGTATTTACAAAACTTTTTTATAGAAAGATTGATTTGAAATATGTCTTAGAATATAAAAATCTAGAAAAGTTTTCTTATTTAATTATTTATCAACTTTTCTATTCCAAAAGAGAAAGCAGGTTTTTGGAGGAGTTTTACTCACTTTCTACAGCTATTAGTAAAAAGGCTGAAGCACAAGCTTCATTTTATGAAGAAAGTAAACTTAACAATTTGTTTCAAAACTATATTGAGAAGTATTATGATAAATTTAAGAGAATAATGATTAATTTTTTATTTTCAGAGTTAAGAGACTTAGAATTTGATTTTCAACAATATATTTTAAGTCAAGAATTAAATAAAAAGTCTGAGTATGGAACCAATGCTAGAAAGTTATTTCGTACCATGGCAAAGGATATTGAATCATCTAAATTCAATATTTATAGTTTTAATTATACCCAACCATGGTTTGATATAGATACTCCTTTACAAGGCTTGAGTAAACATTTCAATGTTCATGGTAATTTCTCTGGAGAACGTAATGGAAAATGTTATTGTATTTTTGGAGTTGATCATGTAGGGATTGACCCAAATAGCTTAGAGTATAGATTTACTAAAGCATATCGAACTTTTGAACTATACATGTCTACGGATTATGCTACTGATAACGATGAAATCTTTCCTCATCCAGAAGTAATAGAAACCATAAAATGTTATGGTCACTCTCTAGCAGAAGCTGATTATAGTTATTTTCAACATCTCTTTGATTACTATGACCTCTATAATAACAATAAGTTAAAATTAATTTTTTATTACAGTGATTATGATGGTGGTAATCCTGAAATAATTAAACAAACACACATGACTAATATCTTACGTTTGCTAGATAGATATGGAGAAACTTTAGATAATAAGTTTCATGGTAAAAACTTATCAACTCATTTAATTCAAACTAGTCGATTGAAACTTATTAAAATTTAAAGAGTGGTATATACTATTCACCCAAAGTAAATTAATGAGCTAAAACTAATATTATGAAATAATAGCAGTAGGCTATCATTCTTAGAAAGGAAAAATCATGGTATCAGTTACTCAGCGTATTAAACAAATCAAACAGCCTTATGGTGGCTATTTACCGCCTAAGTTATTTTCAGTTGATGATCTAACAGATAGTAAGGAACTTAGTGGTGAGGAGAATATTCACGCTTCGCTGGTGGGGCTTTGTGTGGACTATCTGACACGGTTCATGAATGGTACGCCGCTAGAAGAAGCTTTCAAGATTTCCTTGTACGGAGCTCTTATGATAAAAAAATCGGAACTAGCTTCCACTTTACTTTCTCAAATTACTGGTCTTGACGATACCTCTATTATCAGTGCCTGTCAGTTAGCTGGTTTTGATGTGGTCTATAGAGCAGGTCAGCTAGGATATAAACCCGTTGAAGAGATTGTGCCAGATGCGGCAACGATTTTAAATATTCGTATAATGGTAGAGAGAAGTCTGGCCTTCTTTGAAGAGTACGGTCCGATTGTAAAGGACGGTTTTACATTAGAAGGTGGTTACACAGATACCATTACTGCTGGGGATGGTGATTTTTTAACATCAGATACTCTGTGGGATTTTAAGGTTTCAAAAAGTAAACCCAACAAAGACCAGACGCTTCAGCTATTAATCTATTATCTTATGGGGCAACAGTCTATTCATCCCGAATTTCAATCGATAGAAAAACTAGGACTCTATAATCCAAGACAGAATAAAGTTTTTCTCTTGAATATAGCTGATATTTCTGCTGATATTTTAGAAACAGTAAAAAAAGAGGTCATTAGATACTAAAATTCCAAGCGCTCAAAGGCATGCTCGAACATTTACATCTCCCTTTAAAAAGAGTATAGTAATTAAGGTAAAGGAGTGAGAATATATGAATGCTGATGAGAAAATTATAGCTTTGGTCAAGCCTGAGTATATGGAGCGGATTCCGCGGTTGGTGCGCGGGCATGCGACTAAGGCGACCTGCAAGCTGATTGCGCGTGAGTTTCCGGAAGCTTATGCGGAAGCACAAAAAGAGGGCGATTTGAGCCCAGAGGCTAAAGAAAGCCTGAGCTTAATCGTCAATGATATCTTCAAAGAGCGCATGGCTAAGCACAATCTTTGATTGTCCAAAATGGCAAATACTGCTGCCTTTGAGCAGCTTTGCCGGCAGTGGTGAATCCCATAAAAAAGCGAGCTTACTTTGAGCTCGTTTTTTTAATCTTAAGAAAAATCTCTGAGATTTTGGGTTGGATCGGGATGCGGGACATTGTGGCGCTCGCGTGAGCGATGGCGGTTGGCCATATTGATGCGCATCATCAGCCGGTTTTGCAGGAATAGAATAATTGCCAGGGCAATCAGATGCTGTCTTAGAAAGATCATGGCGATAGTGCCGATAAGAATTGTCAGTGCATATTCTATCCAAGCCTTCAGGTCAAAGCGGTAGAGGTCTTTATTGTAGCGAGAAGTGGCCAGAACTCCTGCGTAAAAGCTGAGAATACCGGCTAAAAAGAGAATAAAGCCGATAGTAACATGGTGTGAATCTGCTAAAAATTCAATGCCTACGGTAAAAATATTGATACCGATAAAGATAGGCAGATGGGCGTAAAAAAGGGTCGCAGCAGTGGTTTCCTGATGATGGTTGATATTTAGGAAAGTCTGTCCCATATAAAAGACAAAGAGTGTTGCCATCCCTAAAAATAAGGTAGCTCCGGTAAAGGGTCTTGCCATAATCGGATAGGTTTTTATAATACCGATCACAGCCTCACCAAAGCTGAGAATAGTCACCAAGTGCAGCCGTTCAATAACATGAGGGAAGTTGACCAGCTGGCGATTGTAAAATTTAAGTCTGTAGACAGGCAGAATATTTGGCAGCAAGTAAACGAGAATGGTCCATCCGTTAATGGGCAGAAGTCCCAGGGCAAAGCCGATTAAAGACAGGCTGTACAGGAGCTGGGTAGCGATGTCCAGCTTGATATTGTGGGTGAATCCTAATTTCCGTCCTTTTAAAAAATACTGCAGGGCAATAATCGCATAAGCCATCATCAGTAGCAGGTTAAAAAGCATAGCTTTAGGGCTTCCGGCATGGTATTGGCTGAGATCAAGGTTAAAATTGAGGGCGATATTGCCGACCACAAACATCAGTGCGATAACAGTGTAGATGTCAATCAGCCGAGAGTCGCCGTACTTATTGAAATAAAAGACTTCATTGTGCCAAATGTTAAAAATAATGATATTGGTCGTGATGAAGGCAATAATTTCCCAAAGACCGATATGATTGAGATGAATGGCTGATGTGAGCTGGCCCAGAGCCAGGACAACGGCTAAATCAAAAAACAATTCATAATTGGAGACGCGTTTGGCTAAAAACTGAGACATATAATTTCCTTTCTGTCAAAAAGTCAAAGGATATTCTACCAAAAAGCTGGCGGAAAGAAAAGCAAAATCAACTGTAACAAAATCCAGAAAACCCGTCTTGTTTTTGTTATAATAACATTATGAATCAATTGATACAGCATAAATTAGAGCTTTTGCCGGACAGTCCCGGCTGCTATCTTCACAAGGATAAAAAAGGAACGATTATTTATGTGGGGAAGGCTAAAAATTTAAAAAATCGCGTGCGCAGCTATTTTCACGGCAGCCATGACACCAAGACAGAGATGCTGGTGTCAGAAATCGCCGATTTTGAATACATTGTGACGGGTTCCAATATTGAGGCCCTGCTTTTAGAAATTAATCTCATTCAGGAAAATCATCCTAAATACAATATCAGGCTGAGAGACGACAAGTCTTATCCATTCATTAAGATTACCAATGAACGATATCCCCGTTTGTTGATTACCCGTCAGGTTAAAAAGGACAAGGGGCATTACTTTGGTCCTTATCCTGATGTCGGCGCTGCCAATGAAATTAAAAAGCTGCTGGACAGGATTTTCCCTTTTAAAAAATGTACCAATCCTCCGGAAAAAGTCTGCTTTTACTACCATATCGGCCAGTGTTCTGCCCACACAGTCTGCCATACGGACAAGGCTTATTACGATAAGATGATAGAAGACGTCAGCAATTTTTTAAATGGCTATGACGACAAGATTGTCAACGGTCTCAAGGAAAAAATGCAGACCATGGCTGAAAACATGGAGTTTGAGCGGGCTGCAGAGTACCGCGATTTAATCAGTGCTATCGGTGTTCTCAGAACCAAGCAGCGGGTCATGGCTCAGGATCTGATCGACCGGGATATTTTTGGCTATTATGTCGAAAAGGGCTGGATGTGTGTGCAGGTCTTTTTTGTCCGTCAGGGCAAGCTCATTCAGCGTGATGTCAACATGTTTCCTTATTATAATGAGCCTGAAGAAGACTTCCTGACCTATGTAGGACAGTTTTATCAGGATAAGCGGCATTTCGTGCCCCGAGAAATTTTTATTCCCAAAGCTATTGATGCGGATTTGGTCAAAGCAGTGGTAGATACCAAGATTATTAAGCCTCAGCGCGGTGAGAAAAAGCAGCTGGTCAATCTGGCTGTGAAAAATGCGCGGGTCAGCCTGCAGCAAAAATTTGATTTGCTGGAAAAGGATCTGAAAAAAACGCAGGGAGCCGTTGAGCATTTAGGAAAGCTGCTGGATATTGACACTCCTGTCAGAATCGAAGCCTTTGATAATTCCAATATCCAAGGAACCAGTCCGGTTGCGGCCATGGTGGTCTTTGAAAACGGCAAGCCTAATAAAAAAGAATACCGCAAATATAAAATCAAAACAGTTACCGGTCCGGATGACTATGCGTCTATGCGCGAAGTCATTCGCCGCAGGTACGGCCGTGTCAAGCGTGATGGCCTCAGAGCTCCTGATCTGATTATCATTGATGGCGGTCAAGGGCAGGTCAACATTGCCAAAGATGTTGTCAGAAAAGAGCTGGGGCTTGCGATTCCTATTGCCGGGCTCCAAAAAAACGATAAGCACCAAACGCAGGAACTGCTGTTTGGCGATCCTTTAGAAGTGGTTGATTTGCCAAGAAACTCGGAAGAATTTTTCCTTTTGCATCGCATTCAGGATGAAGTGCACCGCTTTGCCATTACCTTTCACAGACAAGTCCGCAGCAAGAACAGTTTCAGCTCCAAGCTGGACGGTATTGCAGGCCTCGGGCCCAAACGCAAACAGCTGCTCTTGAAGCACTTCAAGAGTTTGACTAAGATTAAAGCAGCCGGTTTAGATGAGCTGACAGCCTTAGGTGTTCCGCAGAAGGTGGCAGAAAATGTAAAAGAACAGCTGCAGGAAAAAACATAAGTAACCGTGAAAATGAAAACCGCTAAATGACAGTAAATAAGGAGACCGTTATGCCAACAAATATCTTTAATCAGCCAATTGGAGAGCCAGTTTATCATTTTACAGCTGGTCAGCAGCCGGCTATCGGGCAGCTGACAGGAAACTATACCATTGTTGAACCACTGAATGCTGACAGGCATTTTGAGGATGCCTATGCCTTTTACGGTCCTGAAAGTCCCAAAGAGCAGTGGACTTATCTGCCGATTGACCATTTTGAAAACAAAGAAGATTTTAGAGCCTATTTTGAAGGGATGGCTGATTCCAAGGACCCTTATTACTTGGCTATTTTAGATAAGGAAAGCCGCAAGTTAATAGGTACGTTTTCTCTCATGCGAATAGATCCTAAAAACCGTGTGATTGAAATGGGCTGGGTTCTTTACGGTCCGGAACTGAAACAGTCGCGAATGGCGACTGAGGCGCAGTATCTGGTTATGCGTTACGTTTTTGAAGAACTGCATTACCGCCGCTATGAATGGAAGTGTGACAGCCTTAATGCGCCTTCTAACCATGCGGCTA
Organism: Streptococcus devriesei DSM 19639; assembly: GCF_000423725.1. Lineage (GTDB taxonomy): Bacteria > Bacillota > Bacilli > Lactobacillales > Streptococcaceae > Streptococcus > Streptococcus devriesei. The sequence continues at coordinate 33,111 of NZ_KE384084.1, forward strand.
AGCGCTTGGGGTTTACTTTCGAAGGAACGTTTCGGCGAGCAGCAGTCTATAAAAACCGCAGCCGCGACACCAATTGGTATTCCATGCTGGAAGAAGAGTATCAAGCCATGAAAGTTAAGTTCGATAAATGGCTGAATCCGGCAAATTTTGATGATCAAGGCTGTCAGATTACCTCTTTGAATGCAGACTAGTGATGAGGTATGGTATCAAATCTTGCGACGACCTGCTGGAGTGCTTCAAGCCAAATAAAGGAGAAAAACATGATGCAGCTTAAACCGATGACTGAAACGTTTTCTATCTGCCAAGTGCCAGATTATTCGCAAGTTAATTTTGAGAGTGAGTTTTTCTTTCTCGCTCAGACCGATGAAGAGAAATCTTTGGTATGTCTGAGTGGTGATGTACCTGCCAATGCGATACAGGCAGATGCGAACTGGTCAGCCTTTCGCATTGAAGGGATTCTGGATTTTTCTCTGGTAGGGATTCTTTCCAAGTTATCCGGTCTTTTAGCGGATCAAGGTATTGGTCTCTTTGCGGTATCAACTTACAATACCGATTATATTTTGACTAAGACAAAAAATTTTAAACAGGCTCTGGCGGTTTTGAAGCAGGCAGGTTATAAAGTGGAAGAGAGATGACCAAGCTGACGATGTCATCTTTTTGACTTGAGGAAAGTTGTTATTATACTTTTCTCTGTTTTTATGATAAACTGGGGGCAGTTTTTGAAAATACGATTTTCAAAACCAATCATGCTGATGATTATCTTTCCGTGAAAGGGGTTCATGAATGACGAAAAAAAGCGATGACGAAAAGCAAAAGCAAGTCATGACAGACTACTACAATCTTTTGCTCAATCCGGATATTTATCCGGAAGAACGTGAGCTGCTGTTGGATTATAAGCAGGAAGTGGAGGCTAGAGGTGATTTTTCAAGACAGTCTTACCGCCTCTGCAGAGATTTAGAGCGCTTGTCATTGAAGTATTTGCAGAGAAAAAAAGGCTTATCAGAACCTGTTAAAGCTTTTTATGGTTCGCTTAACGGTTTAGAGGCATCAGAATTGAGAAACAATGAAATTGCCAAAGGCATTATTGCAGCCTCTGCCACTTGGCTATAAATCAAACAGCAGATTGAAGAAGAAGTCTATTTTCTCAAAAAGTAATATTTTGTTATGATACTTTCCTTAGGTAGCGCGGACGGCAAAACCAAACGCCAAGGCTATAGCTCTTGACTAGGTTTTGCATTAGATTACCATTAGAAATAGTTTCGATTTCTAATGGCAATCGTCATAGCGACTTCCTTCGGAATTCCATACCTAGATTTTGAGCCTAGGTCTCAAAATCTCCGAGAGGCAGAAACTCAATGTTTCTGCCTCTTTTGCTACATTGGAAAGTATCGTGTTAAGTTTCGCCCGTTTCTATATCATCTTATAAAAATGAAAAATGATACTATTTTATGATGAAATTTGAGAGAGAATTTAGTTTTGGGAGTTTGTCTACAATCTGACAGCAGATCTTCAATCTGCTGTTTTAATGTCTTAGGGTCTCTTAATTATTTTTAAGAAGATGCTGAAAAAGCTGAAAACAGTTTCAAAAAATGGTAAAATAAAAAAGTAATGATTAACATAATTAGAAGGATTGTTCATTTATGAAATTTTTAGAACTCAATAAAAAGCGGCATGCCGTTAAAAAATTTAACGATCAACCGGTTGATTTAAAGGATGTCCGCACAGCAATCGAGATTGCTCAGCTGGCACCCAGCGCCAATAATATTCAGCCTTGGAAATTTGTGATTGTCAAAGAAAAGAAAGCTGATCTGGCTGACAGTCTGCCGGCTCTCAATAAAGCACAGGTAGAGCAGGCTCAGTATGTGATTGCTCTTTTTACAGATACAGACCTTGTGCAGCGCTCCCGCAAGATTGCGCGGATTGGCAGCAAGAATCTACCCGACGATATGATTGCCTACTATATGGAAACGCTGCCGGCTCGTTTTGCAGGATTTGATGAGAAAAAAACAGGTGAATATCTGGCTTTGAATGCAGGTTTGGTGGCTATGAACCTGGTGCTGGCTTTGACCGACCAAGGCATTGCTTCCAACATGATTTTAGGCTTTGATAAAACAGTGGCAAATAGGATTTTGGAGATTGACGAGCGTTTCCGTCCTGAACTGCTGATTACTGTGGGCTACACAGATGAGAAGATTGAACCAAGCTACCGTCTGCCGGTTGATGACATTATTGAAGTACGATAGGAGAAGATATGTTTGTAGATTTTCAAAAGGAAGTAGATAAACGCCGGGGAGATATTCTGGCTGATCTTTTTCGGATTTTACAGATTAATTCGGAGCGTGACGACAGCAAGGCTGATGTCAAACATCCTTTTGGTCCGGGTCCTGCTCAAGCCCTGCAGCATTTTTTGAAAATGGCAGAGCGAGACGGCTACGAAACGAAGAATGTAGACAATTACGCCGGTCATTTTGAATACGGTCAGGGAGATGAAGTTTTAGGTATCTTTGCCCATTTGGATGTTGTGCCGGCCGGCAGCGGCTGGAAAACCGGACCTTACCTGCCTGAAATTATCAACGGCAAGCTCTATGCACGCGGTGCCAGTGATGATAAGGGACCGACCATTGCCTGCTACTATGGCTTAAAGATTATCAAGGATTTGGGCCTGCCGGTATCTAAAAAGGTTCGCTTTGTTGTCGGTACGGATGAAGAGTCCGGCTGGGCGGATATGGATTATTATTTTGAGCATGTCGGTCTGCCGGAACCTGATTTCGGTTTCTCACCGGATGCGTATTTTCCTATCATCAATGGTGAAAAGGGAAATATCACAGAATACCTGCACTTTGGCAATAGCAACGGCGGCTCTTTCACTCTTAAATCTTTCAAAGGCGGCCTGCGTGAAAATATGGTGCCGGAGTCAGCAGTGGCTGTCTTTACCGGCAATCTTAGCTTAGAATACTTGCAGCTGTCTTTAGATACCTTTGCTGAATCTCACAATCTTAAAGCCAGTCTGACTGAAAACGAAGGTCATTTTCACTTAACAGTTCATGGGAAATCCGCTCACGGCTCAACGCCGGAAGCTGGTATCAATGGCGCTACTTATCTGGCTCTCTTTTTATCTCGTTTTGATTTTGCTGGCGATGCCAAAGCCTACCTTGATTTAGCAGGTAAGATATTGCTGAACGACCATGCGGGGGAAAAACTGGGTGTTGCTTTTGTCGATAAACAGATGGGAGCCTTATCTATGAATGCCGGTGTCTTTGATTTTGATGCAGAAGTAGCAGACAATACCATCGCTCTTAATTTCCGCTATCCTCAAGGAATAGATTCACAAACCATAAAAACAAAACTGGAACAGTTAAGCGGCGTTAAAGAAGTCACTCTGTCTGAACACGAGCACACTCCTCATTATGTCCCCATGGATGATCCCTTGGTATCAACGCTTTTGGCTGTCTATGAAAAGCATACAGGTGATAAAGGCCATGAGTGGGTTATCGGCGGCGGGACCTTTGGACGTCTGCTGAAACGCGGCGTTGCTTTTGGAGCAATGTTCCCGCATTCAACAGACACCATGCATCAGGCTAATGAATTTGTTGATGTAGAAGACCTCTACAAGGCAGCAGCAATTTATGCCGAAGCTATTTATGAATTAATTAAGTAGTAAAGCCATGTCAGGGACATGGAACATCTTAATGAAAAAAGAACTGATGATTAGGGATTATCTCAGTTCTTTTTGACAAGGGAGAATGTTGATGACAACTATTGAAGAAATCACCAAGGCCATTATGGCGGACAGCCAAAATAAGCTGTTTACCGAGCAGGGAATCGAGCCGCTTTTTTCAGCACCGAAAACAGCGCGGATTAATATTGTCGGTCAGGCTCCGGGCATCAAGGCGCAGGAATCGCAGCTCTATTGGAATGATAAGAGCGGCGACCGTTTGCGCGAGTGGATGGGGGTTGATTATGATACCTTTTATCATTCGGGTTATTTCGCTGTCATTCCTATGGATTTCTATTATCCCGGGAAGGGAAAATCAGGCGATCTGCCGCCTCGAAAGGGTTTTGCCCAGAAATGGCATCAGCCGATTTTGGACTTGCTGCCGGATATTCAGCTGACCATCTTAATTGGCAATTATGCTCAAAAATATTACCTGCAGCAAAAATCCTCGGTCAAATTGACAGATACAGTTGAGCATTATAAAGACTATCTGCCCGATTTCTTTCCGGTTGTTCACCCGTCTCCCAGAAATCAAATCTGGATGGCTAAGCATCCGTGGTTTGAAGAACAGGTGCTGCCGGATTTGAAAAAAATCATTCAGCAGATTATTAAATCATCATAAAAACCAGATATGACGCTGTATCTACAAACCTAGACATATAGAAAATACCTCTGCTGAGTTCTAGTTCACTAGAACTCAGCAGAGGTATTTTTTATGGATAAAAGCTTTAGTCAGCTTGTTGACTATCAGTCAGGAATTATCATAGATAGCCTTTAATAAGTTAGGAAATTTGTTATCTAGTTCTTCATTTCGTAAGGAGATATAACGATTTCGGCCTTCAATACGTACAGATATAATTCCACATTCCCTTAAAGTCTTAAAATGGTGGGAGAGATTATTTTTTTGTCCTAAACTAGAAAATGAGCCGCAGTTTTTTTCATCTTGAGCAGAATATAGTTCTTTGAATATTGCTAATCTTGTTGGTTCGCTAAGTGCATAGAGAATCTGCTCTACATTAATATTTTTAATAGATGGATGTGATAATGATTTCATTTATATTCTTCCTTTTTATTGACATTTTAACATAAAGAGTATTATAATACAATTGTTCAATAATTATTGAACAATATAGAGGAGGTCACCTATGACAATACTTGAACACTATTTTTATCTATCCGATTTAGCTGTAAATGATAAAATAAGTCTCCAGAAATTGTGCTGTCTCTTCAAAGACGATGCGATTATAGAAGCTAATGATGGACATAGCTATTCTGGAAGAGAAGAAATTGATTCATTTTTTACAGAATTTTTTAGCAGGAATGTTGAGACAAGGCATTTATATGATATCCAAAAATTATCAGATACTGTTCAACAAGCCAACTGGGGAGTTGTCTGCAGAAGAAAAAATGGAGCTTATATTGCCTTGACTGGTACCGATATCGCTGAGATTGAAGACGGGAAAATCAGTCATTTATCCATTACCAGTAATAATTAGCAGATGAGGTAAGTTTATGATTATTGATAATATCCAGCATGTCATGTTTCCGATAGCAGCACAAGTTGAAAAACTGGAAAAAGCAAAAATTGATAAGGCTATTTTATTTTGTACAACGCCGCATCCTGAAAGAGCTCGTTCCTATAAAGAACTAAAAGAAGAAATGTCAATACTTTTTAAAGTTCTAAGCGGAAATGGACTGCAAGCTGCATCACTAGACAGAATGAAACAAAATAACCAAGAAGTTGTGCAAGCCGTTCAAAAGTATCCACAAAAGTTCTATGGCTTTGGTTCTGTTCCGCTTGGTTTATCTTTAAATGACACTAGTGATTGGATTGAAGAACAAATTGTAAGAAACGGTTTGAAAGGTTTAGGAGAGTTTACTCCCGGTTCAGATGAACAGGTTGAACAATTAGAAATTATTTTTTTAGCGTTATCTAACTTTCCTGCTTTGCCTGTTTGGGTACATACTTTTAATCCAGTCAGTTTAAAAGGTATCCAAATTTTGATGCAGTTAACTAAAAAATACCCCAATGTTTCTGTAATCTTTGGACATATGGGAGGCTATTATTGGATGAATGTTATTGATTTTGTCAAAGAAACACCAAATGCTTTTATTGACTTATCTGGAACCTTCTCTACGCTGGCTGTAAGGATGGCTATTACTGAAATCCCTCAAAAATGTTTATTTGGTTCTGATGCCCCTTATGGAGAACCTTTTATAAGTAAAGAATTGATCGAATTTTTGGCACCTACTGATACTGTCAGGGACATGGTATTGGGAGGAAATATTCAAAAATTGTTAGAGCTGTCTAATTAAGCGGAAACTATCGAGATTGAAAAATAGCACTTATCAAATGAACTGTTTAATGGGTTAATGGGGTTAAAGTTATAGTTGTAATGAATAAGATAAAAAAAGATGGGCAAAATTGCCGGTCCTTTTGCGGTCATCCTTTATAATAGTCACTAATTGAGATTTCACAGAGTTCTAAAAAGGTATGTTTAAAATCGTGGGGTGTAGCTGGTATTTCTTCAGTTATCCAAATTTCTATGATAGATAGGATATTATTGACGAAGAGTGTAGCGACTTGCATTTTACTAATTTTAACGTCTTTTAGATTGAGTTCAAGATTATCCAGGACCCAGTTTCGGTATTTTGTAGTCAGAAAATGTCGCCAAACAGGATCTGCTAAGGTAGAGTAAAGGTATTTAAGCCATGTCCTTTTCTCGTATAGAATAGGAATGATATATTCAGCAAAATAATGCAAAGAATGCTCAGTGTTTTTCGGAGAGTCGCTAAGCAGGTTTGAAATTTTTCTATCAACTGAGGTATGGATATAGTCAATAATTTCTTCTGGGCTATTGAAATGATTTTTATAAATAGCTTGACGAGAGAGCCCGGCTTCATCAGCGATTTCTGCTATGGAGAAGGACATTTTATCAGGAAACTTAGCTGCTAGACGAAAAAATGCAGTAATGATTCTTTCTCTGGTTCCGTTAGCCATATCTTTTTCTCCTTTTTATAGGGGTATTTTTTTACTAGTTGCCAACAATAGACAGTGCATTAGTGGATAGAAGCCTATTAGACAGCTTTTTTTGAGTTGACTAATTGTAAAAAAGTGAAGCTAGAATTTAGATATAGTCGATGCTATACTTAAAGAGTGATGAGGCCTATATCACATATATTATAAGAAGGAAGTACAAAACTATGTCTAAAAGTTTTCTAAACGGTTATACCAACTATACTACGCCATCAGAAGTTCAAAAGAGCGTCATCGAAGATAGTAAACTTGGAAACGTCGGAACTTCCGTAACTGTTACTGTATCTTGGTCTTGGTCAGTAACGGTTAGCTGGACAGTCGGCTAAATATTGTCAAATTAGTCACAAAAGATGCTAGCAACTACTTATGACTAATCCTTGCCCCGCTTTCGTACAAGTCGATAAATGACGAAAGTGGGGTTATTTTTATAGCGAGATAGTATGAATATGACTAAATCTGAGATTATAGCATTATTAAATGGTGCAAAAGTAATTGAACAAAAAGATGTAAAAGAACTCTTATCAAAAGACAAATATATCCAACATAGTGAGCAGTTAGTAAAGTTGCTTAATACCCTAAAGTCAGAGCATATTGCTATTCTAGACTCGCAACATGATAATACTATAAAACTAATATCGAATAAAGTCAAGGCTGATTTAAAGCTATTTTATGATGAGAATGGGCTCTTGGAGAAAGTTCTTCTGCAAGTTGACTCACCTATTATCAAAAATTTCAATGAATTACAGTTGGGGATATCTTTGTTTGCAGATAGCTTTGTTGTAGGGGCGCATCTGATGGGAAAAACTTATCAGTATGGATTGAGTTCAAAATCCTATGCTGTGGCTTCGTTGATAAAACTATTAGTAGCGGTTGTCATTTTAGAAGCTTTACAGAATCATCAATTGGATTATGATTTTTCATATAGAATTGAGCTAGAAGATATTAGCTATTTAAGTGCTGGTTTATCTATAAAAGATGTTGGGCGAACAAAAACAGTGAGAGAACTTCTTGGTTTATTATTGTTAGCTTCGGATAATTCTGCGATGGATATCTTGTTAAAAATGATAAGACAGTATAACCTTTATCCTGCGAAAAAAACTATGCTTGATGAGGCAATTCGTCGTGTTGTGCCAACTAAGGAGTGGTTAGAAGCGGCTTGGTGCAATCCAGAAGAGGATGAAGAAACATGGCGTAAAAAGGCTTTAACACAGGTTAAGTGGATAGAAGGGTTGGATTATTTTATGACATCTGACTTGATTATCAGCTGCATTAGACAGCTAGTAACTTATGAATGGCTTCCTTATGATGAACTAGGCACATTGGTATATAAAGGTGGAAATAGTGCTGGGGTATTATCTGGCGCTTGGGTAAGTCGTTATCTCAATACTTGTGGGAACTATGTCTTTTTTGCTGTCAATAATCATAAACCAATTGACATACTAGAACAGACCTATTACCAACAGTGCTTACAATCTTTTATTGAAAACAACAAAAGTGCGTTTATAGGAGACGATAAATATGCAAGAGAATGATTTGTTAGGTAGAAATATAAATAAAGAAATAACGGTAGATGGTGTTAAGGTTATTCAAAAACAATTAGTTGGTGAAGAAAAAGATAAAAAACGCAGGTTATCCCACTTATTAAATTGGGAAAGGCAGGAACATCAGGGGGTTAATTCACCTAGAATGGTGTCTGTTGATGAGATTAAACAGATAGCTAGTTATCAATTCATTGATAATAATAAGACTCTTCTTCGTCTCTTTGAAGATGGAATTAAACAGTCAACTGTTGACGATTTGATACCTATCTTTGAAGAAACAGCCAAGTCCCTAGCACTCATTCATAATAGTAAAATAAACGAGGAATTTCTATTAAATAATCCGCAGAAACTTTTAAGACCACTTATCGCTTTAAATCCTAAAGAATACACGGAGTCTAGTGGTGCTGAATTAGAATTATTTGCACTTTTACAACAAGATTCTCAACTGATTGAGGCGTTAGGGTCATATCAAACAGACCAGAAATATCAGAAAATGATACATGGTGATGTTCGCTTAGATCAGTTTTTATATGATGGAGATAAGGTTTGGGTAATTGATTTTGAAGAATATACTTGTGGCGATGCACTAGCAGATATCTCTGGAATTATTGGAGCTGTTTTATTTGAGGTTTATTTGGAAGTGTTTTATTCCAGCTGGGATGGATCAAGGCAAGGCGAGACTGATATAGATATTAATAATCAGTTGCATAATAAAGAAACGAAACTATTAGAACTAATCTCTCCCTTAGTTATCTCCTTTATCACCCGTTATCAAAAAATATCGCACGAAGAGATTGATGGGGCATTATTGTCAAGTAATATTGGCTGTTTCTTTATTGAACGCATAATTAGTCGTTCAAAATTTAGCTTTAAGTTGTCAGCTGTTGATAGAGCGCTTGCTGGTATTGGTAGGGAGTTCATTGTATCTCCTGAAAATTTTAGCGCTCTCTTATCTGCAATTGAATAGTCAGGAGAAGTAATATGACAGATGTAAAACAATTAGCTAACTTAATTACTGTTGATAGTGATTTAGATAGGGTGGTGATTGGAGAAAATTCTTTTCCAGAAGTCACAAAGAGAAAACTTTCAGAATTAACACAGTGGTTGTATAGCACTTTACATACGGGAAATTTAGACTTAGCATTACAAGCTAAAGAAGATTTGAGAACAGAAATCGAATCTTCCTTGCAAGAAAAGCTACTGCCTGTTGTTGGAAAAAGTGTAGATGTCCAAGGTGTTCATTCTGTCAGTCTTGGAGGTGTACGTATTTACAGTGAAGAATCGTCAGAAACGGTAAAAATTTCACCGTTTAGACCAAATTTAAGTCCTGGATTTTTTATGTATATGAACTCAGTTCGTGCTGGTAAATTTATAAAGAATACAGAACGTTACTATGTGTACTCTGATAATCCAGAAAATGCGATTGCACTATGGGGTCAAGCTATTCACGAACTTGAGGAAATAAACATTCCATTTACCACAAAAATATTATCATCAACATCACGATATCCACGAAATGATGCTATGGTCTTTTATTGTACTGCAGAGGAATCAGAAGTAATAGAGAAAATTTTGCTCTCTGTAACACGGCAGCTACAAATTAAGTATCAAAAAGATCACATTTCAGCTTTGTGCAAGTGTATTAGTCCGACAGTTGGTTATGCGAAGCAACCGATTTTTAATGGACGGGAGGTCAGCTTTGGAGAGGATCGCTGTGAGGCTATTGCTTATGCGATAAAAGATAGTATCAGAACTGGCCTTGATTTTCAAAGAATATTGAAACAACGTTTAAAAAATCGAAGCATTAATCCTGAGCAACTTTACTTAAACCTAGAAGGAGAAAACGTATGAAAAATGCAGCGCTGATTATTATTCCTATCGTCATTTTTTATCTAGCCTACTTACTTTTCTTTTTCTTTGATATTAGAAAGAACAGTGTGAAATATTTGCCAAAATGGACTTGGTTTCTGATTTGTGCTTTTGTATCAGCTCCTTTAGGTGGGGTGATTTATTACTTTGTAGGTAGAACGGAGAAGATAGATCATGACTGATTTAGTAGAGCTACATGACGTAGATATTACAATTAAGCGCAATCATATTTTAAAGCATTTTTCACTGACAATTGGTGACACACCTAAAGTTATAGGGTTGATTGGTCTCAATGGAGCAGGTAAAACGACCTTTATCAAATCTATTTTTGGAGATTATGATATTAGAGAAGGGGAAGTCAATCGTTTATCAAAAAGTATCGCGTTTTGTACAGATGTTCCTGATTTTCCTTCACATTTAACTGCTTTAGAAATATTGAAATACTCTCGTTGGCTATTTTCAGGCAGTCAAAAGAATGACGAGTATTATCTAGAAACATTGGACAAGGTTGGGCTCGGAAGGAGTGCTTACCGTACAGTCGAACATTTTTCAAGAGGGATGAAGCAACGCTTAGGTATCGCATCTTCTTTAGTGCTTGAGCCAAAGTTGATTTTCTTTGATGAGCCAACAAGCGCGCTAGACCCCAAGGGACGGGAAGATGTGATTAATATCATGAAAGAGCTGGGGAAAGAAATGGTTGTTGTTTTTTCCAGCCATATCTTAAGTGATGTTGAAAAGATTGCGGAAGAGCTTATTGTCATCCATAAAGGTGAAAAAATCTATGAGGGAAATCTTAGCCACTTGCTTGAAACAACTCCAAATCATCAGAAAGCTTTTTTGATGTTTTCATCTGAAGAGGCTCAGGAAAAGTTCTTGAAAGAGTATCGAGGCAGTGTAATTTTTAAAGTAGAATCTAAAAAAGAGTTAAGCTTTTCCGCAGAAGATTTTTATCAAGTCCTTGCAGCGCTGAATCAAGAAACTCCTGTTGGGCTTCAGTCTATTAGAAAAGAAGCTGTAACCTTGGAAGATGCTTTTGATTACCTCGTGGGTAGCAGAGAGGAGAAGACTTCATGATACTTGAACTAAAACGGTGGCACCGCAGTAAAAGGCTTTATTTGCTAGTGTTCGTATTTGTCTGTTTAGCTCTGACTTCTACACTTAGCACGTATTACGCCAATGATATTATTAAACAGCTCAGTAGTTCAGCAAATATGATTCGGTTACCTGAGCCAACTTGGCAAAGTGTAATGGAGTCATACTTTAAAAATGTTGTTCAGATGGGGATTTTCATCTCACTTTATAGCATACTGGGAATGAGCAACATTTCTAAGACAGAGTCTTTAAGGTTATTTTTTCAAACACGAACTAGTAATCTGTTTAAGATATTTTTCCCAAAACTACTAGCTTCGCTTATTTCTTTTATTGTAGCCAGTCTAGCAGGCTTTTTGAGCGCTCTATATTTGACATTTGCATTGTGTGATAAGATTAACCTAGGACATAGTATCTATGCTTATTTGCTTAATTTATTAGGCGTAGTTGGGATTGTAATAATCGGCTTTTTATTACATATTATTGTCAACGCCCCTTTTGCTATTGCGGGTGTATTTGAGATTATTTTGCTTATTTCATCAGCATGGACAAGTGTAAAAATTCTCAGTGAAGTTCTGTTTACAAACTGGTTGCTACCGACAGATATTTTAATAGCGGGTTTTAAAAAAGTCACTCTTTCACCAAGTATCTGGTATTTGCTGGGTTACATTGTGCTGTTGATATGTATTAATATGGTAGTCTTCTGGTATAGAAGGAGGAGACATTATGGTCATTGAGATTGAGGATATTTGTAAAAGAATTGGTAAAACTGATATTATCAAATCTGTGACATTTTCTGTTGAAAAGGGCTCCACCTTTGCGTTGCTAGGACCAAATGGAGCAGGCAAAACAACCATTATTCGCTTATTGTTAGGAGTCTTGGGTTTAGATTCAGGTAAAGTTAAGTTGTTTGACGAGGTCTTAACGACAGATAACAGGGCACGCTTATTGAAACGAATAGGAGTCCAGAATGATGGCAATCTTTATGAAAAGTTGACTGTTCGTGAAAATTTACATTTTTTTGGTAAATTATATACTCTTAGTGAGAATGACATCGCTAAAAGGATTGACGATCTAAAAGAAGTCTTCCATATTCAGAAATATCTAGATATGGAGTTAGGGACTTTGAGCAAAGGGAATCGGCAGAAAGTACTTCTTGCGCGTGCCATGCTACATTCTCCAGAATTATTGATTTTAGATGAGCCAACAACTGGACTCGATCCAGAAGCAATTGATGAATTTAATAGCTTGATTAAGAAGATTAAGCAGCAAGGAGTTACTGTTATTATGTGTACTCACTATTTATATGGCCTGGATGACCTTGTGGATAGTATCGGCATTCTTGATAATGGAAAATTACTTGTTTCAGGAAGTCTGGAAAGTCTTAGAAATCCGCAGTCTCAACTGCGTATCTCAGGAAAACTTATCTTATCAGAAGAGTTGATGAAAGATGTTCATAATGAACATGATAAAGCTACTCAAATTTCCTTGTCTATTACTGATAGAGATAAAATCCCTGAAATAGTAACAAGCTTAGTTCATAATGAAAGTCAAATTTATAGTGTTCAAGAGCAAAAAGAAAGTATAAAGGATATTTACTTTCGTATTATAGGAGGTAATCATGAGTTATAAAACGATTGGTGCTATCTTAAGAAAAGATATTCTTGAGGTGAAAAAAGATAAAAGTCTAATGCTAACAGTGTTGCTTCTTCCTATGATTTTTTCGGTCATTTTACCATTGTTGTTGTTGCTGCTGGGAGCAAATGAAGGATTAACCTCAAGTATTGCTGGGATGACAAATTTTTTAAAGAATCTAACTCAGATTTCGCACCCAAGCCATCTAACAGGAACGAGTGTCATTCTATATGCGATATTTACTTACTTTTTTCTCCCATTTTTCTTATTGATTCCAGTCATGATTGCTACGACTTTGTCCTCAACAAGTTTTGTTGGAGAAAAAGAACACAAAACTCTTGAAGGATTATTATACAGCCCTGTTTCTGTAAGAGAGTTAATACTAGGAAAGTCTTTAGCCTCGGCTTTGCCAGCTCTGGTTATTACGATTATGTCAGCGCTAGTTTATTTTTTGATGATTAATACATTGGGTTTTCATTATTTCAAAAGCCTTGTTTTGCCAAATTTATCATGGGTAATCATGCTATTTATCATGTCTCCTTTATTGGTACTGTCATCAATATTTTTGATTATTGCTGGGTCACAATACATTGATAGTGGTCGGTCTGCACAAAGTCTGTCTATGTTTTTAGTCCTTCCTATTTTTGGACTCGTTATTTCACAATCTACGGGTGTCCTTCTTTTAGGAATTAGAGAAACGCTTATTTTAGTTATTGTACTGATTATTGTGGTAATACTTATCTTTTTGTTTCTGATTAAGACATTTGACTTTGAACGGTTTATTTTACATTAAAGGAGAAATACTTTATGAAAGCTCTAGCAGTTATTAATACAAACATTTTATCCAGTGATATGGTAGAAAATATGCAAACAGTCGATATACGTGGCACAAATGTGACGTGTGGTGTTGTTGACATTCCACGCCCTGACTTTAATCCTGATGCCTCTGAAAATGATGATTTTGTTTTAGTTCGTGTCTTAGCGTTCTCTTGTAATTACAGAGATAAAGCAATCATTGTAAAATCTCAATTAGAAATAGGCAAAGATAAAGCTGAAGGACAGGCGTTGAGTTTCTTTGGTTCTGATTTTGTCGCTAGGGTAGAAGAAGTGGGGAAGAATGTCACAAATCTCTCTAAAGGTATGCGAGTCATTCCTAATTGTTATTACCCTTATCAAGAATATGAAGGTGTTGGGACTGGAGTAGTGACTAATGAGGCATCAAGAGGTTGGTTAAAGTTGCATAAATCAAAGCTATTGTCAATCCCAGATGTTATGAATGATGGTGTGGCAGCTTCCTTTTCTATTGGAGCGCAGACGTCTGAGAGTATGATTCGACGCTCAAAAGTATCACAAGAAGATAGAGTTTTGGTGTGTAGTTCACGTTCTAACACCTCCTTATTCATCATTAAACGCTTGCTCTCCATGGGAGTTTCAGTAACAGCTTTAACGACGAGTGAATGGACGGAAGCAGAATTAGAATTTGTTAAACCGGCAGCTATCATAACGATCAAGCGTGGTTTGAGAGATTGGGATGAACTAGATATTGGTAAATTTGATCTTGTTTTTGACCCATTTTATGACCTGAATTTGCTAAATAGTCTTACTAAGTTGAATTTTGATGGTCGTTATATCACATGTGGTTTTAAAAATCAACATGAGACATTTAAAGAAAGCACGGACAACCTAGACAGTGATAGGTTTAATCAGCTGATGCTTACGGTAATGATTTTTAATTTGCATATTATTGGAAACTGCATTGGTACGACAGAGGATTTGCAAGGGGCGATCAACTCATTTATCCCTGAGAATCCTCCTATTGTCATTGAGAAGAATCTAGAGATTACTAGAGGCTCAGAATTTCTAGATGCGACATATAATCATAGTAATCGCTTTGGTAAAATTGTAATGCATTATGCAGATTAAATAAACGCCTTTGGTTTTCCGAAGGCGTTTGTCATTTTATCAGTTTTAATGTAGGAGAATAATAATGATTTCTTCCTTTTCTAGCAATCTCCAAACCATAGCGATCCATGAGCTTAACCACATACTTTGGATTGGAAATCCGAATCGACTATTCTTTGTTTAATTAAGACCACGAGCAGCCTTCTTGTTTCTTAAAATAAATAGATAATTTGTCTTCGTAAGTTAATTTCATCAAAAAATACCCCGAAAGTTAGATTTTTTTCTGTCTAACTTTTGGGGTGCAGTTTAATGGTATCCAAGGGCTTTTTCTTAGTGTGGTTTTGCAGAAAGCAATTATTTCCCCAAACAAAACTGGCTGAAGAGCTGAGTAATGAGTTCATCAGGAGCTGCATCACCCGTAATTTCTCCGAGAATCTCCCAAGTGCGGGTCATATCAACCTGCAAGAGATCTACCGGCATACCCAGTTCCAGCCCTTCATTAACAGCATGCAGACTTTCAAGGGCTTGCTCAATCAAGGAAATATGGCGGGCATTAGAGAGGTAGGTGGCATCTTTTTCAACACTAGCGGCATTGTCAAAGAAAATA
Source organism: Streptococcus devriesei DSM 19639 (assembly GCF_000423725.1). Classification (GTDB taxonomy): domain Bacteria; phylum Bacillota; class Bacilli; order Lactobacillales; family Streptococcaceae; genus Streptococcus; species Streptococcus devriesei. Next base: position 48,506 of record NZ_KE384084.1, read on the forward strand.
TCATTGATCCGTTCTTCAATAGCATCAATATTTTGGTTGTTGAGGACAGAGATTTTGATACAATCGTTTGGAAGCTGGTCGGTTTCAATTTGCTCTGACAGATCTGTCTTATTAAGAAGAATGAGACGATTGCTGTTTTTACTAATATCTAGTAAGGCGCGGTCTTGATCTGTCAGTTTTTCAGCGCTGTTGAGGACAAGCAAAACAAGGTCAGCCTCTTCCAAGGCTTTTTTAGAACGCTCAACGCCGATTTTTTCAACCAAATCATCCGTTTCACGAATACCGGCGGTGTCAATAAGCTTGAGCGGCACTCCCTTGATATTGACATACTCTTCAATGACATCACGAGTCGTTCCTTCGATATCGGTGACAATAGCCTTTTCCTCTCGTAAAAGATTATTGAGCAGACTGGATTTACCGACATTAGGCCGGCCGATGATAGCTGTAGATAAGCCCTCACGCAGGATTTTCCCTCTGCGGGCTGTTTTAAGGAGATTGGTCAACAAAGTTTCAAACTCTTGCGTTTTTTCCCACATGAGTGCGGTTGTCATTTCTTCCACATCATCATACTCGGGATAGTCGATATTGACTTCGACCTGAGCCAGAGTATTGAGGATTTCTTGGCGTGTGTTATTGATAAGGTTGGAAAGAGAACCATCTAATTGCTGGACAGCGATAGCCATAGCCTTATCTGTTTTAGCGCGAATGAGATCCATAACAGCTTCAGCCTGCGCTAAATCAACACGCCCATTGAGAAAGGCACGTTTGGTAAATTCGCCGGGCTCTGCCATACGAGCACCAGAACGAATGACCAGCTGAAGGATTTCATTAGTGACAGCCACGCCGCCATGCGTATTGATTTCAATCACATCTTCGCGCGTGAATGTTTTGGGCGCCCGCATGACAGAAACCATGACTTCATCAATAATCTCCCCATTTTCAACGATATGTCCATAATTAATGGTATGAGAGGGAACATTATCCAAATTTTTTCCCTTAAAAATTTTTTTAGTAATGGCCAGCGCTTCAGAGCCTGAAATACGGACGATGCCGATTGCCCCCTCACCAAGAGGGGTTGCAATAGCCGCAATAGTGTCAAATTCTTTAGTAATCATAGCTTAATTGTAGCGCAAAAAAAGGGAAGCTGCAAGATTTTGAGATAGCCAGAAAAGATTAACAAGTATGCGATTTCATGTTATAATAAGGTGATTATGTGTGAAAGAGGAACCTTTATGGAAGAACTCAAAAAAATTGCTGGCGTCAAAGCAGCAGAATATGTCAAAGACGGCATGATTGTGGGACTCGGAACAGGGTCGACAGCCTATTATTTTGTGGAGGAGATCGGCCGCCGTGTTCAAGAAGAGGGACTGCAGGTTGTCGGGGTCACAACCTCAAGCCGGACAACTGCTCAGGCTGAAAGCTTGGGAATCCCGCTAAAATCTGTTGACGAAGTCGATGTCATCGATGTGACCGTTGACGGTGCCGACGAGGTAGATCCTCAGTTTAACGGCATCAAGGGCGGCGGCGGTGCTCTTCTCATGGAAAAAGTAGTCGCAACACCGACCAAAGATTATATCTGGGTTGTTGATGAGAGTAAGTTGGTGGAGACTCTGGGAGCCTTTAAACTGCCGGTTGAAGTTGTTCAGTACGGTGCTGAGCATTTGTTCAGAGAGTTTAAGAAAAAAGGCTATCGGCCTTCTTTTAGAGAATATGACGGTGTTCGTTTTATCACTGATATGGGCAATTTCATTATTGATTTAGATTTAGGAAGCATTCCCAATCCTCTTGAATTTGGCAGCAAGCTGGATCACCAAGTCGGTGTTGTTGAACACGGCCTTTTTTGCGGCATGGTTAATCGTGTAATTGTGGCCGGCAAAGAGGGCGTACGGATTTTAGAAGCCGATAATTTATAGTTGATAGCAGAGCTATCTTAGAGATGAGGAATATCATGTCAACATTTGATCGTATTCATTTAGTCGTTTTGGATTCTGTGGGAATCGGGGCAGCGCCCGATGCTAATAATTTCTCCAATGCCGGTGTGCCGGACGGTGCTTCGGACACACTGGGGCATATTTCGAAAACGGTTGGGCTTAATGTGCCAAACATGGCTAAAATCGGCTTGGGGAATATCCCTCGTCCGCAGGCCTTAAAAACCGTTCCCGCCGAAAGCAGCCCGACAGGCTATGCGACAAAGCTGGAAGAAGTGTCACTGGGCAAGGACACCATGACCGGCCACTGGGAAATCATGGGACTCAATATCACTGAGCCTTTTGATACCTTCTGGAATGGTTTCCCGGAAGAAATCATTACCAAAATTGAAGATTTTTCAGGACGTAAGGTCATTCGTGAAGCCAACAAACCCTATTCAGGAACGCAGGTGATTGCGGACTTTGGCCCCCGCCAAATGGAAACGGGTGAGCTGATTATCTATACGTCGGCCGATCCTGTTTTACAGATTGCGGCGCATGAAGATATTATTCCGCTGGATGAGCTCTACAAGATCTGTGAGTATGCGCGTTCGATTACCTTGGAACGTCCGGCTCTGCTTGGGCGCATTATCGCGCGTCCTTATGTGGGCGAGCCCGGTAACTTTACGCGGACGGCCAATCGCCGCGATCTAGCCGTTTCGCCATTTGCCCCAACTGTCCTCAATAAATTGGATGAAGCAGGGATTGCTACCTACGCTGTCGGTAAAATTAATGATATTTTCAATGGTTCCGGCATCAATCACGATATGGGCCACAACAAGTCTAACAGCCACGGAGTGGATACCTTGCTGAAAACGATGAACCTGCCTGAGTTCACCAAAGGTTTCTCATTTACTAACTTGGTGGATTTTGATGCTCTCTACGGTCATCGTCGCAATGTGTATGGCTATCGTGACTGTTTGCATGAATTTGATGAGCGTCTGCCTGAAATCATTGCAGCTATGGCTGACAATGACCTGTTGCTGATTACAGCCGACCACGGCAACGACCCGACCTATGCCGGTACTGACCATACCCGTGAATACGTACCGCTTCTGGCCTACAGCCCGGCCTTCAAGGGAAATGGCGTGATTCCAGTCGGCCACTATGCAGACATCTCAGCCACTGTTGCTGAAAACTTCGGTGTGGAAACAGCCATGATCGGTGAGAGCTTCTTGGATAAATTAGTATAAGATGGAAAATTATATAGTCCTCCTAAGAGGTATCAATGTCGGTGGGAACAATAAGGTGGTCATGAGTGAACTTCGTCAGCATGTGACAGATATAGGGGTTACAAATGTTAAAACCTATATCAACAGCGGCAATCTCTTTTTTCAGTCAGATTGTCCTCGGGAGGATCTCGTTTCCCAGTTTGAGAAGTTTTTTGCCAATCATTATCCTTTTGTTCGCTATTTTTCACTTTTTTCACAGGAAGAGTATGAAAAAGATTATAATGACTTGCCTGATTGGTGGTACCAAGACTTAGCCCGAAAGGATGTTCTCTTTTTTACGGAAAACATGGATAAGAAAAAGGTCATCGATCGTATTAAGTCCTTTTCATTGAGGAATGAAGTGATTCATTTTGGAGAATTGGGCATTTATTGGGGGAAATACACTGAAAGCGAGTATCTAAAAACAAGCTACCATAAGCAGCTGATGAAGGAAGATTTTTACCGACAAATAACTATTCGAAACGGCAGGACAGCTAAGAAGATTTTACAATTCCTTCAGCAATAAAAGAATAAAGGAAGAACTATGTCATTACTAGAAAAAATTAACGAAACACGCGACTTTCTGACAGCACAAGGTGTTCAAGAGCCAGAGTTTGGCTTGATTTTAGGATCAGGTCTCGGTGAGCTGGCAGAAGAGATTGAAAATGCTGTCGTATTAGACTACGCTGACATTCCCAACTGGGGACGCTCAACCGTTACCGGTCATGCGGGAAAGTTAGTCTATGGTGATTTGGCCGGCCGCAAAGTTTTGGCTCTGCAGGGACGTTTCCATTTCTACGAAGGCAACTCGTTGGACCTTGTGACCTTCCCTGTTCGCATCATGAAAGCTCTGGGCTGTCAGGGCGTTTTGGTGACCAATGCCGCTGGCGGTATCGGATTTGGCCCGGGTACACTCATGACTATCAGCGACCATATCAACTTTACTGGTCGAAACCCATTGATTGGTGAAAACCTTGAAACGTTCGGTCCGCGTTTTCCGGATATGTCCAATGCCTACAGCAAAGACTACCGCAAGACAGCCCACCAAGTGGCCGACAAGCTCGGTATCAAGCTGGATGAGGGCGTTTATATCGGCGTATCAGGACCTTCCTATGAAACACCGGCTGAAATCCGTGCCTTTAAGACGATGGGAGCAGATGCTGTTGGCATGTCAACTGTACCCGAAGTGATTGTGGCCGCTCATTCTGGCCTGAACGTTTTGGGAATTTCAGCAATCACCAACCATGCTGCTGGTTTTCAAGATGAGCTCAATCACGATGAAGTTGTCGCTGTGACCGAACGCATCAAGGAAGATTTCAAGAGTCTGGTAAAAGCTGTCCTAGCAGAGCTGTAGGAGGCTTGGTGGTGAGAATTCATTTTGTCATTCAAGGCTTTAATTATAGAGAAATGAATGAGGAACTCTTTTCATTTCTGGATAGTTTCAATGTTTAAGTCAGATAAAACTTATATTTACAAACTTTTAGCTGCTTTTATCCTAACCAGTTTGCTGACAGGCTGCGGCGGTATACTGCTGCATGAGCTGCAAAAGCTGGTGGAAAAGCTGGCTTTTGGACGAGGAGAAGCCTCCTCGCAGCTGCTGCTCTTTGGCCGTGTGTCTCCTGAACGGCGCTTTTTGGCCGTTTTTGGCGCGGGAGTGCTTTCAGCCTTGGTGTGGTATTTCATACAGAGAAAAAATCGGCAGATTATTTCGGTCAGATCTCAGGTTTCACTGGATAAAAAAGCCAGTTATCGCCCAATCCTGTGGATACACCTCTGCAATATTTTCCTGCAGATTGCTTCTGTTGCAGCAGGTTCTCCCATTGGTAAGGAAGGCGCACCTCGTGAGCTGGGAGCTTTGACAGCAGGGCGGATTTCAGATTATTTTCATCTGCGTCTGCCTGACCGTAAACTCTTGATTGCCTGCGGAGCGGCAGCAGGGCTGGCGGCGGTTTACCAAGTTCCTCTTGCCAGTGTTTTCTTTGTCTTTGAGACGCTGGCTGTCGGTCTTTCTTTCCGCAATGGTTTGCTGGCTCTTCTTTCTACGGTTTTAGCAGCAGCAGTTGCCCAGCTGTCAATTCCAGATGTTCCGCTCTATAGGACAGGACAGCTGGCAGCTAACTGGTCCACGATTTTGCTGGCTGTTGTGATTGGAGCGGCGATTGGCCCCTTGGCCAACCTTTTTCGTCAGCTTACTGCTTGGGCGCAGTCGCATAAAACTAAAAGCAGGGCTATCCTCTGGCAGCTGCCCTTGAGTTTTCTTATTGTGGCAGCACTATCTGTCATTTTCCCCGAGATTTTGGGAAATGGTGGAGCCTTGGTACAGAAAGTTTTCTCTGCCCTGTCACCGGTTCAGGCTCTGATGGTTTTGCCTGTCAAAGCCTTCCTTGTCCTCCTTGTCTTAAAATCAGGAGCTTACGGCGGTACCCTGACACCATCTTTTTCAATGGGAGCTGTCGCAGCCTTCATTTTAGTGTCAGTCCTGCACATCATTGTTCCGAGTTTATCAATGACAGCAGCTTCTTTGTTGGGCTCAGCTGTATTTTTAGCAGTAACCATGAAAGCGCCGCTGACTGCCGTTGGCTTGGTTATCTCTTTTACAGGGCAGTCTTTTCCGTCTTATTTACCGCTTTTATTGGCAGTCGCGACTGCTTATATTGTCAATACTTATTTATCAAAACTACAGAAAGGCAGGGTATAGCTTGTACTCAGAGTAACTGAATACGGGCTGAGGACTGTGACAAAAAGATAAATCGCCAGCGAAAATCAGGATTTTCAAGCGATTTCCTATTTTGTCTGTGTCCTTTTAACGCCCTTTATATCTTAATTATGTCTATTCATATCGAAGCAAAACAAGGTCAAATTGCTGATAAGATTCTTTTGCCGGGAGATCCGCTGCGGGCTAAATTTATTGCCGAAAACTTTTTAGAGGATGCCCAATGTTTCAACAATGTTCGCGGTATGCTGGGTTATACCGGTAGCTACAAAGGTCAGCGCGTCTCCGTCATGGGAACCGGAATGGGAATGCCGTCCATCTCTATCTATGCCAGTGAATTAATCACCTCTTACGGTGTTAAAAAGCTCATTCGCGTGGGAACGGCCGGCTCACTCAATCAAGACGTCCATGTCCGCGAGCTTGTTTTGGCACAGGCTGCCGGCACCACTTCCAGCATGATAAAAAACGAATGGCCGCAGTATGATTTCCCGCAGATTGCAGATTTCAGCTTGCTGGATAAGGCCTATCATATTGCTAAGGACATGAACTTAACCACCCATGTCGGCAGCGTCTTGTCAATCGATGCCTTTTATTCTGATTTTGCGGAAAATAATATTAAACTGGGACAATTGGGTGTTAAGGCTGTTGAAATGGAAGCGGCAGCGCTTTACTATCTTGCGGCTAAACATGGTGTGCAGGCACTGGGAATTATGACCATTTCAGACAGTCTGGTCGCAGATGAAGACACAACAGCCCAAGAACGTGAAACAACCTTCACCGATATGATGAAGGTAGGCTTAGAAACCTTGATTGCTTAACATGACAGAAAAAGAAACATTGGACATTCTGCTGAATGTTTACGCCTATCACCATGCTTATCAGATCGTCAAAGTCAGCCGGGAGTTTTCTGATGATATTCATTTTCTCTTGGAGCTCTTGAAAGAAAGACGTGAACTCAATGTTGATTTTCTCTTTCAGCATCGTGCCCGTCTGAAAGAGCTGGAAAGTGCCTATCAGATTTCTCTTTTGGACAATGCTTACGAAGAAGAACTGCTGGCAAACTATATCATGGATTTGGAAGCAAAGCTGCGCAATGATAACATTATCGACTTTGTCAGGAGTGTCAGTCCGATTTTATATCGGCTGTTCATGCGTTTGCTGAACAGTCAGATCCCGGATATTGAGGATTATATCTATGATGCCAAAAATGACCAGTATGATGTCTGGGAATTTGACAAGATGCATCAGTCTTCAAATCCCTTTGTTCAGGATTTTGTCGCTAAGAGAAGAGACAGCAAGGTAACTTCTAAAAGTTTGGTTGACTTTATCCAGCTGACCGATCTGCCTGAAAACATCAAAGCGGCCGTTTTGCTCTTACGGGACTTTGAAAAATCAGCCCGCAATCCGCTGGCTCACCTCATTAAACCTTTTGATGAAGAAGAGCTCCACCGGACAACAGGCTTCTCGTCCAAAACGTTTTTAGAGAAGATTATCGCTCTGGCGATTTTTTCAGGAGTCATCTATGACAGTAAGACCTTTTATTTTGACAAGGTCAATGACCTGATTAAGAATCTTTATTAGGCCAGCCTATTTAAAAAACAGTCTGACAAAAAAGAGCCGTCAGGCTTTTTTCAGACTGAAGAAAAAGTCTATTTTACAAAAATGAAAAGTAATACTATTCTAAGATGAAATTTTAGAGAGAATTTAGTTTTGGAAGTTTGTCTGCAAACCGAAAAGAGCCATCAGGCTCTTTTTTACTTATTAAATTTCACTTCTTCAAGAAGGTAGTCGATGAATTTTTCGCCCATTTTGGAGAGGTTGGCTTTTTCGTGTTTGAGATAGATGATGTCAATCTCATCTTCAACATCAAGGGGGATGGAAACGATATTGTCTCCGTTGAGATTGCTGTTTAAGATACCGGTCGCGATGGTATAGCCGTCTAAACCGATCATGAGATTAAAGAGTGTGGCCCGGTCAGACACGACGATGGATTTTTTGTGGGAAATCTGCGACATGATTTCTTCTGAGAAGTAAAAGGAGTTGTGAATCCCTTGATCATAGCTGAGATAGGGGAAATCTTCCAAATCGCTCATGGAAACCATTTTTCTATCGGCCAGAGGGTTGGATTTGCTGACAAAGATATGAGGATGGGCTTTGAAAAGGTTGGTGTAGGTCAAATGATTGTCATCAAACATCTTTGTTAAAACGTCATGATTATAGCTGTTTAAAAAGAGCACGCCGATTTCTGAGCGGAAATTTTTCACGTCATCAATAATTTCGTAGGTTCTGGTTTCACGCAGAAAAAGCTCATAGCGGGTCATATCCGTTTCTTTCAGCAGACTGACAAAAGCATTGACAACAAAAGCGTAGTGCTGGGCAGATACACTGAAAAGTTCGCGCGTGTGCCCTTGGCTTTTATAGCGCTCTTCCAGCAAAGCAGTCTGTTCGACCACCTGACGGGCATAGGATAAAAACTCAACACCGTCCTTGGTCAGCGTGATGCCTTTTGGATTGCGGATAAAGATTTCAATGCCCATTTCCCGTTCCAAATCACGAACGGCATTGGACAGTGACGGCTGAGTAATAAAGAGCTGTTTGGCAGCTTCGTTCATGCTGCCGGTTTCGACTATTTTGATAATGTAATGTAATTGTTGAATACGCATATGCTTATTGTAACACAAATCAGGCTGTTAATAAATATAGCCTGATGGCAAGCGGCTCTTTGCTTAAAGCTCATCATTGCAAAGGAGCATTTGAAATGGTATAATGAACAGGTTAATATTACCTATTAAAGAATGTATTGTTTTGGAGAGGAAAAGCATGGTTAGTCGCTCAAATAGAAGTCATCAGAGTCATCATACAGGAAATCACAAAAAGCTAAGTGTTATTAACAGTATTCTCTTAGTTCTTTTTACGGTCCTGTCTGCTGTGACTCTCTTTTTTGTTTTTGCCTATGATTTCTTAGCTTTTAGAAGTCTGAATGTGATTGCAGCAGTAGCCTTGATTGCAATTGTTTTGCTGGCGCTGGTCTTGATTTTAAAAAAACGTGCCGTCAAGTTTACTTTGGTTCTGCTTTTGCTGGGAAGCTTAGCAGCTTCAGGCGCTCTCTACTTTTTGAAATCAGCCATTGATGTGTCTGACAGGATGAATCAAACGGCTTCCTATTCAGAAGTTAAAATGAGCGTCGTTGTTCCTAAAGACAGCTCAGTGTCTAGGCTTGCTGATTTAAAGAGCGTTTTAGCGCCAACCGGCAATGACGGAACTAATATCGCCTCTCTCATCAGCAAAATTCAAACTGATAAAGGTGTTGATTTGACTACAGAAGCGACTGATTCTTATCAGAGTGCCTATCAAAGCCTGCAGGAAGACTCCAGCAAGGCTATGGTTTTAAACAGCGCCTACAGTGAATTGCTGTCACAGACTGATGAAAATTATAAAGATAAGCTAAAGACAATTTACACCTATACGATTAAACAAAAGGTGGCCTCGGCTCGAAAGAAAACCAATAAAGATGTCTTTAACCTATATATCAGTGGTATTGACAGCTATGGCTCCATCTCATCGGTTTCACGTTCGGATGTCAATATCATTATGACGGTCAATCGTAAGACCCATAAGATTCTTTTGACAACAACGCCGCGCGATGCCTATGTTCCTATTGCTGACGGCGGCAACAATCAAAAGGATAAGCTGACCCATGCAGGTATCTACGGTATTGACTCATCGATCCATACTTTAGAAAACCTCTATGACATTGATATTGATTACTATGCCAGAATCAACTTTACATCGTTTTTGACCTTGGTCGATTTGCTGGGCGGCATTGAAGTTTATAATGATCAAGCCTTTACAAGCCATATCGGTCACTATGATTTTCCGGTCGGAAAACTCAAGCTGAATTCTGAAAAAGCCTTGGCTTTTGTCCGCGAACGTTATTCATTGGAAGCAGGGGACAATGACCGCGGCAAAAATCAAGAGAAAGTCATCGCAGCTATTGTTGACAAACTGTCTTCTATGAAAGCTGTATCTAATTACAACAGCATTATCAAGGGACTTGGAAAATCTATTCAAACCAACATGTCCTTAAATACCATGATGTCTCTGGTTAACTCACAGCTCGAGTCCGGTTCAAAATATACGGTCAAATCACAGGCCCTTACCGGCAAAGGCTCAACCGGAGAACTGACATCTTATGCCATGCCGAATGCCAGTCTTTATATGCTGTCTATTGATGAATCCAGCCTGACAAAGGCCAAAGATACCATCAATGACACCATGGACGGAGAATAAGAAGCAGAGCCGTTCGAAAGAATCGGCTAAACCATGATTTATGAAAAAACAAAGATAGGAGGGGATTATTTGACTGAGAATGACCTTGAGGAGGTTCATCGGTTTTATCTATACGTCAAGCGGCTGTTAGACATTATTATCGGTCTTTTGGGCGCGGTTTTTCTCCTGCTTCCGGTTTCGATCATTATCTTTGTTTTCTATCTCTTTGGCAGAGACAAGGGGAGTATCTTTTTTACCCAGGAAAGAATGGGCAAAGGAAGAAAGACCTTTAAAATAATAAAATTCCGTTCCATGGTTGTCAATGCTGAAGACGTTTTAAAAACAAATCCTGAACTCTATCAGCAGTACCTTGATAACAGCTATAAATTGCTGCCTGAAGAGGATCCAAGACTGACCCGAATCGGCCATTTTATCCGAAAAACCAGTATTGATGAGCTGCCGCAGTTTATCAATCTGATCAAGGGAGATATGAGCTTTATCGGTCCCAGACCTATTCTGGCTTCTGAATTAGAAGAGTACACCCCCAGTGAACAAGCAGAGCTCCTGTCTATCAAACCGGGGGCAACGGGCTGGTGGCAGGTTTCCGGCAGAAGCGAGGTTCTGTACCCTGAACGCTGTCAACTGGAGCTCTATTATGTCAGAAATTTCTCTTTCAAGTTAGATGTGAAGATTTTCTTTTTAACGATCAAAAAAGTTTTCACAGGGGAAGGAGCCCATTAGGCAGCAGTCTTAACCTTTGATAGCATTAAACCAGATTATCCGTAAATGGAGTAGTATATACAGTGAACCGCTATAATTCCGTCAGATTTAATTTCGTGATGAACTTTATTCTGACCATCTCAAACTTTATTTTTCCTCTGATAACCTTTCCCTATGCGTCCAGAGTTTTACAGGCTCAAGGAGTCGGGACAGTATCATTTGCGACATCTATCATTACCTACTTTACGATGGTCGGCATGATGGGAATCCCTACTTATGGTATCAGAGCCTGTGCCAAGATTAGAAATGATCAGGCAAAATTAAGAAAAACGGTTCAGGAAATTTTTCTGCTCAATGCCATCGTCATGCTCTTGGCTTTAGCTGGCTTAGGCATTTCTGTTTTCATGGTTCCCAAACTGTCTCAGGAAAAGACGCTTTATCTGATCATGTCTTCAACCCTGATTTTCAATGTTCTGGGAGTTGACTGGCTCTATAAGGCTCTGGAAAAATATTCCTATATTACGGTTCGGTCTATCATTTTCAAATTCCTGTCGCTGATTTTACTGCTCCTTTTGGTGAAAAACAAAGAAGACTATGTTATTTACGGTGCCATAACCGTATTTGCAGGAGTAGGATCCAACTTGATGAACTTCTTGAATTTAAGAAGACTGATTGACCTTAAACCTCTCAAAAATTTAGATTTAAAACAGCACCTCAAACCCTGCCTGACCTTCTTCCTCTTAACGGTATCGACGACCATCTATCTCAATGTTGATACCACCTTGATCGGCTTTATTAAGGGAGATCATCAGGTCGGCTACTATACTGCTGCTGTAAAGATTAAGCAGATTCTAGTCAGTATTGTAACGTCACTGGGGACAGTTTTGCTGCCCCGTTTGTCCTTTTATCACGAGCAGGAGCGTCATGCCGAATTCAGAACGCTTGTTGAGAAAGCCCTCAGTTTCGTTTTTGTGCTGGCAGTGCCCTTGACCGTGTTCTTTGTGCTTGATGCTAAGGAAAGCATTCTCTTTTTATCGGGAGATAATTTCCTGCCGGCTGTTCTGCCCATGCAGCTGATTATGCCGACGGTTATTTTTATCGGTATTTCCAATTTAATGGGTATCCAGATTCTGGTTCCCATGCAAAAAGAAATGCTGGTGGTTGTATCGACAATCATCGGAGCAACGGCTGATGTTTTGATTAATGTCATCACCATTCCTTTATTCGGCGCTGCAGGTGCGGCCTTTGCCGGCAGCATTGCAGAGCTGACAGTTGTTTTGGTTCAGCTATACTTTTTACGCGATTTGATTGTGCCCATGCTGAGACAAATCGGTTTATGGAAGATCATCTTAAGCACACTGGCAGCAGTTGGTGCCACTTTGGTTTTAAAAGGCTTCTTATCGTTTGGAACCTTCTTAACCCTTGCTGTGACAGCACTTGTCTTTTTTGCTGTTTATGGCATCTTCTTGCTCATCACAAAAGAAAAGTTTACGATAGATACCCTTCAATCATTATTGCTGCGGTTTAAATAGGAGATTCACATGTCAAATTATGATTACTTAGTAGTAGGAGCAGGCTTATTCGGTGCCGTTTTTGCTCATGAGGCAGCTCTTAAAGGCCAAAAAATCAAGGTCATTGAAAAGCGCAGCCACATTGCCGGCAACATCTATACCAAAGAAGTGCAGGGCATTCAGGTTCATGAATACGGTGCCCATATTTTCCACACATCAGATAAAGAAATTTGGGATTATATCAATCAGTTTGCGGAGTTCAACCGCTATACCAACTCACCCATTGCCAACTATAAAGGGGAGATTTATAATCTTCCCTTCAATATGAATACCTTCAATAAGCTGTGGGGCGTTGTAACGCCTCAGGAGGCACAGGCCAAGATTGAAGAGCAGCGGGCAGTTTTAGGCGGCAAAAAGCCGGAAAATCTGGAAGAGCAGGCAATCTCGCTTGTCGGTACGGACATCTATGAAAAGCTCATCAAAGATTATACCGAAAAGCAGTGGGGTAAGGCCTGCCGAGACCTGCCGGCTTTCATTATCCGCCGGCTGCCGGTCCGTCTGACCTATGATAATAATTATTTCAACGATACCTATCAGGGCATTCCTATCGGCGGTTACACGCAGATTGTTGAGAAAATGCTGGCTCATGATAATATTGATGTTGAAGTCGGTGTGGATTTCTTTGCGGATAAGGAAGGCTATCTGGCAGATTTTCCTAAGATTGTCTTTACCGGTATGATTGATCAATTCTTTGATTATCAGCTGGGAGAGCTGGAATACCGCAGCCTTCGTTTTGAGATGGAGACGCTTGATATGGAAAATTATCAGGGCAATGCAGTGGTTAACTACACTGACAGTGAAACACCTTATACACGGATCATTGAGCACAAGCATTTTGAATTTGGCACTCAGGAAAAGACCATCATCACCAAAGAATATTCCAAGACCTGGCAAAAAGGGGATGAGCCTTATTATCCTGTCAATAATGACCGCAACAACCATCTTTATAATGCTTATAAAGCCATGGCTGATAAGGAAAGTAAGGTTATCTTCGGCGGCCGTTTAGGGCAGTATCGCTATTATGACATGCATCAGGTGATTGCCGCAGCCCTTCAATGTGTCAGAAAAGAAGTAAAGTAGAGGATTAGCGTGAAAGATATTAAATTAATTGTGGCAACACACAAGCAATTTAAGATGCCCAAGGATCAAAATCTCTATCTTCCCCTGCATGTTGGCCGGGAGGGTAAAGAAGATCTCGGTTATACAGGGGACAATACCGGCGACAATATTTCGCGCTTAAATCCCTATTATTGTGAACTGACAGGCCTTTACTGGGCATGGAAAAATCTGGACTGTGACTATCTGGGCTTGGTCCACTATCGGCGCTATTTCACCAAGAAGCAGCAGACCTATAAAGAAGACATCAAGATTGATGAGGTCATCCTTTCGCAGTCGGATACAGAAAAGCTCCTTGATGAGGCGGATATTGTGGTACCTAAGAAGCGCAAGTACTATATTGAAACCCTTTATTCCCACTATGCTCATACCCATGATGCTAAGCATCTGGATGTGACCAGAGAGATAATGGCAGAGCTGTATCCCGATTATCTCCCAGACTTTGATCACGTTATGAAGCAGCGCAGCGGTTATATGTTCAATATGTTCATCATGAAAAAGGAGCTGGCCGATGCTTATTGCAAGTGGCTGTTTGCCATTATTGACGAACTCTACAAACGTTTGGATCTGACAGGCTATTCGAGTTTTGATGCACGCCTGTTCGGCCGCGTCAGCGAGCGTCTCTTCAATGTCTGGCTGGCTCAGCAAAAAGAGCTTACCATCAAAGAAGTTCCTTTCATGTATATGGAAAAAATCGACCTTTTCCAAAAAGGGAAGGCCTTCTTAGCTGCTAAATTTTTAGGAAAGAAATACGGGAAAAGTTTTTAGGAGAGGAGAAGAAGGTGATGATGCTCTTTTTAATAATACTGATAGCATCAGTATCATTAGCAGTCAATTTCAAAATTTCAAATCAAGATTTCATGAATCCGGCTGTCATTTTCTCATTAATATTTTTAGCACAGGCTGTCATGTGTGCTCTGGCGCTCACTTATATGAGGCTGACCTTTCATATCGAAACTGTCCTCATTTTGACGGTTGCTTTTGCGATATTTACGCTGTTTAATTTTTATTATTCAAGGTCATCTTCGAAAAAACAAGCAGCAGCTAAAAGGCAAATAAAAAATAATGAGCTGAAGTACATTCATTTACCAATGCTGGTTTCACTTGCTTTTATTGGACTGCTGTTAGTTGTTATTTTCCTCAAATATCAGCATTTAACACAGCTTGCCAATGCTTTGGATCATTCGGACTATTCCCTGTCTCAAAAGATTTCTTTTTTTGACCATTTAATTAAATTCGACGCAGATCATTATCATGAATTGAACATTACTCCAAACCGTTATTATAATATTTTAAAGACTATAAGTCTTTCTTTTACATACATTACTTTATTTGTAGCCATAAATAATTTTGTTGTATCTAAAAAAATAAAGGTTGAACAAGTGATAACAGTTCTTTTAATGTGCTTTGCTATATACCTTACCGGTAGCCGTTCTCCTATATTACGAATGATAATTTTTGCGGCTTGTATTTATTATATTTTATATCTTAAAAGGGACTCAACCACCGCTGCCAGAAGACAATTAATGAAAAAACTCATGATTGTCGCCATCAGTACTATCGCTTTGTTTTTGCTGACAATAGGACTTTTTGGACGTTCAAATAGCTACAATCTATTTCATTATTTATTCATTTATGCAGGAGCCCCTCTTTATAATCTGGATGTCTTTATTCAGACCTATGCCCTACCAATACCACAGGAATTTTTTGGACAGCAGACATTTTTTAAGTTATATAATTATATCTTTTCAAAATTGGACAAAGAGAAACTTTATACACTGGATTTGCCCTTTGTTAGATACAATATAAAATATGGGTTAGGAAATGTTTATACTACTTTTTATCAATTTATTTATGATTTTGGGTTAATTTTTTGGATTCCTGTATTTTCTGTTATTCCATGGTTTTATTCAACGATTTATTACAAAATCCAGAACCAATTTCTTCAAAACATTGTTATAGATTTTAGATTGTTTCTTTACGCCTATTTGCTAAATGATTTGTGCATGCTGTTCTTTTCTAACCGTTTTTATGAAACTGTTTTGAACAGTGAAGACCTTAAATTTTTAATTATTGTTTATATACTGAGTTCAGTTATCCTGAAAAAATCTATTGGAATTGGAAAATATAAATATCATTTTTAAACAGACTGCCTAATTAATTTATTATGGAATGAAAAATTATCAAATGATATTTTACTAACAAAGAGCTATTAAAATGGAGAAAATATGGTTTCGAAATTACGGGAAGTTCAATTGATTGAACTGGAAATGCTAAAACAATTTCATAAAGTCTGTCAAAAATTAAATTTAGAATATTTTTCTTTAGGCGGGACTTTACTTGGAGCTGTGAGGCACAATGGTTTTATTCCTTGGGATGATGATATTGATCTAGGTATGCCAAGAAGTGATTATGAAAAGTTCATCAATAAAGCCCAAGATCACTTTCCCGAAAATATCAAATTGATTCCAAATCCTATGAATTTAAATATTTTGCAGCTGGTTAACACAGATACTAAAATTAAAGTGGGTAAAGTGACTTGTGGGGTGTTTATTGACATCTTCCCTTTGGATGGCTTTCCTGATGGAAGCTTTAAAGCATTTCTGCATGACAAGCGTATCCTTTTTTACCGTATGCTGTGTAAATTGTCAGTTATTGATATTTTAGAAGATCGTGATAGGGGAGCTATTGAGAACTGGATTGTCAGATTGACTAAAGTAACTAGGCTCAATAAAATTCTTGATTCAGAAAAATTATTGATAAAATTACATAGTATTATCCAAAACTATGATTATAGCAATTCGACAAGAGTTGGTAATGTTTTAGGACGATATAGATTGAAAGAAGTAGTGAATAAGGAAATTTTTGGCAAAGGGCAGTCACTACAATTTGAAAATATTTCCATTAAAGCTCCCAGTCAAACAGATGCTTATCTAACTCAAATTTATGGCGATTATAAAAAATTACCTCCTGTAGAAAATCAAGTCGCCCATGATATTAAAATTATCAGCTTAGGAAAAGATAATTACTAGAATTGTAAATATATTAATGATGGGAAGAAAAAATGAAAATATCAGTAGTCATGACGACTTACAACAGTGAGAAAAATATTGAGGAGCAGCTGCAATCGCTTTTGTCCCAGACACGCAAAATTGATGAAGTCTTAATTTTTGACGATCAGTCAAAAGATACAACTTCTGAGATTGTGAAAAGCTTCATTGACCGTAATAAACTGTCAGGCTGGGTTTACACAGTAAATGAAAAAAACCTTGGCTGGGAAACTAACTTTATGCAGGGTTTAGCAAAGGGCAGCGGTGATTTAGTATTTCCGTGCGACCACGATGATATTTGGGCACTGGATAAAGTGGAATTCATGGAAAATATGATGAAAGATCACCCAGAAGCCGAATTGCTGGTAGCTAATTATGAAGCTCTGTATGAAAATGGCAAGAAGGAAATACTTCCTGTAAAAACAGACAAGATTTATAGGAAGATTAATCTTGATGAGCAAATTTTACGTGTTGGCTATCCGGGTTGTACCTATTGCTGCCGAAAAGAGCTCATTGATGAAGCAGCAAATTATTGGAGGGACAGATTTCCTCACGATGCTACTCTTTGGCGAATAGGATTGCTGAGAGGAACAGTTTATGCAACCAACAGGGCTGTTTTGACCAGACGCATTTATTCACAAAGCGCGTCAGCAACCCTGTCCAATGGAATAAAATCATTCACCAAACGCAGGGAATGGCTCGATTATGCCGCTTCTGTTTTGACTATGCTGGAAGAGTATGCTGACAATGAAGACTGTGAAGATAGGTCTCGTGCTCAGCAAATTATCAGTCATAATCAAGCGTGGATCAAAGAGCGAAAAAAGTTCTTTGACTCTAGAAATCCTTGGACTGGTTTAAAACTTTTAAAATCTGCTAATTTATATCCTAATCAATTGAAAAGTTATTTAGTAGACTGGTATGCTGTTTATTTTAAACGCTGATATATCATGTATCTATAAAATTAAGGAGTTGTTCTTGTGAGTAAAATTTTGACCATTTCTATTGCTGCCTATAATGTGGCTTCCTACATTCGGACAACATTAGACAGTTTGGTATCTTCAAAACATATTGATGATTTGGAAATTTTTGTTGTGGATGATGGCGGCCAAGATGATACTTTAATGATTGCTAAAGAGTATCAAAAACGTTATCCAAACAGCATTTTTCCTGTTCATAAAGAAAATGGCGGTTACGGGACAACTGTTAATTACAGCATGGAGCATGCCACAGGGAAATACTTTAAATTACTGGACGGCGATGATTGGTTTGATACGGATGAATTAGATCGTTTAGTTGAGAAATTGAATGCTATAAATACGGATGTCGTAGTGACACAATTCCTAAAATGTCCAGATAAAGGTGAATCACGGGTCATTGGATGTAGAAATAATCTTCCTGTTGAGAAAGAAATAAAGATATCTGATATCAGTAATCAGCCGACTTTAGGCATGTGGGCGCTA
The DNA here is from genome assembly GCF_000423725.1 of Streptococcus devriesei DSM 19639. GTDB lineage: Bacteria > Bacillota > Bacilli > Lactobacillales > Streptococcaceae > Streptococcus > Streptococcus devriesei. The sequence goes on from NZ_KE384084.1 coordinate 66,583, forward strand.
TGTTATAAGACATCTCTTCTTAAAAAGTCAAATATGAAGTTACCAGAAAAAATGTTCTATACAGATCAGATTTTCTGTACGCTTCCGATTCCCTTTGCAGAAACTATTCAGTATTTTGAATTGACTGTTTATTGTTATCGTTTGGGACGGGATGGACAAAGTGTCAGCCGAGACTCACGAATAAAGAATGCGCAGATGATTTTAGATATTTGTAAAATGCTGGTAGAATATATTACCAAATATAAATATCATCCTAATTACAGCTACCTTCTTCATAGAGTATCTTTTTATTATTTGACAGCACTAAAAACTATTTTGCTGTCACATCCGAATAAAAAGACTATAAGAAAATTGAAGAATTTTGATCAGGAGATTAAGCATATATCATCAGACGTTTATAATCACGTAACAATGTATGGCAAGTTTGGGAAACTATTGAAGTTGTTTCGAAATACAAATTACTATGGAGTTTATTTTTTGAAACTTATTTATCCTAAAGGTTTGCCAAATTGGTCTTAGCAGTGGAGGTGTAATGAAAAAGAAACTCTCGCTTAGAGAATTGCAAATTTACGAATTAAATATTCTAAAGTCTTTTGTAACTTTTTGCGAAAATCATCACTTAAGATATTATTTAGCTGGCGGAACACTGCTGGGAGCAATCAGGCATCAAGGCTTTATTCCCTGGGATGATGACATTGATGTGCTGATGCCAAGGAATGATTATGAAAAATTTGTCCGTCTGCATCATGATTTTGAACAGCAGTCTTCAGGCCGCTACACTGTCCATTCAAATCGACTTAAGAATCTTAATCATGTTTTTTGCAAAATTTTAGATCGAAAAACTTTTGTAAAAAATGAGTTTACTGATGATCCGATCGAAAAGTACCTATGGATAGATATTTTGCCTTTGGATGGCCTGCCTAGTGATGAGAAAGAAGTCAAAAAAATCTATAAACGGCTGAACACTGCCAGAATGATATTAAGAGTACAGCGTGCCAGAGTGGGGGCCGGTCAAACCTTTTTGAAAAAGCTGACTAAACCTGCTATGAAGTTTATTTTCAATTTATATGGCAAAGACAGAACGATAAAATTCATTGATTCTTATTCGCAGAGATACTCTCTTGAAGAAAGCGACTATGTAGGAGCAGTTGCCATGGGGCTGTACGGTCCCGGGGAACGGATGCCAAAGGCTGATTATTTGGAACCGGTTAAGGTACATTTTGAAGGTTTGGAATTAGCGGCTCCTAAATGCTGGGATTATTACTTGACTTCCCTTTATGGCAATTATATGGAACTGCCTCCTAAAGATAAACAAGGCGGTCATTATATTGAGGCCTGGGTAGAAGAATAATCAAAAGATTTTGAAAAACGAAAGCTTGAAAGGAAATGAAGAATGATTTACGCTGGTATTTTAGCAGGTGGTACAGGGACACGTATGGGAATTCAGGATATGCCCAAACAATTTTTAGAGTTGGGCAGCCGTCCTATTTTAGTGCATACGATTGAAAAATTTGTATTGGTTCCTGAGATTGATAAAATTGTCTTAGGAATTCATCCCGATTGGGTAGCTTATACAGAAGATTTGATTGAGAAATATCTAAGCAATGATAAAGAACGTATTATTGTTGCTGAAGGTGGAAGTGATCGCAATACGACGATTAAAAATATTATTGAAAAAATCGACTCGCTTCAGCCTATTTCAGCGGATGATATTATTGTTACGCACGATTCTGTCCGTCCTTTTGTCAGTATAAAAACTATTCAGGAAAATATTGCTCTGGCAAAGAATAATGACGCTGTTGATACAGTGGTTGAAGCGACTGATACAATTGTCCAAAGCCTTGACAATACTGTGATTACTGATATTCCTGAGCGGAAATATCTCTACCAAGGACAAACGCCGCAAACGTTTAAAATGCAGGATTTTTTGAATCTCTATGACTCATTATCAAATGAAGATAAGGCCATTTTAACGGATGCCTGCAAGATCTTTGTCATTAAAGGAAAACAAGTTGCTCTTGCGAAAGGTGATTATGCAAATATTAAAATTACCACAGTCACTGATTTAAAAATTGCCAGAAGTATGATTGGGGATAAGTAAGATGCTAAACCAAGTTTATCAATTAATCCGTCCCAAAAATATCTCTATAAAATATGAGGAAGTCAATATCAACCAGTCAGGCAGAATATTGGTGAAGCCAAATTATATGGCTATATGTCATGCAGATCAGCGCTATTATCAGGGCAAACGCGATCCTGAAGTTTTAGCTAAAAAACTGCCTATGGCGCCTATTCATGAATCCTCGGGTACTGTTGTGGCAGATCCTACTGGGACTTATAAGGTTGGACAAAAGGTTGTCATGGTTCCTAACCAACCGCCTCATCCAAGTGATGATATCTTCTATGAGAACTATCTTCCAGGTCTTCATTTTCTTTCAAGCGGGTTTGACGGATTTATGCAGGAAGTGGTATCTTTGCCGGCAGATCGTGTCGTTCCTTATGATGGTATACTGGATGAAGTGGCAGCTTTAGCGGAATTTACCAGTGTCAGTATGCATGCTATCAGCCGTTTTGATAAAATTGCTCACCCTATCCGCAATTCAGCTGTTATTGTTGGCGATGGAAGTTTAGCTTTTGTTGTAGCCACAGCTCTGCATTATCGCTTCCCTGAAATGTCTATTTCTGTTATTGGCCGCAACCTTGAAAAATTACAAATGTTTAATTTTGTGGATAAGACTTTTCTGACTAATGAAGTTCCTGCTGATATGCAATTTGACCATGCTTTCGAATGTGCCGGCGGTCAAGGAAGTGAACCAGCCATCAATGATATTATCAAGTATATCAAGCCTCAAGGAACTATTATGCTGATGGGTGTCAGTGAAAATCGTGTAGCTATTAATACACGGGACATCTTGGAGAAGGGACTGACAGTTGTCGGCTCTTCACGTTCGGGCCGTCCGGATTTTGAAAAAGCAATCGCCATGCTGTCCAACAAGCATATTCAAAGCCGGCTGAAGAACATTATTTACTTAGAAAAGCCTGTCCAGTCGGTTGACGATATTCACCGTGTTTTTGCAACCGACCTGACAACCTCCTTTAAAACAGTGTTTAAGTGGGATGTTTAAAAGAAGTAGTAGTATGGCCTCTAATTATTCCTGCGTAATGTAATAGATTCGAGATCTAATCTATTATATTTACTCCCCCTTTTGTACAAAAAATTAACAAATTAATCGCTGTCATGATTGCATAATTTTTAGAAAACTGGTACAATACAATTAAGATGACAATCCCCCCACTTCCTTTTTGGACAGATACGTTCTGACGTGGGGGTTTTTTTATAGACAATAAAAGAATAAGAAGATTTATAATATCACTTTGCTGTTCGTTACCATTCTTTATCCGCAACAGCTTCCAAATCACTTAATAGACTATATTGATTTCCCCATTTGACATCTATCTGATTTCAAGCTATAATGAGAAAAAATGAAATAACCTTTAATGGAGTCCAGAGAGGCTGTCAAGGAAATCGCGTTTAAAAGTGGCTGAGACAAAAGGTGTTGTTGATTCCATAGTTCATGGGAATGACTTTTTAGCGCAGTGGTTGGCTGGCTGTTCTTATCCCTTGCAGGGCAAGCGATAGCGACCAACCTAGCCAACTGTGCGGGGGTGGGACAACGAAGTCTATTCTTTAAATGACTGACTTTTGTCCCACTCCCCCGCTTTTTGTGCAACCTTGCCTTGCTGGTAAGTTTTTTTTTGTTAGAAAGGTACTTATGATTTTAAAAGAAGACATGACGGTGGTCAGTCAGAGGGAGATTGCGCCGCGTATTTTTGAAATGGTGCTGACAGGTGACTTAGTCAGCCAAATGCAGGTCGGTCAGTTTCTGCACCTGCGCGTGCCGGACAAAAGCAAACTGCTGCGGCGGCCGATTTCCATATCTGAAATTGACAAGCAAAAAAAAGAGGCCACCATTGTTTATCGGATTGAAGGTGAAGGAACGGCTGTCTTTTCGCAGCTCCAAGCCGGTGACACTCTTGACTGTCTGGGGCCTCAGGGCAATGGTTTTGATGTATCTGTTATGAGTTCCGGACAGACTGCTCTGCTTATCGGCGGCGGCATCGGTGTTCCTCCTTTGGTAGAGCTGGCAAAAGAGCTTAAAAATAACGGCGTGCATGTTTTTGCGGTGCTGGGTTTTGCGACGAAAGATGCTGTCATTCTTGAGGAGAAGATGCGCTTATATGCGGATGTTGTCATAACGACTGATGATGGCTCTTACGGTCAAAAAGGCTATGTATCAACTGTAGTTGATGAGCTGACGTTTAGACCTGATGCGGTTTATGCCTGCGGTGCTCCCGGCATGCTCAAATATGTAGATACTAAGTTTGAAAATCACCCTCATGCTTATCTGTCGACAGAATCCCGCATGGCCTGCGGTATGGGAGCTTGCTATGCCTGTGTTGTCCACCTCAAAGGGCAAACAGAGGATCGCAATTTGCGTGTTTGTGAAGATGGACCGGTTTTTAAAACCGGTCAGATTATTTTAGATTAGGAGGCGCTTGTGACAAATAGACTTGCTGTTAAGCTGCCGGGATTGGAGCTGAAAAATCCGATTATGCCGGCGTCCGGCTGCTTTGGCTTCGGGCAGGAGTATGCTAAGTATTATGATTTGAATCGGCTTGGTTCGATCATGATTAAGGCGACTACTCAGCACCCTCGCTTTGGCAATCCGACACCCCGTGTGGCGGAGACACCTTCGGGCATGCTCAATGCTATCGGTTTACAGAATCCCGGCGTGGATGCTGTTATCGCTGAAAAGCTGCCCTGGCTGGCTAAGCATTATCCTGAACTGCCTATCATTGCCAATGTTGCCGGATTTTCCGATGAAGAATACGCTCATGTTTCCGAGAAAATCTCGCGTGTGCCTAATGTGGCGGCTATTGAGCTCAATATTTCCTGTCCAAACGTGGATCACGGCAATGACGGTCTGCTGATTGGGCAGGTGCCCGAGCTGGCTTACAAGGCTGTTAAAGCCAGTGTGACCCATTCGGAAGTTCCTGTTTATGTCAAACTGACACCCAGTGTAGCTGATATTACAACGGTTGCTAAGGCAGCAGAAGATGCCGGCGCGGCCGGTTTTACAATGATTAATACCTTGGTGGGTATGCGTTTTGATTTAAAGACAAGAAAACCGATCATCGCTAATGGCACAGGCGGCATGAGCGGACCTGCTGTTTTTCCTGTGGCGCTTAAGCTAATTCATCAGGTCGCGCGTTTCTCAAAGCTCCCCATCATTGGCATGGGCGGTGTTGATTCAGCTGAGGCTGCGCTGGAAATGATGATAGCTGGAGCCTCTGCCGTTGCCGTTGGGACAGCTAATTTTACCGATCCTTATGCCTGTCCGACAATTATTGACAATCTGCCAAACGTCATGGATAAGTACGGGATTTCAGATCTGGAAACTCTCCGTCAGGAAGTAGAGAAAAGCCTGCGGTCAAATTAAGTTTTGGGATTTTTCAAAAACATAGATGGTTTTTTGACTTTGAAGCTGAAAAAAGCTATAATAAGACAAAATAGAATAACCTTTAATTGAGTCCAGAGAGGCGAGGAAGGTTGACAGCGAATGAAGGAGTTTTTCTCCGCATAAAAGGGGGCCAGCCCTCTGTTTTCGTGTAACCTTGCTCCTTTGGGCAGGGTTATTTTTCTATTATAGGGGTTAAATAGACTGATGCTTGAAAGCTCTCTATTTTAATCACTGTAATGATATGCTAGGTAAAAAGGAGAAAACATGCGCGAAGAACGCCCCATTATTGCTCTGGATTTTCCGTCATTTGAGCAGGTCAAATCATTTTTGGCTCTCTTTCCGGCTGAGGAAAAGCTTTATGTTAAGATCGGTATGGAACTTTACTATGCGGCAGGTCCCGAGATTGTCCGCTATGTGAAGAGCCTTGGGCATTCCGTCTTTTTGGATTTGAAACTGCACGATATTCCTCATACGGTTCAGTCAGCCATGGCTGTGCTGGCAGATTTAGGCGTTGACATGACCAATGTCCATGCTGCTGGCGGCCTTGAAATGATGAAAGCTGCGCGTGAAGGCTTGGGGGCAGGTCCCAAGCTGCTGGCGGTAACGCAGCTGACCTCAACTTCTGAAGAACAAATGAGGCAGGAACAAAACATTCAGACCAGCCTTGCAGATTCCGTCGTGCACTATGCTCAAAGAGCTGCGGCAGCCGGTCTTGACGGTGTTGTCTGCTCGGCTCATGAAGCCGCAAAAATCAAGACAGCAACCTCAGCCAGCTTTGTCTGCCTGACGCCGGGCATCCGCCCTAAAGGCTCTGCTGTCGGTGATCAAAAGCGTGTCATGACACCGAGCGATGCCAGAAAAATCGGCTCTGACTATATCGTTGTCGGCCGCCCGATTACGCAGGCTGAAAATCCTGTTGCGGCCTATCAGGCGATTAAAGCAGAGTGGATAGGCTTATAAAAGAAGCATTGAGTACTCATCATTTTTGAAAATCAGATTAATCAATATGTTTAAAACAGCAGAGTGTGCTGCATTTGGAAAAGAAAAGAGGAATGTTATGACATTAGCAAAGGACATTGCACGTGACTTATTGGATATCAAGGCAGTTTACCTGAAACCGGAGGATCCTTTTACCTGGGCCTCTGGCATCAAATCGCCGATTTATACGGATAACCGCATTACGCTGTCTTATCCTGAGACGCGTACCTTGATTGAGAATGGGTTTGTGGAGGCCATCAAAGACTCCTTTCCGGAAGCAGAGGTTATTGCCGGAACTGCGACGGCCGGGATTCCTCACGGTGCCATTATTGCGGACAAGATGAACCTGCCTTTTGCTTATATCCGCAGCAAACCTAAAGACCATGGTGCCGGCAATCAGATTGAAGGCCGTGTCGTTAAAGGACAAAAAATGGTTATTGTTGAGGATCTCATTTCAACAGGCGGATCAGTGCTTGATGCGGTTGCCGCAGCCAAAAGAGAAGGAGCAGATGTGCTCGGTGTTGTCGCTATTTTTACTTATGAACTGCCAAAAGCTACTGAAAATTTTGACAAAGCCGGGGTCAAATTGGTAACCCTGTCCAATTATTCTGAGCTGATCAAGGTGGCTAAAGTTCAAGGCTATATTGATGCAGATGGTCTGCAGCTCTTAAAGAAATTCAAAGAAAATCAAGAAACCTGGCAGGACTAAACCTTGGCAGGTTGCACAGCAATCGCAAGAAACGAACAAATACGGAGGTATCCTATGAAAATTACAGTTCCGTTTGACAATCAGATTATCCCAGATGCTTATGGGAAAAAAGCCAGCGATACCAACAAGGGTTATGCTGTCAAATCTTTTCCTTTTGAGCTTTCAGAAGTTCCTAAAGACGCCAAAACACTGGCCTGGTCTTTTGTCGATTACGATTCTATCCCCGTTTGCGGTTTTGCCTACATTCATTGGGCAGTCGCTAACGTTCCTGCTGATAAAACGTCTATTTCAGAAGACTTTGCCAGACGTGATCAGCATCACATCAAAGGCAAAAATTCACTGGTCAGCAAGTTTTTGCAGACGGATTATTCCGACATGGAAAATGGTTACTTGGGACCATATCCGCCAGACAAGGATCATCAGTATACGCTGACAGTCTATGCTCTGGATGAAGAGCTGCCTTTGTCAGAAGGTTTCTATCTGAACGACCTTCGGCATGCGGCTAAAGGTCACATCATTGATCAGGCTGAAATTGATCTGATAGGAAAATGTTAAGGTGTATTTGGAGCTCTTAGAAGGGGAAGAAAGCTTATGCAACACTCAGCTTGGCACGACTTGATAAAAAAAGAACTGCCGGAAGGTTACTTTGCTCAGATTAATCATTTTATGGATGATGTTTACAGCCAGGGTACGATCTATCCGCCGCGGGAGAAAGTCTTTAATGCTATTCAGACTACTCCTTTAGAAGAAGTGAAGGCGGTTATTATCGGTCAGGATCCTTATCACGGCCCCAATCAGGCTCAGGGACTGTCCTTTTCGGTGCCCGATCAGATTCCTGCACCGCCGTCTTTGCAAAATATTTTGCAGGAACTGGCTGCAGATATTGGGGAGAAAAAAAATCATGACCTGACCTCTTGGGCGCAGCAGGGTGTGCTTTTGCTCAATGCCAGTCTGACAGTGCCTGAACATCAGGCCAATGCTCATGCCAACGGCATCTGGGAACCCTTTACCGATGCGGTGATTAAGGTGGTCAATCAAAAGGATACACCGGTTGTCTTTATTCTTTGGGGCGGTTTTGCGCGCCGCAAAAAGGCACTGATTACCAATCCGATTCACCATATTATTGAGTCGCCTCACCCAAGTCCCTTATCTGCTCACAGAGGTTTCTTTGGCAGCAAGCCCTTTTCACGGACCAATGATTTCTTGCAGGCTCAAGGAATTGAGCCGATTGATTGGCTGCAATAATTAGATGTAAGGGAGAAAATAAATGATACTTATCAAAAACGGCCGTTTGGTTGACCCGAAATCTCAGACAGACAAGATCTGCGATCTGCTGCTTGATGGTCAAAAAGTGGTGAAAATAGCAGAGAAAATCGAAGCGCCTGAGGCTGAAATTATTGATGCAGCAGGGCTGGTAGTTGCTCCCGGTCTGGTTGATGTTCACGTGCATTTTCGTGAACCGGGGCAAACGCATAAAGAAGACATTCACACAGGTGCCCTGGCAGCAGCAGCGGGCGGTGTGACAACGGTTGTCATGATGGCCAATACCACACCGACCATCTCTGATGTGGCGACACTGACAGAAGTTTTGGACAGTGCAGCTAAGGAAAAGATTCACATTAAGTCTGTAGCGACCATTACCAAAAATTTTGACGGGCAGCAGCTGACAGATTTTGAGGCCTTGTTAAAAGCGGGGGCTGTCGGCTTTTCTGATGATGGTATTCCTCTGACGAGCTCTAAGGTTGTTAAGGAGGCTCTGGACTTAGCCAAAAAATACGGAACCTTTATCAGTCTGCATGAGGAGGATCCTGAATTAAACGGCATTTTAGGCTTTAACGAAACTATCGCTAAAGAGCACTTTAATTTCTGCGGTGCAACGGGCGTGGCTGAGTACAGCATGATTGCGCGTGATGTTATGATTGCCTATGACAGGCAGGCTCATATCCATATTCAGCACTTATCTAAGGCGGAGTCTGTCAAAGTGGTGGAATTTGCCCAAAAATTAGGGGCTCAGGTAACCGCAGAAGCAGCGCCGCAGCATTTTTCAAAAACAGAAAATTTACTGCTGGAAAAAGGAGCCAATGCCAAGATGAACCCGCCTCTGCGCTCAGAATCGGATCGTTTGGCGGTTATTGAAGGGCTTAAATCAGGTGTCATTTCAGTGATTGCCACCGACCATGCGCCCCATCATGCTGATGAAAAAAATGTAGCTGACATGACCAAGGCACCGTCCGGCATGACAGGTCTTGAAACATCGCTGTCGCTTGGTCTGACGTATTTAGTCCAAGCAGGCCATCTTAGTTTAATGGATTTCTTGGCCAAAATGACCGTTAATCCGGCACAGCTGTATGATTTTGACGCCGGCTATCTGGCTGAAGGCGGCCCTGCCGATGTTGTCATTTTTGCAGATAAGGAAGACCGTTTGATCGGAGAAAAGTTTGCGTCTAAAGCTGCCAACTCACCTTTCATCGGAGAAACGGTGAAAGGCCAAGTCAAATATACCATCTGCGGCGGCCAAATCGTCTATCAAGTCTAATTCGTGAAACCCTTTTGCCATTTTCAGCAAAAGGGTTGTTTTTATAGAGCTTAGCCCTTGTCCGCAGGTTTTAACAACCGGCACAGCATGGGGCTGCTCTCTTTTAAACAGTTAAAAAAATTAGTATAATATGTTATAGGTTAACAGGAGAGATTGTATGAAAAGAAAAGCTTTAATTCTACCAACCTTGTTCTTATCGACAGCTCTTTTATCCATGCATGCGTATGCCGATGAGGCGTCTCCGGCAGTCAATGCCAGCAGCGAACAGCTTCCAGCCGTCAGCGCCCAGACAGAACAAACGCAAGCTGTGAGCATTCCGTCAAACACGGTTACAACTGCTAGGATCCAGCCGTCAGCGCCGAACACAGTCAGCCAGCCGCAAGCATCAAGTGTTTCAGAAGAAGCTCAGCCGGCAGAAGCAGTGACTGCTTCTTCGGAACCAACAACCCTCGCAGCTCCAGCGGCTGCTGATCCTAAAAATGATGAGTCTGTCACTATTTTGCACACCAACGATATTCATGGCCGTTTTCTGGAAGACAGCCGTAATGGTGTTATCGGTATGCCCAAACTAGCAGGGCTTGCCAACGATTATCGGCAGCAGGGCACCACTTTACTGTTAGATTCGGGAGATGCCACCCAAGGCCTGCCGATTACCAATAACAGTCAGGGGTCAGATGCGGTTGCTCTCATGAATGCTGCCGGTTATGATGCCATGACGGTCGGCAATCATGAATTTGATTTTGGTCTGGATCAGCTGAAAACACTAAGCCAGAAGATGACCTTTCCCATTATCAGCTCTAATATTTATGTCAACGGTGCGCGGCTTTTCGAGGCTTCGACCGTTATTGACAAAAATAAAAAAATTGAAGGCGATGAGTATGTGGTTATCGGGGTCACAACGCCTGAAACATCCACAAAGACCCACCCTAGAAATGTTGTCGGTGTGACTTTTACCGATCCTATTACCGAAGTTACTAATGTTATCGCTCAAACGGAAGCCCAGGCCAGAGCAGCAGGCAAATCTTATCAGCATTACATCATTCTGGCTCATCTGGGAGTGGATACGACCACGAAAGCACAGTGGCGCGGAGACAGTCTGGCTCAAGCCCTGTCCCAAAACAGCCTTTTGGCCGGAAAAAATGTTATCGTTCTTGACGGGCATTCTCATACAGCAAAGACGGCTGTTTATGGCAATGTCATCTATAATCAGACGGGCAGTTATTTAAACAATGTCGGTCTCATCAAGTTAAGTTCCAAAGAAGTGCTGAGCAATGCCTTGCTGAGTGCCGAGGATACAAGCGCAGTGCACCCTGATCCAACTGTTCAGGCTATGGTAGACAAGATTGATGCTGCTTACAAGGCCGACAGTGCTACAGTTGTGATTCCTAACAGCCCTGTTGAACTCAATGGTGAGCGTACAAATGTACGTGTCCGGGAGACCAATCTTGGCAATGCTGTTGCAGATGCCCTGCTGGACTATGGTCAAACAGGCTTTTCACACAAATCGCATTTGGCAGTGACCAACGGCGGCGGTCTGCGTGAGACGATTGCTAAGGACAAGCCGGTGACAAAAGGTGATATTATTGCTGTATTGCCTTTCGGCAACACCGTTTCGCAGATAGCTGTGCAAGGACAAGCGATCAAAGAGATGTTTCTCAAGTCACTTGGATCCATTTTGCAAGTGGATGAAAATGGCAATAAGGTCCTTGATGAAAACGGCCAGCCTTTGATGGAGCCAAGCGGTGGCTTTTTACAGGTTGCAGGAGCTAAAGTATATTATGACACCTCTTTAGAGCCGCAAAAGAGGCTGCTTCACATTGACATCTTAGATCCGGAATCAAAGACTTATAAACCTTTGGATCTGGCTGCCACCTATTATCTGGTGACCAATGATTTCTTAGCAGCAGGCGGCGATGGTTATACCATGTTAGGCGGCAGCCGTGAAGAAGGACCGTCTATGGATACTGTATTTGCAGATTATCTGGCCAAGGCTGATTTGACACAATACGCTGTCATCAATCCTAATTCTCGTGTTATTTCACTGTCTTCGGTGAAAGACAGCGATGGTGATGGCTTCACCGATTTGGCTGAAGCACTTGCGGGAACATCTTTTAAAGATCCAAAGAATTACCCGGATCAAGGGGCTGTACAGCCTCAGCCTGATTTACCGGAACAGGAAAGGCATGTTGATCCTGCTGCTGTTTTAGCAGTGAATGAGCCGGTAAAACTTTCTGTCCGCTACAGCAAGAGCCAAAAAGCAGTTATCAATCTCCCTGCCTATTCTTATCAAAATGGGTCTTATCAGCTTAGCAGGCAACTGCCGCAGACAGGCAGTCAGGCTTCCGCCTTAGCCGTTTTAGCAGGTATTTCTTCAATGGGATACGGCTTGTACGGTATTCGCCGCAAAGTCCGCAGCAAATAAGCCGGGTCTTAATGTGAATTTGCCCAGCTTGCTCCTTTAAACATTAAAAGAAGGCTAGTCCGCCTTCTTTTTTTGATGTGTCAGGTTTAACCCCCAAGGAACGAGGTTTTCATTTTTTTCCTTGATGCGCAGCATATTATCCTTGTGACGAATAATGATGATTCCCGCAATCAGAATAATAATTCCTGTAAAGAACCAATCATAAAATGGTATGAGGAAATGAAAGGCCGGGAAAATCAATGCACTGATGATAGCCGCACTTGCTGCTGCAACACTGGCCAAAGATATCATGCTGGATAGATACAAAACGATCACGAAAATAATCAAGAGGTAAACAAGAAAGAGCGGCGCCAAGCCCAGCAGGATTCCTGCACTGGTTGCGACAGCTTTGCCGCCTTTAAATCCGGCAAAAATGGGAAAGGTATGTCCCAAAATGGCAAAAAAGCCAAAGAGGAGCGGCGTCATACCGCTGACCCCAAAAATCATGGGCAATACAGTAGCCAGCGTTCCTTTTAGCATATCAATCATAAAGGTCACTGAACCCGCCTTAGGGCCAAGAACACGAAATGTATTGGTTGTTCCCATGTTTCCGCTGCCGTAGTCTCTTAGATTTTTTCCGTAAAAGTACTTGCCGATCCACAGCCCAGTAGGAATAGAACCCAGTAAGTAGGCAATAATTAAAAAAATAATGACTTTCATAACCCCATTATATCAAATCATTTAGGGAAAATCTCTTGATTTTCAAAAATAACTTTGCAAAATTTCTAAAAAACTTGTAAGATAAAAAAGATGAAATAATCGGAGGTCAGTTTTGGCTAAGAAAGAAATTACAATCAATAATTACAATGATGATGCCATTCAGGTATTGGAAGGGCTGGATGCTGTCCGCAAGCGTCCGGGAATGTATATCGGATCAACTGACGGCACCGGCCTGCACCATTTGGTATGGGAAATTGTTGACAATGCAGTTGATGAAGCCCTGTCAGGATTTGGTGAGCGCATTGATGTGACGATTAATAAAGACGGATCCTTATCCGTTTCTGACAGCGGCCGCGGCATGCCGACAGGAATGCACGCCATGGGGATTCCTACCGTGGAAGTTATTTTTACAGTCCTCCATGCCGGCGGCAAATTCGGCCAGGGCGGCTACAAGACATCTGGCGGTCTGCACGGTGTCGGCTCTTCTGTCGTTAATGCCTTGTCCAGCTGGTTAGAAGTTGAAATTACGCGAGACGGCACGGTTTATAAGCAGCGCTTTGAAAACGGCGGCAAACCGGCAACAACCTTAAAAAAGGTCGGCACAGCGCCGAAATCGAAATCTGGCACCAAGGTTACTTTTATGCCGGATGCGGGTATTTTTTCAACAACTGATTTTGTTTACAATACGATTGCTGAGCGCCTGAACGAGTCTGCTTTCCTGCTCAAAAATGTGACGCTGACACTGACAGATAAGCGTCCGGAAGAAGTACAGCATGTGGAATTTCATTATGAAAATGGTGTGCAGGACTTTGTTGAGTACCTCAATGAAGACAAGGAAACACTAACGCCGGTGATTTACTTTGAGGGCGAAGAGTCCGATTTTCAGGTCGAAGTTGCTCTGCAGTACAATGACGGTTTTTCGGATAATATCCTGTCTTTTGTTAATAATGTTCGGACCAAGGATGGCGGAACCCATGAAACGGGGCTCAAGTCTGCCATTACTAAGGCCATGAATGATTATGCCAGAAAGACCGGCCTGCTGAAAGAAAAGGATAAAAACTTAGAAGGCTCTGATTACCGTGAAGGCTTGTCTGCGGTACTGTCTATTTTGGTTCCGGAAGAGCACCTGCAGTTTGAAGGGCAGACCAAGGATAAATTGGGCAGTCCTTTGGCTCGTCCCATTGTTGACAGCTTGGTTTCTGATAAGCTGACTTTCTTCCTCATGGAAAATGGGGAACTGGCTTCCAATCTTGTCCGTAAGGCCATTAAGGCCAGAGATGCCAGAGAAGCAGCTCGCAAGGCGCGTGATGAATCCCGCAACGGTAAGAAAAGTAAAAAAGATAAGGGGCTGCTATCCGGCAAACTGACCCCGGCTCAGTCCAAAAATCCTAAGAAAAATGAACTCTACTTGGTCGAAGGAGATTCTGCCGGCGGATCAGCCAAGCAAGGACGGGATCGGAAATTTCAGGCAATTCTGCCTCTGCGCGGCAAGGTTCTCAATACTGCTAAGGCTAAGATGGCAGACATCATCAAAAACGAAGAAATCAACACCATGATTTATACCATTGGAGCCGGTGTCGGAGCCGATTTCAAGGTGGAAGACTCCAACTACGATAAAATCATTATCATGACCGATGCTGATACGGACGGTGCCCATATCCAAACTTTGCTGCTCACTTTCTTTTACCGCTATATGCGGCCGCTGGTTGAAACAGGCCATGTCTACATTGCTCTGCCGCCGCTCTACAAAATGTCCAAAGGCAAGGGGGCTAAAGAAGTGGTGGAATACGCATGGACTGACGGGGAGCTGGAAGACCTGCGCAAGAAGTTCGGCAAAGGGGCTGTCCTTCAGCGCTACAAAGGGTTAGGCGAAATGAATGCCGACCAGCTCTGGGAAACCACTATGAACCCTGACAGCCGCACTCTCATCCGCGTTACCATTGAAGACTTGGCGCGTGCCGAACGCCGCGTCTCCGTCCTCATGGGCGACAAGGTCGAACCCCGCCGCAAATGGATCGAAGACAATGTCAAGTTTACCTTGGAAGAGAGTACGGTGTTTTGATTGGCTATTTGAAAATGATGCTAAAGCATCTATTTTCAAAACGCAACAGACTATAGCTTGTTGCTAAGCCCCTCACTAGGTCAATTCAAAAAAATAATCGATTTTTTAAATTGACCGTCGTCATTTTATCGAATCATTAATACCTATACTAGGTCGAAAACAAAATATAATTGGTTTCGCTTTCTCACCGTCGTAGAACGATTATCTTCGAGGGGATTTGAGAGACTTTGGCTCTTAAGTTAGGAAGGGAGCTGCAAAGCAGGTCGCTGTGACGATTGCCGTTAGAAATCGATACTATTTCTAACGGCAATCTAATGCAAAACCTAGTCAAGAGCTTATAGCCTTGGCGTTTGGTTTTGCCGTCTGTGCCATTTAAGAAAAGCATCAAACAAGAAAAAGGAATTATAAATAATAAGAAAGGATTGTTTAGTTAGTCAGTCTAACTAAACACGGGACTATTTTTCCTAGAAAAATCGGTAATTTCCTAGTGTCCAAGGACACGTCGTCAGTTCCGGCATTTTTTACGGAAAAATCTCGGCAAGCCGAAAGGTCCCTTTGTATCTTAATTATGTCCAATGTACAAAACATATCCTTAGAGGATATCATGGGAGAGCGCTTTGGCCGCTACTCCAAATATATCATTCAGGAGCGGGCGTTGCCTGATATTCGTGATGGGCTTAAGCCCGTTCAGCGCCGCATTCTTTATTCCATGAATAAAGATGGCAATACGCATGACAAAGGCTTCCGCAAGTCTGCCAAATCTGTCGGGAATGTCATGGGGAACTTCCACCCGCACGGTGACAGCTCCATCTATGATGCCATGGTGCGCATGAGCCAGGACTGGAAAAACCGCGAGACCCTGATTGAAATGCACGGCAACAACGGTTCTATGGACGGTGATCCCGCAGCTGCCATGCGTTATACAGAGGCGCGTCTGTCAGAAATTGCAGGCTACTTGCTGCAGGATATTGACAAAAACACCGTGCCCTGGGCCTGGAATTTTGATGATACGGAGAAAGAGCCGACTGTTTTGCCGGCTGCTTTCCCAAATCTCCTCGTCAATGGTGCAACTGGGATTTCAGCAGGTTACGCAACGGATATTCCGCCTCACAATTTAGCTGAGGTTATTGATGCGGTCGTTTACATGATTGACCATCCAAAGGCCAAGCTGGAAAAGCTTATGGAATTTCTGCCCGGTCCGGATTTTCCGACAGGAGCCATTATCCAAGGCAAAGAGGAAATCCGCAAAGCTTACGAAACTGGCAAGGGACGTGTGGCTGTTCGCTCGCGTACGGAGATTGAAAGCCTCAAAGGCGGTAAACAACAGATTGTCGTAACGGAAATCCCTTATGAAGTGAACAAAGCTGTGCTAGTCAAAAAGATTGACGATGTCCGTATTAATAACAAGGTTCCCGGCATTGCCGAAGTCCGCGACGAATCTGACCGTGACGGTCTGCGCATTGCTATTGAGCTCAAAAAGGATGCTGACCAAGAGACTATTTTGAATTATCTCTTCAAATATACGGATCTGCAGATCAATTATAACTTTAACATGGTGGCTATTGACAACTACACACCGCGTCAGGTCGGTATTATTCCCATGCTGTCCAGTTACATTGCCCACCGTAAAGATATTATTGTTGCCCGATCTAAATTTGATAAGGAAAAGGCAGAAAAGCGCCTGCACATCGTTGAAGGCCTCATCAGAGTCTTATCTATTTTGGATGAGGTTATCGCCCTTATCCGTGCGTCTGAGAACAAGGCTGATGCCAAAGAAAACCTTAAAATCAGCTATGACTTTACCGAGGAGCAGGCCGAAGCGATTGTCACCCTGCAGCTGTATCGCTTAACCAATACCGATATTGTGACCCTGCAAGAAGAAGACGCGGCTCTGCGTGAACAAATCACGACTCTGTCTGCTATCATTGGTGATGAGCGCACCATGTACAATGTCATGAAGCGCGAGCTGCGTGAGGTCAAAAAGAAATTTGCCAGCCCGCGTCTGACTGAATTACAGGCTGAGGCGCAGACAATAGAAATTGATACAGCCAGCCTTATTGTTGAGGAAGAAACCTTCGTCAGTGTTACCCGCGGCGGCTATATCAAACGCACCAGCCCGCGTTCTTTCAATGCGTCAACGGTTGATGAGTTGGGCAAGCGTGACGATGATGATGCTGTCTTTATTAGAAATGCCAAGACAACTCAAAGCCTGCTCTTATTTACCAGCTTGGGCAATGTCATTTACCGGCCTATTCATGAATTAGCAGATATTCGCTGGAAAGAAATCGGTGAACACCTCAGTCAGACGGTTACAAATTTTGCCACAGATGAAGAAATTCTCTACGTTGATTTGGTGGATCATTTTGAAGAAGGCACTTACTATGCGGCTACCCGTTTGGGGCAAATTAAGCGTTTCGAGCGCAAGGAGCTGACCCCGTGGCGCAGCTATAAAACAAAATCTGTCAAGTATGCTAAATTAAAAAATGATGACGATTGCATCGCCGCCATCTCACCAATTAAACTGGATGATGTCATGCTGGTTACCAACAAAGGTTACGCTCTGCGTTTCAATATTGAGGAAGTACCGATTGTAGGGCCTAAGGCTGCAGGTGTCAAAGCTGTTAATCTCAAAGATGGCGATTATGTTGCCAGTGCCTTTATCGCTAATACGGACAGCATGTATATTCTGACCCAGCGAGGCAGCCTCAAGCGGATGGCGCTCAGCCACATTCCAGTAACCAGCCGGGCTAAAAGAGGCCTGCAGGTGCTGCGTGAGCTTAAGAGTAAACCTCACCGTGTCTTTGCGGCCGGACCAGTTTTTTCTGAGACAAAAGCAGGGGAGCTTGATTTGTTTACGACAGCAGATCCTGGCAGTGGGCAAGCAGAAGTTCTTGAGGTCACCTCACAGACTTTGGCAGCTTACGACGTCAATCTGGCTGAATTGTCCCTGTCTGAGCGCACCAGCAACGGCAGCTTCATTTCAGATACCATTTCCGATGAAGGAGTGCTTTCTGCCAGAATAAAAGCATACTAAAAAACAGCCTGTATGGTTCTATAAACCGATAACAGATAAAACAAATCTCTCATAAAAAATAAGGCTTGAAATCTTTTAAAATAATGTTTAAAAAGCCAGGCAGCAGATGTCATTTGACTGTCTGGTTTTATTTTTTTAAGAAATTTTCAGAATTTTACAAAAAATACTTGAAAATTTTTGGGAAAAGCGTACAATAGAAAAAGAAAAAAGGAAGAAAGAGGAATTTAACATGACAGTAGATTTAGACTGGGAAAACCTTGGATTTGAATACCACAAGCTTCCATTTCGTTACATCTCTTATTATAAAGATGGCAAGTGGGACGACGGCAAACTGACAGAAGATGCAACCCTTCACATCTCAGAAAGCTCACCGGCTCTTCATTATGGTCAGCAGGCTTTTGAAGGACTCAAA
Organism: Streptococcus devriesei DSM 19639; assembly: GCF_000423725.1. Lineage (GTDB taxonomy): Bacteria > Bacillota > Bacilli > Lactobacillales > Streptococcaceae > Streptococcus > Streptococcus devriesei. The sequence goes on from NZ_KE384084.1 coordinate 84,957, forward strand.
GCCTACCGCACCAAAGATGGTTCTGTACAATTGTTCCGTCCTAATATGAATGCTGAGCGTCTGCAGCGGACATCTGATCGCCTTTTAATGCCTCAGGTACCAACTGATAAATTTATTGACGCTGTGAAGCAAGTGGTACGCGCCAATGATGACTATGTACCGCCATACGGTACCGGTGCGACACTTTATCTGCGTCCGTTGCTAATCGGAGTTGGTGATGTTATCGGTGTTCATCCGGCCAGTGAATATATTTTTACCGTTTTTGCTATGCCGGTTGGCAACTATTTCAAGGGCGGTCTGGCACCGACTAATTTCCTGATTCAGGATGATTACGACCGTGCAGCTCCTCACGGAACGGGTGCAGCTAAGGTCGGCGGCAACTACGCAGCCAGTCTTCTGCCGGGCAAAGTCGCTCAGGATCACAAGTTCTCAGATGTTATTTACCTTGATCCGGCTACCCATACTAAGATTGAAGAAGTGGGTTCAGCCAACTTCTTTGGTATTACAAAGGACAATGAGTTTATTACACCGCTCAGCCCGTCCATCCTGCCATCTATTACTAAATATTCCCTTCTTTATTTGGCTAAAGAACGTTTCGGTATGAAGGCCATCGAAGGTGATGTCAGAATTGATGATTTGGACAAATTCGTTGAAGCAGGTGCCTGCGGAACAGCAGCCGTTATCTCACCGATCGGCGGTGTTCAGCACGGCGATGATTTCCATGTTTTCTACAGTGAAACAGAAGTAGGACCTGTAACGCGCAAACTTTATGATGAATTGACGGGTATTCAGTTTGGTGATGTTGAAGCACCGGAAGGATGGATTTACAAGGTCAATGACTAAAAAGAAAAATTTGCTTGCTCTTGCAAGCTTTTCTTTTTTTGTGTAAAATATTTGAGAGGTAAATTATGCGTAAAAAAGATAAGAAAATTGAAATCCAGATTAGCGACGCTCAAGTCGAAGTCAATGGTGCGAAAATGACAGGCTATCAGCTGACAGTCGGTAAAAGAGTTATCGGCGAAATTGCTGAAATTGACGAAAAGTATGCGGCTGTTAAAAACGGTGAGGCCGTCGATTTTCATAAAAATTTAGAAGCTGCCGTGGAAGCAGTCATTGAGGCCTATAATTTGAATAACTAAACTAAGAAAAGGCTTGATTTTGACATAAGATTATGATAAACTAATCTTTAGTTGTCACTGGAAGGGTAGCGAAGAGGCTAAACGCGGCGGACTGTAAATCCGCTCCTTCGGGTTCGGGGGTTCGAATCCCTCCCCTTCCATACTCAGGATACAAAGACCGTTAAAAAATCCGTATGAAAATAGAAAACTGACGAAGCGTTGCTAAAAACGCTAGGAAGTTTGTCTTTTTCACTAGGATTTTAGGTCGTGTTCAACTTCGTTTTACGAGTTTTCTGAGTGCGAATGATTTAGTTTGGGGTATAGCCAAGCGGTAAGGCAAGGGACTTTGACTCCCTCATGCGCTGGTTCGAATCCAGCTACCCCAGTCAGAGGTATTAGACCAAGTCTAAGGCCGTCAGAGATATGCGCCTTGTTGTTTGTCCTTGCGGGTTACCTTGTGAAAATATATTGTTATCAAGAGATAAAATTGCTTATTTCTTGTCGGAGGTTTTTTTAGAATGAATGAATTTGAAGATTTGCTAAACAGTGTTAGTGAAGTAAATCCAGGTGATGTTGTTACTGCAGAAGTTTTAACTGTAGATGGTGAACAGGCAAACCTTGTTATTGATGGAACAGGTGTTGAAGCTGTATTGACACTTCGCGAACTGACTAATGATCGTAATGCTGATATTAACGATTTGGTTAAACCGGGCGATAAAGTAGAAGTGCTTGTTCTTCGTCAAGTTGTCGGAAAAGATACAGATACAGTGACTTTCCTTGTCTCTAAAAAACGTCTGGAAGCTCGCAAAGCTTGGGACAAACTTGTCGGCCGCGAAGGCGAAGTTGTGACTGTCAAGGGAACACGTGCTGTTAAAGGCGGACTTTCAGTTGAGTTTGAAGGATTGCGTGGCTTTATTCCAGCATCAATGATTGATACACGTTTTGTACGCAACACCGAAAAATTTGTCGGTCAAGAGTTTGAAGCTAAAATCAAAGAGGTTGATCCTGCAGAAAATCGCTTCATCCTTTCACGCCGTGATGTTGTTGAAGCAGCAGCAGAAGAAGCTCGCAAAGAAGTCTTCTCAAAACTTGCTGTTGGCGATATTGTTACTGGTACTGTTGCTCGTTTGACAAGTTTTGGTGCCTTCATCGATCTTGGCGGAGTTGACGGATTGGTACACGTTACCGAATTATCACATGACCGCAATGTATCACCAAAATCAGTTGTCACAGTCGGTGAAGAAATTCAAGTTAAAGTTCTTGCTATCGATGAAGAAGCAGGTCGTGTGTCACTTTCTCTTAAGGCGACAACTCCTGGACCATGGGATGGTGTTGAACAAAAACTTGCTGCAGGCGATGTTATCGAAGGCAAAGTTAAACGTTTGACAGACTTTGGTGCTTTTGTTGAAGTTCTTCCAGGTATTGACGGTTTGGTTCACATTTCACAGATTTCACACAAACGTGTTGAAAATCCAAAAGATGTTCTTTCAGTCGGTCAAGATGTTACTGTCAAAGTTCTTGATGTTAACACTGCTGATGAACGTGTATCACTTTCAATCAAGGCTCTTGAAGAGCGCCCAGCTCAGGATGAAAACAGCGGTGAAAAACGTCAATCACGTCCTCGCCGTCCAAAACGTCAGGATAGACAAGACTATGAACTTCCAGAAACACAAACTGGATTCTCAATGGCTGACTTGTTTGGTGATATTGAATTGTAATTCATATATAGAATTTTCTATAGGACCGGAAAACTAGTATTTCCAGTCCTTTTTTGCTCCAATGGTTAGCATGGTTTGACTTGCTTTTTGATCAATCAAAGAGCTGACAGCGTCTCATGTTAAAATGGCATAGTCTTTATAAGTTTGAGATGCTTACTAGGAGCTGCTAGTTAAAAAAGCCTGCCCTTTTCATTTTAGGATAAGGTAAACAAGATTTTTGATAAGGAGGAAGTGGATGATTAGACCTTTACTGGCTCAAATTAAAGAATATAAGAAACCGTCTTTGCTGGCCTCATTGTTCATGTTTTTTGAAGTCATTTTTGAGATTGCTCTGCCTTTTTTGATGTCTTACATCATTGATTACGGTGTCAATAAGCAGGATATGGGAAACATTACCAAGTATGGCCTGCTCATGGTTGTTTTGGCTCTGCTGTCTTTGGCCTGTGGCATGCAGTCTGCTCGCTATGGGGCACTTGGCTCTGCCGGTTTTGCTAAAAATTTAAGACGGGCTCTCTATAATAAGGTGCAGACTTTTTCGTTTGAAAATATCGATCATTTCTCAGCGGGCGGTTTGGTAACACGGATGATGACTGATGTCACCAATGTTCAAAATGCCTATCAGATGATTATTCGCGTCTGCGTGCGGGCACCGCTCAATCTGATTTTTGCCATCAGCGTCTCTTTTTTTATCAATGCTAAAATGGCCATGATCTTTGTTTATGTCGCTTTGTTTCTGGCTCTTATTTTGGCTGTCGTATTAAAATTTGCTTTCCCGCTTTTTCGAAAAGTTTTCAATGCTTACGATGAATTGAATTCCAGTGTTCAGGAAAATATTACCAATATGAGGGTCGTAAAATCTTATGTGAAAGAGGAAGAAGAAACCAAGAAATTTCAAGGAGCTTCCCGCAAGATTTATGGAATGTTTGTCAAGGCTATCCGCATTGTCATCATCAATAATCCTGCGATGATGCTGTCCATGTATTCGTCCTTCATTATGATTTCCTGGATAGGCGCTCATTTGATTGTTGCTAAGGAATTTACGACAGGTGAGCTGACTTCCATGTTTTCCTACACGATAACGATTTTGATATCACTGATGATGTTTACCATGATTTTTGTCATGCTGACCATATCTATGGCATCGGTTGAGCGGATTTCAGAGGTTCTGACGACACAGGCAACGATCGTCTCACCTCTAAACGGACTGACAGAGGTAAAAGACGGCTCTATCACATTTGAACATGTTGATTTTGGTTATGAAACGTCTGAAGAAAAATTGGTTTTAAACGATGTCAATCTTTCAATCAAATCTGGAGAAGTGATTGGAATTCTAGGCGGGACAGGCTCTGGTAAATCCAGTCTCGTTCAGCTTCTGGCACGGATGTATGACGTTGATGCCGGTTCTGTCAAGGTCGGTGGCCGAGATGTCCGCGACTATGATCTAGATGCTCTTCGGCGCAAGGTTGCCATGGTTTTACAAACCAATGTCCTGTTTTCCGGAACAATCAAAGAAAATATGCGCTGGGGCAATAAACAGGCGACAGATGAAGAGATTGTTGCCGCTTGTAAAATTGCGCAGGCAGATGAATTTATTTCCCAGTTTAAGGACGGCTATGATACGATGATTGAGCGCGGCGGAGCTAATGTGTCCGGCGGACAGCGGCAGCGCTTGTGTATTGCCCGCGCTTTGCTGACCAATCCTAAGATTTTGATTTTAGATGATTCGACGTCAGCTGTTGATACTAAGACTGACCAGTTAATCCGGCAGGGCTTAGCTGCCAGTCTTCAGGGGACAACTAAAATCATTATTTCTCAGAGAATTTCATCTGTTGAAGATGCTGATAGGATTATTGTCCTAGATGACGGAAAAATTAATGGTTTAGGCAGTCACGAGGAGTTACTGCAGACCAATAAAATCTATCAGGAAGTATATGAAACCCAAACGAAAGGAAGTGACCAAGATGACTAAACAGCGAAAACCCGATAATTCTTGGGCTTCTATCCGCCGCGTTTTCATCTACATCTGGCAGAGATATAAACTGCGCTTGCTGATTTCCTTTCTTTTAATTGTTGTTTCATCTTTGGCAACGGTCTATCTGACAGCTTCTATTCAAACCTTGATTGATCATTATATTATCCCCATTTCACAGAGCAAGGATAAAAACTTTGCCCCGCTGTTTTACTTTTTAGTTCGTTTGGGCATTTTCTGCTTAGCAGGTGTACTGGCTAACTATGCTTTTAGTTTGATTTTGGCTATTGTCAGCCAGGATACTCTGCGGACGCTGCGAGATCAGCTCTTTGCCCGCATGCAAAAGCTTCCTGTTAAATATTTTGATCAGCATCAGCATGGTGATATCATGTCCGTTTATACTAATGATATTGATACCCTGCGTCAGGCTATTGAGCAGTCTCTCCCGCAGCTTTTGGCGTCATCCATTACTATTATCGGTGTGACTGTATCGATGCTACTGGTAAGCCCGCTCTTGTTTTTGGTAGTTGCTGCAATGATTGTCATCATTGTAATTGCTATCCGCACAATTTCTGCCAAATCTAAATTTTATTTTGGCCAGCAGCAAAAAAATCTAGGGGCTGAAAATGGCTATATAGAAGAGATGATGGCCGGTCAGAAGGTCGTCAAGGCCTTTGTGTATGAGCAGGAATCTGCTAAAAAATTCGATGCCATCAATGAGGAACTCTTCGAAGCCTCTTATAAAGCTAATGCCTATGCCAATATCCTAATGCCTACCCTTGCAAATCTGGGGAATATGTCTTATGTATTGGTAGCTATTATCGGAGGAACTTTCACCATTTCCGGACTGGGCGGATTGACGATCGGCGGGTTAATCTCATTTTTACAGCTGACCAAGTCATTTACGCAGCCGATTGCTCAGGTATCGCAGCAGCTGAATTTTGTCTTGATGGCTCTGGCCGGTGCGGACCGTATTTTCCGCTTGCTCGATGAAAAAGAAGAAGTGGATGACGGGATTGTTACCTTGGTCAATTATGAACTGATTGACGGTCAGATGACAGTGACCGATAAGGAGACCAATCTTTGGGCTTGGAAGCATCCGCGTGAAAATGGCGGCTTTGCCTTAGTGCCTTTGGTCGGCAACGTTAATTTTAGGAATGTGAATTTTTCTTATGATGACAAAAATCAAATTCTCTACGATATCAATCTTGAAGCCAAGCAAGGCCAAAAGATCGCCTTTGTCGGAGCTACAGGAGCCGGGAAAACAACCATTACTAATTTGATTAACCGCTTTTATGATATTCAGTCGGGTTCTATCACCTATGACGGTATTGATATCAAGCTGATAAAGAAGGCTTCGCTGCGCAAATCCTTGGGCATTGTTCTTCAGGACACTCATTTATTTACAGGAACAATTGCTGAAAATATTGCCTATGGCCGTGAAAATGCTTCTCAGGAAGAAATTTTAGAAGCAGCCAGCATTTCTAATGTTAACAGTTTTGTACACCATCTGGATCATGGTTATGACACCCTGCTGAAATCAGACGGTGCCAGCCTGTCCAACGGTCAGCGGCAGCTGATTGCCATTGGCCGTGCAGCTTTAGCTAATGCTCCGGTACTTATTTTGGATGAAGCAACCTCGTCTATTGATTCCCGAACGGAAAAAATGGTGCAGGACGGTATGGACAAATTGATGGAAGGGCGGACTGTTTTTGTCATTGCCCACCGGCTGTCAACTATTGTTAATTCAGATCTGATCATGGTCATGGATCACGGACGCATTATCGAGCACGGCAACCACGAAGAACTGATGAAGCAAAGAGGAACTTACTATCGTCTCTACACAGGTGGTTTGGAACTGGATTAAAAAACATTGATTAATGGACAAAATAATTTTACTAATTTGCAGCCAAATCGGTAAAACTATGGTATAATTATCAGTGTTGTCCACCTTTAGTGTAATGGATATCACGTAAGATTCCGGTTCTTGAGATGGGGGTTCGATTCCCTCAAGGTGGATTTTTGATAAATAAACAGCAAACGAGTCTGGAAAATGTATTCCAGACTCATTTTGCATATAGGGGAGAATTTTATGAGCGTATTATTTAAAAAGATATTATTTAAAAAGATGTTCTAAGAACTTGCTGCCGTAAATCCAAAAATAACTGTAAGAAATAATGGATAAAGGCTTCGCGATAACAATAATCGTTGTAAATCGTTTGAGGGTCATATTGGTTAAACCCGTAATCATGACCATAATGTCGGCTGGCGAAACCGGAGACAGCATACAAAAAATGAAGAGCTTTTCGTAGGTATCACTTTCCAATTTGGCCTCATACTTATAGAAAGTCTCTTTTTTCATAAAGAGCAGAATAAATTTTCGGCCAAACCATTTAACCAGAAGAAAAAGCATGACGCTGCCGATGATAATACCAATGTAATTTAAAATGAAACCAAGCCAGGTATCGAAAATTAGGAATCCGGCAACCGTAGTAACGCCGCCTGGAATGACGGGAAAAACAATTTGGAAAATCTGAACGAGTATAAAAATTAAGGGTCCTATAACTCTGTGACGGTGGACCAGATCTTTTAAGGCATTGCTGTCATTTAAAATGCCCAATTTATAGAACCAGATGACGAGAATTGCAGAAGCAATTAAAGCTAGAATTCCCAGAATCTGGATAAACTTTTGAAGTATCAGGTAGCGCCTGCTTAATTTCATTTTCATAATATTATGATAACATATTAGGGTATTTTTTTGCTATTTTTTCTGTATTTTGCTATACTATTTTCACGGATAATGCTTCGGGGTCGTTACGGATTCGACAGGCATTATGCGGCTTATTTTGCGACCCATCGGCAGATGTAAAAATGCCAGTTAAATATAACTGCAAAAAATACAAATTCTTACGCAGTAGCTGCCTAAAAACCAGCCTGTGTGACTTTCTCGAAATTGCTTGTGTTTCGGCGGAAGTCTTATGATAAGCAAGCTACGTTTGACCATTGTCTAGCTGGTTAAAAAGAGATTGATAGACTCGCTGAGGAAAGATTTGAGCTGTGTATCGTTTCTTAGTTAAATCAAGACATAGCCTATGGTTGTAGACAAATAAGCTGGCAGGTGTTTGGACGTGGGTTCGACTCCCACCGGCTCCATAAACGAAAACGCATAGGCGTTTTTTTATTTCAAGGGAAAGTTGGGCTATTATGAAGGGGTTACGGAAAGTGCTGCAGGCAGGAGCAGCCGGTATATGCTGTTTTTTGCTGCTGGGCTGTCAGGCCAAAGAGTCTCATCCAAAGACAGCAAAGCCTTCTGAGCAGATGGCACTGATGAAGATGGAGAACGTAGATTTTCGTTTAAATTTTAATAAGATAAAAGTTTCTGAGGACAGAACTGCCTTTACAGGCGGGACCAGTCTGGAAGAGCTGAAAAAGCTTCTGGGTGAGCCCGTTAAACATGAGCAAAAGCCGGCAGGTGAAGTCACTTTAGACAGCTATACCTGGGAAAGAGATGGTGCGGCCATCGTCGTTCATCTGTATCAAAACAGCACAGTAGCACGCTCTATCACCAATTTTTCATTTAAGCGCAAGGCAAAAATTTCTCAGTCTGATTTTCAAAAACTGCAGACACGAACCAGTTACAAGCAAGTCATTGAACAGTTGGGCGAGCCTGATGTTCTTTCTCAGTCTGTGTCGTCGGATAAGTCAGAAATTCAGGCAGTTTGGACCAGCGGTTTACAAACAGAATCCGAATCGGCAGATATTACATTGTATTTTGAAAATGATCTTTTGAAAAATAAATTTCAAAATGGGTTAAACTAAAATAATAAAGGAGATTAGTCTTTCTAATCTCCTTTGCTTTTGTGGCAGCAAATTTTACTGTATGTTCAATTTATTTTTGATAATGTAATGTGTTCCGAAGTAGAAAATGAGACCGTAAATGACAGTAACGATAATATTTAGAGTCAGGTGATAATAGTCTTCAAAATTACTATTATTGCCCGAAATCACGGCATTAATCAAACCAGTTCCGGCACCAGTTGCAAGATAATCTAAAAAACTGCGGGTAAGATTGATAACAAAGTAAAAGGCGAAAGCAAGCAAACCGCGGTAATCCTGAAAAAGCTGGCCTAAAGAAATGGCAAAGTAAATTTCTAAAATACTGGTGAAAATTCCTACGATTAAAAGAAGAACGAACAATCCAAATTTAGGAGAGAGGAGAGCGTCTTTGGCGGCATTCATCACGTCGGCCAGATACGTAGGCTGTAATTGTTTGAGAGCCGGAAAGGCTAATAGGAAGACACTGATCATGAAAATCATGCCGCTGCAGACATTCCAAATAAAACCGGTCAGTAATTTAGCCAAAATCGTTTTGTGCGTTGATACCGGCAGGGTTAAGGTCAGATAGCCTTCTCTGCCGAAAATATTATTATAAAAGCGGCGAATGATAATCAATAGGGTGGCGATAAAAATAGCAATAAAAACGGCTACCAATGCACTTGACAAAGCAAAAAGTAAAATGTCCTGCGTATTTGAGTTAAAACTGGTCTCCTTTTGAAGCTTGATATTGCGGCTGAACCAAACGCCCAAGCCCAAGGAAATAAATACAGCTAATCCATACAAGCCGAAAAACCAAGCTCCGACTGATTTAAATTCATATTTTAATAATTTTCCAAACATGGCGTCCTCCTAAGCTTTAAATTGTTCCCTAAAGATCTGATCGATTGACTTTGCGTATTTTTCACGTAAATCATCGACAGCTTCCTGTAAAACAATCTTTCCTTGATTGATAAAAATGACTTCATCTAAAATTTGTTCAATATCAGCAATCAAGTGTGTCGAGATGAGAACGGAAGCGTCTTCTGAATAATTATTAATAATTGTCTTTAAGATGTAATCGCGGGCTGCCGGATCAACACCGCCGATAGGCTCATCCAGGATATAGAGCTGCGCTTTGCGGCTCATAACAAGAATCAGCTGAACCTTTTCCTTATTTCCTTTAGAGAGATTTTTTAATTTCTCATCTTGGCCGATAGCTAAATCTTCTAATAATTGTTCAGCTTTTTGCCTGTCAAAGTCACTGTAAAAATCCTCAAACAGACGCAAAATATCACTGACTCGCATTTTATCGCTGAGATAGCTCGTATCAGGGAGGTAGGAAATCATTGATTTTGTTTGAGGACAAGGTCTCAGTCCGTTAATGACGATCTCACCTGAGGTTGGCTGTAAAAGACCGTTGGCCAGTTTAATCAGTGTGGTCTTGCCGCTTCCGTTTGGGCCCAGCAAGCCGATAATTTTTCCTTTTGGCAGTTTGAAGGAAATATCATCAAGGGCAGCTTTTTTCCCGAATTTTTTGGTAATGTGATGCAGTTGCAGCAGGGGCAGTTGTTCTGTCATTGTGACTCTCCTTTAATATATTGATCTAATACTGTTACCAGATTATCTTTACTAAAACCAAGTTTGGTCATCTTGTCAATAAAACCTTTGAGCTCTGTCTGCGCCAGCTTGTGCCGTTCCTCCTCAATAAGCTGTAAGTCTTCTGTGACAAAGCGTCCGGATGTTCTGACCGAAAAAACCATATTCTCCTGTTCCAGCGATGTAAAAGCACGCTGCATGGTATTAGGATTAACACCGGCTTCTTCGGCCAGATCTCTGACGGTCGGCAGCTGCTGACCGGGCTCGATTTCATGACTGATAATCTGCATTTTAATATGATTAGCAATCTGAAGATAGATAGGCGATTTTTCATCAAATTTCCAAGCCATCTTTTCTCCCTTCTAATTATGTGTACTTGTGTTAAATATATAATACAATTATAAAAAAATAATGTCAAGGGATAATTCATGGATGTGGAGCAAAACTGAGGAATCAAGGATTTTTAATTGGCAAGCTCTTCTAAAGAATCGTGAATAAAGAATGGGAAGAGAATTATAATGATTTATAGTATAATAGAAAGTAAGAGGATTTTAAGGAGAAGGCTATGTTTGCACAGTTAGATACTAAAACCGTTTATAGTTTTATGGATAGTTTGATTGACTTAAAGTCTTACGTCAAAAAAGCCAAGGAGCTGGGATACTCGCATATCGGGATTATGGACAAGGATAATCTCTATGCCGCCTTTCATTTTATCAAACTGGCGCAGCGGGAAAATCTAGTGCCGATTTTAGGGCTTGAGATGGATTTGCTGCTGTCTGATGAACAGCCGGTGACCATGTGTTTTATTGCTCAAAATACAGCGGGCTATCAGAATCTGCTTAAAATTTCAACAGCAAAAATGACTGACCATCACCTGTTTTCTGACATAGAAGAATTTATGGAAGGTGTGGCTGTTATCGTTCCTTATTTTGAAGGAATCGAAAACATTGACTTGCCCCTTCCTTTCTATATTGGCGTCAGGCCGGATACGCCGCAGCTGAATTTCACGCGCAAAACCCTGCCTCTTTATACTGTGCGCTATTATGAAAATGCTGAAACAGAAACGCTGCAGATTCTGCATGCTATCAGAGATAATCTTCCTTTAAGAGAAGTGGCGCCGGTTGCTAAAAATCAATATCTGTTTTCCGAGAATGAGATGGAAGCTCTTTTTGCCCAACGTTTTCCTGAGAGTCTCACGAATTTAGAAAAACTGGTAAGGTCGGTTTCCTATCAATTTGATACTGATTTGAAACTGCCGCGTTTTAATCGTGATAAGCCGGCTGTTGAGGAGCTGAGAGAACTGGCTCAGCAAGGATTGAAATCTAAAAATCTTACAGGCAGTGACTATCAGGAGCGCTTGACGGCTGAATTGACTGTCATTCATAAGATGGGATTTGATGACTATTTTTTGATTGTCTGGGACTTGCTGCGCTTTGGCCGGTTTCAAAACTACTATATGGGAATGGGGAGAGGTTCTGCAGCAGGGAGTCTGGTGGCTTTTGCTTTGGATATTACCGGCATTGATCCTGTGAAAAATGATCTCCTTTTTGAGCGCTTCCTCAATGAAGAGCGCTACAGCATGCCGGATATTGATATTGATCTTCCTGATATTTACCGCAGTGAGTTTCTTCGCTATGTCCGTGACCGCTATGGCTCAACCCATTCTGCCCAAATTGTCACTTTTTCAACATTTGGAGCCAGACAAGCCATCCGAGATGTTTTTAAGCGTTTCGGGGCAACCGAGTATGAGCTCAGCAATATCACTAAAAAGATTAGTTTTCGTGATACTCTGACCAGTGTCTATGAAAAAAGTATAGCCTTTCGTCAGATTATTAATAGTAAGGTTGAATATCAGCGAGCTTTTGAAATTGCCCGAAAAATAGAAGGAAAACCTCGTCAGACTTCTATCCATGCCGCCGGCATTGTAATGAGTGATGATAATTTAACGGATCACATTCCTCTCAAGGCAGGCGAGGAGATGATGATTACCCAGTATGATGCTCCCGCTGTTGAGGCCAACGGACTCTTGAAAATGGACTTTCTAGGTCTTAGAAATCTGACCTTTGTTCAAAAGATGCAGGAAAAAGTAGTTAAGGAATACGGTCAGGTTATTGACATAAGAGCTATTGATTTAGAAGATAAAGAAACGCTGGCTCTTTTTGCTGCCGGCAATACCAAAGGCATCTTTCAATTTGAAGCTGCGGGGGCCATCAACCTGTTAAAGCGCATCAAGCCTTCCCGCTTTGAAGAGGTCGTGGCAACGACCAGTCTTAACCGCCCCGGTGCCAGCGATTATACGGAAAACTTTATTCGGCGTAAGTACGGTCAGGAAGAAGTCGATTTGATCGATCCTGTGGTTGCTCCTATTTTAAAATCCACCTATGGTATCATGCTTTATCAGGAGCAAGTGATGCAGATTGCTCAGGTGTTTGCGGGCTTCACACTGGGAAAGGCGGATTTGCTGCGCCGTGCTATGTCTAAGAAAAATGCGGCTGAGATGCAAAAGATGGAAAAAGATTTTTTGGCAGGAGCCGAACATCTCGGACGAAATCCTAAAGTAGCCAAAGATTTATTTGCCAGAATGGCTAAGTTCGCAGGCTATGGTTTTAACAGGAGCCATGCCTATGCCTACTCAGCTTTGGCCTTCCAAATGGCTTATTTTAAAGCGCATTACCCGGCTGTTTTCTTTGACATTATGCTAAATTACTCCAGCAGTGACTACCTTGATAATGCTCTGGAAGCGGATTTTAAAATTGGTCCTCTGTCCATCAATACGATTCCCTATTCTGATAAAATAAGCCAGGGTCAGATATACCTAGGCTTGAAAAATATCAAAGGAATAGCGCGTGATTTTGCCTATTGGATTATTGAAAACCGGCCTTTTTCAAGTGTAGAAGACTTTCTGACTAGAATGCCGGAGAAATGTCAGAAGACTGAAATCATCAGTCCTCTGGTTCAAATCGGCTTGTTCGATCAGTTTGAAAAGAACCGAAAAAAAATTGTGGTGAATTTGGAACATCTCTTTACTTTTGTCAATGAGCTGGGCAGTTTGTTTGCGGATTCTTCTTACAATTGGCTGGAAGAAGAGGATTATACCAATGCAGAAAAATACCAGATGGAGCAGGACATTATCGGAGCAGGCATCAGCCCCCATCCATTGGTTGAAATTGCGAAGCACTCCTCGAAAAACTTGGTGGGTATAAGCGATCTTGTTGAGGGAAGTGAGGTCACTGTGCTTGCGCAAATCGATACCATTAAGATCATCAGAACAAAGTCAAAAGGGGAGCAGATGGCTTTTCTCAGTGTGACTGATACCAAGAAAAAGCTTGATATTACTCTTTTTCCCGAAGTTTATCGGAAATACAGGCAGATTCTGACAGAGAAGACGATCTACTATTTCACCGGCAAAATTCAGGAGCGGGATCAGCGCCTGCAGATGATTTTGCACCAGCTGGAGCCTGCTTTGACGGAGAAGTTTTGGATAAAGCTGCAAAATCATGACTATGATAAGGAAGTTTCTGCCATTTTGGCGGATTATCCCGGAAATATTCCAGTTGTGCTGCATTATGCAGAAAGTAAAGAAACCTTGCAAAGCAGCCGTCATTTTGTTGCCAAAAGCTCAGAGCTGGAAGAAAAACTGGCCAATTATGCGCTGAAAACGCTTTTTCGCTAAAAAGTAGGAAAGAAAGTGAACATTTTACCAAGGTTTGTGCTATAATAATAACGTTAATTTAAATAAAGGAGTATCAAGCAAAATGAAACGTATTGCTGTTTTAACCAGTGGCGGTGACGCCCCTGGTATGAATGCTGCTGTTCGCGCAGTCGTTCGTAAAGCAATTTCTGAGGGAATGGAAGTTTGCGGAATCAATCGTGGCTATGCCGGCATGGTTGAGGGTGATATTTTCCCGCTTGACGCCAAAGGTGTGTCAAATATCCTTTCCCGCGGAGGAACTTTCCTCCAATCTGCACGTTATCCTGAATTTGCTAAGCTTGAAGGGCAATTAAAAGGTATTGAACAACTCAAAAAGCATGGGATTGAAGGTGTTGTTGTTATTGGCGGTGATGGTTCTTACCACGGCGCTATGCGCTTGACCGAGCATGGTTTCCCTGCTATCGGTTTGCCGGGAACAATTGATAACGATATTGTCGGAACTGATTATACAATCGGTTTTGATACTGCCGTTAATACTGCAATGGAAGCTCTTGACAAAATTCGTGACACGTCATTCAGTCACGGCCGGACCTTTGTTGTTGAAGTTATGGGACGCAATGCAGGAGATATCGCACTTTGGTCTGGGATTGCAGCCGGTGCCGACCAGATTATCATCCCTGAAGAAGATTACGATATCAAGGAAGTTGTATCGCAGGTTAAAGACGGCTATGCCACTAAGGGCAAAAACCACCACTTAATCGTTCTTGCCGAAGGTGTGATGCATGGTGATGCATTTGCTGCTAAAATGAAGGAAGCAGGAGATGACAGCGATCTTCGTGTGACAAATCTCGGCCACATTCTTCGCGGCGGAGCACCAACTCCTCGTGACCGTGTGATTGCTTCTTGGATGGGAGCACATGCAGTTGAATTGCTGAAAGCCGGCAAAGGCGGTCTGGCTGTTGGTATTCAGAACGAAAAGCTGGTTGAGCATCCAATTCTTGGAACTGCAGAAGAAGGTGCCCTCTTTAGCTTGACAGAAGCAGGCGATATTGTTGTGAATAATCCGCACAAAGCACGTCTTGACTTTGCGGCCTTAAATCGTGATTTAGCTCACTAAGACTGCGATATAGTTTTTAAATAATAATCAATGATTGACAGAAAATAAGGGAGTTTCATAAAAAATGAATAAACGCGTAAAAATTGTTGCAACATTAGGTCCAGCGGTCGAAATCCGCGGCGGTAAAAGATTTGGTGAAGACGGATATTGGGATGAAAAGCTTGATGTCGAAGCATCAGCTGCCAAAATCGCTGACTTAATCACTGAAGGAGCTAATGTCTTTCGTTTCAACTTCTCACATGGTGACCATGCTGAGCAAGGTGAGCGTATGGCAACTGTACGCCGTGCCGAAGAATTGGCACGCCAAAAGGTTGGATTCCTTCTTGATACTAAGGGACCTGAAATGCGTACAGAATTGTTTGAAGATGGGTCAAAAGAATTTTCTTACAAGACTGGCGATAAGCTTCGTGTAGCAACTAAGCAAGGTATCCAATCAACAAAAGACGTTATTGCTTTGAATGTTGCCGGCGGGCTTGACATTTATGATGATGTTGCTGTCGGTCAAACTATTTTGATTGATGACGGCAAACTCGGTCTTACGGTAACAGCTAAAGACATTGCTACCCGTGAATTTGAAGTAACTGTTGAAAACGACGGTACTATTGCTAAGCAAAAAGGTGTTAACATTCCTAACACTAAAATTCCTTTCCCTGCGCTCGCTGAACGCGATAATGCAGATATTCGTTTTGGTTTGGAACAAGGACTCAACTTTATTGCCATCTCTTTTGTTCGTACTGCAAAAGACGTTAATGAAGTGCGTGCTATCTGTAAAGAAACCGGCAATGATCATGTTAAATTGTTTGCTAAAATTGAAAACCAACAAGGTATTGATAACATTGATGAAATTATTGATGCTGCAGACGGTATCATGATTGCCCGCGGTGACATGGGTATTGAAGTTCCGTTTGAAATGGTTCCGGTTTACCAAAAAATGATTATCACTAAGGTCAATGCAGCCGGTAAGGCAGTTATCACAGCAACAAACATGCTTGAAACAATGACTGACAAACCACGTGCAACGCGTTCAGAAGTGTCTGACGTTTTCAATGCGGTTATTGACGGAACAGATGCAACCATGCTTTCCGGAGAATCTGCTAACGGTAAATATCCGGTTGAATCTGTACGTACAATGGCAACCATTGATAAAAATGCTCAAACACTGCTTAACGAATACGGCCGTTTGAATTCAGACAACCTGCCTCGTACAAACAAAACAGAAGTTGTTGCTTCAGCTGTTAAAGATGCAACTCGCTCAATGGACATTAAATTGGTTGTTACCATCACTGAAACTGGTAATACAGCCCGTTTGATTTCTAAATACCGTCCGGATACTGACATCTTAGCCTTAACATTTGATGAAAAGATCCAAAAATCATTGATGATTAACTGGGGTGTTATCCCAATTTTGACGAAGAAACCTGCATCTACTGATGACATGTTCGAAATTGCTGAAAAAGCAGCGCTTAAATCTGGCTTGGTAGAATCTGGTGACAATATCGTTATCGTTGCCGGTGTACCGGTTGGTTCAGGCGGAACAAACACCATGCGTGTCCGTACAGTACAATAAGAAGTGCATACAGAGGCTGGGTAAAAAATCATCCAATATCTTGTTTTGGAATAAGCTCTTGACGGAGTGGCTGGGAGTAAGATTTGTTGGTTAGGCCAAGAAGTCTTACCCCTGCACAGTTCATTAGATGCTTTAACACCAATGAACCGCTGCTGGCTGGCTTTCCTTTTGCCACAAGGCCAAAGCGGAAAACCTAGCCAACTGTGCGGGGTTGGGAGTGAAACGGTCTGGGGAGAGACCGTTTCAGGTCACCACCTTGAAACTAGGGAGTGGTGAGAACCAAAATTTTCAATTTTTAGGTTCTTTCCCACTCCCTTTTTCTTTGGAATGTTATTTGCAAAGTATTGACTGCCGGGTCTAAAAGCAATTTTCTTGGCATTTAAGGATTTTCCTGTTAAACTAGATATAATTCTTATACAGAAAGGCAGAAATTATGGGATTGATTTGGTCGTTGATTGTTGGAGCTATTATCGGAGCCATTGCAGGCGCTTTGACAAACAGAGGGAAAACGATGGGCTGTTTTGCCAATATTTTTGCCGGTCTGGTTGGTTCTTGGGCAGGCCAAGCTCTGTTTGGCAGCTGGGGTCCAAGTCTGGCCGGCATGGCTTTGGTTCCATCTATTTTAGGAGCAGTTATCGTTGTCGCTGTGGTGTCCTTCTTTTTAGGTGAAAATTAAGCGCATAGGTGCTGTTTAAATATAATCAGAGAGTGATGGTGAGCAGTTAACTGCAAATCATGATTTTTAAATCACTCTCTTTTTTTATTACCTGAAACATGCTATAATAAAGAGCAATAACTTAAGGAGAGATTAATGGTTAAACGTGATTTTATCAGAAACATTCTTCTGGCCGTACTGGCAGTTTTTATCCTGCTTTTATTGCGGATTTTTGTTTTTTCTACCTATCGGGTAACCCCAGATGATGCCAACAGCTATTTGAAAACGGGCGATCTCATTACGATTTCAAAAAAAGAAAAACCAGACTATAAAGAGTTTGTCGTTTATCAGGTCGGAGACAAATCCTATATTGGCCGAATCATTGGCGAGCCCACAGACAGTGTGACCTATATGGATGATATTTTTTATCTCAATAACAAAGCAGAGGAGCAATCCTATATTGAGAAGCTGAAAACCAGCTATCACGCGAAAAATGCAGATAATCCTTTTACAGCCGATTTTACGGTTGCCACTATTACCAAAGGAAAATATCAGGAAATTCCTAAGGGGAAATATCTGGTTTTAAATGATAACCGTACCAATACAAAGGACAGCCGGACGTTCGGGCTCATCAAAAAATCACAGATTAAAGGTGTTGTGACTTTTCGAATTTTGCCTTTAAAAACGTTTGGATTTGTCAGCAAGGAGTAGCACCAGCTGCTCTTTTTTCTTGCTTTGTGCCATCAAATGAGACTAGACCAATTTTGTTGTTGACTTTAGAGAAATAAAGTTATATACTGGTTTTGTTGATTTTTGGAGGTCGTATTAGACTATACCAATTATAAAAATTTAAGGAGGAAGCAGCAGGAAAAACGCTGCTGCAAGAAAACTATGTGTGGTATTGTAGGTGTTGTAGGAAATCGTAATGCAACAGATATTTTGATGCAAGGATTAGAAAAATTAGAGTATCGCGGATATGATTCTGCCGGAATTTATGTTATCAATAAGCCTGAAAGCGGACGCTTGATTAAGTCAGTCGGCCGTATTGCAGATCTGCGGGCTAAAATCGGTATTGACGTGGCCGGATCTACAGGTATCGGTCACACGCGCTGGGCGACTCACGGGCAAGCTACAGAGGCCAATGCTCACCCGCATACATCAGCAACGGGCCGTTTTGTTTTGGTGCATAACGGTGTTATTGAAAATTATTTGCAAATTAAAGAGGAGTACTTGGCTGGCCATACTTTAAAGGGTGAAACTGATACTGAAATTGCCGTCCATTTAATTGGTCAGTTCGTTGAAGACGGTTTGTCTGTACTTGAGGCTTTCAAAAGAGCTCTGCATATCATTGAAGGTTCTTACGCTTTTGCCTTGGTTGATTCACAAAATCCGGATACTATTTATGTTGCTAAAAACAAATCGCCGCTTTTGATCGGTCTTGGCGACGGCTACAATATGGTCTGTTCAGATGCCATGGCTATGATCCGCGAAACCAATCAGTTCATGGAAATCCATGACAAAGAATTGGTTGTCTTAATGAAGGATAATGTGGAAGTGACAGACTACGACGGTAATGCTGTTGAGCGTGAAGCCTACACAGCTGAGCTTGATTTATCGGATATTGGCAAGGGAACTTATCCTTACTATATGCTTAAGGAAATTGACGAGCAGCCTACTGTTATGCGCAAATTAATTTCAACCTATGCAGATGATAAGGGAAACATCACCGTTGATCCTGCTATTGTTAAGTCTGTTCAAGAAGCAGACCGTATCTATATCTTGGCTGCGGGAACATCTTACAATGCTGGTTTTGCTTCAAAATCAATGATTGAAACACTGACAGATACTCCGGTTGAATTGGGAATTGCTTCTGAGTGGGGCTATAATATGCCATTGCTGAGCAAAAAGCCGATGTTTATCCTGCTGAGCCAATCCGGCGAAACGGCTGACAGTCGTCAGGTACTGGTCAAGGCTAATGCCATGGGAATTCCTAGTCTGACGATCACAAACGTGCCTGGTTCAACCCTGTCTCGTGAAGCAACTTACACAATGCTGCTCCATGCCGGTCCTGAGATTGCAGTAGCTTCAACGAAGGCTTATACGGCACAAATTGCAGCGCTTGCTTTCTTGTCAAAAGCAGTTGGTGAAGCTAATGGCAAAAAAGAAGCTTTGGAATTTGATTTAGTGCATGAACTGTCCATCGTTGCTCAGTCTATTGAAGCCAGCCTTTCTGAGCGAGAAGTTATCGAAGAAAAAGTTTCCCATCTTTTGGCAACATCACGCAATGCTTTTTATATCGGCCGCGGCAATGATTACTACGTGGCTATGGAAGCTTCTTTGAAACTCAAAGAAATTTCCTATATTCAGTGTGAAGGTTTTGCTGCCGGAGAATTGAAACACGGAACCATTTCACTGATCGAAGACGGTACCCCTGTTCTGGCCTTGATTTCATCAAGCGAGACTGTTGCTGCCCATACCCGCGGCAATATTCAGGAAGTAGCAGCACGTGGTGCTAATGTTCTGACAGTTGTAGAAGAAGGTCTGGATAAGGAAGGCGACGATATTGTTGTCAATCAGGTGCATCCTTATCTGTCAAGTATTTCAATGGTTATTCCAACGCAGCTGATTGCCTACTATGCGTCACTTCAGCGCGGGCTTGATGTTGATAAACCTCGTAATTTGGCTAAGGCCGTTACCGTTGAATAGTCCTGAACCTGGAACGATGTTCCGGGTTTTTTCATGTGTTTAAGCTTTAGTTAGCTGTTAGTTGAAATGAAATAGTCCAGATATTCTAAACGATGACTGTAACGATATAGGTTTTATACTTTAATGGTTTATTGCTGTAAACACTTACTGTGTGTTTGGTGCAATCTGGCAGACAGCAGTCCAATTTTAAATTGTCACAGGAAGCCATAAATGGCAAAAAAATTTTGCCAAAGTTTGAGTTTTATTGGAATAAGGATGGTGGTATAGTAGTATCAGAATAAAAAGGAGGCGTTCTGATGGAACAAAAATCTTCACTAAAGGTTCGGATACAAAAACTCGGAACCTCATTATCAAACATGGTTATGCCTAATATTGGCGCCTTTATCGC
Source organism: Streptococcus devriesei DSM 19639 (assembly GCF_000423725.1). Lineage (GTDB taxonomy): Bacteria > Bacillota > Bacilli > Lactobacillales > Streptococcaceae > Streptococcus > Streptococcus devriesei. The sequence continues at coordinate 105,259 of NZ_KE384084.1, forward strand.
TTGGGGGGTTGCAGCTTCGCTGTTCATCGCAACAGGCTATCTGCCCAATAAAGCTTTAGATGCCAATGTTGTAGGACCAATGCTCAAATATGTCCTGCCCCTCTTAATTGGTTATACCGGAGGGTATAATATCCACAAGCAGCGCGGCGGCGTTATTGGTGCGATTGCATCTTTCGGTGCAATTGCCGGATCTACAGTAACCATGTTCATCGGTGCTATGGTTATGGGGCCTTTATCAGCTTGGGTTCTGAAAAAATTCGATGAAAAAGTTCAGCCAAAAATTAAGACTGGTTTTGAAATGCTGGTCAACAACTTTTCACTTGGCTTAATCGGTTTTGCCTTGATGGTTCTTGCCTTCTTTGTCATCGGACCGGTTGTTGCCCAATTAACAGAATGGGTAGGCCTGGGCGTTGAAACGATTGTCAAAGTTCATCTTCTGCCTTTAGCAAACTTGATTATTGAACCGGCTAAAATTCTCTTCTTAAACAATGCTCTTAACCACGGTATCTTTACCCCGCTCGGTACTGAACAAGTGGCTAAGGTCGGCAAATCGGTTCTCTTCTTACTGGAAGCTAACCCAGGTCCAGGTCTTGGTGTTTTAGTTGCCTATGCGATGTTTGGCAAAGGTTCTGCTAAATCCACTTCTTGGGGTGCTATGATTATCCACTTCTTTGGTGGTATCCATGAAATCTACTTCCCATATGTTATGATGAAACCAGCGATGTTCTTAGCTGTCATTGCCGGCGGTCTTACCGGTACCTTTACTTTCCAAGCTCTTGGAGCTGGATTGACAGCGCCTGCTTCACCAGGATCAATTATCGCTATCATGGGTATGGCACCTAAAGGCTGGGGTCCGCATTTGGTCGTCCTTGCCGGTGTCTTTGCAGCAGCAGCTGTATCTTTCTTAGTCGGTTCAGTCATTCTCAAGGCTGACAAGTCTGATGATGATTCTTTGGAAGCAGCTCAGGAAGCTACTCAGGCGGCAAAAGCTGAAGCTAAAGGTAAAACTGCTAATACAGAACCGCTGAATGCAGACATTACAACAGATAATATTCATCAAATCATCTTTGCCTGTGACGCCGGAATGGGCAGCTCAGCTATGGGGGCTTCTATTCTCCGCGATAAGGTGAAAAAAGCAGGTCTTGATATTCCTGTAACCAATCAGGCTATTTCTAATCTGCAGGATACCGCTAATACACTGATTGTAACACAGGAAGAATTGGCTGACCGTGCGGGACAAAAAACACCGCGTGCAGTACATGTCGCTGTGGATAATTTCCTGGCAACTCCTAAATACGATGAAATTGTTGCAACCTTGACCAACAGCAATGTTGTTGCTGAAGCAAATGACAGTTCGGCAGCAGAGGCTGACAATACGGAAATTGATTTAAATCATATTGATGCTGTAGTCTTTGCTCATGGCAAAGCTAAAGGTTCAGCAACTATGGGACAGGAAACGCTCCGCTCAATCTTTAAAAATAACGAGGTTAAAATTCCAGTTTCAATAGCAGCTTATCAGGATTTAAAAGATTACAATGCTAAAAATATTTTAGTGGTAACAACGATTGCCCATCAAGCAGAAGCACAGCAACATGCTCCTCACGCTCAGCTTTTGGTCGTTGACAGTCTTGTAACAACATCTGAATATGATAAGCTCGTTGCCAGAATGCATAAATAAAATAGACTGGAATAGTGTATAATAAGTTTATGCTACTAACAAAAAGAGAAGAACAATTGTTGAAAGCTTTCCAAGATTATGGGAAGCTTTCAATAAAGCAGATAGCAGATTTGCTGAAAGTATCGCAGCGAACTGTTTATCGGGTTATTTCTGACTTAACAAAAAGTCTTAATGCTATTAATATCAGTATTATCAAAGAAGAGCACTATTATTTTCTGGTAGGAGAATTAGAAAATTTAGCTGACTTTCATTATTTGGATAATTATGAGCAGTATGAGCGTTTGAATTTGATTACCTATAAGCTCTTGCTGACGGCTGACAGTATTACCAACGAACAGCTGCAGGCAGACTTTAAGGTATCAAATGTGACCATCATTCAGGATATAGCGGAAATAGAAAAGCGCTTGGCTGATTTTGATGTGTATCTGGAGCGCAAAAAAGGCTATCGGCTGCTAGGCGATAGGAACGCCTTGCGGCGTTTGCTGGCTGTTCTCTTAACCAATAATATCTCTGTTTCTGATTTTTGGGCTGGGAAATACGGACGCTTTACAGATGTAGACAGTGCCAAGCTTGAGATTGCCAAGCAGATTTTTCAAGCCTCACAGACGGACCTGCCTGATTTAGATGCTAAGATGAATGAATTTTTTACCATTCTCTTAGCTCTTTCCGGCTGGCAAGATGGTGAGCCGGTAGGCCCGAACATCAGTAAGGTGGCTCTTGATTTCTCGCAGAAAATCTACACAGAATTTTCACAGCAAACCAATCAGTTTTACAATATTCAGGAGATTTTGTACTACGCCAGTGTACTGGATGAATTGGTCATCAAAAGGCAGGAAACGCCTCTCTTTCATGAAAAGTTTGACAGTGCCTTTTACTATAATATTTCCAACCTCATTGATAAGGTGTCGCTCTATACCAAGATCAATTTTGCTAAAGATAAGACACTGTTTCATTTCTTGTTTAACCATATTCGTCTGAATTTGGCGGTTCCGCAGATTTTTGAAGACAGATCGAAGGTCAGCATCGCTCATGATGCGGCGGCTGGCAATGACTATCTTCACCGGGTCGTTAGTCTCTTGGTTCAGGATATTTTTCCTAAATACCTGCAAAAAGAATCGGAATATGAGCTGATTACGCTGCATTTTGCTTCCAGTCTGAGGCGAAGTCCGGATATCTATCCGATTAAAATTTTACTTTTGACAGATGAGAGGCCTTTGGCGCGAGAGCTTTTGATTACTCGCATCAAGACGATAGCCCCCTTTGTTGATAAAGTTGATGTCAAGGCTTTAAATCAGTATGAAGCAGCAGACCAGGATTATTATAACTGTGTGCTGGCTACCAAACCCTTGCCGGGTGAAGATGTGAAGCATATTCCTATTTATCCCGATGCCAAGGAAATCTTGCAGCTGCAGGACTATCTGCAGGATACGCAGGCCCATCAAAAGATTATTATCCGTGATGAGCCTAAAACATCAGCCGGTTATGATTTGCAAACGTATTTTACAGCTGCTCAGCAGCTGCTGCAGGAATTTTCTTATCAAACGATTGACAATCCTGAACAATTTGAGACCAGTGTTCCCAAGATTATTGATACTCTGGATATTGTGTCAGACAAAAACTATCTGTCAGCCAAATTACTGAGGCGTTTTGCAGTCAGTCCTTTGGCGATTCCGGAAACAAATCTGGCTCTTTTGCACACGCAGTCCAGCAAAGTAGAGCGGTCTTGTTTTAAGATTTATGATTTAAAAAAACCTGTTAAAGCACTTTCGATGAATTATCAGGAAGAAACGGTCAACAGAATTTTGGTCATGCTGACTAAGATGGACGAATCGAGCGAAATCAGAGATTTGATGACAGCGATCAGTCAGTCAATTATTGAAAATCACCTCTACACAGAAATCTATAAGACAGGTAATAAAGATATTATTTATCAGTTGTTGAATCAAATATTTACAGAAAAAATAAAGAAATTGGAGACCTAAGATGGAATTTCAAAAAGAGTTAATCAAACTGAATCAGCATTTTGCAGATAAAGAAGAAGCCATTCGCTTTTGCGGACAGCTCCTGCTTGACGGCGGCTATGTAGAGCCTGCTTATGTTGATGCTATGATACAGCGTGATAAAGAATTGTCTGTTTACATGGGAAACTTTATTGCTATCCCGCACGGAACGGACGATGCTAAGAAAAATGTTCTTAAATCCGGTATCACCGTCGTTCAAGTACCTGAGGGCGTTAATTTTGGAACAGAAGACAATCCTCAGGTTGCTACAGTGCTGTTTGGTATTGCAGGAATCGGTGATGAGCACCTGCAAATTATTCAGAACATCTCTATCTTTTGTGCAGATGTTGACAATGTTGTTAAATTGGCTGATGCGCAGACAGAAGATGAGGTTATCAAACTGCTGAGCAATGTGAACTAAACACGAGCTAAAAGCATCGAGAAAAAGACAGCCTGTCTTATGCGCAAAGCGCATGGCGCGAGGCTCCTATTTTCTTCTCGCTTTCTTAACGCTCTTTGTATCTTAAATAAAGGAGAAACCATGAAAAAAGCAGTACATTTTGGTGCCGGAAATATTGGACGCGGCTTTATCGGGCAAATTTTATTTGAAAATGACTTTGCCATTGATTTTGTTGATGTCAATGACAAGATTATTGATGCCCTCAATGAGCGGCACGCTTATGAGATTGAAATTGCCGAAGACGGCAAACGCCATATTGCTGTATCAAATGTTTCGGGAATTAATAATAAGGACAATCCTCAAGCGGTCGTAGAAGCTGTAGCGCATGCTGATCTGATAACGACAGCTATCGGCCCTAATATTTTACCTTTTATTGCAGAATTGATTGCCAAAGGGATTGAAACACGCCGTGAAAATGGTAATAAACAGCCCCTTGATGTTATTGCCTGCGAAAATATGATTGGCGGCTCCGCCTTTCTTTGGGAAGAAGTGCAAAAATACCTCAGTCCTGATGGGCTCGCCTTTGCCAAAGACTATATCGGTTTTCCAAATGCAGCGGTGGATCGCATCGTTCCTGCTCAGACCCACGAAGATCCTCTCTTTGTTGTGGTTGAGCCTTTCTCTGAATGGGTTGTCGAAACAGCAGCCATGAAGAATCCCGAACTGAAACTCTCTGAGGTTCACTATGAGGAAAATCTGGAACCCTTTATCGAAAGAAAACTGTTCTCGGTTAATTCGGGTCATGCGACAACAGCCTATACCGGTGCTTATTTTGGCGCTAAAACGGTCTTAGAAGCTCTTCAAAATCAGCAGGTCAAAGAGCAGGTCAAGGCTGTTCTGGGAGAAATTCGGCAGCTCTTGATAGCTAAATGGAATTTCAAGGAAGAGGATTTAAAAGCTTATCACGATATCATCATCAGTCGTTTTGAAAATCCTTATATTGTTGATGATGTCACCCGTGTGGCTCGCACACCAATTCGAAAATTAGGTTATGATGAACGGTTTATCCGTCCTATCCGTGAACTAAAGGAACGTCAGCTGTCCTACGACAATCTTTTGAAAACTGTTGCCTATGTCTTCCAATATAAGGACGAAACAGATGAACAAAGTGTTCAGCTGCAAAAACTCTTGCAGGAAAAGCCTTTAGAGGACGTCATCAAAGAAGTGACCGGTTTAACAGATGAAACGCTGGTAAAAGAAGTTGCAGCCAGTGTTAAAGCTTTAGGATAAAACAAGAAAAACTGAGACCTTTCTCTAGCAATAGTTAGGGAGCCTGGTCCCAGTTTTTTAAATGGACTGAAAGGAAAGGAGTTTAAGTCTTTTCTATTTTTAAGCTGAAATAGCTTGCCAAGCGGTAAAAACTCAGGTAAACTGGATAGTATCAATTAAAAATAAAAGGAGATGTTATGTCTTTACCAAATTGTCCGAAATGCGGCTCAGAGTATGTCTATGAGGATGGGATTCTGTTAGTCTGTCCGGAATGTGCTTATGAATGGGATCCGGCAGAAGCAGATGCCGATGAAGGCCTTGTCGCTCTTGATGCCAACGGCAATAAGCTGGCAGACGGCGATACTGTGAGTCTGATTAAAGACCTCAAAGTCAAAGGGGCACCCAAGGATTTAAAGCAAGGAACGCGTGTCAAAAATATCCGTATCGTTGAAGGCGATCACAATATTGACTGTAAGATAGACGGTTTTGGTGCCATGAAATTAAAATCAGAGTTTGTCAAAAAGCTATAAAAAGCGGCTGGCTGTGCCTTGAATTAAGCTGGAAAGAGCAGGATATTTTTTCGATAATGGTGTCGAAAAGGTATTCTGCTCTTGTTTGATTACAAATACAGATAAAAAGATTTATCCTGCTGTTGATAAGGGCTTGGCTGATAAATTACAGCTAAAGATTTAAATCTGGCTATCAAATATTCTGAAAATTTGATATAATAAGAAATGATTATCTTTACAGGAGCGGTTATGTCTTATATATCGGAAGTTTTACCCAGTCTTTTAGATGGGGCGCTTATTACATTACAGGTCTTTTTTATTGTCATTGTCCTATCTATTCCTTTAGGCGCTGTTTTGGCTTTTCTCATGCAGATTAAGTTCAAGCCCTTGCGCTGGCTCTTGAATCTATATGTCTGGGTCATGCGCGGAACCCCGCTTCTGTTGCAGCTGATTTTTGTTTATTATGTATTGCCGAGTGCAGGTGTTACATTTGATCGGATGCCGGCAGCTATCTTAGCTTTCACTCTGAATTATGCGGCCTATTTTGCAGAAATCTTCCGCGGCGGTATCGAAGCCATTCCTAAGGGACAGTATGAGGCGGCCAAGGTCTTAAAGCTGAGTCAGCTGCAGACGATCCGCTATATTATCCTGCCTCAAGTGGTTAAGATTGTTCTGCCAAGTGTTTTTAATGAGATTATCAACCTTGTCAAGGATTCCTCACTGGTTTATGTGCTGGGAGTAGGAGATTTACTGTTGGCCAGCAAAACAGCGGCCAACCGTGATGCAACCTTAGCACCAATGTTTATTGCCGGCGGTATTTATTTGATTTTGATTGGTATCGTTACGATCTTGTCTAAGTATGTTGAGAAGAAATTTAGCTATTACAAGTAAGGGTGAATCATGTTAGAATTAAAAAATATATCCAAACGATTTGGTCAGAAAGTGATTTTTGATCAGTTTAATCTAAGTATTCCGGAAGGCAAGATTCTCTCCTTAGTGGGACCGTCCGGCGGCGGTAAGACCACTCTGCTTCGGATGCTGGCCGGGCTTGAAAAAATTGATTCCGGTCAGGTTATCTATAATGACGAAGAAGTTCCGATTAATCATTTAGAAAACCGCAATTTGCTGGGCTTTGTTTTTCAGGATTTTCAGCTGTTTCCGCATTTGACGGTCTTAGATAATTTAATTTTGTCGCCGACTAAAACGATGAACATGTCAAAAGACGAGGCCAAGCAAAAAGCCAGAGAACTTTTGAAACGCTTAGGACTGCAAGAGCACGAGAATGCTTATCCGTATTCCTTGTCGGGCGGACAAAAGCAGCGGGTGGCTTTAGCGCGTGCCATGATGGTTAATCCTAAAATTATCGGTTACGATGAGCCGACCAGTGCCCTTGATCCGGAGCTGCGTCAGGAAGTGGAAAAGCTGATTTTGCAAAATCAGGAAATGGGAATTACGCAGATTGTTGTCACGCATGATATGCAGTTTGCGCAAAATATCTCTGATGAGATTATTAAAATTAATCCAAAATAAAAAAGAAGGTTTAGGTAGAAAAATGAGATTTAAAAAGGTTCTGATGGGATTTTTGGCCTTGCTGGCAGCAGTTGCTCTGGCAGCCTGCGGCAAAAAAGATACCAATGCTAAGGACAACTGGAAGACGTTTGAATCGAAAAAAGCCATCACTATCGGTTTTGATAACACCTTTGTTCCTATGGGATTTAAGGATAAAAATGGGAAGAACGTTGGTTTTGACATTGACTTAGCCAATGCTGTCTTTGCTGAGTACGGCATCAAGGTTAAATGGCAGCCCATCAACTGGGATTTGAAAGAAACTGAGTTAAAAAACGGGAAAATTGATTTGATCTGGAATGGTTACTCGAAAACCAAAGAACGTGCCCGCAAGGTCAGCTTTACAGAACCCTACATGAAAAATGATCAGGTTCTGGTTGCTAAGAAATCCTCCGGGATTGCCAGCTTTGCTGACATGAAAGGAAAGGCTCTGGGAGCGCAGTCCGGATCATCCGGTTATGATGCTTTCACGGCTAATCCAAAGGTTTTAAAGGATATTGTCAAGGACAATGATGCTACTCAGTATGAAACCTTCACACAGGCCTTTATTGATTTGAAAAATGACCGCATTGACGGCCTCCTGATTGACCGTGTCTATGCGAATTATTATCTTAAGCAGGAACAAGAGCTGGATAATTACAATATTGTCAAAGGCAAATATGCCAGCGAAGATTTTTCGGTTGGCGTGCGTAAGTCAGACAAGACCTTGGTTAAAAAGATTAATCAAGCCTTTAAGAAACTCTATAAAGAGGGCAAATTCCAAGAAATTTCTAAGAAATGGTTTGGCGAAGATGTCGCAGCTAAGGCCATAAAAAAATAAGTCCGATTGGACCTATTTCAGGTTGTGGACAAACTCCAAAACTAAATTCTCTCTAAAATTTCATCATAGAATAATATCACTTTTCGTTTTTGTAAAATGATATAGAAACGAGCAAAGCCTAATCTGATACTTTCCTATGTAGCAAAAGAGGCAGAAACATTGAGTTTCTGCCTCTCGGAGATTTTGAGACTTAGGCTCAAAATCTAGGTATGGAATTCCGAAGGAAGTCGCTACCGTCCGTGCTACCTACGGAAAGTATCATAACAAAATATTACTTTTTAAGAAAATAGACTTCTTCTTCAGTCTAAAATAAGTCCTGCGGGACTTATTTTTTTATTTTAAGGATCGGCGTGATTTGGTGATAAATGAGCAGCCATTTTTCATGTCTGCGCCAGAGGCTGCTGTGGCGGCAACCGTCAAGTTCATAGGTAATGAGCTTAGTTTTCTGGCTGATGCTAATCATTTTAAAATAAGTGAAATTGCTGGCCTTGCTCTGCCCTGAATCAAGAAAATTCTTTTTGGTGGTAATATGGCCGTCTTCATCAATCACGGCAAAATTTTCTGCTAACAGCTCTTGATAATCAGGAATCTTAGCTAAGATGATTTTCTCGTATTTATGGAGTTTATGATAGACATTTTCAAAGACTTCATCTTCAGGAACAGCGGCAGGCTCGACGTGTATGTCAATATCATAGACATTGAAGCGTTCCTGCAGGAGGTTTTCGACCCTCTCTGTAATATCATGGCTCTCATAAACAGATAAATCCGGATTCATTTCCAAAACCAAGTCTAAGTAGACATTGCTGCCGTAGGTGCGTCCGCGCTGGGATTTAACCGCGGAAATTTTGGGGATTTCTAAAATAGCTTTTTCGTATTCTTGCAGCTGTTTGTCATCGAAACCATCAGAAAGGCTGAAAGCACTGGTCATAAAAATATCGTAAGCCGTCTTCAAAATTAAAAAAGTAATAATAACGGCGGCAATTTTATCAATAATAGGAAGGCTAAAACTGCTGGCTATAATAGCAATGCTTGTTCCCAGCGATGTCAGAGCATCGGAAAGATTATCCTTAGCAGCTGCCCTGAGAGCCCCAGATTTCAGCCGTTTGCTTAAACTGATATTGTAGCTGTAAACTAAAAGCATCAGGGCAGCCGATATGAGGCCGACGAAAGCTGCAATAGGATCAACCCTGACTTGATTATTGTGGAGTAATTTATTGACTGTTTCAAGAAGTACCTGAAAACCAACGGTAAACATGATAAAAGATGTTACGAGGCTGGCCAGATCTTCGATTTTCCAATGACCGAATTTATGGTCACGGTCTGCGGGTTTGCTGGCTAAGTGCAGACCAATGAGAATCGTTGCATTTCCGACAATGTCAGAAGCATTGTTGAAGCCGTCAGCAGTCAGAGAAGCAGAATGCAGAAAATGCCCTGCAAGAAGCTTAAATACAGTCAATAATAAATAAACAATAATGCTGACTACAGGACCGCGCTGTGCCAGTTTGAGATTATCTGCCGGTGTCGCCATGATGTTCTCCCGAAAGTTGTTAATAGTCCTTATTATAACACGTTTAAGCCAAAGAGTTTGGGACAAAAGTCTCAAACTCTTTCAATTTATGAAGTATCACATATTTAACGCAGTGGTTTATTGGAAGTCCTTATCCCTTGCTACGCAAGTGATAGCGGCCATCCTAATAAACTGTGCGGAGGTGGGACAACAAAATCGAAATCGCCATTTCATGACGATTTACCGATTTTTGTCTCACTCTCGCTTTATTTTTTAGTAGCAAAATAGGTTTTGGTTTCCTTAATAATAATCGGTGAGAGCATCAGCAGAGCAATTAGATTTGGCAGAGCCATCAGTCCGTTGACAATATCTGCGATAATCCAGATGAGTTCCAGTTTGAGGAAACCGCCGAGGCTGACCATGATAACGAAAATGGTGCGATAGACAGCAATGTACTTGGTTCCGAAAAGAAATTCGAAACAGCGCTCACCGTAGTAAGACCAGCCAAGAATAGTGGTAAAGGCAAAGAGGACCAGACAAAGTGTTAAGGCAAGAGATCCGGGTGTTCCAAAGACAGATGAAAATGCGGCCTGAGTCAGAGGAGCTCCTTCCAAACCTGCAACTGTCCATTTGCCGGTTACCAAGATAGAAATTCCTGTCAGTGTACAGATAATCAAGGTATCAATAAAGGTTCCTGTCATTGAGATAAGGCCCTGTTCGACGGGCTGCTCAGTCTTAGCGGCAGCAGCGGCAATCGGTGCAGACCCAAGTCCTGATTCATTAGAGAAAACACCGCGGGCAATCCCTTTTTGGATAGCCTCCTTGACAACGGCTCCTGTAAAGCCGCCGACAGCAGCAGTTCCGGTAAAGGCTCCGGCGAAAATGGCCTTAAAGGCCGGAATAATCTGATCAGCATTGATGAAAATAACGCTCAAGGTTGCGATGATATAGATAACGGCCATGAAAGGAACCAATTTTTCAGATACCTTGGAAATGGACTGGATGCCGCCAAAGATAATAATAGCAACGATAACAGCAATGATGACACTGACAATTTTTGGTGAAAAATGAAAACTGTTTTCAAGGGAAGAGGTGATTGAGTTTACTTGTGAAAAAGTTCCGATTCCTAAGAAGGCAACAAGAATTCCGGCAACAGCAAAGAAAACAGCCAAGGGTTTCCAGTGTTTGCCCATACCGTTGGTGATATAGTACATAGGGCCGCCAGAGATTTCACCGTTATCATCTTTCGAACGGTATTTAATGGCTAACAGGCCTTCTGAATATTTGGTTGCCATACCAAAGAAAGCCGCAACCCACATCCAAAAAAGAGCGCCGGGCCCGCCGGCCTTAATCGCTGTTGCAACCCCGACAATATTGCCGGTTCCGACAGTCGCTGCAAGAGCCGTTGCCAGTGCCGCAAAGCTTGAGATGTCGCCTTCTCCCTTGTCATCAGCAAAAATAAGCTTAAAGGCTTTGGGAAGTTTTAAAACCTGTAAAAGTCCCAGACGAATACTGAGATAGATACCGGTACCTACCAAGAGAATCAGCAGGGGAGCGCCCCAGACGATATTGTCAAGGGCTGTAAAAAAGTCTAACATGAAAACATATCTCCTTTAGCGATTGCGTTTTGTCACAGAAAAAAGAAGCTGCTTGCAAACAACTTCTGTGAGTACATGATAAGTAAGACTAAGAAAAACTCCTAAAAACCTACCTATCTTCTGTCCTTTTGCCTGAGAGATTGAGCAGTCTTGCCTTGCCCCTTCGGCGCCTAAAAAGGTCTCTCCAGAAGTCCGTCAGTTTATCAGTCCTGTCTTAAGACACCTGAAAGTATTACTCCTTCGGTGAAAGATGTCTGCCATCTTTTCTCTCCTGAAAAACGTCAATCGGCTTTAATATAGTAAAATTATGATATAACAAAAGTCGAATGATGTCAAGGCGGCTTTCCGACTTTTTTGGTTAAAATCCGAATGATTATTAAAATTTCTGACTTATTTTTGGCAGTCTGCCAAGTGTTAGCGTAGCAGATTTCTGACAAAAGCCCAGCGGCTTGGTAGAATGACATTATCAATTAAAAAGGAGAAGATATGAAAACATATGATTTGTTAGTTATTGGTTTTGGTAAGGCCGGAAAAACCTTGGCAGCTAAGATGAGCAGCCTTGGCAAGAAGGTCGCTCTGATAGAAAAGGATGCGCTGATGTACGGCGGAACCTGTATCAATGTTGCCTGTATTCCGACAAAGACCTTGATTCATGCAGCTGAGGAAAATCTGTCTTTCACTCAGGCAATGGCACTAAAAGATGTCGTTACAGCACGTCTTCGGCAAAAAAATCAGGCTGCGCTTACGGGTGCAGGTGTTGATCTCTATACAGCTAAGGCTAAATTTCTTTCAAATAAAGTGGTGGAGATCTCGGCCGGTGATGAACGTGAGCGGCTGAGCGCTGAAGTTATTGTCATCAATACAGGTGCCGTTTCCAACCAGCTTCCTATTGAAGGCTTGGCAGAAAGCCGCCATGTCTATGACAGTACAGGCATTCAGCAGCTGGAGAGTCAGCCAAAACGTCTGGGGATTATTGGCGGCGGAAATATCGGTTTAGAGTTTGCCAGTCTCTATGCTCATTTAGGCAGTCAGGTGACTGTATTTGAAAATTCACCGATGATCCTCGGCCGTGCCGATGAAGCAGTGGCACAGCTGGCCAAATCCTATTTGGAAGAAGACGGAGTGAATTTTGTCTTATCGGCTCAGGTGGAAAAAGTAAGAAATCAAGGTGAGGCGGTGCTTGTTGAGGCAAGCGGCAGCCATTATGAATTTGACGCGGTACTTTATGCTACGGGACGAAAACCTAATATAGAGGATTTAGGACTTGAAAATACCGATATCCAATTAACTGATCGCGGAGCGGTGCAGGTGGATGATTTTTGTGAGACGACCGTGGAAAATGTCTATGCTGTAGGGGATGTTCACGGCGGGCTTCAGTTTACCTATACCTCGCTTGATGATTTCCGGATTGTTTTTGGGAAGCTGACCGGCAACGGCAGCTACAGCTTGAAAGAGCGCCGCAATGTTCCTACTACCATCTTTATTCAGCCGCCGCTGTCTCAGATCGGGCTGACTGAAAAAGAAGCTCAGGCTGCAGGCCTGCCTTATCAGAGCAAAGAATTAGCTGTTGCCAATATGCCGCGTGCTCATGTCAATGATAATTTGCGCGGTCTCTATAAGGTCGTTGTCAATTCGGAAACCAAGGAAATCCTGGGAGCTACACTTTTTGCTGAAACTTCTCAGGAAAATATTAATCTGATCAAGATGGCCGTGGACAATCAGATTCCCTATACTTATCTTAAAAATCAAATTTTTACCCATCCGACAATGGCTGAAAATCTAAATGATGTTTTTAATTTTTAGAATGAGGAGATGGGAAGACGAACTCTTTTATTAGTTGCTGAGTTGATCCTGCTTCCTTTTCTTTTTAGCTTTAAAAATGGTACAATAGACAGGCATCATTATAGGAAAGGAATAAAACAGCAGAGTCAGATTTGTCTGCTTGTGCAGAATTCGCATAATCCTGAAGAAGACTGTATTTGCGAAAATTCAAAAGACTGGCTCTTGGTTAAGTGTAATGAATCCTTTATTAAATGGAATGAATGAAAAACAGGCAGAGGCTGTTAAAACGACAGAAGGACCGCTTTTGATTATGGCGGGAGCAGGTTCTGGTAAAACACGGGTTTTAACTCACCGCATTGCCTACTTGATTGATGAGAAAATGGTCAACCCTTGGAACATCTTGGCTATTACCTTTACCAATAAAGCAGCGCGTGAGATGAGAGAGCGGGCTATGCTGCTGAATTCGGCGACCAGTGATACTTTGATTGCGACTTTCCACTCCATGTGTGTGCGGATTTTGCGCCGCGATGCGGATCACATCGGCTATAACCGTAATTTTACCATTGTTGACCCAGGTGAGCAGCGCACCCTCATGAAACGCATCATCAAGAATCTTAATCTGGATTCTAAAAAATGGAATGAACGAGCCATTTTGGGAACCATTTCCAATGCTAAAAATGATCTGATTGATGAAGCAGCGTATGAAAATCTGGCCGGCGATAGGTACCGGCAAATCGTGGCTAAGTGCTATAAGGCCTATCAGGAAGAGCTGCGCCGCAGTGAAGCTATGGATTTCGATGATTTAATCATGCTGACGCTGCGACTCTTTGATAAAAATCCTGATGTACTAGCCTACTATCAGCAGCGCTACCAGTATATCCATGTGGATGAGTATCAGGATACCAACCATGCCCAGTATCAGCTGGTTAAGCTTTTGACTTCCCGCTTTAAAAATATCTGTGTGGTCGGTGATGCCGATCAGTCAATCTACGGCTGGCGTGGTGCCGATATGCAAAATATCCTTGATTTTGAAAAAGATTATCCACAAGCCAAGGTTGTTCTTTTAGAGGAAAATTACCGCTCGACTAAAAAAATTCTGCAGGCAGCCAATGAAGTGATTCAAAACAATCACAACCGCCGCCCTAAAAAACTCTGGACCCAGAATGCTGACGGCGAAAAGATTGTCTACTATCGGGCTGATGATGAACGCGATGAGGCTGTCTTTGTCGCTTCAACGATTGATGCTATTGTGCGGGAAACCGATCATAGTTTTAAAGATTTTGCTGTTCTCTACCGCACCAATGCCCAGTCACGGACCATTGAAGAAGCCCTGCTCAAGTCCAATATTCCCTATACTATGGTCGGAGGAACCAAATTCTACAGCCGCAAGGAAATTCGTGATGTCATTGCTTATCTTAATGTCATTGCCAACAGTGCAGACAATATCTCTTTTGAACGCATTGTCAATGAGCCTAAGCGCGGTGTCGGACCCGGAACCTTAGAAAAAATCCGATCCTTTGCTGCTGCTCAAAACATGAGTCTGCTGGAAGCTTCCGAGCAAATCATGCTCTCAGCCATCAAAGGGAAAGCTGCTCAGGCTGTCTGGAATCTGGCCAATACCTTGCTTAGTCTGCGGGCTGATTTGGATCAGTACAGCATAACTGAACTGGTCGAAGAAGTCTTGGAAAAGACAGGTTATATGGAGGCTCTGCAGCTGCAAAACACGCTGGAAAGTCAAGCACGGATTGAAAATATTGAAGAATTTTTATCGGTTACCAAAAATTTTGATGACAATACCCAAGATGCTCCTGAGGATGAAACAGGTCTTGATAAGCTCAGCCGTTTCCTCAACGATTTGGCCTTGATTGCCGATACGGATGAAGGCGATGCTGAAGCAGCTGAAGTGACCTTGATGACTCTGCATGCCGCCAAAGGCTTGGAATTTCCGGTTGTCTTTATCATCGGTCTTGAAGAAGGTGTCTTTCCTTTGTCGCGGTCTATTGAAGAAGCTGATGAATTGGAAGAAGAACGCCGTCTGGCCTATGTTGGAATTACCCGTGCCGAAGAGCTTTTATTTATCACTAATGCCAACGCCCGTACTCTTTATGGACGGACGGATTATAACCGTGAAAGCCGTTTTATCAAGGAAATTTCGGAAGATTTATTGACTTATCAGGGCTTGGCGCGTCCTGCAGCTACATCTTTTAAAGCCAGTTATGCTGATGACAGACCTGTCAAATTTGGTCAAGGTATGAGTTTGGCTCAGGCTCTGCAGGCTCGTAAAACTGCTGCTCAGCCAACAAACGCTAAGCTGCCTCTGGCAAATGCTGCTAAACATGCGGATGATAGAAAAGAGATAGATTGGCAGATTGGCGATATTGCCCATCATCGTAAGTGGGGAGACGGTACGGTGCTTGAAGTGACAGGCAGCGGTAAAAATCAGGAGCTTAAAATCAAGTTCCCGGAAATCGGCTTGAAAAAGATTTTAGCCAGTGTTGCACCGATTGAAAAGAAATAATATGCTCTTGAGCGACAAGCTTTTGTTTTTGAGCAGGTGTTTTATCGGTGCAGGGCATTTCTGTCCTGTACAATAAGTGCAGTGGGGTATAGTTTTCGGCTATACCCCATTTAGCCAGATAACTATTAGCCAGTAAAGGATTTTAGGTGTACAATAACTCTAGTTATGTTTTTTGGAGGAAAGATTATGACAAAAGACTATTCTTTTGAAACCCTGCAGCTGCACGCCGGTCAGACGGTTGATCCAACGACTAAATCACGTGCTCTGCCCATTTACCAAACGACCTCGTATGTTTTCAACGATTCACAGGATGCTGAGGATTCTTTTGCTCTGCGGACTGAAGGCAATATCTATACACGGATTACCAATCCAACGACTGCCGTTTTTGAAGAACGCATGGCAGCTTTAGAAGGCGGTGTCGGTGCTTTGGCGACGGCTTCTGGAATGGCAGCAATTACCTACACTGCCTTGGCCTTGGCCCATGCCGGAGACCACATTGTGTCAGCAACCACAGTTTACGGCGGTACTTTTAACTTGCTCAAAGAAACCCTGCCGCGCTATGGGATTACGACCTCTTTTGTGGATGTGGCTGATTTTGAAGCTATCGAAGCAGCTGTTAAGGACAATACCAAGTTTATTTTGGCCGAAACGCTGGGAAATCCTTTGGGCAATGTTGCCGACCTTGAAAAACTAGCGGAAATCGCCCATCGCCACAATATTCCTTTGGTTATTGACAATACCTTTGGTACGCCTTATCTGATCAATGTTTTTTCTTACGGTGCTGATATTGCTGTGCATTCGGCTACTAAATTCATTGGCGGTCACGGGACCTCTATTGGCGGTGTGATTGTGGACTCGGGTCAATTTGACTGGGAAAAATCCGGTAAATTCCCGCAGTTTGTTGATGAGGATCCGTCTTATCATAATCTCAGCTACACCCGTGATATCGGGGCAGCAGCCTTTATTACAGCAGTTCGCACACAGTTGCTGCGCGATACCGGTGCCTGCCTGTCACCTTTCAACGCCTTTTTGTTGACACAAGGTTTAGAAACTCTGTCTTTGCGGGTTGAACGCCATGTCGAAAATGCCAAGAAAATCGCAGAATACTTAGAAAAGCATCCAAAGGTAACTAAGGTCAACTACGCCAGCCTCCCGTCAAGTCCTTACTACGAGTTAGCGCAAAAATACCTTCCTAAGGGCGCCAGCTCCATCTTTACCTTCAATGTCGCTGGAGGAGCAGAAGCCGCTCGCAAGGTGATTGATCATTTGGAAATCTTTTCAGACCTCGCCAATGTCGCTGATGCCAAGTCTCTTGTGGTGCACCCGGCGACCACAACTCACGGTCAGATGAGTCCGGAAGATCTTCTTGCCTGCGGTATTGAACCCAATCAGATCCGTGTCTCTATCGGATTGGAGAATGTTGATGATCTGATTGAAGATTTACGCTCAGCCTTAGAAGTTATTTAAGTAATTAAGATACTAGATTGAGAATGATTTGTATTAGTCTGTGAATTGAGCACAAACCCAATGTTGCGAGGTCCAGTACAGTTCATTCTCAGTTTTTTTGATTAAAGAAAGTCGATGAGAAAAGACTTAGCGAATGCATAACGGGAGAAAAAATGCAGTTGGCTTTGCTATTGAGCATGATTTGTCATGACCATTTGCGAACAAGCAATCTATAAGGGCAGTTCTAAGAAGTGCCGCTTTTGAACTGTAATAATTCCTTAAAATGCTTTTAAAGTTGGAGAACCCTTTTTTGATATAATAAATAAAAAGATTTAAAATGCTGATAAAGGAACAAGATGAATCTTCAACATATTACTATTTTAACGCTCTTTATTGAAGGGCTCCTGTCGTTTTTCTCCCCTTGTGTTCTGCCTATTTTGCCCGTTTATATCGGTGTTTTAGCAGGTCAGGGAGAGAAGGGGAAGACAGGTGAATTGATTTGGGATAGGCGGAAAGTTTTTAGCAATACGCTCTTATTTACTTCCGGCATAGCAGCGACCTTTTTTATTCTAGCTTTTGCCAGCAGTCTCATCAGCCGTTTTCTCCAAAGTCATATTGACTTTTTCCAGAATTTGGGCGGCGTTTTAATTCTAATGATGGGATTCGTTCAAATAGGGGTCATCAGATCGCGTTTTTTGACGAGAGAATTTTCAACCAAAAATCAGGTCTACCAAGCAGGACAGAAGGTAACGCCGGTCATCGCTTTCTTAATGGGTTTTGCCTTTAGCTTTTCTTGGACCCCTTGTATTGGTCCGATTTTAGCCAGTGTTTTCCTGTATGCCAGCACGCATCAGGGGATTTACAGTGTTATACTAATCTTGATCTATTGTTTGGGATTTATTGTTCCTTTTGTTTTGATTGCTGTCTTTTCACAGAAAATAGTGACTATCTTTAAAAAACAGCAGCGCTTTCTAAAGTATACCAAGCTTGTTTCGGGGATTCTTCTCATTATTATTGGAATTGCTATTTTGACAGGTTCATTTGCTAAGATAGCACACTTATTTAATTAAAAGGGGGAAGTTATGAAAAAATTTATTTGGCCAATAGTTCTCGGTGTCACCTTACTAGGAATCGGACTAACAAATCCGACAAAATCTTCTGCGCAAAGCAAGTCATCCCCTAAGATAATTCAAACCTCTAAAAATTCGGCACCTGCATTTAAATTAAAAAATAAAAAAGGCAAAACAGTCAGTCTGTCTGATTATAAAGGGAAAAAAGTTTATATCAATGTTTGGGCCACTTGGTGCGGACCTTGTATGCAGGAAATTCCTGGTCTGAAAAAAGTTTATCAGACTTATAAAGACAAGAAAGACTTTGTTTTTATATCCGTAACATCGCCCAGCGATTTGAAGTATCAAAACAACAATCCTATTGATAAAGAGAAAAGTATTATTTTAGCAAAAGCAAAGAAAAAAAGGATTACCTATCCTATTCTTTATGACTATAAGGACAATTTTGTACAGGCTTATGGCATCCGCTCTATTCCAACCCATATTTTTATCAACAGTGATGGCAGTCTTTCGCAAAAGATTGCTGGGAGCCTTGATGACAGCTCCCTTAAAGACTATCTCAATCAATTGAAATAAGGAGGCTGGACAAAAATCATCCAATATTCTTGTTTTGGAATAAACTCTTGGCGCAGTAGTTGGGAGTAAGATTTGTTTGCTAGGCCAAGAAGTCTTACCCCTGCACAGTTCATTAGGTGCTTTAGCACCAATGAACCACTGCTGGCTGGCTTTCCTTTTGCCACAAGGCCAAAGCGGAAAACCTAGCCAACTGTGCGGGGGTGGGAGTGAAACGGTCTGGGGAGAGACCGTTTCAGCTCACCACCTTGAAACTAGGGAGTGGTGGGAACCAAAATTTTCAATTTTTGGGTTCTTTCCCACTCCCCTCTTCTTAAGGGTTTTGATAAAATCCTCTAATAATCAGGAACATATCCGCAATTTCTTGGGGGGATTCCTGTGCACCGCTTAGAACCCAATGCATATAAAGGCTTTCGAGACTGGCAGCATAAGTAATCACCATATAATCTTTAGGCAGACCTGAATTAGGGTTAATGCTATCATAGAAGAAACTAGGTATCTCATCTATCAATTCTTTAATAAATTGCCTTGCCTTTTGCGAAAAATTAACCGGGGCAATTGTAATCACAGACTGAATAAAAGTCTGCTGGCTTTGAAGGTAAATAAGTCCCTGAATAAGACTGTCTCTGATATTTAGAGAACTGGTATTCAGCTCTTTCTTTAGATTGTCGGTAATATCATGCATCAGTTTATCAATTAAGTCATATTTGTCTTGATAATGAAGATAAAAGGTGCTGCGATTGATATGAGCCTTTTCGGTAATTTTCCGGATGGTAATATCGTTAAAATCAGAATTTTCTACTAACAGCTCAGTAATAGCTGTTTTTATTTTGGTCTTGCTTTGCGTGTGGCGTCTTTTTATCATAATTTCTCCTTAAATAGACATCAGTCCATATAATGATGCTTGTCTTTCACTTAAAATCATTATATACTAAGAAAAAGATTAAATCAACACACGTCTAAATAAGGAGACTTGTATGAGTTACATTGAAATGAAGCATTCCTATAAACGCTATCAGATGGGAGAAACAGAAGTTATCGCCAATAATGATATCAGCTTTGAGATCAATAAAGGAGAGCTGGTCATTATATTGGGCGCTTCCGGTGCCGGAAAATCAACTGTTCTTAATATCCTTGGCGGCATGGATACTAATGATGAAGGAGAGGTTTGGATCGATGGCAGCAACATTGCAGACTACAATCAAAAACAGTTAACGGCTTATCGCCGCAATGATGTCGGTTTTGTTTTTCAATTCTATAATTTGGTTCCGAATCTGACGGCCAAAGAAAATGTAGAACTGGCTTCAGACATTGTCGCCAATGCCAAGGAAGCTGCAGCTGTTTTACAGGAGGTTGGTCTTGGTGACAGGCTGGATCATTTTCCTGCCCAACTGTCCGGAGGAGAGCAGCAGCGAGTATCTATCGCCCGTGCCTTAGCTAAAAATCCTAAGTTACTTTTATGTGATGAACCTACAGGAGCACTGGATTATCAAACAGGTAAGCAGATTTTGGAACTCCTGCAGGCTATGTCTCGGCAAAAAGGTGCTACTGTTGTCATTGTGACACATAATTCGTCCTTGGCTCCCATAGCTGACAAAGTTATCTATCTGCATGATGCCAAAGTCAGTGCGATTGAGATCAATAATCAGCCTCAAGATATTGACAATTTAGAATACTGAGGCTTTTTGAAAATCAAAACTATATGTCCTTCTTTGGGGATGAGGAGTGATTGTATGAGAAAAAAGATTTATTGGAAAACCGTTTGGAATGTTATTTTGAATTCAAAAGGTCGTTTTCTGTCTATTATGCTTTTGATGTTTCTAGGTTCTTTTACCTTTATCGGTTTAAAGGCAACCAGACCCAATATGCAAAGACTGGCTGCAGATTATCTGCGGACACACCAAACGGCCGATCTGTTTGTAACAGCCAGTCATGGTTTTAGTCAAACGGATCAAAAAGAATTAGAGAAGATTAAGGGGACTAAAGTAGAGTTTGGAAAAGTAACAGACATGACTATTGAAGGAACAGACGATGCCATGAGGGTCTTCTCCAACAGTCAAAAGCTCTCAACTTATCAGCTGGAGGCTGGGCATTTTCCTAAGGAAGAAGACGAAATTGCTTTGACGTCTTTGATGAAGAAGAAGTATAAAATTGGTGACGAGTTGACTTTTGCATCTTCTGATAAGTCCAATTTAAAAAGAAATCATTTTAAAATTGTTGGGTTTCTCAGGTCGTCTGAAATTTGGTCAACCTTAAATATGGGGTCATCAACAGCAGGAGATGGGAATTTATCAAGTTATGGCCTTGTGACTTCTCAGGCTTTTGCGAACAGCAGTAATACTTTAGCACGGATTCGCTATAATCATTTAAAAACAATCAGTCCTTTTTCTGATACTTACAGCTCAAAAATCAGTCGTTATCAAGATAAGCTGGATACATTAGTAGAAGACAATGGACAAAAACGTTTGGAGGCTCTGAAAAAAGCTCCGCAAGAAAAAGTTAATCAAAGCAAACAGGCACTTGCAGCTGCAAAAAAACAACTGCAAGAAAAGACAGATACGGCTCCGTCCTACCAGCAGCAGCTGGCTATCAGGCAGGCACGGCAATCCATTGTTCAAAAAGAACAGCAAATTAAAAAGGCTCAGGATAAAATTGATGCCATTCCTAAGCCGGTTTACAGCACTTATACACGCTCAACCATGCTGGGCGGAGAGGGCTATACGGTCTACTCTTCCAATGCAGACAGTATGGGAAATCTTGGCAATATCTTTCCTATTGTGCTTTATGCAGTTGCAGCCCTGGTTACCTTTACAACGATGACACGCTTTGTTGATGAAGAAAGGACTAATTCAGGCTTATTCCGAGCTTTGGGTTATACAAGACAGGACGTCATTCGCAAATTCTTGATTTATGGTTTTGCGGCCAGCATGCTTGGCACAGTTTTGGGGATTATCGGCGGTCACTATATCCTTTCAAAAATTGTATCTCAGATTTTTACCGGAAAAATGACCCTAGGCAATCCTCACTTATCTTTTTATTGGTCTTATACGCTTATCGCAGTTCTCCTAGGTTTAGTCAGTGCGGTTTTGCCTGCTTATCTTATCGCCAGCAGAGAACTGAGTGAGAAAGCAGCCCAATTATTGCTGCCTAAACCACCTATGAAAGGCTCCAAGATTTTCTTAGAGCGGTTTGGCTTTATCTGGAAACGTTTGAGTTTTACTCATAAAGTAACAATTCGCAATATTTTTCGCTATAAACAGCGGATGTTTATGACCATATTTGGTGTGGCTGGTTCAGTTGCCCTTCTTTTTGCAGGATTAGGCATTCAAGCTTCTTTAGGAAAGGTGATTAGAGAACAGTTTACACAGCTGACACCTTACCACTTAGTGGTTATGAAACAGGAGATGACCAAAGAAGACAAAAGTTTAACCGATTTTTTAGCATCAAAGGAAGTTGACAGCTATCAAAGCCTTTATTACACACACTTAACCGAAGAAGTCCCCCATTTGAAAGACAGACAGAGTATTTCTATTATGGTTACAGATCAGACAGATTTCGGTGGATTTGTGCACTTAAAAGATGCCTATTCGAATAGCAGGCTAAAGCTGTCCAAGAAAGGCGCTGTCATTTCTGAAAAATTAGCTCGTTTTTATAAGGTTGAGGCAGGTGACACTTTTACACTTAAAGACAGTGACGGTAAAAAACGCCGTGTCAAGGTTGCAGCAGTTGCCAAGATGAATGCCGGCCATTATCTGTTTATGACTCAGTCAGCCTATCGAGATATTTTCGGTGAAAAACCGGATAAAAATGCCTATTTTATCAATTTAAAAGACGACTCATCCTCTCATATTAAAGATATGTCAACAAAACTGCTTGCTATGAGCAGTGTCGCATCGGTTACGCAAAATACCTCACAGATGAAAATGATCAAAACTATCGTTACGTCCTTAAATGCTGCCATGACAGTCTTGGTTATTATTACGATTCTTTTAGCTATTGTCATTCTTTATAATCTGACCAATATTAATATTGCTGAGCGCATCAGAGAACTCTCAACAATTAAAGTTCTTGGCTTTTTCAATAGAGAGGTGACCTTGTATATTTACCGGGAAACCATTATCCTTTCTTTGATAGGAATTGTTTTGGGTATGGTGTGTGGCCGCTATCTTCATCAAATCATTATGGAAATGATAGGATCTGATAATGTATCGTTTGGTACAGTAGTTGATGACAGCACTTATGTGATACCGACTGCCTTTATCCTTCTTATTCTTGTCGGATTGGGTGTAATTGTCCATCAGCGGCTTAAAAGACTTAATATGCTGGAAGCTTTGCAAGCAGCAGATTAATGTTTTGTTGGCAAAATTATAAAGCTGATGCTAGTCCTAAATTCGACAATGTCATCCCTCTTAGGAGAAAAAATTCTAATTAATAATTAAAATTGATAACTATTTTTGTTTTATGATAACGCCCCGGCACAGCCTCTTATTTCTAGGCTGTTCTCATGCTGGGCGTTTTTTTATTTTTTGTTATAATAGAGCTATAAATACGATTGGAGTATAGTCATGAATAATATCAAATGTCCTCACTGCGGGACAGTTTTTACAATTAATGAAACAGAATACAGCCAGCTTTTGGCTCAGGTGCGCAGCAGTGAATTTGATAAAGAACTGCATGATCGCTTAGCGCGTGAGACGCAGCTTTTGGAAGAAAAGTCGAAAAATAATCTGCAGCAGGAGCTGGGTAAGAAAGACGCTGAGATAGCTGACTTAAAAGCAGAAATTGAGAACTTGTCCTCTGTCAATGCACTTGAAATGGCTAAGGCACTGTCTGAAAAGGAAAAAGAAGTCACGAATTTGCAAAACCGCTTGGATAAGCTGTCTTTGGAAAAGGACAACGAGCTGCAGACAGCTCTTTCAAAGGTTGAAAAAGAGCGTGATGAGGCTAAAAATCAGCTGACACTGCAGGAAAAAGAAAGTGAACTGGAGCTTTCTTCCGTGCGCAGCGACTATGAAAGTCAGCTTAAGGCGGCTAATGAACAGGTAGAATTTTATAAGGATTTCAAGGCGCAGCAATCAACCAAGGCTATTGGCGAGAGCTTAGAGATTTATGCTGAAACAGAATTCAACAAGGTGCGCAGCTATGCCTTTCCTAATGCCTATTTTGCTAAGGATAATGAGGTTTCCGGCCGTGGTTCTAAGGGTGATTTTATTTTTCGTGAGGCCGATGAAAACGGTGTTGAATTTTTGTCCATCATGTTTGAGATGAAAAATGAGGCGGATACGACCAAAACTAAGCATAAGAATGCTGATTTCTTTAAGGAGCTTGATAAGGACCGCCGCGAGAAAAACTGTGAATACGCTGTCTTAGTGACTATGCTGGAGGCTGAGAATGATTACTATAATACAGGCATTGTCGATGTCAGCCATGAATATGAGAAGATGTATGTGGTTCGGCCGCAGTTCTTTATCCAGCTGATCGGGCTTTTGCGAAATGCTGCGCTCAATAGTTTGCAGTACAAACAGGAGCTGGCTTTGGTGCGTGAACAGAACATTGATATCACGCACTTCGAAGATGACCTTGAAACCTTCAAAAACGCCTTTGCTAAGAACTATACTTCAGCAAGTAACAACTTCAAAAAAGCCATTGATGAAATTGATAAATCAATCCGCCGCATGGAAGAAGTCAAGCGCTTTTTGACAACTAGTGAAAATCAGCTCCGCCTTGCTAACAATAAATTAGACGATGTTTCCGTCAAAAAATTAACACGAAAAAATCCAACCATGAAGGCTAAGTTTGAAGCGTTAAAAGAAGAATAGGACCTTTCAATGTGGTGTTGTTTCTTTTCCTAAAATGTGTGAGGACTGAAAATGATTATTAGACCTGCTCAACTATTAGATATTGAAAAGTTATCCCCTCTTTATGCTGAACTTGGCTATCCTGTCAAGGAAGCTGAATTGGTTAGACGATTAAAAACAGTTCTTTCTCATCCTGATTACCATCTTTTAGTCGCAGTTGATGACAATGAAATTATTGGGATGATTGGTTATGCTAAAATGTTATTTTTTGAAAATGAAGGTGCCTACTATCGTATTCTTATTCTGGCAGTATTACAAAACTATCGCCGTAAGGGTGTTGCGACAGCCTTGGTAGATGCTGTCAAAAATCGTGCACTATCTGAAAATATTCACGCTTTAGCGCTAAATAGTGGGGATACTTTAGAACGACAAATAGCTCATCGTTTTTATGAAAATTATGGTTTCAAGCAAGCTAGTCGTGGTTATTCTCTCTATCTAAAATAATGTTAATTGTTAATAGTTTCAAAATCATTGTCACTTTTCTGATGTGTTATAATAAAGCTATCAAATATTGAGGTAATTATTATGAACAATATTATAGATTTATCAAAACCCGTTGCACAGACCCTCAAGGAACATCCTGAAGTTAAGGATATTCTGGTGGAACTGGGTTTTAAACCCTTGGCTAATCCTGCCATGCTCAATACAGTCGGTAAAATAACAACACTTAAGGCTGGTTCAAAAATGACGCGCATTCCCCTTGCTAAAATTAAGCAAACCTTAGAATTTAACGGCTATGAAGTGGTTGGTGATGAGCAATGACTGAGGAACGTATTCATATTTTAAGAGATATCCTGCTGGACTTGCACCATGGTGCCAGTGCTGAATCTGTTCAAGAACGTTTTAACCAGCACTTCAAAGGTGTTTCCGCCATTGAGATTTCCATGATGGAGTATGAGCTGATGAATTCGGATACTGGTATCACTTTTGAGGATGTTATGGATTTATGCAATGTTCATGCTAATCTTTTTAAGGGAGCCATTTCAGATGTTGATGTACCCGACAGTGAGCAGGAAGGCCATCCGGTCAAAGTTTTTAAGGATGAAAATCTGGCCTTGCGTGCAGCTGTTATGCGTATCCGCCGGATTATTGACAATTACGCTAAGCCTGAAAATGAGGAATTTCGCCAAGATATTCTAAAAGGTCTCAGGCATCAGTTTGACTTGTTGGGGCAGTTTGATAACCATTACACCCGCAAGGAAAAACTATTTTTCCCCATTATGGAGGGTTATGGGCATGATGCGCCGCCTAAAGTGATGTGGGGAGTAGATGACAACATCCGTGAACTCTTCAAAGAAGCCAAACTGGCTCTGGTGAAGCTGCCTGAGGGCTCTATTGAGGAGCTTTCTGATAAATTTGAGATGTTTGCGGCTGAGTTTGAAGAGATGATTTTTAAAGAAGAGGCAATTTTGCTGATGATTCTTCTAGAGTCTTTCACACAGGATGACTGGCTGCAGATTGCCGATGAAAGTGATGCTTACGGTTATGCCATTCTTAAGCCGACTGTAAAATGGCAGCCCCAGCGTGAATCGTTTGGCAATGAAACTGATGCAGGAAAAACCACAGGCAATAATACAGCCGATGCTCTAAAACAAGGGGCAGCAGCTGACCAGTCCAGCAGCCAAAGCATTATCCAAACACCAGAAGGCCAATTTACGATTACTTTTACGCCCAATGAAAGTAAAGCAGCTGTTGACCGTACGATTAAGCAGCCCTTTGGGAACGGCTATCTATCGCTTGAGCAGGCCAATCTGATTTTGAATCATCTGCCTTTGGAGATCACTTTTGTCAATAAAGATGATATTTTCCAATACTACAACGACAGTGTTCCGGCTGCCGAGATGATTTTCAAACGAACGCCCAGCCAAATAGGGCGCAATGTCGAACTCTGCCACCCGCCAAAAGTGCTGGACAAGGTCAAGAAAGTTTTTGAAGTGCTGCGTTCCGGCCAAAAAGATAAGGTAGAGATGTGGTTTCAGTCTGAGCGCTTGGGAAAATTTGTCTATGTCACTTACGCAGCTGTCCGCAATGAAAAAGGAGAGTTTCAAGGAGTTTTGGAATACGTCCAAGACATCAAACCTTTCTTTGAACTGGACAGCGACAGCAACCGTGATATCTAAGCAAAGAGGACTGATAGAGTCATAGCGTCAAAAAAACGAATAACTGTTCGGAATTCCACCGGGCAGTTATTCGTTTTTGTGTTAATGATTTTTATGTGTTAAGAAAAAGCAAAAACTGCTGACATGTTTCTGAGCTTTACCCAAGCCTTACAATGCTTTACGTCTTTTTGCCAAATAGGCCAGCAAAAATTTTTCTGCCAAACTGCCGTCTTTAATTTCTTTTTTAGCTTTGTTAAGATCAAACCAGGCCCAGTCATCAATTTCACTGTTGGGAACAATATCTCCAGAGACCGTAACGGCAAAATTGAGCATGAGCGTATTGGATTTTTCGAAATACTGGCTCTGATTAAAACGGAGCGATGTCACCTTCAGACCGGTTTCCTCTTGAATTTCACGCTTGACAGCTGCTTCGGCACTTTCACCTTGAGAGATGTAACCGGCAACCAAGATATAATCCGGTCTGTTGTATTGTTTAATGAGCAGTATTTTATTCTGCCTTTCGTTTTGGACAATCATACTGCAGGCTGTATTAAAAATAGGGAAACGAAAGGCCTGACAGTTCTTACAGTAAGGAATGAGGCCTTCATTTTCTAAAAATTTAGGCTGTAATTTTGTTCCGCATTCTGTACAAAATTTTTGAATGTGATAAGTCATAGGAGCTCCTTTGTCCTTATTTTAACAGAAAAAACAGCTCTCGTAAAACGTCTTAAGTTTTGATTTTACCGGTCTAAATCCATTATTAAAATGGAATTTTCCCATCCCCTGCCGCAAGTCTAGACAGATAACAGTTTTCAATTGACCAGCTCTCAGTATTCTATGCTATAATAGGAATTATGATTTCAGGAATTATCAATCTTAAGAAAGAAGCGGGAATGACCTCACACGATGCGGTTTTTAAGCTTCGAAAGATTTTGCAGGAAAAGAAAATCGGCCATGGCGGGACGCTTGATCCTGATGTCGTCGGGGTGCTGCCCATTGCTTTGGGCAAGGCGACCCGTGTTTTGGAATACATGACAGACTCCGGCAAGGTCTATGAAGGGCAGGTGACCCTTGGTTTTTCAACCACAACAGAAGATGCCGGCGGTGAGATTGTTGAGAAAACACCGGTGGACAAGCATCTGACAGAAGAAGATGTTGATGCAGTCATGTTGACCTTTGTCGGTCAGATCAAGCAAATTCCCCCTATGTATTCGGCAGTCAAAGTCAATGGCCGTAAACTTTATGACTATGCGCGTGCCGGTGAGACTGTTGAGCGGCCCGAGCGTCAGGTGACCATCTATGATTTTAAGCGTACCGGCGATTTGATTTTTAAAGACGATCTGTGTTCTTTTGCTTTTAGAGTTGTCTGCAGCAAAGGAACCTATGTCAGAACCTTAGCCGTTGATTTAGGGGCACGGCTTGGCTATGCCAGCCACATGTCCTTTCTCGAAAGAACTGCTTCAGCTGGTCTAACATTAGATAAGGCTTTAAGTTTAAGTGAGATTGCAGATAAGGCTGCAGCAGGCGATTTTTCTTTTATTTTACCGATTGAGTACGGTGTTCTGTCCCTGCCGCATGCAGTCCTTAGTGAGGAAGAGGCCACCGAAATTTCCTTTGGCAGACGCATCAGCCTGCCTCAAAAAGATGAGCTGCTGGCCGCTTTTTATGAAGATAAGCTTGTCGCTGTCTTGGAAAAACGAGAAGCTTTTTACAAACCTAAAAAAGTGTTTCTTTAAAAAAGTGTTTTAGAAAGATGATATAAGATGAATATTTTTAGAATTCGCAGCCATAAGGACATCAGCCGCCAAGAGGCGTCAGTTCTGGTTTTAGGCTATTTTGATGCTCTTCATAAGGGGCATAGGAAGCTGTTTGAGG
The DNA here is from genome assembly GCF_000423725.1 of Streptococcus devriesei DSM 19639. Classification (GTDB taxonomy): domain Bacteria; phylum Bacillota; class Bacilli; order Lactobacillales; family Streptococcaceae; genus Streptococcus; species Streptococcus devriesei. Next base: position 133,827 of record NZ_KE384084.1, read on the forward strand.
AAGCGAAAATACTGGCTGAGAAAGAAAAATTGAAAATCGTTGTACTGACTTTTCCGGAATCTCCTCAGCTGGCTTTCTCGCGCTTCAGCCAAGAGCTGCTTAATCATATCAATTACCCGGAAAAACGTTATGCTAAGTTTGAAGAATATGGGGTCGATGATCTCTACCTGACTGACTTCACCTCGGATTTTGCCAAAACCAGTTCTGATGATTTTATCAACGACTATATTAAGGCCCTTAACGCAAAGGCTGTCGTTGTTGGTTTTGACTATAAATTTGGCCACAACAAAACAGATTCCGACTATCTGAAGCGTAATTTTTCCGGCCAAGTCATTACGGTGCCTGAAGTACAGTATCAGCAGGAAAAAATCAGCTCAACTCGAGTGCGCCGCTTGATCGGCCAAGGAGATGTTGCTCAGGTCAATCAGCTTTTAGGCTACGAATTTTCAACACGGGGAATTGTTGTGCACGGTGATGCCAGAGGGCGGACGATCGGTTTTCCAACGGCCAATCTGGCACCTATTGATCGCACCTATCTACCGGCAGACGGCGTTTATGTGGCTGATGTTTTAGTAGGCGAAAAACGCTACCGCTCCATGACCAGTATAGGCAAAAATGTTACCTTTGGCGGAACAGAGCTGCGCTTAGAAGCCAATATCTTTGATTTTGACGGAGATATCTACGGGGAAACAATTGAAATTTTATGGCTGGATAAAATTCGTGAAATGGTCAAGTTTAACGGCATTGATGATCTAGTTAAGCAGCTTGAAACAGATAAAGAATTTGCCCTAAATTGGGGAAAAGCATAGCCAAGTCACTCAAAATCTTGTATAATAAAAAGAAGTATGAATAAAGGGGTAGGTTATGATTACCTTATTTTTATCGCCTAGCTGTACAAGTTGCCGTAAGGCAAGGGCTTGGTTAAATAAACACGATGTTGCCTTTCGGGAACACAATATCATCACAAGCCCTCTGAGCCGCGATGATTTATTGAAGATTCTCTCCTATACCGAAAATGGAACCGAAGATATTATTTCAACACGTTCAAAAGTTTTTCAAAAATTAGATATTGATGTGGATGAATTGTCTGTCTCTGAGCTGATTAACCTTATTTCTAAAAATCCCAGTCTGCTCCGCCGTCCGATTATTATGGATGATAAGCGCATGCAGATTGGTTTTAACGAAGATGAGATTCGGGCTTTTTTACCACGAGATTACCGCAAACAAGAACTGCGTCAGGCAACGATTAAAGCAGAAACTGAGGAAGAAGATGACTAAAAGCTATTCTTATCCTTTAGATTTATCGTGGAGCACTGAAGAAATAACCTCAGTGCTTTCTTTTTTAAATTTGATCGAAAAGGCTTACGAAAGCAAAGTTGAAGCTGCCCGCCTTTTAGAAGGCTACAAAAAATATAAGAATGTTGTCAGCAGTAAGTCGCAGGAAAAGCAAATTGACCGTGAGTTTGAAAAGGTCAGCGGCTATTCTGTCTACCGTGCAGTTCAGGCGGCAAAGTCTAAAGAGAAAGGATTTATCTCCCTTGGAAACTAAATTTCAATTTGCAAAAGAGCTGATTTATGAAGCGGGACGCTACATTCGTGATAATATGACACACGATTTAGTAATTGAAGAAAAGTCGCGTTTTGATGATTTGGTTACGGATTTAGATAAGGCTGTTCAAGAATTGATGGTTGAACGAATTCACAGCGCTTATCCGGAAGACCATTTTTTTGCAGAAGAGGAAGGTCTTGTATCAGATATAGACGATGGCTGCGTCTGGGTTTTGGATCCGATTGACGGAACAGTTAATTTTATTGTTCAGGGCTGTGATTTTGCTGTTATGATCGCTTACTATGAAAATGGTATTGGTCAATTCGGACTCATTTATGATGTCATGAACGATGTTCTTTACAGCGGCGGCGGCCAATTTGAAGTAAGGGCTAACGACAAGCCGCTGCCTTCTTTTCAAGACAGACCTTTCAAGCGTTCTTTAATCGGCGCCAACAGTGCCATGTGCGCCCAAAATATTATGGGGGTAGCTGACTTAGGCCGCCAGACTCTGGGGATTCGCGGGATTGGCAGTGCAGGACTTAGTATTTGCCGTATCTTAGAAGGGCGTTTTATCGCTTATTTTTCTAATATTGCTCCCTGGGATTACGCTGCAGGCAGCATTATGGGAGAAAAACTGGGTTATACCATTCTTGATTTGTACGGCCATAAACCTGACTATAAAAGCCGGCAGATGGTTATGTTTATTCCCAAGGCTAAATTAAAAGAAATTCAAAAATATATTAAATAGTATCTTGTCTGACAGGGTACTTGTCTTGGATAGGACAGAAGTAGATTATTTATATGTCATTACCTGAAAAATTTGTCGAAAAATATCAAAATATTTTGGGAAGTGAAGCTGACGATTTTTTCGCAAGTTTCAAAGAAGAAGCAGTTGCTGCTTTTCGAACCAATCCTTTAAAAGGCCGTCAGCTTTCTTTTGAAAATCCCATTCCAAACACAGATTGGGGCTATTATGGCAAGGTTTCCGGCCGATCTGCTGAGCATGTCTCAGGCCTAGTCTATTCTCAGGAACCGGCTGCTCAGATGGTTGCTCAGGCAGCAGCACCTGCAAAAGGAATGAAAGTGCTCGATTTGGCAGCAGCGCCGGGAGGGAAAACCACTCATCTGCTTTCTTATCTGGATAATACAGGTATTTTGGTGAGCAACGAGATTTCTAAAAAGCGCAGTAAGGTTCTCGTGGAAAATGTAGAACGCTTTGGTGCCAGAAATATCCTTGTTACCAATGAAAGTCCAAAAAATCTGGCTCAAACCTTTGACCATTATTTTGATATGATTGTCTTGGATGCACCGTGTTCGGGTGAAGGAATGTTCCGAAAAGACCCGGTAGCCATGCAATATTGGCACGAAGATTATCCGGCAGAGTGTGCCGATCTTCAAAAAGAGATACTGCAAGAAGCTGTAAAAATGCTGGCTTTTGGCGGCAGTTTAGTCTATTCAACCTGCACATGGGCTCCGGAAGAAAATGAAGACATCATCCGCTGGCTCCTCTCACACTATGATTATTTGGAGCTGGAAGATGTTCCCAAGATTAATGGGATGACCGAAGGCATTGATATGCCCGAAGCTGCACGGATGTATCCCCATTGTTTTAAAGGGGAAGGACAGTTTGTAGCCAAACTCCGGGATAAGCGGCGGGCTCAGCCGTCTCTTCTATCCAAAAATGTTAAATCTTATTTGAAAAAAGATCAGGAAGAACTTTGGCAGACTTTTGCTGATAAATATCTTAAGGTTAAATTAGAAGGTCAGTACCAAACTTTTGGCAATCAGCTTTATTTAGTTCCGCAGGGACTGCCGGATCTCTCCACGCTGAAAATCGCCAGAAACGGCCTGCATTTAGGAACCTTCAAGAAGAACCGGTTTGAACCGTCTTTTGCCCTGGGACTGGCTTTACGAAAAGGTGAAGTAGTACAGTCTATTGAAATTGATGTAGAACAGTTCAAAACTTATGTTTCTGGAAATGTTCTGTCCCTCTCCAAAGATTATGAAAAAGGCTGGTATCATATTCTTATAAACGGGAACGGCCTAGGTTTTGCCAAGGTAACTGGCAATACGCTAAAGAATTATTTTCCTAAGGGTCTTCGTTTCTAAGTGTAAATGTTATAGAATACATTTTAAAAAAATTTTACAATTGCAAACCGTTTCATTTATTTTATTGTTATAATTGATTAGGAAAGGAAAGCAAGTAAATGAGAAAGAAAAAAATAGTTTTATCCTTAGCGCTGGCTGTAGCCGGTCTGAGCTTAGCGGCGTGTTCCAGCTGGATTGATAAGGGGCAGACAATAACCAGTGTCGGTTCAACAGCTCTGCAGCCTTTAGTAGAGGCTTCTTCAGATGAATTTTCTCAGTCTAATTTAGGTAAAACTATCAATGTCCAAGGCGGCGGTTCCGGTACAGGGCTTTCGCAAGTACAGTCAGGTGCTGTTCAGATTGGCAACAGTGACCTTTTTGCCGAAGAAAAAGACGGGATTAATGCCAAAGAACTGGTTGACCATCAGGTTGCAGTTGCGGGAATTGCTGTGATTGCAAATAAAAATGTGAAGGTTTCCAATTTGACGGTTGAACAGCTGCGAAAAATTTTTACGGGTGAGTATACCAACTGGAAACAGGTAGGCGGTCAGGATTTAGAAATTTCTATTATTAACCGAGCTGCCAGTTCTGGCTCTCGGGCAACCTTTGACAGTGTCATCATGGATGGAAAAGATGCCAAGCAAAGTCAGGAGCAAGATTCCAACGGTATGGTAAAATCAATCGTTTCACAGACTCCGGGTGCGATTTCCTATCTGGCTTTTGCCTATGTCGACAGCTCAGTAAAATCTTTGCAATTGAACGGCTTTAAACCAACTGTAAAAAATGTAACAACTAACGACTGGCCGCTCTGGTCTTATGAACACATGTATACCAAAGGAAAAGCCAAAGGCTTAACCAAAGAATTTTTGGAATTCATGATGAGTAAAGAGGTGCAAAAGAGTATCGTACCTCGAATGGGTTACATTTCTGTTAATGATATGAAAGTTGTTAAAAGTGCTGACGGCACTGTAACGGCTAAATGATTATGATATAAGCGAAAGGAATAAAAGTTACTTAGCCGATTTAGCTGCTTTTATTGCTTTTCGAAGTTCTTATCTTGATGTATGGAGGAATCATGAAAAATCAAGAACTGATTAAAAAGCTGACATCACCTTCTAAAAATTCTCGTTTAGAAAAATTCGGTAAAACAATTACCTTTTGCTGTTTGGCTTTGATTGTCCTTATCGTTGCGATGATTCTTATTTTTGTTGCTCAAAAAGGTCTGTCAACTTTCTTTGTGGATAAAATCAGCCCATTCAAATTTCTTTTTGGAAAAGACTGGCAGCCTAATGTGAAAGGACCGGACGGCAAACCCTTGCTGGGAGCTTTGCCAATGATCTTAGGGTCTTTCATTGTTACCATTTTATCAGCTTTGATTGCGACACCTTTTGCCATTGGAGCAGCAGTTTTCATGACTGAAATTTCACCTAAATACGGAGCCAAAATTCTGCAGCCTGTTGTGGAGCTGCTTGTCGGCATTCCATCGGTTGTTTACGGATTTATCGGTTTGCAGATTGTGGTACCTTTCGTCAGAACCTTGTTCGGCGGTACAGGATTCGGTATTTTATCCGGGGTTTTTGTCCTGTTTGTTATGATTTTGCCGACTGTTACCTTTATGACTGTTGACAGTTTAAAAGCTGTTCCAAGACACTATAAAGAAGCTAGTCTTGCTATGGGAGCTACCCGCTGGCAAACGATTTGGCGTGTTATTTTAAATGCGGCAAAACCTGGTATTTTTACAGCAGTGATTTTCGGGATGGCTCGCGCTTTCGGTGAAGCTTTGGCGATTCAGATGGTTGTCGGAAATTCAGCAGTTATTCCGACTTCTCTGACCACACCTGCAGCCACTCTGACTTCTGTCTTGACAATGGGAATCGGCAATACAGTCATGGGAACCGTCCAAAATAATGTTCTTTGGTCACTGGCCTTAGTCCTTCTGATTATGAGTTTGGCCTTTAATATGCTGATGAAATTTATTACAAGGGAAGGTAAGAAAAATTATGCACGCTAAACAACTGGATAAATTAGTTACTGGTATTTTATATACCATTGCCGGTATTATTATTACCATTTTGGTATCGCTCTTACTTTTTATTCTTGTACGGGGAATTCCCAGTATTGACTGGCACTTCCTGACAGGCCGCTCTTCATCCTATGAAACTGGCGGCGGTATCGGCATTCAGCTTTATAATTCCTTCTTTCTTTTAATCGTAACACTGATTATTTCCATTCCCTTGTCTATGGGAGCAGGCATTTATTTGTCTGAATACGCTAAAAAGGGCCGCTTGACAGATTTTATCCGTACCTGTATTGAAATCTTGTCTTCTCTGCCATCTGTGGTTGTCGGTCTGTTTGGGTATTTAATTTTTGTTGTGCAGTTTCAATATGGTTTTTCCATCATTTCAGGTGCTCTGGCGCTGACCGTTTTCAATTTACCGCAGATGACGCGTAACATCGAAGACAGTTTGAGAAACGTCCATCATACTCAGCGCGAGGCTGGTCTTGCCTTGGGTATCTCTCGTTGGGAAACCGTGCTCCATGTAGTTATTCCGGAAGCACTCCCGGGGATTGTGACCGGTATTGTGCTTGCTTCCGGCCGTATTTTCGGGGAAGCAGCGGCATTGATTTATACAGCAGGTCAATCTGCTCCGGCTCTGGATTGGGGAAACTGGAATCCGCTTAGTACGACAAGTCCGATTTCAATTTTCCGTCAGGCGGAAACCTTGGCTGTCCATATTTGGAAGGTTAACAGTGAAGGAACTATTCCGGATGCTACCAAAGTATCTGAAGGCAGTGCGGCAGTTTTACTTGTTTTTATCCTTATCTTTAACTTGTCAGCACGTTACATTGGTAAAAAACTGCATGCTAAGCTGACATCAGCAGCCTAAAGGAGGACAAATGGCAGATTATAATTGGAATGAAAGGCATATCATTACTTTTCCGGAAGGGAACCTCGCCTTGTCAACCAAGGACTTACATGTCTATTATGGTGAAAATGAGGCGATTAACGGGATTGATATGCAGTTTGAGAAGAACAAAATTACAGCTTTAATCGGTCCGTCAGGCTGCGGGAAGTCAACTTTCCTCCGCAGTCTCAATCGAATGAATGATACTATCGATATTGCCAAAGTAACCGGAGAAATCATGTATGAGGGAATTGATGTCAATGCCCCAAATATCAATGTTTATGAAATGCGCAAGCACATTGGCATGGTTTTCCAAAGACCAAATCCTTTTGCTAAATCGATCTACAAAAACATTACATTTGCTTATGAACGTGCCGGTATTAAAGATAAGAAAGTCTTGGATGAAATTGTTGAGACGTCTCTAAAACAGGCGGCGCTTTGGGAGCAAGTCAAGGACGATTTGCATAAGTCTGCCTTTACTCTTTCGGGAGGGCAGCAGCAGCGTCTGTGCATCGCTCGGGCTATTGCGGTGAAACCTGACATTTTGTTAATGGATGAACCGGCCTCAGCTCTTGATCCTGTGGCGACTATGCAGTTAGAAGAAACGATGTTTGACCTAAAGAAAAATTACACAATTATCATCGTTACTCACAATATGCAGCAGGCGGCCCGCGCCAGTGATTATACAGCCTTTTTCTATTTGGGAGATTTGATTGAGTATGACACAACAAATAATATTTTCCAAAATGCTAAATTAAAATCAACCAGTGATTATGTGTCTGGACACTTTGGATAGAAAGGAAAGCGATGACAGAACCTATTTTAAAAGTAACTGATTTGTCTGTTTATTACGGTAAAAAGAAAGCACTTAATAATGTATCCATTGATTTCTATCCTAAAGAAATCACTGCTTTAATTGGTCCGTCAGGGTCCGGTAAATCAACTTTGCTGCGTGCCATCAACCGCATGGGAGATATTAATCCCGAAGTAACGGTCACAGGTTCTATTATGTACAACGGACATAATATTTACAGTCCGCGGACAGACACAGTAGAGCTGCGCAAGGAAATCGGTATGGTTTTCCAGCAGCCCAATCCTTTTCCGATGACTATCTATGAAAATGTTGTTTACGGTTTGCGTTTAAAGGGTATTAAGGATAAGAAGATTCTTGATGAAGCTGTTGAAAAGTCTTTGAACGGTGCCTCAATTTGGAATGAAGTAAAAGACCGTCTGCATGATTCAGCAATTGGCCTGTCCGGCGGGCAGCAGCAGCGTGTCTGCATTGCCAGAGTTCTGGCGACCAGCCCGCAGATTATTCTGCTGGATGAACCGACCTCGGCCTTGGATCCTATCTCAGCTGGGAAAATCGAAGATACGCTCTATGATTTAAAAGAAAAATACACGATGATTGTCGTTACACGTTCCATGCAGCAGGCTTCGCGTATTTCTGACCGAACAGGCTTTTTCCTTGCCGGAGATTTGATCGAATACGGCAATACTAAAGAAATGTTCCTGAATCCGCAGAAAAAAGAAACTGAAGATTATATTACAGGTAAGTTTGGATAAAAATAATAATAGAAAAGAGATGAGAACATGTTAAGATCGCAATTTGAAGAAGAATTAGATAAATTACACAATCAATTTTACGCGATGGGTACAGAAGTGCTGGCACAGATCAACAAGACTGTGCGTGCTTTTGTCAGTCACGACCGCGACTTGGCCAAAGAAGTTATCGCTGATGATGATGTGGTAAACGAGTATGAAACGAAACTAGAAAAAAAATCTCTCGAAATTATCGCTCTGCAGCAGCCTGTCTCTAATGATTTGAGAACCGTTATTACAGTTCTCAAAGCGTCGAGTGACATCGAGCGGATGGGTGACCATGCTTCCTCAATTGCCAAGGCGACTATTCGCATGAAAGGTGAGGAGCGCCTGCTTGATGTAGAAGAAAAGATCAGCGAGATGGGCAAGGCTGTTAAGCATATGGTAGAGGATGCTTTGAATGCTTATATCAACGGTGATGATAAAAAAGCTTATGAGATCGCTGCAACCGATGAAGTGATTGATAACTATTTCAAAGATATCCAAAATCTGGCAGTCGAAGAAATCAAGCAGACACCAGATGCTGCTTTTGCAGGTAAGGAGTATTTCCAAGTGCTGATGTATCTTGAACGAATCGGTGATTATGCACGCAATATTTGTGAATGGATTGTCTATCTTAAAACTGGAAAAATCATTGAATTATGATACAATAATAATTTAGAAATTTTGAAATAATAAGGGAGATACATGGAATCTGTAGAACACTTTATTGAAAAGTTTGTGCCTGAAAATTATAATATTTTTCTAGACATTAACCGGCAGCAAAGAACTTTCTCCGGTAACGTAGCTATCAACGGAGAAGCGCTTGACAATGTGATTTCGCTGCATCAGAAAAATTTGACGATCAGCTCTGTTCTTTTGGATAATACTGAGTTGGTTTACGAACTGGACAATGATCATGAGGCTGTTCATATTGAACTCCCTGAAACCGGCAGCATGACTCTGGTTTTGGAATTTGCAGGTAAGATTACAGATAATATGACGGGCATCTATCCTTCTTATTATACTGTTAATGGGGTTAAAAAGGAGATTGTTTCAACGCAGTTTGAAAGTCACTTTGCCCGTGAAGCTTTTCCGAGTATTGACGAGCCGGAAGCAAAAGCGACCTTTGATTTGGCACTGAAATTTGATCAGGAAGAGGGCGATATCGCCCTCTCTAATATGCCCGAAATTAATATCAGCCGCCGTGAAGAAACAGGTGTTTGGACCTTTGATACAACTCCAAGAATGTCTTCTTATCTTTTAGCTTTTGCTGTCGGCAGTCTTCATGGGAAAAAGGCCCGCACAAAGAATGGTACGGAAGTAGGTGTTTTTGCGACTGAGGCTCAAAACAGTGACTCAGTTGATTTTGCCTTGGACATTGCTGTTCGTGTTATTGATTTTTATGAAGGCTATTTTGGCGTTCAGTATCCAATTCCGCAGTCCTATCATCTGGCTCTTCCGGATTTTTCCGCCGGTGCTATGGAAAACTGGGGACTGATTACCTACCGGGAAGTCTATCTCTTAGTTGATGATAATTCAACAGCAAGCAGCCGTCAGCAGGTAGCGCTTGTGATTGCCCATGAGTTGGCTCACCAATGGTTCGGTAACTTAGTTACCATGAGATGGTGGGATGATCTTTGGCTTAATGAAAGCTTCGCCAACATGATGGAATACGTTGCGGTTGATGCTATTGAACCCGACTGGAATATTTTTGAGGACTTCCAGACAAGCGGTGTTCCGCATGCTCTTAAGCGGGATGCGACAGATGGTGTTCAGTCTGTGCATGTCACTGTTAAACATCCGGATGAGATTAATACCATTTTTGATGCAGCTATCGTTTATGCCAAGGGGAGCCGTTTGATGCACATGCTTCGCCGCTGGCTTGGGGATAAAGATTTTGCCGCGGGCTTGAGGAGCTATTTTGAAAAATATCAATATGCCAACACTGTCGGCCGCGATCTTTGGAATGCACTGTCAGCTGCTTCCGGCAAGGATGTTGCCAGCTTTATGGATGCTTGGTTAGAGCAGCCGGGCTATCCTTTAGTAACATTGACCGTCCAAGATGACAAACTTCGTATTTCGCAAAAGCAATTTTTCATTGGCGATTATGAAGAAGCCGGACGTCTTTGGCCAATTCCGCTTAACAGCAATTGGTCCGGTCTGCCTGATACCTTAGAAGAAGAAGCTATTGAAATTCCTAACTTTACGCAGCTGCTTGCTGACAATAAGGATAAAGGGCCTTTGCGCTTGAATACAGGCAACACTGCTCACTATATCAGTAATTATGACGGTCAGCTGTTAGAGGCTGTTCTGGCGGATTTTGACCGACTTGATCACACTTCCAAACTTCAGATTATCCAAGAGCGCCGATTGCTGGCAGAGAGCGGTCAGATTTCTTACGCTGAACTGGTGGCGCTTTTGTCAAGCTTGTCAGCTGAAACTTCTTATATGGTCATGTCGGCAAGCCATCAGTTGGTGGCCGGTATCGAAAGATTCTTAGAAGAAGGCAGCCAAATCGAAGCAGATTTTAAATCCTTAGTTCGTGATGTTTATCAGGCCAATTATCAGCGTCTTGGTTTTGAGAAGTCAGATCAGGAGAGCGATGAGGATGAGATGGTTCGTCAGATTGTTTTGGCTAATATGATTTATGCCGATGATCCTGACGCCAATGAAAAAGCGCAGGCGCTTTTTGAAAGGCACAAAGGCAACATCGAATCTATCCCGGCTGCAGTCCGGCTCGCTGTCTTGACCAATCAAATCAAGCATGCTGAAACTGATGATCTGGTAACACTTTATTTGGATACTTATGTGCTGACCAACGACGGGAATTTCCGCAGACAGTTAGCCGGTGCTTTGGCACAAACAAAATCACAAGCAACGCTTGAGAGGATTTTGAACGAGCTGAAAAATAAAGATGTCATTAAACCTCAGGATCTGTCGCTTTGGTACAGGCTTTTCCTCAGTGAACCTTTTACTCAGGAAGCGTTCTGGACATGGGCGCGCAGCAACTGGGAGTGGATTAAAGATACGCTTGGCGGCGATATGAGTTTTGACAGCTTTGTCATTATTCCGGCCAATATTTTTAAAACCAATCAACGTTTAGAAGAATATAAAGCTTTCTTTGAACCGCAGTTGGATAATTTGGCGATCAGCCGGAACATTACGATGGGAATCAAGGAAATCTCAGCCAGAACAGCTTTGATTGAAAGAGAAAAAGCTGCTGTTTGGCAGGCTGTTACAGGTCATTTTTGAGGGGCTGAGAAACTTGAAAATAAGATCAGCTAAAACAGATTTTATTGGCTCATTGTCAACTGTAGTGGATGGTTTATTTTAATGTATTGAGAAGACCAAGTTGGTTTTCTCTTTTTTGATACTCAGAGTGATGAGAATCATAAAATTTTCTAAAGCTAAGGACTTTTTTATATCCTTGATGAAACTGCTGATTGCCTTTGATTTAGCCTTAGAACGAGTCTATTTTCAATTATTTTTAATTTGTTTTCGATATCTGAGAAAGACCTTAAGATGTCTTCAGTAAAATCAAAGAATTGGACTTTTGAAAAAGTACTGAGAATAAAGTTATATGCTTGAGGAAAAATAGAAAGTATGGTAGGATGAGACAAAAGCGGGAAGATAAAAATGATATTGAATATGAAACCAAGCGTTAAAACGCTAGAAGGCAAGCACGATTTTTAAAAATAAAATATTCATAATGATCTTTGCTGTGTCCCAGCTGTACTACTGCAGAGTTATTCTTCTAGGAGGTTGCTATGAGTAAAAGTAGGCTATTTACATCTATATTTATCCTATTAATTGATATATTTTTGTTAATTTGGGGATTGAAAAATAGCAATGCTATATTAGTAATTGCTGGAATAATAGGCTTAGGGATTTTTATTTCTTATTTTAGGAAGGAGTAGCAATATGAAAATGAAACGAAATATCTTTGGTTTTATGGTCGTCTTATTATACAGTATGATTTGTTTTATCATTGCAAATACCACATATGCAGATACATATAATATTGATGGTTATACAGTATCACAAAATAATAACATTATTTCTGTTACTGATAGTCAAACAGGATTATCAGCTTATTTAGACATTACTACAGGAACACTGACTGATATTGATGGTACTGTGTCTAATGTTGAAGTTAATAATAGTCATGATTATATTCCAGATGTTTCTAATGGAAATTCATATTCCAGAGCAACTGCCGGTTTTCGCCGAGGAGCATGGAATTATGTTGCATCCACGACGTATAATTTAGGATATGTTCAGTCTGTACAAGCTGCCATGCTTAAAATTATGGCTCTTGTTGCCGGCCCAGCAAAACCATTTATAAATGCTGCAGGTGCAGGTTTAGGATTAGCTGCGGCGGTTAATAAAAATGTAACTGTAAAACTTAGTCAGTATTACGATCCGGCTCAACCTACAAAAATAAAAGAAGTTGTTGTTACTTATGCTAATGGCAAGCAAATTGGTTCAACTTCTTACGTACGTAATATTTATTAGTTTTAAAATCCCTTTGCTTAATAATTATTTGAAAGCTCTTTGTAAATCTTTGTAAAACTGGGACACTTTTTTAGATATTATAGAACTCAAAAGATTTGGTCCTGTATCAGTCAGGACTGAGTCTTTTTTATTCTTTGAATGACACTACTCAGTGGTAATCTTTCTGCAAAGATATTTTTTACTTTCTCCGTAATGTAATGTATCTGCTGTCTCAATAGAACTATTCGTAAATCTTCATTGAGTTTTTCCAAACAGTCGTATTTTTTCAATACTATTCATCATTAAGCCTCTTTTAAGAATGGTAGGTTAAACTGAGATTATTCTGAAAGAAAGAAGAGGTTTATCGATGGAAAAAGTATTTACTAACCCCATTTTTCTCTCACTGGCGGCAAAATCTGCCTTAACTGTATTGATTGCAGCTCTTGCTAAAGGCTGATTTAAAGGAGCGTCCTCTTTCCGGAAATAACTAGTCGAAAACTTCTAAGTCATGCTATAATAGAAAGGAAGAAAAGGAGCCGGAACATGATAAAAATATTATTAGTAGAAGATGATTTAAGTCTGTCAAATTCTATCTTTGACTTTCTAGACGATTTTGCTGACGTTATGCAGGTTTTTGATGGGGAAGAAGGCCTTTATGAAGCCGAAAGCGGCGTTTACGATTTGATTTTATTGGATTTGATGCTGCCTGAAAAAAGCGGCTTTCAGGTTTTGAAGGAATTGCGTGAAAAAGGGATTACCACACCTGTCTTGATTATGACGGCTAAAGAAGGGCTGGATGATAAGGGGCATGGCTTTGAATTGGGAGCTGATGACTATCTGACAAAGCCTTTTTATCTGGAAGAGCTGAAAATGCGCATTCAGGCTCTTCTCAAGCGCTCAGGAAAATTCACCGATAAAAACCTTGTATACGGTGACTTAACGGTAGATACATCTACTAATACGACCAAAGTAAACGGTAAGGAAGTTGAACTGCTTGGCAAGGAGTTTGATTTGCTGGTTTATTTCCTGCAGAATCAAAATGTTATTTTGCCTAAATCACAGATTTTTGATCGAATCTGGGGCTTTGACAGTGACACGACTATTTCTGTCGTTGAAGTCTATGTGTCTAAAATCAGAAAAAAACTCAAAGATACTCAGTTTGGAAAAAATTTGCAGACATTGCGCAGTGTAGGATATATTTTGAAGGATGCTAATTAAATTAAGACAAAAAAACAGGCATGGCGAAAATGCCTCCTTTTTCAGCCATTTCTTCGGTGTATTTACGGGAATATTCTTGGTGATGACTGTCATTATTATACAGGTCATGCGCTTTGGTATTTATTCTTCCGTTGATGACAGTCTCAAAAAGGCGACGAAAAATATTGATGATTATGTCAATATGGCCATGGTCAGAAATACTATGGTTAGTGATGCCATGGACGAAGACAGCGAAGGATCCCCCTTTAAAATCAAGCCGGATGGCCAAATGGCTGCCAATACAGATACGATTCTTTATGATAAAAAACATAATGTTGTCAATAATATCAATGCTTTTTCACCCTTATACCGTATTCATCCCAAACTGCACAATTTAGGCGCTATTGCTGAGCAAAGAGCCAAGAATATCTATGGTCAAACAGAAAAATACAGAACCGTAACAGTTAAAGTGGATAATGCTTTTTACCCTCAGGTAAAATTTGCAACGATTGTGATTAACACAACTCAGCTGGAGGAAGCCAATCAGCGCTATGTGACGATTATTATCAGCGTTATGATTGTCTTTTGGCTGATTTCGGTTATTGCCAGTGTCTATTTGGCTAAGTGGAGCCGCAGACCTATTTTAGAGAATTACGAAAAGCAGAAATCTTTCGTGGAAAATGCCAGCCATGAACTGCGGACACCGCTGGCAGTCTTGCAAAATCGCTTGGAAAGCTTGTTTAGAAAGCCTGAAGCTACTATTTTAGAATCGTCAGAATCCATCGCTTCCAGTTTGGAAGAAGTCAGAAATATGAGGATGCTGACAACTAATCTCCTTAATCTGGCGCGCCGTGATGATGGCATTGAGCCTGAAATAACGGAGGTCAACCCCAGCTTTTTTGATGATACCTTTAAAAACTATGCGATGATTGCACAGGAAAGCGGAAAAACCCTGCATATTACAAATAAGGTCAGCCGTCAGATTAAAACTGATAAAACCCTGCTCAAACAATTGATGACCATTCTTTTTGACAATGCGGTCAAATACACGGATCAAGATGGAGAAATTTGGATCGATGTTAAAACAACAGATCGCAGCCTGATTTTATCGGTGGCTGACAACGGTCAAGGAATTTCGGATACGGATAAGAAGAGAATTTTCGATCGCTTTTACCGTGTTGATAAGGCCAGAACTCGGCAAAAGGGCGGTTTTGGTCTGGGCTTGTCTCTGGCTAAGCAGATTACCGATAGCTTAAAAGGCAGTATCATTGTCAAAGATAAGAAACCGCAGGGAGCTATTTTTGAAGTCCGTTTGGCAGCCAGTAAGTAAAAAGCAGATTCTGTACCCCCCATAACTATTAGGACAAAAAAATACCTCTGGAGTATTTCACTTTACCAAAAGGCTTCGGAGGTATTTTTTTGTACCGCAGATGCACTGCCAGTCGGATTTCCCAAAAAGAAAAAAGTCGGACTAGTCCGACTTTTTAGTTAGCTAACTGACGTGCAAGGCGTGCTTTATCGCGGCTTGCTTTGTTTTTATGAATCAAACCTTTTGATTTAGCTTTGTCGATGCTGGAAGAAGCAGCACGGAAAAGTTCTTCAGTTGGGTTTGCTTCAAAAGCTTTGACAGCAGAACGCATAGCTGATTTTTGAGCTGAATTGCGGCTGTTTTGCTTAACGTTGAGTTCAGCGCGTTTAATCGCTGATTTAATATTTGCCAATGTCTTTACCTCCAAATTATGATAACTACACTATTATATAGAAATTCTGAGCATTTGACAAGCCTTTATCACTTTTTCAGGTAAATTTCATCTATTTTATGGTCATTGGCCTTATGGAGAATCAACTCAGCGCGATTTCGCGTGGGCTCAATATACTTTTCCAGATTAACGAGGTTGATGTTTTTCCAAATTTCTCTGGCAAAATCAAGAGCTCCCTCTTTTCCCATCTTCAAGAAGCGGTGATAGTAGTTTTCTTCATCGTTCTCCGCCAAATCCAGCAAAGTTGAAAAGCGTTCAAGGTACCAATTTTCAATATGCCTGATGTCGGCATCTATATAGATTGAAAAATCAAAGTAATCGCTCATATAAAGACGGTTATTTAAAGGATTTTGAAAGACATTGATACCTTCCACAATCAGAAAATCAGGTGCAGTAAGGGTTTGGCTTTGGCCCGGCACAATATCATAGATTTCATGCGAGTAAACGGGAATCTCTGCAGTCTGCCCATTTTTCATGCTGTCCAGAAAGTTGAGCAGAAGCTCCATGTCATAACTCTCGGGAAAACCCTTGCGATTCAGCATATTTTTAGCAGAAAGAACGGCATTGGGGTATAAAAAACCATCAGTCGTAACCATCTCCACACTGGAGTTTTTAAATGTTCTTGCCAGTAAAAGCTGCAGGAGCCGGCTGGTAGTAGACTTGCCGACAGCAACAGAGCCAGAAACTCCGATAATAAAGGGACGGTTATTGAGATCTTTTTGCAGAAAAATACTTTTGGAAAAGCTGAGATTTTCTTGGGCTCTTTTATAGATTTTTATCAGACTGATTAAAGGCAGATAAATGTCGGTAACATCCTGAATACTGATTTGGTCATTGAGACTCTTAATGGAATTTAATTCTGTCACGTTCAAAGGCGGCTGTGATTTTTGGTGCAGACGCTGCCAGGTACGACGGGAAATTTTTTCAAAATTAATAAACTCGTTTGCCATGAAATCCTCCTTCGAAGAACATTATACCATATTGAATTGAAAACCGTTTCAAAGTATGCTAAAATTGATTAGCGTAAAACAGGAGTCAAAAATATTATGAATAATATGTACTATACAGAAAATCCTGACAGTAAGCATGAGTTAAAAGACATAAATGTCAATTTACTGGGACAAACCTTTCATTTTTTAACGGATTCAGGTGTTTTCAGCAAAAAAATGGTTGATTACGGCAGTCAGGTTCTTTTAAACAGTCTTGACTTTGAGAAAGAAAAGACCCTGCTTGATGTCGGCTGCGGCTACGGTCCCTTGGGTATTTCTCTGGCTAGGGTTTACAGTCTTGAAGTAACCATGGTTGATGTTAATAGGCGGGCACTGGATTTGGCTAAAATGAATGCTGAAAAAAATGGGGTCAAGGCCAGTATTTTTCAGTCAAATATCTATGAAAATGTTTCAGGGCTTTTCGATGCCATTATCAGCAATCCTCCCATCAGAGCCGGCAAAGAGGTTGTTCATGCCATCATTGAAGGCAGTATTGAGCATCTGAATACAGGCGGCAGCCTGACAATCGTCATTCAGAAAAAACAAGGAGCTCCCAGTGCTAAAGCAAAGATGGAGCAGGTTTTTGGCAATGCTGCTGTCTTAAAAAGAGACAAGGGCTATTATGTTCTTAGGAGTAAGAAAGAAAGGTAATAAAGACGAGAGAGGCAGGATGAATGTGACAGTCTTGTTCCGGGAAACAGAATTTCCCAAGAATGTCTGTATTCGGCTGTTTTCTAAGCGTTTTGGGTAGTTTAATGATAAGAGCAGTTGATTTAATTCAAAAAAAGCGAGACGGTCATGAATTGACAAGGCAGGAAATAAATTGGCTTATTGAGGCCTACACTGATGGGCGAGTGCCTGATTATCAGATGTCTGCCTTTGCCATGGCTGTTTATTTTAGAGGAATGACAACCAGAGAAACACATGATCTGACCATGGCCATGGTTCATTCGGGTGAGGAGATTGATTTGTCTGCCATTCCTGGTATAAAAGTAGATAAGCATTCAACCGGCGGTGTCGGTGACAAGGTGACTTTGATATTAGTACCGTTGGTAGCGAGCTTTGGGGTGCCTGTTGCTAAAATGAGCGGCCGCGGTCTCGGACATACCGGCGGAACACTTGATAAGCTGGAATCCATTAAGGGCTATCAGATTGAACTGGCTCAGGCAGATTTTATCCAACAGGTCCAAAAGGTTGGCTTGGCAGTTATCGGTCAGTCTGACAATCTGGTTAAAGCAGACAAGATGCTCTATGCCCTGCGCGATGTTACAGCGACGGTAGATATTATTCCTTTGATCGCCAGTTCCATCATGAGTAAAAAAATTGCTGCCGGAGCAGACCGTATTTTACTGGATGTGACTGTTGGCGACGGTGCTTTTATGAAGACCTTGGAAGATGCAGAAACCTTATCCAAAACCATGGTTGCTCTGGGGAAAGAAATGGGACGGCAAACAATTGCTGTCATCACTGACATGAGTCAGCCTCTAGGACAGGCTATCGGCAATCGTTTAGAAGTTCTGGAAGCTTTGCAGATCATGCAGGGACAGGGCCGCGAAGATCTGACAGATTTTATCTGCGAGCTGGCTCAGCTGATGTTGGAATTAGCTGGGAAACAAGCAAGTCTGACAGCTATTCGTGAACATTTAACAAACGGTCAGGCACTGAAGAAATTCGAAGAAATGGTTGTCAGCCAAGGAGGCGATTTAGCAGATTTGTACCGACCGTCATCAGCACCGGTTGTCACCGAAATTACTGCAGATGAGGAAGGCTATATCAAAGAGCTGCCGGCTTTAACATTTGGTCTTTTTGCCATGCGTCTGGGAGCCGGCCGAGCGGTTAAAACGGATCAACTGGATTATGAAACAGGAATTGTTTTTGAGAAAAAAGTTGGGGATCCTGTTCAAAAAGGAGATCGGATTGCAAGGGTTTACTCCAATGAAAAATTATCTGAAAACATGCTTACAGAATTCAAAAAAAATGTTAAAATAGATAAGGATGAATTGAGAGTAAATGAGATTTTAAGAATCATTACTTAATTATTAAGAAAGGGTAACATGGAAATCAATCAATATATTGACCACACTTTATTAAAACCAGAAAGTAGTCAGGCTCAGATTGACAAGCTCATTCAAGAAGCTAAGCACTATCATTTTGCCAGTGTCTGTGTAAATCCTACATGGGTTTCTCATGCGGCTGCGTCTCTCAAAGAAAGTGATGTTAAGGTTTGTACCGTCATCGGTTTTCCTTTGGGAGCAACGACCAGTGCTGTAAAAGCATTTGAAACAAAAGATGCCATTAGCAACGGTGCTGATGAAATTGACATGGTGATTAATATCGGGCAGGCAAAATCCGGAAACTTTGATTTTGTTGAAAAGGATATTCGAGCAGTTGTAGAAGCTAGCGCTGACAAGCTGGTTAAGGTTATTATCGAAGCCTGTCTTTTGACCGATGACGAAAAGGTTAAAGCCTGTCAGGCAGCTAAAGCAGCAGGAGCAGATTTTGTTAAGACTTCAACCGGCTTTTCTACAGGAGGAGCTACAGTAGAAGATGTTCGTCTCATGCGTCAGACAGTGGGACCTGAATTCGGTGTTAAGGCGGCTGGCGGAGCGCGGACTTTAAAAGACGCTCAAGCCTTCATCGAAGCAGGGGCAACACGAATTGGAACATCTGCGGGGATTGCGATTGTTGAAGGGAAAGAAGCAAAAGGTGGCTACTGATTTAGTATCTCTCGCTAAAAAAGCCAGCCAAAATGCCTATGTACCGTATTCACATTTTCCCATTGGTGCTGCGGTCAGAACCAAATCCGGCGATGTTTATCTGGGCTGCAATGTTGAAAATGCCAGTTTTGGGCTGACCAACTGCGGCGAACGGACGGCCATTTTCAAAGCTATTTCGGAAGGCCATCGCGATTTCGAAGAGATTGCTGTCTATGGTGAAACCGAGGAGCCGATATCTCCGTGCGGTGCCTGCCGTCAGGTCATGGCTGAATTTTTTGAGCCGACTGCTCGGGTTACTTTGATTGCTAAGGATGGTAAGACGGTCGTGATGACGGTCGATGAGTTATTGCCTTACTCGTTTACAGAGTTGAGGTAAAGCTGTTTTATTGGTCTGTTAAGCCTTTAGGTTTAATATTAATTTTTCGGCAACATTTGTTGTATATAAAACTTAGGAGGGTTCATCTTTATGAACAAGAAAATTGTTGGTTTAGGTTTAACTGCTGTAGCAGTATTAGGACTTGCAGCCTGCGGCAATCGCGCTGCTAAAAACAATGGCAAGGCCAAAACAGATTTAAAAGTTGCTATTGTAACTGATACTGGTGGTGTTGATGACAAGTCATTTAACCAATCAGCATGGGAAGGTTTACAGGCTTGGGGTAAAGACAAGGGCCTCAGCAAGGGAAATGGTTTTGATTATTTCCAATCAGCTAATGAATCTGATTACGCTACCAATCTTGATACAGCTTCATCAAGCGGCTATAAATTAATTTTTGGTATTGGATATGCTCTGCATGACGCTATTGAAAAAACAGCGGCTGATAATGAAGAAGTTAACTATGTTATCATCGATGACGTTATTGAAAACAAAGATAATGTTGCCAGCGTTACTTTTGCTGATAACGAAGCGGCTTACCTTGCAGGAATTGCTGCTGCTAAGACCACAAAAACGAAAAAAGTTGGTTTTGTAGGCGGTGTTAAATCAGAAGTTATCACCCGTTTTGAAAAAGGTTTTGAAGCCGGTGTTAAATCTGTAGATAAATCTATCCAAATTCAAGTCGATTATGCGGGATCATTTGGCGATGCGGCTAAAGGTAAAACAATTGCAGCTGCCCAATATGCCGGCGGTGCTGATGTTGTTTACCAAGCTGCGGGCGGTACAGGTGCAGGTGTCTTTAGTGAAGCTAAAGCTTTGAACGAGAAGAAAAATGAGTCTAAAAAAGTTTGGGTTATCGGAGTTGACCGTGACCAAGCTGCTGAAGGAAAATACACTTCTAAAGACGGTAAAAAATCTAACTTTGTCCTCGCATCTTCATTAAAAGAAGTTGGTAAGGCTGTTCAGCTGATTTCAAACAACACTGCGGATAAGAAATTCCCAGGCGGTAAAGTAACAACTTACGGACTTAAGGATAAAGGTGTTGACCTTGCGCCAACAAATCTATCTGACGATGCTAAAAAAGCTGTTGATGATGCCAAGAAACAAATCGTTTCAGGCGACATCAAAGTTCCAGAAAAATAAGGGTTTAAGGGCGACCTCAGCCGGTCGCCTTTTTAACACTGAGATCTTTGTATCTCAGTAGAGATTAGGACAGAATCGCTGTACGAGCGCGTCCTGCTCTCTACTGAAGTATAAAATTTCTGAAAGGAAAGTACTATGACGCAACATGTCATTGAAATGAGAGAAATTACCAAAAAATTTGGTGATTTTGTTGCTAATGATCATATCAATCTCAATCTTAGAAAAGGTGAGATTCATGCTCTGCTTGGTGAAAATGGTGCTGGGAAATCAACCTTGATGAACATGCTTGCCGGTTTGCTTGAACCGACCAGCGGTGAGATTGCAATCAACGGTAAGACTGTTAAGATTGATTCTCCATCTAAATCAGCCCAGTTAGGTATCGGGATGGTGCATCAGCATTTTATGCTGGTTGAGGCCTTTACAGTGACTGAAAATATTATTTTAGGAAATGAAATTCTTAAAAATGGTATTTTAGATTTAAAAAAAGCTGGTCAGGAAATCAAAGATTTGTCTGAAAAATACGGCTTGGCTGTTGATCCGGATGCTAAGATTGCTGATATTTCTGTTGGAGCTCAGCAGCGGGTTGAAATTTTAAAGACCCTTTACCGCGGTGCCGATATTCTTATCTTTGATGAGCCGACTGCTGTTTTGACGCCCTCTGAAATTCAGGAATTGATGAGCATCATGAAGGGTCTTGTCAAAGAAGGAAAATCAATTATCCTGATTACGCATAAATTGGATGAAATTCGTTCGGTTGCTGACCGTGTGACTGTTATCAGACGCGGTAAAAGTATCGAAACTGTTGACGTGGCAGGGGCAACATCCGAGGATTTGGCTGAAATGATGGTTGGCCGCTCAGTCTCTTTTACAACTGAAAAAACAGCTGCCAATCCTAAAGAAGTCACACTGGCTATTAAGGATTTGGAGGTCAATGAGAATCGCGGTATTCCTGCTGTTAAAGGACTTTCTTTAGATGTTAGAGCTGGTGAAATCGTCGGTATTGCCGGCATTGATGGCAATGGGCAAAGTGAATTAATTCAGGCGATTACAGGTCTGCGCAAAATTAAATCAGGAACCATCACCATTAAAGGTCAGGACGTGACCAAACTTTCGGCCCGCAAGATTACAGAATTAAGTGTGGGACATGTTCCTGAGGACAGGCACCGCGACGGCTTGATTCTTGAGCTGACGCTGGCAGAAAATATGGCTCTGCAGACTTACTATAAACAGCCTTTGAGCAAAAATGGTGTTTTAAATTATCATAAGATTAATGAACACGGACGTCAGCTGATGGAAGAATTTGATGTCCGCGGCGCCAGCGAACTTGTTCCGGCTAAGGGCCTGTCAGGCGGTAATCAGCAAAAAGCTATTATTGCCCGCGAAGTTGACCGCGATCCGGATTTGCTGATTGTCAGCCAGCCCACCCGCGGTTTGGACGTAGGAGCTATTGAATATATTCATAAACGCCTAATGGCAGAGCGTGATAAGGGGAAAGCTGTGCTGCTGGTTAGTTTTGAGTTGGATGAAATTCTTAATCTGTCTGATCGTATCGCTGTTATTCACGATGGTAAAATTCAAGGCATTGTAAGGCCGGAAACCACTAATAAACAAGAACTGGGAATTTTAATGGCCGGCGGAAGTATTGAAAAGGAGGAAGCAAATGTCTAAAAAAACACAACAAATTGTCGTTCCTCTGATTTCGGTTGTCTTGGGAATTATACTGGGAGCCATTATCATGCTGATTTTTGGCTATGATCCGGTATGGGCTTATGAAGGACTCTTTCAAAAGTCTTTCGGCAGCTTGAAGGATATCGGAGAAATATTCCGTGCAATGAGTCCGTTGATTTTAATTGCACTCGGTTTTGCGGTGGCCAGCCGCGCCGGTTTCTTCAATATCGGTCTGTCAGGTCAGGCTTATGCCGGCTGGATAGCTGCTGGTTGGTTTGCTTTGGCAAATCCTAGCTTACCTCGTCCTATCATGATTGTTATGACTGTTCTTATCGGAGCAGCAGCAGGGGGTGTTGTGGGTGCTATCCCGGGATTTTTACGAGCCTATCTTGGTACCAGTGAAGTTATCGTTACCATTATGATGAACTATATTGTGCTCTATATTGGCAATGCTATCATTCAGGATGGTTTTTCTAAGAGTGTCATGCGGAATTCTGACTCCAGTATCTATGTGGGTAAAAACGCCAGCTATCAGACTGATTGGCTGCGGGCGCTGACTGATAATTCTCGGATGAATATCGGCTTTTTCCTAGCACTCATTGCCATCTTGGTTGTTTGGTATTTGCTCAACAAGACAACACTCGGTTTTGAAATTCGCTCGGTCGGTCTTAACCCGCATGCCAGTGAATATGCAGGGATGTCAGCTAAAAGAACCATTGTTCTGTCTATGATTATCTCAGGAGCTCTGGCAGGGCTTGGAGGTGTTGTTGAAGGACTGGGAACTTTCGGCAATGTCTATGTACAGAATACGTCTCTTGCGATCGGTTTTGACGGAATGGCGGTCAGCCTGCTGGCTTCCAATTCTCCGATTGGTATTTTGCTTTCAGCCTTCTTGTTTGGAGCGCTCAGTGTCGGGGCACCAGGTATGAGTATCAGCGATGCAACCCATGTCGGAACGCCGCCTGAATTGATAAAAGTGGTGACCGCCCTGATTATCTTCTTTGTCGGTGCTCACTATGTTATCGAACGTTATATTAAACCTAAAAAACAAGTGAAAGGCGGTCAGTAAAATGAGTTTAGAAAGTATTTTAGCTCTTTTAGTATCATCGATGCTGGTTTATGCGACGCCTCTCATCTTTACCAGTATAGGCGGTGTCTTTTCTGAAAGATCCGGTGTTGTTAACGTAGGACTTGAAGGTATCATGGTTATGGGTGCTTTCGCCGGAATTGTCTTTAATTTAGAGTTTGCTGAGTCTTTCGGCAGGGCAACACCTTGGATTGCAGCTCTGGTCGGCGGAGCAGTCGGTCTGCTATTTTCCTTGATTCATGCTGCAGCTACGATCAATTTTCGGGCAGATCACATTGTTTCCGGTACTGTTCTTAATCTTTTAGCCCCATCTTTAGCAGTTTTCTTTGTTAAATCCATGTACAATAAGGGACAGACAGATAATATCCATCAATCCTTTGGGAAGTTCGATTTCCCGGTCTTGTCTGACATTCCTTTTATCGGGCCGATTTTCTTTGAAGGAACCAGCTTAGTTGCTTACATTGCGATTCTCTTTTCCGTTTTGGCTTGGTTTATCCTGACTAAAACAAGATTCGGCCTGCGTCTGCGTTCAGTCGGTGAACATCCTCAGGCTGCAGATACTTTGGGGATAAATGTTTACCTGATGCGCTATTGGGGCGTTATGATTTCAGGATTTTTAGGAGGAATAGGAGGAGCGATTTACGCTCAGTCTATTTCGGTTAACTTTGCCGGAACAACCATTTTAGGGCCAGGGTTTATTGCGCTGGCAGCCATGATTTTTGGCAAGTGGAATCCGATAGGAGCTATGCTGTCAAGCCTGTTTTTCGGTCTGTCTCAAAGTTTGGCCGTTATTGGCAATCAGCTGCCTTTCCTGTCAAACATTCCGACAGTTTACCTGCAGATTGCACCTTATGTATTAACTATCTTAGTATTGGCTGTTTTCTTTGGACAGGCAGTTGCCCCCAAAGCAGATGGTGTCAATTATATCAAGTCAAAATAAGACCTTTCAATCACCCATGCAAATGGGTGATTTTTTCGTGAAGAAATGAGCATATTCATTGTAAGCGTTTCAATATCATGTTATACTAGTGGAGTAATTAAATTAGATTATGATGAAAAGAGGATTTTCTTATGAGTAAAATCGTTGTTGTTGGTGCTAACCATGCCGGTACATCTAGTGTTAATACCATTTTAGATAATTACGGCAGTGAAAACGAAGTTGTTGTTTTCGACCAAAATTCTAATATTTCTTTCTTAGGATGCGGAATGGCTCTTTGGATTGGTAAGCAAATATCAGGGCCTCAAGGGCTTTTCTATGCAGACAAAGAGATGCTGGAATCAAAGGGTGCAAAAGTTTACATGGAGTCACCGGTAACAGCTATAGATTACGATGCTAAAACAGTTACTGCCTTGGTTAACGGCAAGGAGCATGTAGAAAACTACGATAAACTCATCTTAGCAACAGGTTCAATACCAATTTTACCGCCTATCGAAGGAGCAGCGATTAAAGAAGACAGCCGCGAATTTGTAGCGACACTTGAAAATCTGCAGTTTGTTAAACTTTATCAAAATGCTGAAGACGTCATTAATAAATTGCAAGACAAGAGTAAAAATCTCAACCGTGTTGCGGTTGTCGGTGCCGGCTATATTGGTGTCGAGCTGGCTGAAGCCTTTAAGCGTCTCGGTAAGGAAGTTACTTTAATTGATGTCGTTGATACTTGTCTGGCTGGTTATTATGACCGCGACCTTTCGGATATGATGCGTCAAAATCTGGAAGATCACGGAATTGAATTGGCCTTCGGTGAAACCGTCAAAGCTATCGAAGGTGAAGGCAAGGTAGAGCGTATTGTGACCGATAAAGCTAGCCGTGATGTTGATATGGTTATCTTAGCCGTAGGATTCCGTCCTAATACTGCATTGGGCAATGGCAAGCTGGAAACTTTCCGCAACGGTGCCTTCCTTGTTAATAAAAAACAAGAGACCAGCCTGCCTGATGTTTACGCTGTTGGTGATTGCGCTACGGTTTACGACAATGCAATCAATGATACTAACTATATTGCTTTGGCATCAAATGCCCTGCGTTCAGGCATTGTAGCGGGTCACAATGCGGCTGGCCACGAATTAGAATCCCTTGGAGTACAGGGTTCAAATGGTATTTCTATCTTTGGACTGAATATGGTATCAACCGGATTGACGGCTGAAAAAGCGAAACGCTTTGGTTACAACCCAGAAGTAACAGAATTTACTGATAGTCAAAAAGCAACTTTTATCGAACACGATAACTATCCGGTTACTCTTAAGATTGTCTATGATAAGGACAGCCGCCTTATTCTCGGTGCCCAAATGGCCTCTAAAGAAGATATGTCAATGGGAATTCATATGTTTTCACTGGCTATTCAGGAAAAGGTCACTATCGATCGCTTAGCCCTGTTAGATTTCTTCTTCCTGCCTCATTTCAACCAGCCTTATAACTACATTACAAAGGCAGCACTTAATGCTAAATAAGTTTAAGCTGAGATTATATCTCAGCTCAGACTGAAGAGAAAGTCTATTTTCTCAAAAAGTAATATTTTGTTATGATACTTTCCTTAGGTAGCACGGACGGTAGCGACTTCCTTTGGAATTCCATACCTAGATTTTGAGCCTAGGTCTCAAAATCTCCGAGAGGCAGAAACTCAATGTTTCTGCCTCTTTTGCTACATTGGAAAGTATCGGGGGAGGTTTTGATCGTTTCTATATTATTTTACAAAATAGAAAAGTAATACTATTCTATGATGAAATTTTAGAGAGAATTTAGTTTTGGGAGTTTGTCTACAACCTGAGCTGAGATTATATCTCAGCTTTTTTTGATTGAGTTTTATAAGGAAATGAGGAGTATT
Organism: Streptococcus devriesei DSM 19639; assembly: GCF_000423725.1. Lineage (GTDB taxonomy): Bacteria > Bacillota > Bacilli > Lactobacillales > Streptococcaceae > Streptococcus > Streptococcus devriesei. Next base: position 160,201 of record NZ_KE384084.1, read on the forward strand.
TCTTTCTTTCCTGCCAGAAAAGTTTTTCTGCTATTGGCATTGTCGCTTAGGGGTCAATAGTATATAATAAAAGGAGCAAAGGAGGTTCTCAGAATGGATGGACAGCGATTAAAAGAAGACAATAAACTGCAAACAAGAAAAGACGAAACGCAGGAAGAAGTTCTAAAAAATAAAATTTCTAGGCTCAGGGCTGCTTTAGAGCTGGAAAAGGATCCCAATCTGAAAAAAGAGATTCTTCTCTTGCTTGAGGAATATGAAGCATCTTACAAGGCCTTAATTCAGAAAAAGCGTTTTTTGAAATACCTGCTGTTTGCAGCTGCTGCCATAGCTATCATCATCGCTGTTTTATTCTTTATGTTTTTAAAGGATAGCTCAAGGTCCAGTACATCATCATCTCAAGTTCATCATTTTCGTGAATCCACTGCATCATCAGAAAAAGATAAAACCGAAAAAACGACTGCAGCAGAATCGTCTGACAAAAAGAAGAGTAAGTCAACGAATTTGAATGCTTTTCCGAGAACTTTGCTCGGTACTTGGTCAGGCTATCTTAGCTATGCACAAGAGGACATGAGTATGACCTTTACAGAGGACAATATCGTTAAAACTACTGTAGGTTCAAATACTTATACGAGCCGTATTGACAGTTTGGAAAAGGTCGGTACTAATACTTATCTCTATCATCTTTCCCCAAATTCAGAACCGACTGCCCTTGCTCCGGGAGCTCAGATTGGAGGAGCCAGAATCAAATATGCTTACGGCATCTATCTTGGGGAAGATTATATTGTTCCTATTGTCTGGCAAGCAAGTGAAAATGCTGACTTCGATTATTCTAAGCCTTTAGAAAACAATCAGCCGGATTATCGCTTAACAAAGGGGAATGCTTCGCAAAATTCATCTAAAGCGACAAGAAAAAAGGACAGCCAAGTAGATACCAAGAATCTAACAACTCAGCAAGTTGAGGACTGGGTTATCGCGCATTATCTTGACAGTAACAAAGATAATCGTTTTACAAAGGCAGACTTTATCATCGAAAGCTGGAAAGCACAGACAGACGGACTGGTTTATGCTATTGTCCGAGAAAATCATGATACCGATGCCATGAAAGAAGCGGGAGCAGATCCCAATGTTAATCCGGCCGTTGCTCATTATCGTATTAATGCAAATGGTGAGCTGGAAAAATTATCCGGTGCTGATAATTGGACAGTTGTCAGCAGGACCTATTACACTGACTAGAAATCAAACATTGCAAAAAAGACAGGCCCAAGGCCTGCCTTTTTTATCATAAGGTATGGAGGTTGATTGCTTAGTTGCGGGCTGCAGCTGCGAATTCTTCATTTGAGAAGGCTTCGTCAATGATTGCTTTCAGCTGTTTAGCAGAAGCTTGCATTTTTTGCAGTTCAGCATCGTTCAGAGGAATGTTTACCGGACGAACGATACCATGTGCACCGACGATCGCAGGCTGTCCGATGAAGACGTCTTCAACACCTTCATATTGACCTGATTGGAATACTGACAGCGGAAGCACTGCATTTTCATCATCAAGAATAGCTTTAGTGATACGAGCAAGGGCTACGGCGATACCGTAGAAAGTAGCGCCCTTTTTGTTGATGATAGAATAGGCAGCATCACGAACGGATACAAACAGTTTGACAAGACCTTCAGCATCAATATCACGGTTATCTTGCAGCCATTGTTCTAATTTAACACCAGCTACATTGGCATGAGACCAAACGGCGAATTCTGAGTCACCGTGTTCACCCATGATATAAGCATGGACTGAACGAGCATCAACGCCGATTCTTTCAGCAAGTGCTTGACGGAAACGAGCAGTATCAAGAGATGTACCAGAACCGATGACACGTTCTTTAGGGAAGCCGGAGAATTTCCATGTTGAGTAAGTCAAGATGTCAACTGGATTGGCAGCAACCAAGAAGATTCCCTTAAAGCCTGATTCAACTACTTGTGTAACGATAGATTTGTTGATAGCAAGGTTTTTGCCGACAAGGTCAAGACGAGTTTCACCCGGTTTTTGAGGCGCACCTGCAGTAATGACAACAAGATCAGCATCTGCACAGTCTTCGTATTTAGCAGCGTAAATTTTCTTTGGTGAAGTGAAGGCAAGTGCATGGCTAAGGTCAAGAGCGTCTCCGACAGCTTTTTCAAACAGCTGAGGAATTTCAATAATTCCGAGTTCTTGAGCGATTCCTTGGTTAACAAGAGCGAAGGCGTAAGATGAACCTACAGCACCGTCACCGACAAGGATGACTTTTTTATGTTGTTTAGTTGCAGTCATGTTCTAAACATCTCCTTAATAATTTATTAGGTGTATACTTTATACGAATTTATTCTAACACTTTTAGTTAAAAAAGTCACTAATATTTTCCCCAGCTCTGGGAAAACTATAGTAGAATAGCTGAAAATGAGCATTTTTTGTGATATAATATAAGGGAGTTTTAGACTAGAAATGGGGCATTTTTTAATGCAAGATAGAAATTTAGTAGATGTTAATTTAACGAGTGAAATGAAAACGAGTTTTATTGACTATGCTATGAGTGTTATTGTTTCTCGTGCTCTGCCTGATGTCCGCGACGGTTTGAAACCAGTTCACCGCCGCATTTTATACGGAATGAACGAACTGGGTGTCACACCGGACAAACCGCATAAAAAATCGGCACGTATTACTGGTGATGTCATGGGTAAATATCACCCGCACGGAGACTCATCCATTTATGAGGCTATGGTCCGTATGGCTCAGTGGTGGTCTTACCGCCACATGCTGGTTGACGGTCACGGAAACTTTGGTTCTATGGACGGAGACGGGGCTGCCGCACAGCGTTATACAGAAGCGCGCATGAGCAAGATTGCGCTTGAAATGCTGCGCGACATTAATAAAAATACCGTTGATTTTGCAGATAACTATGACGGCAGTGAGCGCGAACCCTTGGTTCTGCCAGCTCGTTTCCCTAATTTACTGGTAAATGGGGCAACCGGTATTGCGGTTGGTATGGCAACTAATATTCCGCCTCATAATTTGGGAGAAACCATTGATGCTGTCAAATTAGTCATGGACAAACCTGACGTGACGACACGCGACTTGATGGAAGTTTTGCCCGGACCGGATTTTCCGACAGGGGCACTTGTCATGGGCAAATCAGGCATTCACCGCGCTTATGATACCGGTAAAGGTACCATTGTCCTGCGGGCTCGCACTGAAATTGAGACGACCAAGTCCGGACGAGAACGCATTGTTGTGACGGAATTTCCTTATATGGTCAATAAGACCAAGGTGCATGAACATATCGTCCGTCTGGCACAGGAGAAACGTGTTGAAGGGATTACGGCTGTTCGTGACGAATCGAGCCGTGAAGGAGTGCGCTTTATCATTGAGGTTCGCCGGGATGCCAGCGCCAGCGTTATTTTGAACAATCTGTTTAAGCTGACAAGCCTGCAGACAAACTTTAGTTTTAACATGCTGGCCATTGAAAATGGTGTGCCAAAGATTCTGTCTTTGAGACAGATTTTAGATAATTATATCGCCCACCAAAAGGAAGTGATTGTCAGACGGACAGAGTTTGACAAGGCCAAAGCTGAGAGCCGCGCACATATTTTAGAAGGCTTACTCATTGCGCTTGATCATCTGGATGAGGTCATTCAGATTATTCGCAGCAGTGAAACCGATACTATTGCACAGGCAGAATTGATGAGCCGCTTTGACTTATCAGAACGGCAAAGTCAGGCTATTCTCGATATGCGTCTGCGCCGTCTGACCGGTTTGGAAAGAGATAAAATCCAGTCAGAATATAACGAATTATTAGCTTTAATTGCTGATTTGGCAGATATTTTGGCAAAACCAGAACGGATCGTTGCTATTATCAAAGAAGAGCTGGATGACATCAAGCGGAAATTTGCGGATGACCGCCGGACAGAACTCATGGTCGGTGAAGTCTTGACGCTGGAAGATGAGGATCTGATTGAAGAAGAAGATGTTTTGATTACCTTGTCTAATAAGGGTTACATCAAGCGTCTGGGACAAGACGAATTCCGCGCCCAAAAGCGTGGCGGCCGCGGGATTCAGGGAACCGGTGTCAATGATGATGATTTTGTCCGTGAACTGGTTTCAACCAGCACCCATGATTCTATGCTCTTCTTTACTAATCAAGGCAGGGTTTACCGCCTGAAAGGCTATGAAATCCCTGAATACGGCCGCACTGCTAAAGGACTGCCGGTCGTTAATCTGCTGAAATTGGATGAGGGAGAGACGATTCAGACGATTATCAATGTCAAAGCTGATGATTTCCATGATAAGTACCTCTTTTTCACAACCAAACAGGGACTTGTCAAACGGACCAGCGTTTCTGCCTTTGGCAATATCCGCCAAAACGGACTCAAGGCTCTAAACCTGCGCGACGGAGATGAACTCATCAATGTGCTTTTGACAGATGGCACAAACGATATTATTATCGGAACTCGTCAAGGCTATTCCGTTCGTTTCAATGAGACAGCTGTTCGCAACATGGGACGTTCAGCAACAGGTGTTAAAGGTGTTAATCTGCGTGAAGAGGACCTTGTTATCGGTGCTGCCCATATCACTGAAAATCAAGATGTTTTAACCATTACGGAAAAAGGGTACGGCAAGCAAACCCCTGCTGATCAGTATCCGACTAAAGGCCGCGGCGGCAAGGGAATTAAAACAGCCAATATCACCGCTAAAAACGGTCCTCTTGCAGGCTTAGTAACTGTTAATGGCGATGAGGATATTATGGTTATTACGGATACCGGTGTGATTATCCGTACAAGTGTTGCCAATATTTCTCAAACAGGCCGTTCAGCTATGGGTGTCAAGGTCATGCGCTTGGATAAGCAGGCAAAAATTGTTACCTTTGCATTGGTAAAACCAGAAGCAGCAGAAGAGCCGGCTTCAAATGGTGATGAAAATGAGTAGAAAGTCAATGAATAACATGCGTAAACCTAAGAAAAAGCGACATTTTCTTCGAAGCTTTTTCTTCATTCTCCTGTTAGTGATTGGTTTGGCTTTAATCTTTAATAAACCAATTAGAAACAGCCTGATTGCTTGGAATACCAATCGATATCAGGTCAGCAAGGTCAGCAAGGAAGATATCAAAAAAAATAAAAAGGCTGATTCTTCCTTTGATTTTAAAAAAGTTAAATCGATCAGTACTGAGTCAGTTTTGGCAGCTCAAATGGCAGCGCAAAAACTGCCTGTTATCGGCGGTATTGCAATTCCGGAGTTGAAAATCAATCTGCCGATTTTTAAAGGCTTAGACAATGTTGGCCTGACTTATGGTGCCGGCACAATGAAAGAAAATCAAGCCATGGGGCAAAATAATTATGCCCTAGCCAGTCATCATGTTTTTGGAATGACAGGGTCTTCACAGATGCTGTTTTCGCCCTTAGAACGTGCAGAAAACGGCATGAAAATTTATCTCACGGATAAAAATAAAATTTACACCTATATCATCGATGAGGTAAAAACGGTCAGTCCTGAGCATGTTGAGGTGGTAGATGATAAACCCGGTCAGACTGAAATTACACTGGTGACCTGTACGGATGCCGGAGCGACAGCCAGAACGATTGTTCACGGCAGCTATCAAGGAGAAACTGATTTCAAAAAAGCTCCTAAGAAAGTCAAAAAAGCCTTTCGCCGATCTTATAATCAAATCTCACTCTAATGGTCAATCAGCTTTGCAATCAATAAAAACAAATACTTTGAAAGGACTGAGCAAAACTGCTTTCAGTCCTTTTTTCTGTTATAATGTGCATAAGGCAATAATTAAAGGAAGGTCAACTAATGAAATTAACTGCTATTCACCATGTTGCTTTTATCGTCTCAGACTACGATAAATCTTATGATTTTTATGTCCATAAACTGGGATTTGAAGTCATTCGGGAAAATCACAGGCCTGAACGCCACGATTATAAATTAGATTTGAAGTGCGGCAATGTAGAGTTGGAAATTTTTGGTAATAAAGTGAGCGATCCCTATTACAGTGCGCCTCCCGCTCGTGTCAGCCGACCAAGAGAAGCTTGCGGCCTGCGCCATCTCGCCTTTCGTGTAGCCGATGTGGAAGCTGTCAGACAAGAGCTGCTTGATTTGGGAATAGAAGTTGAGGAACTGCGCTATGATGATTATACCGGTAAGAAGATGGCTTTTTTCTTTGACCCTGATGGCTTGCCTTTAGAATTGCATGAGTAAGGCACTGTTGACTTTTTCTTTTGCGAAAAGATCGGAAAATGCTATAATGAAGCTCTGAGATTTGAAATAAGAAACGATTAACGAGAGAGGTATTATATGACATTGCGAAAATTATTGACTTGCGGAGCACTTTTTGTGATTTCCTTGATGAGTTTGACTTTGGTTGCTGCCGACAGTTCGAGTTCTGTTCAAAAGGTGATTGACGAAACTTACGTTCAGCCGGACTATGTCATGGGGTATTCTTTGAGTGAAGAGCAGCGCAGCCAGACCTTGAATCTGCTGGGCTACAATGCTGATACAGACACTAATGTCAAAACACTTGATACCAGCAGCTATGCTAAGATTATGAATGTGGCGGATGATTCCAGCCTACAGTTGTACTCATCTGTTAAAATCCAAAAATTAGGAGATAAAGAAACGCTGGATGTGAAAATCGTAACTCCCCAAAACATTACCAAGGTCACTCAGGATATGTACCGCAATGCTGCAGTAACACTTGGCATTGAACATGCTAAGATTACAGTCGCTGCACCTATTGCAGTGACAGGAGAATCAGCTTTGGCCGGTATTTATTATTCACTTGAAGAAAACGGAGCAAGTGTTTCTGAAGAAAGCAAGAACTTAGCACAAGAAGAGCTGGGTGCCCTTTCTGACATCAATGAGCAAAATCAAGGCAAGAAAGGCTACGATGCAAACAAACTCAATGTTGCTCTGACCGATATTAAATCGGCAGTAGCAGATGCAGGGGACAGTCTGACTAAAGATCAGGTTCAAAAAATTGTCGAAGATACCTTGGATAATTATGGGCTGAAGTCTTCGATGACAGAAAATCAAATCACCTTGATTGTTAACTTTGCATTTAATCTGTCAAAAAGCAAGGTGATTCACAATGATGGCTTTAAATCGACACTTAATTCCTTAAAGGACAGTATTGTAGCTAAGGCCAAGTCTACGTTTAAAGGATTTGATCTGAATTTTGATGCTAATAAGGCGATCGAATCCGGCAAGGGATTCTTTGCCAGAATTTGGCAGTGGCTGGTTGACACCTTTAACGGACTGTTTTCATAAAGCGTAGCTGAGCTTTTTAAAGGCAGCTGGCATCTCTTTAATAGTTTGAACAAATGAGCTGAGCCGGATATGGGCTTGGCTTTTTTAGCGGCTTAATGAGGAAATGATGTTTATTGAAATTTTCTGAAAATCCTCTTGACAGCTTTAAATTCAGTGTTATAATAATTGTATAGCAGATTCTGAAAAATCTGACAATTTATAAAAAAATAAGGAGAAAAGTTTATGGTGGAAAACACTGAGGAACAATCAACAACCTGGAGAGAAAAATTTCAGGCTTTCGGTCCCGGAATCCTCATGGCTGCAGCGGCAGTCGGAGGGTCGCATATTGTCTCTTCGACACAGGCAGGAGCTATTTATGGCTGGCAGCTGGCCATTATTATTCTTTTGGTCAATTTATTTAAATACCCGTTTTTTAGATTTGGATCACAGTATACGCTGCAAAATAACAAAAGCCTGATTGAAGGCTATAAGGAAAAAGGATCTTTTTACCTCTGGGTATTTTTCATTATGAATATTTTTTCAGCTGTTGTTAATACGGCTGCGGTAGGTATTTTAGCGGCTGCTATCTTATATAATATTTTTCCGCATGGATTTGGTCTGAGCATTTCGCAGCTGACAACAATTTTGATTGTGGTTACCTGGGCCATGCTCTTGATTGGCGGCTATAAATTTCTTGACAGCCTGTCGAAGTTTGTCATGATTTCCCTGACTTTGGCGACGACCTTGGCGGTTATTATTGCTGTTTTCAAACACAGAGAGCTGGCTCCTGATTTTCATGCACCTTCACCGTGGCAATTAAGCGCCCTGCCTTTTATTGTTTCGCTAATGGGCTGGATGCCGGCACCTATTGAAATATCGGCGATTAACTCCATGTGGACGGTTGAAAAACGCCGGACAACTAAAGTGACCTATAAAGATGGTTTGCTGGACTTTAACGTGGGCTACATCGGAACGGCTATTCTTGCCTTCATCTTCTTGGCTTTGGGAGCTTTGATTCAGTTTGGCTCCGGAGAACCGGTCAAAAGTGCCAGTGCAGCCTACATCGCCCAATTTATCAGCATGTATGCCTATGCTATCGGAAACTGGTCGCGGCTCTTGATTGCCTTTATCGCCTTTTTGTGTATTTTTGGTACGACTATTACCGTTATTGACGGCTATTCCCGTGCTAATAATGAAAGTCTCCGTCTTCTTTTCAATAAAAAAGAGTCCAGCCAAAAACAATTAAACATTTGGATAACAGCGACTTCTATTGTCGGAATTCTCATTGTTCTCTTATTTGCAGGTGATGTTGCTACACTGATGCGTTTTGCCATGATTGCTTCTTTCCTGACAACGCCGATTTATGCTTATTTGAACTTTTCTCTGGTTAATGGTAAGGAACACAAGCTATCACCGTGGCTGTCAGGCTTGTCTGTTGCTGGGATTATTTACCTGTCCGGCTTCGCTCTCTTCTTCCTTGCCTATATTACAGGCCTTATCGGCTGATAGAAGACTGGTAAAATGATGTGCTGTAAAGACTGATTTGGAGCAATTCATAAGAAAACAGCAGACTGGAATGAAAATTTCCAGTCTTTTGTAATGGCTAAATATCACCATGACTTGGATTGAATTTTCCAAAATAGGTATCTAAAATTGGCTGTCCGTTTTATTCCAAAAGCAGGAGCGTTTTAAAGACAGCTTCTGGTATAGCTGTCTTTAAAGGATGGCTGACAAAAAACTTGAATTTTCACTGTCTTTAGGGATATAATAAAGGAAACTGCGAGCGAGGAAAGATGCAACGATGACAGAACTTTGGGATGCCTATGATGAAAATCGGCAATTGATTCCGGGAAAGACCATTGTACGTGAGACTTTTTCAACAGCAGATGACTTTCACTTGGTGGTTGAAGTCCTGCTTTTGCATGAAGATAATGCGGTGCTTTTTATGCATCGTTCTTCTGAAAAAGAAATTTTTCCGGGCTATTACGAGGCGACTGCCGGCGGCTCAGTCTTAAAAGGCGAGAACTCAGAGACAGCTGTTCGCCGGGAATTAAAGGAAGAGACGGGTCTAGAGGCCAGGCGTCTGCAGCTTCTTTTTCAATACAGCGATCCTCAGTACCATTCCCATTTTGATCATTATCTGGCTAGAACCGATGCGGATAAGAACAGCGTCAGTTATCAAAAAGGTGAGACAGACGGTCACATTTGGGTGGCTCCGGAAGACTTAGCAGATTTTCTGGAGAAGGAGGATGTCCTGCCTGCCAATGTGACAGAGCTGAAGATACTGTTTGGTTTGGAATAACAGCTTTCTGAGCCACTGTTTTATGAAATGGATTATTAAGGAGTTAAAATGACAGTAAAAGTAATCGCGACTGATATGGATGGTACTTTTTTGAATTCACAGGGTCAATATGACCATGAGCGCTTCCAAAAGCTGTTAAAACGGCTCCAAGAGAAAGATATTCATTTTGTTGTGGCAAGCGGCAATCAGTATCGGCAGCTGAAGGACCAGTTTCCCAATTGCCATGAGCAACTGACCTTTGTCGGTGAAAATGGTGCTAACATTGTGCATCAGGATAAGCCTTTGATTGAAGTTTTTCAAGAAAGAGAAGATCTTATCAACTTAATCCATTTTGTTGAGAAAGAATATCCTGAAGCTGTCATTTCTTTGTCAGGGGAGGAGAAAGCTTATCTGCGCAAAGATGTTCCTGATTATATCATAGAATGGCTGCTGCCTTTTCTGCCTAACTTAGAGCTTGTTGAGCAGCTGCTTCCGCTTCCTAGCGAACGGTTCTTCAAACTGACCCTCAAGGTTGAAGAAGGGGCTGTAAATCAGGTCATGCAGGCTATTAATACTTTTAAAACGAATGATCGTTTAGTAGGAACCAGCAGTGGTTTTGGCTGCATTGATGTTATCACAAAAGGGCTGCATAAAGGCTGGGCGCTTCAGCAATTACTGAAACGCTGGAATTGCACGAGAGATAATCTCATGGTATTTGGAGACAGCGGCAATGATGTTGAAATGCTGAAACTGGCTAAATATTCCTATGCGATGGCTGACGCTTCGCAGGAAGCTAAAATCGCAGCTCGTTATCAGGCAGGGTCAAATGATGATTTTGCTGTGCTGGAAACGATTGAAAACTATTTAGCAGATATATAGTAGAGCGTAAAATTGGGCAGCTGATCTCACTTTTTATCGTGTACACAGGCTAAGGAGGCATGAAATGTTAGATGGGCAAAAAACTTCCGCTCAGCGTTCCAAGGAAAGCGGCAGTGCTAAATTAGATACCTATCAGATGGAGCGGCTGCAGCTCTTTCATGAGACCAATCCGCAAGAACCGGCAGACGGGATTGTTTTTGCCGGTGATTCAATCACCGAATTTTTTCCTTTGAAAAAATATCTGGGGCGTGATAAACCGCTGATTAACAGAGGTATTGCCGGGACGGACTCTGTCTGGCTTTTGGAGCATCTGCAAGAGCAGGTGCTGGACTTACATCCGGCCAAAGTTTTTTTAATGATTGGCATCAATGATATCGGCAGAGGTTATGATTTATCGGCGATTGTCGGCAGAATCACAGATATGATAGCACAGATTCGAAGCCATAATATTTTTACCAAAATCTGCCTATTGTCTGTTTTACCAGTCAATGAAGGGGAACAGTATGCTGCCAAGGTGAAAATCAGAACTAACGCTGCTGTTCAAAAGCTGAATCAAGATTTGCAGGTTCTGGCAGGTGCTGAATATGTTGATTTGTATCCCTTGCTGCTGGATGACAGAGGAAATTTAGCAGAAACTAATACTATTGACGGCCTTCACCTAAGTCAGGCGGGTTATGCAAAAATAGCAGCTGCTTTAAAAGAAGAGCTGTAAATCTGACAGTTCAAAAAGTCAGCTTAATACTGCAGAAGTTCAAAAGTTCTGCGGTTTTTTTATTGTCTGTTTTCAGCCATAAAATTTTCGAAATAAGCCGAAAAATTCGAAAAAATACCCATATTTTTCACAAAAAGTAGTAATATAAAGGTATAAGTAAATGGTGCTGCATCTTGCGGCAAGCTCTATTATTAAGGAGGAATTCTCATGGATGAACTGAAAAAAATTTTGCTGGCCGGTATCGGTTTAACGTCGATGACCTATGAAAAGGCGAACGGCTTTGTTAAGGAATTGGTCGAAAAAGGCCGCATCACAGTGGATGAAGGCAAGGAATTGCAGTCTGAATTAAAGCGTAAGAGCCAGGCAGAGGCTCAGGAAGTTTTGGATAAGGTCAATGCTAAGACGCAGACTGTGCAGTATGCGACCAAAGAAGATGTTTCCCGTTTGGAAGCAAAGCTGGACGCTCTTTTGCAGCAGTCATCTGAAGAATAAGTTCCAGACAAGGGAAAGTTTATGTCAACTAAGCGTTTAAGAGAAATAGTCGCTGTTTTTAGCTCGGTCGGTCTGACAGCGCTTAAGGATAAAAAAAGACCGCTTGATGACCAAACAGGACCGCAAAAACTGCGTCAGGCCTTTGAAAAACTGGGGTCGAGTTTTGTCAAAATCGGCCAGATTTTATCCACCAGAAGTGATTTGCTGCCGGAAGCCTATATTAAAGAGCTGAGTAAACTGCAAAGCGATGTAGAGCCTTTGCCTAAAGATATTGTCATGTCTGCTATTCAGGCAGAGCTTAAGGAACCAATCAATAAAGTGTTTCAGTGGGTTTCTGATGAGCCGTTAGCCAGCGGTTCCGTTGCTCAAACGCATCTAGCCAAGCTTTATTCCGGTCAGGAAGTTGTGATTAAGATCCAAAGGCCTCATTTAGCGGACGTTATTGAAGAAGATATCAGTCTTTTGATTCGCCTGTCTCGCAGAATTCCGTCTGCTTTTATTCCCATGGTTAATGTGACTGATGTCTTATATCAGCTAAAGGGCAGTCTGATTCTTGAAATTGATTTTCGCAATGAGGCACAGGCCATGCTGGATTTTGCCGAACTCAACCAAGAAGTTAAATGTGTTGCTGTTCCTGCCGTCTTTACGGATTATACAACCCGGCATATGATCGTGGAAGAGTATATCTCCGGCATTCCCATCAATCATTATGAAGACTTACTTAAGGCCGGCTATGATTTGGAGGACATCGGCCGAAAGCTGATGCTCTCTTTTATCAAACAGGTCTTCAAAGACGGCTGTTTTCATGGTGATCCCCATCCGGGAAATCTCCTGATTCATGAAGGGCAGATTTATTTCATTGATTTTGGGATTACCGGAAGACTAGAAGATGCTATGCGGGCTTCTCTGAATGATATTCTCTACAGTTTCACGGCTCAGGATGTAGATGGAATGACCAAGGCCGTCCTTGATATTACCAACTTTGAGACCTCTGTCAATAAGATGGAGCTGAGTCAGGATGTTGAGCGTATGCTGGCTAAATATTCAAGCCTTGATTTGGGCGATTTATCCATCACGGATCTTCTGCAAGATTTGGTTGATATTTTCCTGAAAAATCACTTGAAAGCACCGTCGCAAATCGTTATTTTGGAAAAGGCTTCGCTGCAGATTGAAGGAATTTTCCGAGATTTGGCGCCCGATATTGATCTGATGACCCTGGCCAAGAATTATTTCCTTGAAAATATGGGGCCTGATCTGCTGAAGCAGGCGCTTAATAAGGAAGCTCTGCTGATAGAATTATTTTACCTGCTGAAAAACGGCAAAAATATTCCCAGGCGGATGAATCAGCTGCTGGAACAGGTCCTAAACGGGCGTATTCTCATCAATCATGACCTCTATGACTATGCGAATCGCATTAAAACAATCAACAGTATTGCCAATCGGCTGGTACTCAGCCTGATTTTTCTGGCTTTGATGCTCTCTGCCGGCTTGTTTAGCCTCAATGCAGCAATGCAGACCTTGTCTGAGTTCTTGCTGGTTTTGGCACTGCTTGTTTTAATCTGGGACATTGTTTTGATGGTTAAAAGCCGCCGTTAGGTAAATATTCAGGAGAGTTAGTATGAAGATAGAGCATGTAGCCATCTATGTCAAGGATTTAGAAGGCGCCTGTCATTTTTTTGAGACCTATTTTCAGGCGCGTTCAAATACGCTTTACCACAATCAAAAGAAAGCTTTTAAATCTTACTTTTTGTCTTTTGATGATGGTGCACGTTTAGAAATTATGAGCAAGGAAGGTATTGCTGAGCAGGAACTGCCTAAGGAACATCTGGGACTGATTCATTTTGCCATCAGCGTGGGCAGCAAAGAAAAAGTAGATGAGCTGACGAGCCGCCTTCAAGCCGATGGCTATCCTGTTTTGAGCGGTCCGCGGATAACAGGTGACGGTTACTACGAATCCTGTGTTTTGGGAATTGAAGATTGTCAGATAGAAATCACCGTTTAAGGTTCAAATCGTAGGATAGTATCAGTATATCTGAGGATTTTAGAGGAAAAAGCGCTTTCTAACTGTTATAATAACAATTATTATGATAACAGGAGGCAGTTACTATGACTAAACAATTTCCGGAAGGCTTTCTGTGGGGCGGTGCGACAGCTGCCAATCAGTTTGAAGGTGCCTGGGATGCTGACGGCCGCGGGCCTGCTACGTCTGATACCTCTCGCGCTGTAGCCCCTGAGGAACGTAAGACAATGGGGAGCGAGTTTACCACACCTATGAATCAAAAACGGTTAGACTTTGCTCTTAATGATAAGGAAGGTCTTTATCCTAAGCGCTGGGGATCTGACTTTTATCACCGCTATAAAGAAGATATCGCGCTTTATGCTGAAATGGGCTTTAAGACTTTCCGCCTATCCATTGCCTGGTCGCGGATTTTTCCTAAGGGTGATGAAAAAGAACCCAACGAAGCAGGGCTTGCATTTTATGACAAGGTTTTTGACGAGCTCAATAAATACGGCATTGAACCCTTGGTGACACTGTCGCATTATGAGTTTCCTATTCATCTGGTCAAAGAGTACGGCGGCTGGAAGAACCGCAAAGTTATTGATTTCTTCGTTCATTATGCAGAGACGGTCTTTAAACGCTACAAAGACAAGGTCAAGTACTGGCTGACTTTTAATGAAATTAATATCATTGGTATGACCGGATATCTTTCCGGAGGCCTGCTTTTTGAAGATGGTAAATTGCATCTGCAGGATATGTATCAGGCTGCCCATCATCAATTTATAGCATCGGCATTGGCTACCAAGGCGGCTCATGAAATCAATCCTGATGTCAAAGTTGGCTGTATGTTAGCGCGCATGCAGGCCTATCCGGCAACCTGCAATCCAGATGATGTCATGGAAGAAGTCCGAAAGGATCATGAAAATCTTTTCTTTTCGGATGTTCAAGTGCGCGGCAAATACCCATCTTACGCCAAACGATTCTTTAAGGAAAACCATATTCAGCTTGACATAGCTGAAGGGGATTTGGAAATTCTTGAAAAATTTCCTGTTGATTTCATGTCTTTCTCTTATTACATGAGTTCTCTTGCCCGTAAGGAAGTTGGCAAGGCAGCGACAGCCGGCAATCTCATGTTAAGTGAGCCCAATCCTTATCTAAAAGCTTCTGATTGGGGCTGGCAGATTGATCCTGTCGGACTGCGTATCACCTTAAACAATCTTTATGATCGCTATCAAATTCCGTTGATGGTCGTTGAAAATGGTCTGGGTGCTTTGGATAAGGTTGAAGAGGATGGCTCTATTCATGACCAGTATCGCATTGACTACCTCAAATCCCATGTTGAACAGATGTACGAAGCGATTGAAGACGGTGTTGACCTGATGGGTTATACCTGGTGGGGCTGTACCGATCTTGTTTCAGCATCGACATCAGAAATGTCCAAACGCTATGGCTTTGTCTATGTGGATGCTGATGATAAAGGGCAGGGAACCTTTAACCGCTCCCGCAAGGATTCTTTCTATTACTATAAGGAATTAATCGCAAGCAACGGGGCTAATGTACTGAACAAATAAGATTGAAAAGGAGTGTAAGGATGGCTCAAACGCTTTATCTCATGCGCCACGGCGAAACGTTATTTAACAAGCAAAAACGCGTTCAGGGCTGGTGCGATTCTCCCCTGACTGAAACAGGGATTGCTCAGGCAAAACAAGCAAGAGATTATTTTCTACGGCAGGGAATTCTCTTTGACAGAGCCTATTCTTCGACACAGGAACGAGCGACAGATACTTTGAGGCTGATTACCGACCTTCCCTATCAGCAGTTGAAAGGGCTGAAAGAAATGAATTTCGGTATCTTTGAAGCTCAGCCTGAGCTTTTGCTGCCCAAATTCAGACCGGGCAGCAGCTCTTTTGAGGATTTGCTGGTACCTTATGGCGGTGAGGACATTGATCAGGTTGGCCAGCGTGTTTATGACACCATTACTGAAACACTTGCCAAGGAACAGGCACAGACAAATCTGATGGTCAGCCACGGAGCAGCTCTTTACGGTCTTGTATTAAAGCTTAAGCTGGAACTCCCGCGGAATTTTCGCTTTGGCAACTGTGCGATCTGCCAATTTGATTGGTCCGGCAGCAGGCTGCATTTAATCAGTGTCATTGATCCGCTGACCGATCAGAAAATTGACTTATAAAGGAGATTTTTAGTGCGAACACTTTATTTAATGCGGCACGGGCAAACACGGTTTAATGTGCAGCAGCGTATTCAGGGCGCCAGCGATTCGCCGCTGACTGAGCTGGGTATTGAGCAGGCTAAAGCTGCAAAGCATTATTTTGAACAAAAAGGGATTAGCTTTGATAGCATTTATGCTTCGACACAAGAACGTGCTTGTGACACGGCTGAATTAGCCAGCGGACGACCGGATTATGTGCGGCTGAAGGGGCTGAAAGAACAGGATTTTGGTGCCTTTGAGGGTCAGCAGGAGTACCTCAACCCTCCCTTGCAGGGAGATATCGGTTATGGGGATTATTTTGTGACTTACGGCGGTGAATCGTATTTAGATGTTCGGCAGCGAATGGAAGAAACGATCCGGCAGATACTGGAGACTGAAAAAGATCCCTCGACGATTCTGATGGTCAGTCATGGAGCTGCTATTGCTCAGTTTTACCGTCAGGTCATTGCCAATTATCCGCGTATTCGCATGACAAACTGTGCTATTTTGAAATTTACCTATGAAAAGGGCCGCTTTGACCTTCTGTCGGCTGCGGATCCGGTTGCGGGTAAAAGGTTATATATCAAGGACGAAGAGCGCTGATTGATACATTAGGAACTTGAATTAAATAATGATAAAAGGAGATGCAAATGACAACTTTTAAACCATTCCCGGACGGGTTTTTATGGGGAGGAGCGACAGCTGCTAACCAATGCGAAGGAGCATATGATGTCGATGGCCGCGGCCTGGCCAATGTTGACGTGGTGCCGATTGGCGATGATCGTTTTCCTATTATTGCCGGAAAAAAGAAAATGTTCGATTTTGAGGACGGCTATTTCTATCCAGCCAAAGAATCCATTGACATGTATCATCACTTCAAGGAGGATATTGCACTTTTTGGCGAAATGGGTTTTAAAACCTACCGTCTGTCTATTGCCTGGACACGTATTTTTCCTAAAGGAGATGAATTGGAACCAAATGAAAAAGGGCTTCAATTCTATGAAGACTTGTTCAAGGAATGCCATAAATACGGTATCGAGCCGCTGGTGACCATTACGCACTTTGACTGTCCGATGCATCTAATCAAAGAATACGGCGGCTGGCGCAACCGCAAGATGCTGGAATTTTACGAACGTCTCTGCCGGACACTTTTTACGCGTTATAAAGGACTGGTCAAATATTGGCTGACCTTTAATGAAATCAATATGATTCTTCACGCGCCGTTTATGGGTGCAGGTCTCTATTTTGAAGAGGACGAAAATGAAGAAGAAGTGAAGTACCAATCCGCTCACCATGAATTGGTCGCATCAGCTATTGCTACTAAATTGGCTCATGAAATCGACCCTGATAACAAGGTCGGCTGTATGCTGGCTGCCGGTCAGTATTATCCAAACACCTGCAATCCTAAAGATTATTGGCAAGCCATGCAGGAAGACCGGTCTAACTATTTCTTTATTGATGTGCAGGCACGCGGGGAATACCCGAACTATGCTAAAAAGCAATTTGAAAGAGATGGACTTAACATTGTCATGACTGAGGAAGATCTGCAGCTTTTGAAAGAAAATACAGTTGATTTTGTTTCCTTTTCTTACTATTCCAGCCGTGTAGCTTCAGCTGATCCAAAAGCTAATGAAGAAACACAGGGAAATATCTTTGCCTCTATTAAAAATCCTTATTTGGCATCATCTGAATGGGGCTGGCAGATTGACCCGCTGGGACTTCGGATCACCTTAAATACGATATGGGATCGTTACCAAAAACCTATGTTTATTGTTGAAAACGGCCTTGGTGCAGTTGATGTGCCGGATGAAAACGGCTATGTTGAAGATGATTACCGGATTGATTATCTGCGTGAACACATAAAAGCCATGAATGCCGCGATCAATGAAGACGGCGTTGAGCTTTTGGGCTATACCACTTGGGGCTGTATTGATCTGGTATCAGCAGGAACAGGTGAAATGAAGAAGCGGTACGGCTTTATCTATGTCGATCGTGACAATGAAGGTAAGGGAAGCTTGAAGCGTTCCAAGAAGAAATCGTTTGACTGGTATAAGCAAGTCATAGCTTCAAATGGCACGGATATTGATTAAGGACAGAAGCGGCGCAAGCCGCTTCAGACTGTAGACAAACCTTCATTTGCTTATCTTGATAAACAAAAAGAATCTGCAGACTAGCCTATAAATTTAAATGTTCACGAGCGCAAGCGAGCTAACTAAAGGATACTTCCGCCGTGATGAAAGTGTCAGAATTGGGACATGTAAGCCGATTCTGACACGCGGAAACTTTGAGACTAATCGAACACGGGCTGTGGACTGTGCAAAATAGATGAGTATCTCCTAAAGCCTTCTGAGACTCGTCGTCGAACTCCCTAATTTTGCTGTGTCCACTAAAACGCCCTTTGTATCTTACATTAGGCTCAAAGTTTAGGCATGGAATTCCTTAGGAAGTCGCTGCCGTCCGACATCACCTAAGGAAGTATCAAAGAAAAGAGACTTTTTCTTCAAACTGAAGCGGCGCAAGCCGTTTTTTAAGGTTTGGCATTTTCACGAGAAAACATCGGGTGATTGTTTTGGTGTTATAAAACTTGAAGTTTAGAAAGTTTGGTGATAAGTTGGGCACAAAGAAAATAGGGATGAAGCAGCTGTTGCTTTATTTGCTGGGAATTGTGATTTTGGCAGCGGGGATCTGCCTTAATACGAAAACGCAGTTAGGCGTATCTCCCGTTATTTCGGTAGCATATAATGCCGGACAGATTTTGAAACTTCCGATTGGGGCAACAACCTTTGCTTATTACTGCTTTTTGATTTTCCTGCAGTATTGTCTTTTGCGAAAGAATTTTGAGGCTGTGCAGCTGCTGCAGGTCATCGCCGGTTTTTTGACCAGTTTTTTTATTCAGCTCTATGATAATATACTGCCTGTTCCGGAAAGCCTCTTGGCTAAGTGGCTGCTGCTTTTTATAGCTATTATATTAACTGGGGTCGGCGCTTCTTTAACGATTGCCATGCAGGTCATTCCCAATCCTGCGGATGGTTTGGCAAATACGCTGGGTTTTGTTTGCCGCAGAAATTTTGGATTTGGTAAAAATTTTTTGGATGCCCTCTGTATTCTTATCGCCTTATGGTTAGGCTGGTTTTTTAAGCGAAGCTTTTTGGGGATTGGGCTTGGAACAGTAGCCGCCATGCTGCTGACGGGTCGGGTCATTGCCTTTTGCCATCCCTACTCGGAAAAACTGTTTGAAAAGTTGCCTAATCGCACTGCAAAAGATAATTGACCGCAGCTTATCTATCTTTTGGGGCAATAAGAATTCCCTTCAAGAGATTTTAGTGTATAATAGAGCTTATGAAACTTAATAAAAATTACATTCTGTATCCTGTTTTAGTGTTTGTCATTTGTTATGCAGCCGTGGCAAATTGGTCTAAGGGAGCAGAATTACTCAATACTTTCTTTGCTGCCCTGTCTCCTTTTTTAGCAGGCGCTGCTATTGGTTATATTGTCAACATTGTCATGAGTGCTTATGAAAAATTATATGACAAGTTAATAAAATCGCCTCGCCTGCAAAAGGCCAAGCGTCCTGTAACTATGATTTTGGCTTATGCGACCTTCGTTCTTGTAGTAACTCTGATTTTCACCATTGTGCTGCCGGATTTGATTGCCAGTCTTCAGTCACTCTTAGCCATTGATCCAAAAGATATTCAGGCGCTTATTAATGACGTTCAGCACAACAAATGGGTTTCAAGGATTTTAGCCGCTTTTGGGACAGATAAACAGCTCAGCAGTTTAATCTCGGACTACAGCCGGCAGATTCTAAGCCAATTTCTATCTGTTTTAACCAATGTCTTAGCTTCTGTAACATCTATTGCCTCAGCCTTAATTTCCATCTTTGTCAGTATCATTTTTTCCATGTATGTTTTGGCTAATAAGGAAAAATTGGGTTATCAGTTTAATCTTCTGGTAGATACTTATCTTGGGCGTCATGCTAAGAAAGTCCACTATCTTCGTGATATCTTACATCAGCGTTTTCACGGCTTTTTTGTCGGTCAAACCTTAGAGGCTATGATTTTGGGCAGTCTGACTGCAGTAGGGATGATGCTGCTTGGTTTGCCTTATGCCGCGACTATCGGTATCTTGATTGCTTTTACAGCCCTAATACCGGTTGTAGGTGCCTATATCGGAGTGACCATCGGTCTTATTTTAATCATGACCCAGTCATTTTCACAGGCCATCATTTTCCTGATTTTTATCGTTCTTTTGCAGCAGTTTGAAGGCAACGTTATCTATCCGAGAGTGGTCGGCGGATCAATCGGTCTGCCGTCAATGTGGGTGCTCTTAGCCATTACGCTTGGCGGAGCACTGGCAGGGATTGTTGGTATGCTGGTAGCCGTCCCTATTTTAGCCAGTCTCTATCAAATCATCAAAGATCATGTTTATCAAAAACAAGCTCATAATCAACGTCAAGGCGGTTAAGGCCTTGGCGTTTTGCTATTTTTAAGACAGTAGGATAGTATCAGATATTAAGAGAATGCCACTATCTTTTAGCAAACAGTATGATTTATAATAAGACTAGAAAATCATTAGGAGTATGTGATGAGCAGAAAAATTATTTTTTTGGATGTAGACGGAACTCTGGTGGATTATAATAATCGCATTCCGCAGTCGGCAGTAACAGCTGTTCTCAAGGCGCGGCAAAATGGTCATCTGGTGTTTGTCTCAACAGGACGCAGCCGAGCAGAGATGCAGCCGGAACTTTGGGACATTGGTCTAGATGGCATGATCGGCGGCAACGGCTCTTATGTAGAATATAACGGGCAGGTCATTATGCACCAGCTGCTTTCTCCAGCGGAGTCTAAAGCCGCTGTTGATTGGCTGCACGAACGCGGTTTGGAATTTTATTTGGAAAGCAATAATGGCCTTTTTGCCAGCAGGAATTTCAAGGAGCGTGCACGCGAAACCCTAAAAATTTATGCCATGCGTAAAGGAAAGACATCAGCAGAAGTTGAACATCAAGAAGTCGAAGATGTCATACACGGTCTTATTTTCGGAGGCAGTCTTTACCGTGATGATCTCAATAAAATCAGTTTTGTTCTTGATTCCTATCAAGATTACTTGGATGCCCAAAAGGCTTTCCCGGATCTAAAGGTCGGCACCTGGGGCGGCCGTGGGGAGACAGCGCTTTTTGGCGATCTGGGTGTCAAAGACATTACTAAAGCGCACGCTATTGACGTCCTTTTACAGCATTTAAATGCCGATAAAAAAGAAACGATTGCCTTTGGTGATGCCAAAGTTGACATCCCCATGCTGCAATATTGTGAGATAGGGGTTTCTATGGGCAATGGCGGAGCGGAAATTTTAGCCATGGCAGATATGGTGACAGCTGATGTTGAAGAAGACGGACTTTACAAAGCTTTTGAAAGATTAGGGCTGCTTGCTGATTGAAAATATGCAGAGTTTCTTAAGAAAATTGAAAGAAAACAGTAATCAAAGAGTAAAGGCAGTCGTTTAAACTATTTGAAATGGTTTATATAGACATATACTGAAAGCGGGATAAGGAATTTAATAAGAAAGCCTTTTTAAATTCTGTCTTGCTTTTTTCTATATAGAAATAATTGATTTTTTGACCTTAAAATTGTATAATTAAAATAGTTCTATTTAGAAATAATTACAAAAGGAGATCGCATGACCGAACTAGCACGGGGTGGTTATCTAATCAGTCACATCAATCTTTTGAACGGGCGCCTGTTCAACAAGCTGCTGGCTGACGAAGAAGAAGCCGCCTATTCAGGAGAGCAGGGCAAAATTCTGAGCTGCCTTTGGGTCACAGAGCCCTTGACAGCAACGGATATAGCCATAAAGACCGGACTGGCTAATAATACGCTGACTAAGATGTTAAAGCGTTTAGAAACACAAGGCTTAATTGTTTCGCGGCCGCATCCTAAAGACAAACGCAAGCGCTGCTATTATTTAACAGATCTGGGAAAATCGCAGCAAACTGTCGGCGAGAAAGTCAGTCAAGCCTTAGGCCAAATTTTTTACAAGGGTTTCTCGCAAGAAGAAATTCAGCAGTTTGAAAAAGATCTGACTAAGGTGATGCAAAATTTAGAAGCCGCCAGTCCCAGGTGGAAGGAGAAGCTATGATTCGTTTTGAAAATGTCAGCAAGTCTTACGGACAGGAAAAGGTACTGGATGACCTCAATTTTGAAGTTGAAGAAGGGGAATTCTTTGTCCTGATCGGCCCCAGCGGCAGCGGTAAAACAACGACACTTAAGATGATCAATCGTTTAATTGAGCCCAGTCAGGGAAAAATCTTCTTGAATCAGCAGGCTATTACTGCTCTTTCTTTGCGTGATTTGCGCCTGTCAACAGGTTATGTTTTACAGCAGATTGCCCTTTTCCCGAATCTGACAGTCAGGGAAAACATTGAACTGATTCCTGAGATGAAGGGCTGGCCAAAAGAAGAGCGCTTGGAAAAAACCAAGGATTTACTCAATAAGGTCGGTCTGGGTGCGGATAAGTATTTGGAGCGCTATCCTAGAGATTTATCAGGCGGCGAGCAGCAGCGGGTCGGAATTTTACGAGCTATCATCGCTAACCCTTCTATCCTTTTGATGGATGAACCGTTTTCAGCTTTGGATCCGATTTCTCGAAAACAGCTGCAGGATCTGACGCTTTCTCTTCAAAAAGAGCTGGGGATAACAATCGTTTTTGTGACTCACGATATCGATGAAGCGAAGAAGTTAGCGGATCGGGTAGCTGTTTTTCAAGAAGGAAAAATTGTGCAGCTGGCCAGTCCTAGGGAAGTTGAGAAGTCTCCTGCTAATGCATTTGTGGCAGACTTATTTGGGGGTGACAGACAATGACGGATTTAATCACTACCTTCCAAGACCGTTTTGCTGATTGGCTGCAGTCTTTATTGGAGCACTTGCAAATTTCTCTGCTGTCGCTCTTACTCGCTATTATCATTGCGATTCCTTTGGCCATCGTCATCAGCCACCGCAAGCGTCTGACAGAGATTATTTTGCAGATTTCAGGGATCTTTCAGACCATTCCTTCTCTGGCATTATTGGGACTTTTTATTCCCTTTGTAGGGATTGGAACAGTGCCTGCTGTTGCTGCCTTGGTTATTTACGCGCTTTTTCCCATTTTGCAAAATACCATCACAGGTCTAACAACTATTGACCCCAGTCTAGTTGAAGCCGGTCAGGCTTTTGGGATGACTAAGTGGGAGCGGCTTAAAAAATTCGAACTTGCTCTGGCTATGCCGGTTATGATTTCCGGTGTCAGAACAGCAGCCGTCATGATTATTGGAACAGCGACCTTGGCGGCGCTGATTGGTGCCGGCGGCCTTGGTTCATTCATTTTGCTGGGTATTGACCGTAATAACAGTTCTTTGATTTTGATAGGTGCCATTTCTTCAGCGCTTTTAGCGATTTTGTTCAATCTGGCTATCAAGATTTTGGAAAAAGCATCTTTGAAAAAGATAGTCTTGGCCTTTTTGATTATGATAATCGGCTTGGGTGCCTCTTATCTGCCCAACATGATAAAGGCCAGCCAGAATAAAGAAGAGATTGTTATCGCCGGCAAGATGGGACCTGAACCTGAAATTCTGATTAATATGTACAAGGAATTAATCGAACAGGACAGCAATCTGTCGGTGACGGTCAAGCCTAATTTTGGTAAGACAAGTTTCCTGTATGAAGCTTTGAAAAAAGGGGATATTGATATCTACCCGGAATTTACAGGAACTGTTACTGCCAGTCTGTTAAAGAATCCTCCTCAGACATCTACCGATCCACAAAAGGTTTATCAGGAAGCACGCGACGGGATTTTAAAACAAGATAATCTTGTTTATTTAAAACCGATGAAATACCAGAATACCTATGCTGTAGCAGTTAAAAAAGCCTTTGCCAAGGAAAACGGCCTTCAAACAATTTCTGACTTAAAGAAAGTCGAAAATTCTGCTAAGGCCGGCTTTACTCTGGAATTTAATGACAGAGAAGACGGCAATAAAGGTCTGAAAACTGTTTACGGTCTTAATTTGCAGGTCTCTACCATGGAGCCGGCTCTGCGCTATCAAGCCATTCAAAATGGTGATGTTGCCATAACAGATGCCTACTCAACAGATTCAGAAATTAAAGCCTATAATCTGCTGGTTCTAAAAGATGATAAACAGCTCTTCCCGCCTTATCAGGGAGCACCTTTGCTCAAGGAAGAATTGCTGAAAAAGCATCCGGAACTCAAAAAGATTTTAAATCGTCTGGCTGGTAAAATCACCGAAGCCCAGATGAGTGAGATGAATTATCAAGTCAAGGAAAAAGGCAAATCTGCAAAGACAGTAGCCCACAACTATCTGAAAGAAGCAGGGCTGCTGGATTAAAGGATTCTTGCCTGATCTGCATTGATTTTAAAAAAGAGTGGATAGAAATATTTTATATTTTTAAAGCTAACTAAAAAGACGAAGATAAGCAGTACTTAAACCGTTTATCTCCGTCTTTTTTATTTTGTCTGAAAATCAATGGGCAGAAGCACCAGACGTTGCATCAGCAGCTCCTGTATCATTGCTGCTGGAAGCACCGGAGGTTGTGTCACTGCCGCTGTCAGAAGCGCCGGAAGTCGCGTCAGCCCCTGCAGCACCGCCGACTAATCTTTGACCTGTTGTCTGCAGATACCAGTCCAGCCAAGGTCTGAAATTAAAGACAATTTCGTTGATACCTGCAAAAGAACCATCCGGATAGTACATTGCCTGATAGTTATGCGTGTTGATTACGCTTGGATTAGGATTTGGCACCAGTGTGCGGACGTATTCTTGATTGCCGTTGCGCAGGCTGCCGATAACCCACTCGACATTTTTCATCCGTTCAGGCGGAAGGCTGTTGTGAACCGTTGACAAACGGCTGCCTGACTGCGATGGCACACGCTTAGCAAACATGGTGTCGGGATCTTGATGAGCATTATTGTAATACAGGAATTGGTTGTTGTCATCAGAATAGGTCAGCTCAAACGGCATGGCTTTTAAGAACATATTGATTTGGTCAACTGTCAAAATACCATGATCCAGTTTGACATAGGTGTCGCCTGAAACAGCACCTGTAACCTCGGCAACTTTTTCAACCCATTCGGGATCGTCCGGATCAACCTCTGTAACGGATGTTGCAATAGGATGATTGCAGTCTAAATCTTCTGGTTCAATTGGTTTTGGTTTTTGCAATTTTGATACCACTCCTACGTAACTAACAAAATTATCTAAGCAGGTTTCCAAAAATTCGACAGTACCTTTGTTAATAATATTGCCCTTATCATCAAAAGCTTCTTTAGCTTTGCCGAGCAGGAATTCATTTCCCGGAAGGGTGTAGGCATTAACTCCCGGCGCATCTAGAATTTTTCTCAGATGAACCTGTGCGCGTGATGTTCCTTGATCGTAATAGGAAGCACCGACAATCATAACCGGCTTGTTTTCGAAGGGATGTACCTCACAGGACAGCCATTCCAAAACGCTTTTTAAGGCAGCGGTAATGGTATGATTGTGTTCAGGGGTTGCAATGATAACACCGTCTGCGCGTGTGATTTTATTGTACAAAAGCCTCAGCTGAAAGCTTTCCTTCCAGTCTTGATCCTGATTGAACATCGGTACTTCATCAATTTCTAATACTTCCAATTCAAATTTCAGTTTAAATTGCTTTCTGATGAATTCCAATAATTTGCGATTGTACGATTGCTCTGCATTGGAACCTACAAGTCCTACAAATTTCATGTTATTTTCTCCTTTAATAAGATACAAAGGGCATTAAGAAAGCGAGAAGAAATAGGAGCCTCGCGCCATGCGCTTTGCGCATAAGGCAGACTATCTTTTTCTCGACGCTTTTAGCCCATGTTCAATTCACCTTATAAGCTTTCCCAATCAAAATTTTCTGCCTCTTTATGCAGAAGTTCCTGAGCACTTGATAGTTTTTCGGTGATTTTCACAAAAATACGAAAGTCGTCAAAAATGGCATCAAGTTTTTGGAAGGTATCTAAATCAGTAAGGTTGCCGTCTTTATCAAAAGCTTCTAAGGAATGGGAAAGCAGAAATTCATCCGGAAGGACACTGGCCTTGATTTCCGGAGCATTAAGCATTTGCCGCAGCTGCAGCTGGGCACGTGATGAGCCCAGTGTTCCATAAGAAGCTCCTGTAATCATAACCGGTTTATTCAAAAGCGGGTAAATGCCGTAAGACAGCCAAGCCAGAGCACTCATCAAAGCAGCAGGAACCGAATGGTCATATTCAGGTGTTCCAATAATAACGCCATCGGCAGCTTCAATTTTAGCAGCGATTTCAGTTACTTGTTCAGGAAGTTTTTTATCGGCCGGTTTATTGAACATGGGGAGATCCTTGATTTCGACCAGTTCAATATCAGCCTTGTCAGCAAAATGTTTTTGCATGTATTGCAGCAATTGGCGGTTGGTGGATTTTTTTGAATTTGTACCAACTAATCCAATAAGTTTCATCATGTCATACCTCTTTTCTTTTGGGTTTAGTAAAGGGGGATAAAAGTATTTTTTAAGCCATTTGAGATGGCCAAGCGGTTATCTCTGGTAATGATAATGCCTTCGATATGCTTGGTTTGATTAATCGTCTCCATAGCCAGCGGAATCGGCAGGCCAAACAAACGCGTTGTCCAAATCTCACCGTCAAGCGAGAGATCTGAAATAATACTGAGACTAGCCATCTGTGTTTCGATCGGATAGCCTGTATTTTTATCAAAAATATGGTGATAGTCTTTCCCGCCGACTTGCAGGTGGCGCTCGTAAATGCCGGAAGTGACAACAGATTGATTGTAGATTTTAACGATTCCGACATTTTGATTTCGCGGTTTGCGGGGATCTTGGATACCAATGTGCCAAAACCCTCCGGGTCGCTTTGAGTTAGGCCCGTAGACTAAAAGATTGCCGCCCAAATTAATCATAGCAGAAGCAGCGCCTTGATTTTTTAAATAGGCAATAATCTTATCGGCAATATAGCCCTTTGCCAGAGCGCCGAGATCTATCTTCATTCCTTTTTGGGCTAGGAAGACTGTCTTTTTTTGAGCATCCAAAATAATATTATGCGGGTCGATGAGCTTTAACTGTTCATCGATCTGAGACGGATCCGGAAGATGGGCATCATCAAAGCCGATGCGCCAAGTCTGTACCAAAGGTCCGATAGCGATATTAAGGTTGCCGGGCTTCTCTAAACTGTGCTCTTTTCCGATTTGAATCAATTCAAATAAATCCGGATGAACAGCAACAGCGTTCAGTCCGGCCTGATGATTGACAGCCATTAATTCTGAATCATCGCTGTTGGCGCTGAAGCGATGCTCATACATTTTTAAAAGTTGGCAGGCACTCTCGACAAGTTCTTTGGCATTGCCGGCTTCAGCCACGATATCAATCGTTGTTCCCATCAGGTGCAAAGTTTGCTGTGCCTGCAATTATTTCACCTCCCTTAAAATGTTTCTTATTAATATGATAGCGTTTTCTGAAAGTAAAATCAAGCTAAAATCAAAGAGTTAAGCACCGGCTTAACTTTTTTTCTTCATTTCTCCGTGCGGGTAATAGGTTCCCTCCGGCATATCGTTTATAAAGACATGAATCGCCTCCTTAGGCGCTTTGGCAACACGGGAAACAACCTCAGTGACCTCACGGGCAAGTTCGATTTTTTGTTCTTCTGTGCGACCTTCAAATAAATCAATTTTAACAAATGGCATAAGTTTTCTCCTTTATTTAAGATACTAAGGGCGTGTCAAATCCGTATAAAAATAGGAAACGGACGCTGTGTCGCTAAGACACAAGGACGTTTATCTTTTTTACTAGGATTTTAGCCCGTGTTCAATTAATAGTTGATACCTTTATTTTAGCATATTTTCAAAGAGATGGCGCCCCAAATTCCTTTTTAATTTATGAAAACTCAGTGCGCCTTTTTTGCTTTTATGGTAAAATAGATGAGATACTAGTATGAGATGAGGTTAACAGTCTTGGCGCAGTTGTATTATAAATACGGGACTATGAATTCAGGGAAGACGATTGAAATTTTAAAGGTTGCTCATAATTATGAAGAGCAGGGCAAACCCGTTGTTATAATGACCAGCAGCCTTGATACGCGCGATGAATTTGGTGTTGTCTCAAGCAGAATCGGTATGCGGCGCAAAGCAACTCCTATAACAGATGATATGGACATTTTTGCCTATATTGACAGCCTGAAAGACAAGCCTTATTGTGTCTTGATTGACGAGTGCCAGTTTCTGAGCAAAAAAAATGTTTATGATTTAGCTAGGATTGTTGATGAGCTAGGTGTTCCGGTAATGGCTTTCGGTCTGAAAAATGATTTCCAGAATCATTTGTTTGAAGGCTCGCGCGAATTGCTGCTGATGGCCGATAAGATCGAAGAAATTAAGACAATCTGCCAATTTTGCTCTAAAAAGGCGACCATGGTGCTGAGAACTCAGGACGGCAAGCCTGTTTATGAGGGGGAGCAGATCCAAATCGGCGGCAATGAAACCTATATCCCTGTTTGCAGGAAACATTATTTTCACCCGGTTACAGGTGATGGCTGCTAAAGCAGCTCAGCACCTGATGCCATTTCCTATGGGACAATGTCTAAACCGTGCATTTGGCTGATGGAAAGGCAAAATTATCGTTTGCTTTCTTCAGCCGTCCACCCGGTTACAGGTGATGGCTGCTAAAGCAGCTCAGCACCTGACGCCATTTTTAGTAGGATACTGATTTAGTTATTTATGTTATGAAAAAGGAGAATCGTTTAAGAATATGAATATTTACGACCAATTGCAGGCTGTTGAAGATCGTTACGAAGAGCTGGGTGAATTGCTCAGTGACCCGGATGTGGTCAGCGATACCAAGCGCTTTATGGAACTCTCGCGCGAAGAAGCCTCTACCCGAGAAACGGTAGCGACCTATCGCGAATACAAACAGATTATCCAAAACATTGCTGATGCAGAAGAAATGATTAAGGACGCCGGCGGCGATTCTGAACTTGAAGAAATGGCTAAGGACGAGCTGAAAGAGTCCAAGGCAGCTAAAGAAGACTATGAAGAAAAACTTAAGATTCTCCTTTTGCCTAAGGACCCCAATGATGATAAGAATATTATCCTAGAGATCCGCGGGGCTGCCGGCGGTGATGAAGCGGCGCTTTTTGCCGGAGATCTTTTGAATATGTATCAAAAATATGCAGAAAGTCAGGGCTGGAAGTTTGAGGTAATGGAGGCTTCAACTAACGGTGTCGGCGGTATCAAAGAAGTCGTTGCCATGGTGTCCGGACAGTCTGTCTATTCTAAATTAAAATACGAATCCGGTGCTCACCGGGTTCAACGGGTTCCCGTCACAGAAAGTCAGGGACGTGTGCATACTTCAACAGCGACTGTTCTGGTGATGCCTGAAGTTGAAGAAGTGGAATATGAAATTGATCCTAAAGACTTGCGTGTGGATATTTACCATGCTTCCGGTGCCGGCGGTCAAAATGTCAATAAGGTAGCGACGGCTGTTCGGATTATCCACCTGCCAACCAATATTAAGGTTGAAATGCAGGAAGAGCGGACGCAGCAGAAAAACCGTGATAAGGCTATGAAAATTATCCGTGCCCGTGTGGCAGACCATTTCGCTCAGATTGCTCAGGATGAGCAAGATGCCGAACGTAAATCTACAGTCGGTACAGGCGACCGCTCTGAGCGCATCAGGACCTATAATTTCCCGCAAAATCGTGTAACCGACCATCGAATCGGTCTAACCCTGCAAAAGTTAGATACCATTTTAGCTGGGAAATTAGATGAAGTGATTGATGCCTTGGTCCTTTATGACCAAACACAAAAACTGGAAGAGCTGGGCAACTAATGAACTACGCTCAGGCTTTTGCTCAGTATGAAGCGGACTTAATAGCTATCGGTGAGGAAAAAGAAGGCCTAGCTTACGTCTTTAACGAGTGGAAGAATTGGAGTAGGCTTGACTTTATCTTACATCAGCCTCGGGAAATACCGGAAGCTGATCTCAGACAGTTAGACAGGATTACCAAGCTCTTAAAGCAGCACCTACCTGCTCAGTACATTGCTAAAAAGGCCTATTTTGCGGATTTGACATTAACTGTTGATGAACGCGTCCTCATTCCGCGTCCTGAAACTGAGGAGCTGGTGAATCTGATTTTGGAGGAAAATTCAGATGAATCATTGACAGTTTTGGATATCGGAACCGGCAGCGGCGCTATTGCTCTTGCCTTGGCTAAGGCGAGAGCAGGCTGGCAGGTGAGCGCCAGCGATGTTTCTAGGGAAGCATTACTGTTGGCTCAGGATAATGCCAAGGCCAATCAGGTGACAGTAAATTTCCCGCATTCAGATGTTTTCAGCCAGATTTCAGACAAATACGATATCATTGTCTCCAAT
Organism: Streptococcus devriesei DSM 19639; assembly: GCF_000423725.1. Classification (GTDB taxonomy): domain Bacteria; phylum Bacillota; class Bacilli; order Lactobacillales; family Streptococcaceae; genus Streptococcus; species Streptococcus devriesei. The sequence goes on from NZ_KE384084.1 coordinate 190,427, forward strand.
CCGCCTTATATAGCGTTTAAGGATAAGGACGAGGTCGGTCGAAATGTGCTGCTGCACGAGCCGCATTTAGCACTGTTTGCTGATGATGATGGCTTGGCTGTTTATCAAAGAATCGCTGAAGGTGCCGGAAAACATTTGACAGCAGGCGGTAAGATTTACTTGGAAATCGGCTATAAACAGGGATATCCAGTCTCCCAGCTCTTTCAGCAGCATTTCCCTGATAAGCGTGTCCGTTTGCTGCAAGATATGTTTGGCAAGGATAGAATGGTTGTGATTGATGATGGATAAGATTGAGAAGGCGCTTCTGGATGGACAGGCTGTTATTCTGCCGACAGAAACAGTCTACGGTCTTTTTGCCAGAGCTCTGGATGCTGAAGCCGTTGCAAATGTCTATGCTCTCAAAAAGCGGCCGCCGGAAAAGGCCATGAATTTGAATGTCTCATCTTTAGAAGAGATTCTGGCCTTTTCGAAAGAGCCTCCTGCCTATCTGGAAGCCCTCTATAAGGCTTTTTTGCCGGGCCCTCTGACCATTATTTTAAAAGCTAACGAAAGAGTGCCGGCTTGGGTAAATTCCGGTCTGCCAACAGTTGGTTTTAGGGTTCCCAGCCATCCTTTGACGCTGGCTTATATTAAAAAAACAGGTCCTTTGATCGGTCCGTCTGCCAATTTGTCCGGTCAAGCCAGCGGTCTGGATTATGCCAGTGTTCAAAATAGTTTTCAGCACCGGCTGCTGGGCATTCAGGATGATGAAGCGATTGGAAGAGTTGATTCGACGATTTTGGATATTTCAGGTCCCATCGCTAAAATTTTGCGGCAGGGAAAGATTACACAGGCTGATATTGAGGCACATGTGAATGCTATTAAATTTTAAGGAGAAAGTATGATTTTTGATAAAGAGAACTATGAAGTATATGATGCAGAAGTATGGGAAGCCATTCATGCCGAAGAAAAACGACAGCAAAATAATATTGAACTGATCGCTTCTGAAAATGTGGTTTCCAAGGCTGTCATGAAAGCACAGGGCTCCATTTTAACGAATAAATATGCCGAAGGCTACCCGGGACGCCGCTATTATGGCGGAACAGAATGTGTTGATGTGGTCGAAAGTTTGGCTATTGAACGTGCTAAAAAGCTTTTTGGTGCTCAATTTGCCAATGTTCAGCCGCATTCCGGCAGTCAGGCTAATGCTGCAGCATATATGGCATTGATTGAGCCCGGAGACACTGTTATGGGGCTTGATCTGGCTGCCGGCGGACACTTGACGCACGGATCACCTGTCAGCTTTTCAGGGCAAACTTATAACTTTGTTGCCTATAATGTCGATCCTGAAACAGAATTATTGGACTATGACCAAATTTTAGAGCAGGCCAAAGAAGTTCAGCCTAAACTGATTGTTGCGGGAGCGTCTGCTTATTCACGTGTGATTGATTTTGCTAAATTCCGCGAGATTGCAGATCAAGTCGGAGCTAAACTCATGGTTGATATGGCACATATTGCGGGTCTTGTCGCAGCAGGTCTGCATCCCAGCCCTGTACCTTATGCCCATGTGACAACGACGACAACTCACAAGACACTTCGTGGACCGCGCGGCGGCCTTGTTTTGACTAATGACGAGGATTTGGCTAAAAAGATTAATTCTGCCATTTTCCCTGGTTTGCAGGGCGGTCCCTTAGAGCATATCGTTGCTGCTAAGGCCATCACTTTCAAGGAAAATATGGATCCAGCCTTTAAAGTTTATGCGCAGAATATTCTGGATAACTGTCAGGCTATGGTTGAGGTATTCAATGAACATGACAAGTTCCGCGTTGTATCCGGAGCCAGTGAAAATCATCTGTTCCTTGTTGATGTGACGCAGGTCGTTGAAAACGGAAAAGTAGCACAGAACATCTTGGATGATGTCCACATTACCTCAAATAAAAACTCTATTCCATTTGAAAAACTGTCGCCTTTCAAAACGTCAGGCATCCGTATCGGAACAGCAGCAGTAACAGCTCGCGGCTTTGGTCCTAACGAATGCCGTAAGGTTGCTGAGCTCATTGTCAAAACCCTTGAAAATACTGATAATGAAGCTGTTTTAGAAGAAGTCCGTCAGGAAGTCAAGGTGCTGACAGATGCCTTCCCGCTCTATGAGAACCTCCTATGATGGATTTATATTTAAAGAAGATTCTCATTCATCAGTTCAGTCCGGATGATACAGAACTAAGATTTTCAGACACATTTTTGACAATAACGCCTAATCTTGACGAGTATTTTCGAAAGAAATTGAGCAGGGTCTTTTCTGATGAAGCTAAGCGAGGGAAATTTGAGGACGACAATGTTTTTCTCAGCAATCTCAGTGATGATTTTTTAGAAAGCTCAAAGAAAATCGCCCAGCTGTGGAAAGAAGAATTTGTCATCAGTGACAGTCAAAAAACCAATGATCTGATTTTTATACAGTTTGATAAGGAAGGAATTGAGCACTTTGCCTTTTTGCGCCTGGCTTTAAAAGAAAGTTTAGCGCATATTACAGATGGCAGTGGCAGTCCTATTCGCCTGACTCAGAATAATCTGCCCAGTGCCGCTCAAACGCCGGATGAAGCCCTTGTTATCAATCGGCAAAACAAGCAGTATTACCTCATTGAAAAGCGCATTAAGCATAACGGCTCTTTTGCAAATTATTTTTCTGAAAATCTGCTGCAGGTTGAGCCTGAGCAGTCGGTTAAAAAATCCATCAAAATGATGGAAAAAACAGCGCAAAAGGTAGCTGATAACTTTAATCAGGATGATTTTGCCTTTCAATCGAAAATGAAATCAGCCATTTATAAAAATTTGGAAGAGGATCAAGAATTATCTCCGGAAAAATTAGCCGACCAGCTGTTTGATTCTAATCTGACAGCCAGGCTCACCTTTGTTGATGAATTGAAAGAGACAATTCCTGAACCGATTAAAGTGGCCGATATTGACCATTCCCGCCAGATAAAGAAATTGGAAAGTCAAAAGCTGTCGCTCTCAAACGGGATTGAGCTTTTAGTTCCCAACAATGTTTATCAGGATGCCGAATCAGTTGAATTTATTCAAAATCAAAACGGGACCTATTCGATTTTGATCAAAAATATTGAAGATATACAAAGTAAGTAATATGAAAAAAAAACTACTGACAGTCATTCTTTTAGGTCTTGTGCTGTTTATCGGCTATCAGGCTTTTACGACCTATCAGGATGTCAAAAATGTTCTTGCCTATCGCCCTATGGTAAGGGAAATTTTGGATGAAAATGACACCAAAACCAATGAAAATTTGGTGCTGGCCATGATTTACACAGAAACCAAGGGACGTGAAGATGATCTGATGCAATCCAGTGAAAGTTCGACCGGCATCGCAAATACCATTACAGACAGCCGCGAAAGCGTTCGGCAGGGAGTGATGGTCTTATCAGAAAATCTGGAAGAAGCTCAGAAGAAAAACACAGATGCCTGGACAGCGGTTCAAGCCTATAATTTTGGTAAAAACTACATTGCTTATATTTCTAAAAACGGCGGCAAAAGCACCATCAAGCTGGCTAAACGCTACTCTAAAGATGTTGTGGCCCCCAGTCTGGGAAATAGAAGCGGAGAAACCTATCGTTATTATAATTTTGTCGCTCTCTTTTACGGCGGCGGTGAACTCTATAAAGATGGCGGCAACATTTATTATGCCAAGCAAGTCAAACTTAATCTTGCTTTGATTAAGTTTGTCAGTGCTTTTTAAAAGAAAGTGAGCTGAGGATGAAGCACTTGTTTATATACTTTAAAGGCTATCTCAAAGAAACCGTTCTAGGCCCTCTGTTTAAGCTCTTAGAAGCTTCTTTTGAACTTTTGGTCCCTTTAGTTATCGCCAGAATGGTGGACAGCTACATCCCTCATAATGACAAAAATCATCTCTATTTGATGATTTTCTTTCTTATTTTGCTGGCTTTTTCTAATATTATTGTAGCTATCATTGCTCAATTTTATTCTGCCAAGGCAGCGGTGGGCTATACAAAGCAGCTCAGCCGCAGCTTATTTGAAAAGATCATGCGCCTGCCCAAGGAAAGACGGGATCAGCTGACGACTTCAAGCTTAGTCACACGGCTGGTCAGTGATACTTTTCAGATTCAAACGGGGATCAATCAATTTTTACGCCTTTTTCTGAGAGCTCCGATTATTGTTTTTGGTTCTGTCTTAATGGCCTTTTTCATCAGCCCAAGAATTACCATTTGGTTTTTCCTCATGGTTTTTGTGCTTTTTGCTCTGGTTTATTTGATGTCTGTTGTGGTCAATCCGCTGTATGGCAAGATTCGGCGTTTAACGGATAAAATAGTTGGGCTGACACGCGAACAATTAGAAGGAAGCCGTGTTATCCGTGCTTTTGGCCAGGTAGAAGCAGAAGAACAGCATTTTCAAGAGACCAATCAGGCTTATACGGATTGGCAGATTAAAACAGGCTATATTGCAACTTTAATAACACCTTTGACCTACCTGGCAGTCAATGCAACCTTGATTGTCGTTATTTGGCAGGGACAGATAGCTATTTCAGGCAATCATTTAAGCCAAGGGATGCTGATTGCCTTGGTTAATTACCTGCTGCAAATTCTGGTTGAGCTCCTGAAGCTGACCATGCTGGTTTCTTCTTTAAATCAAAGTTTTATCAGTGCTCGAAGAATTGCTCAGGTTTTTGAACAAAAAGATGAGGATATAGCAGCACCCTTGCCTGCTCAGTCAGCGGCTGATGATACCCTTGTCACGGTCAAAGAAATGACTTTTTCTTATCCTCAGGCAGCTAAGGCAGCCTTGAAAGATATTTCGTTTACCGTTCATAAAGAGGAATTTTTCGGCATTATCGGCGGAACAGGTTCCGGCAAGTCCAGCCTGATTCAGCTCTTGCTGCGCCTTTATTTGCCCCAACAAGGCCAGGTAACTGTCTTTAATGACGGCAGAAGCGCCCGTACCATTAAAGAATGGCGGGATTGGGTCAGCCTTGTCCCGCAAAAAGCAGAGCTGTTTAAGGGAAGCATTCGCTCTAATTTAACGCTCGGTCTGGATAAGGAAGTAGAGGACAAGGAACTCTGGAAAGTGCTTGATATGGCACAGGCGAGTAGCTTTGTCCATCAAAAACCAGGTCAGCTGGATGCACAGGTAGAAGCCTTCGGCCGAAATTTTTCAGGTGGACAGAGACAGCGGCTGACGATTGCCAGAGCTTTGCTGCATGACAGCCCCCTGCTAATTTTAGATGATGCAACTTCAGCGCTTGATTTTTTGACAGAAGCAAAGCTTTTAGCTGCTATCAAAAAAAATCTGAAAAAAACAGCCTTAATCATGGTTTCTCAAAGAACCAACAGTCTTTCAAAAGCAGACCATATTTTAGTGCTGGATCAGGGTAAACAAGTTGCACTTGCCAGCCACCAAAAGCTGCTGGAGACCTGCCCGCTTTATCAGGAGATTCACTATTCGCAGCATCCAAGAGAGGAGGGTATCCAATGAAAGCAAGAAATAACAGAGATACCCTCAAACGTTTGACAGCCGGCATGCTGCAGCAAAAGCTGCTGGTGGCTGGTGCCCTGCTTGGAACATTTATCCAAGTAGGTTTAACTGTTTATCTGCCGGTGTTAATCGGCCAGGCTGTTGATGCTGTCGTTGCTAAAAATGTTCACGAAGTCCTGCCGATGATTTTAGGCAAGATGATTTTGGTGGTTGCTTTTAACACCTTAATTCAGTGGATTAATCCCCTTATTTACAATCGACTGGTCTTTGGCTACAGTCAAAAATTGCGGCAAGAACTGATTGAAAAGCTCTACCGCCTGCCTCTGTCTTATCTGGACAGCCACTCTGCCGGCGACTTAGTCAGCCGAATGACGACAGATGTCGAACAGCTCTCAAATGGTTTATTGATGGTCTTTAACCAGTTCTTTGTCGGACTTCTGACGATTTTGCTGACGATTTTGACCATGGCTGAGCTGGATCTTTTGATGATGGTTCTGGTATTAGCCCTGACGCCGCTTTCTTTGTTTGTGGCCCGTTTTATCGCTCAAAAGAGCTATCATCTTTATCAAAGCCAAACAAAAGCCAGGGGCGCTTTTACGCAGCATATTGAAGAAAGTTTGCGGCAAGAGAGTCTCATTCAGACCTTCAATGCTCAGGAGCAGTTCATCAGTACCTTTACCGACCTCAATGAAAAATATGCCAGCTATTCACAGGGCGCCATCTTTTATTCATCAACGGTCAATCCGGCTACACGCTTTATCAATGCCTTAATCTATGCCCTGTTAGCCGGTATCGGAGCTCTGCGGATTATCAGCGGGAATTTCACCGTCGGACAGTTAACCACTTTTTTGAATTATGTCACTCAGTATACCAAACCTTTCAATGATATTTCCTCTGTGCTGTCAGAATTGCAAAGCGCTCTGGCTTGCGCTGAACGCCTATACATGGTATTGGACGAAGAAGAAGCCAGAGATGAAGGACAGAAAGAATTGAAAAGTCAATCTGTCAAAGGAGCGATAGCTTTTGATAATATCAGCTTTGGCTACAATAGCAGGCAGACCTTAATTAAAAATTTGTCTGTCACTATTCCTCAAGGCTCTAAAGTCGCAATCGTCGGCCCGACAGGAGCCGGTAAATCAACCTTGATCAACTTGCTGATGCGGTTTTATGAGCTGCAAGACGGTCAGATTCTTTTAGATGGGATACCGATAACAGCCTACAGTAAAGCCTCTTATCGGCAGCAAATCGGCATGGTTTTGCAGGAAACGTGGCTGAAAACAGCTACTATCCTTGAAAATATCGCCTTTGGCTATCCTGAGGCCAGCCGTGAGCAGGTCATTGCTGCAGCCAAAGCGGCCAATGCTGATTTCTTTATCAAACAGCTCCCTCAAGGCTATGATACCTATCTGGCGGATGCCGGTGAATCTCTGTCCCAAGGACAGCGGCAGCTTTTGACCATTGCTCGGATTTTTGTCCATATTCCTAAAATCCTGATTTTGGATGAAGCAACATCCTCTATTGATACGCGTACAGAAATTCTGGTTCAGGAAGCCTTTGAAAAATTAATGAAACATCGAACCAGCTTTATCATTGCTCACCGCCTATCCACCATTCAGAGCGCAGATCTTATCTTAGTTATGGTAGAGGGCACTATTGTTGAACAAGGTACTCACAAGGACCTGATGAAGCAGCACGGCGTCTATTATCAGATGCAGACTGCCCAAGAGCATATTAGTAATTAGTAAAAGTACCCGAGAGTCAAACTCTCAGGTACTTTTTGTTTTCGTTATAATGACTGGCAATTAGCCGATAAAAGCGTTGATTTCGTTTTCAATAGCAGCAATTTTATCTTCAGCATCTGCCAATGAGCTGCCGACAGTTGCAATGTAGAATTTGATTTTTGGTTCTGTTCCTGATGGGCGCACAGCAATCCAAGAATCATCTGTTAATGTGTATTTCAGCACATTGCTTGGAGGTGTTGTCAGTTTCTCAACACCGGCAGCAGTGGTTGCTGTTTGTGCCTGGAAATCCTCTGTTTTGGCAATAGCAGTTGCATTAAATTGGCTAGGACCGTTGTCACGGAATTTGTCCATGATTTTCTTAATTTCAGCAGCCCCGTCAACACCTGACAAAGTAACTGAAATGGTCTTTTCGGCAAAGTAGCCGTATTCTTTGTAGATTTCTTCAATTCCATCAGCCAGAGTCAACCCGCGCGAGCGGTAGTAGGCAGCGATTTCCGCAACGATCAGGACAGCCTGAATCGCATCTTTATCCCGTACGAACGGCTTAATGAGGTAGCCAAAGCTTTCTTCAAAGCCAAACATATAGGTGTGATTGTGATGGTCTTCAAATTCCTGAATTTTTTCGGCGATGAATTTAAAGCCGGTCAGGACATTGAACATGGTCGCACCGTAGCTTTCAGCAATTTTAGTGACTAATTCGGTTGATACGATAGACTTGCAAAGTGCCGCATTGGCAGGCAAAGTTCCGGCTGTTTTATGTGCTTCAAGGATATATTTGGCAATAATGGCACCGATTTGGTTGCCGGATAGGTTCTTGTAAGAGCCATCGGCCTGACGGATTTCAACACCGAGACGGTCAGCATCCGGGTCAGTTGCAACGAGAACATCGGCATCAACCTGACGTCCAAGTTCTTCAGCCAAGGAGAAAGCTTCTTGATTTTCTGGATTTGGCGATTTGACAGTTGAAAAATCAGCATCCGGAACGGCTTGGGCTTCTACAACCTGAACGGATTCAAAACCAGCCTGAGCCAAAGCCCGGCGAGCCAGCATTTCACCTGTACCGTGAAGCGGCGTATAAACAATTTTCATGTCTTTGCCGTAGTCATCAATCAATTTTTGGTTGATGTTAACATCCTTAACTTCCTTAAGGTATTCACTGTCAACAGCTTCCCCGATGACTTCAATCAGTCCGGAAGCCTTGCTTTCTTCTAAGTCAGCTAATTCAATCGTGAATGGATCGTCAATAGCACGGATAAAATCTGTCAGAGCATCAGCATCAGCTGGCGGCATTTGACCGCCGTCTTCGCCATAGACCTTGTAGCCGTTAAACGGTGCAGGATTATGACTGGCTGTTACCATGATTCCTGCAAATGTCCCTAAATGGCGCACAGCGAAAGACAGTTCAGGTGTCGGGCGCAGCGATTCAAAGACATAGGCCTTGATACCGTGCTTGGCCAAAACTTGCGCTGATTCAAAAGCAAATTCCGGAGAGAAATGGCGAGAATCATAGGCGATAGCGACACCGCGTTTTTTAACAGCTTCACCTTTGGTTTCGATTAATTTTGCTAAGCCTTCTGTTGCCTGACGAACAACATAAACATTAATGCGGTTAGTACCGGCACCAATAAGCCCTCGCATGCCTGCAGTACCAAATTCAAGATTTGTGTAGAAAGCATCTTCTTTGGTTTTTTCATCCATTGCAGCCAGCTCTTCGCGAAGATAGGCAGGAAGGTCAGCGTAATCGAACCATTTTTGATAAGTTTCTTGATAAGCCATAATAATGCAAAGCTCCTTTTTGAAAATTTCCGTTAAATTGTTTAACCGCTTTCATTATACCACTTTCACTAAAAAAAATCACGCTTTCACGTGATTATTTTTTCAGTTTTAGCAATCGGGGAACAATGACTGCAGTCAAAGCCGCAGAAATGATTAACTCAATAATAGAGTTTGCAGAAACAATACTGGCCAGCATGGCTTGAATATTGCCGCCGTAAACAGAAGCAAAGAAAACGAAAATTCCGGTAAGGACGAAAACAGTATTTGTTGCCGAACCTACAGCACCGGCCAAGATAAGCCCAACATTATTTTTCAGCAGCTTGTAGACGAAATAGGGGAAAACGCCAATAAGAATTCTGGGAACCAAGGCCACAATCAAAGAATTCAAATTACCGTGCTCCACAAAGGGCGAAAAAAGATAGCTGGTCGGCAGCAGGATGATACTGTTATTGACAACACTGATAAGCCCCATTAAGCCGCCTAAAATGGCTCCGATGCGGGGACCGTAAACGATAGATGCAATGATAACCGGAATATGGACAATAGTGGGTTTAATGGGAACCGGCCACAAATTAAAAATAAAGCTGGAAAGTAAATGGATAATCAGCATCACCGCAAAAAAGATAGCAATAACAGCAACATTAGATGATGTTCTGTTTTTATTCATAGGTTCTCCTTAAAAACATAAAGTAGTTTTAGTATACAGGTTTACTGTAATTCTGACAAGCCTTTCAATGAAGTTTATAACGAACGTTCCGTTTTTTGGATGATGACCTCCAAATCTGCCAGCGCGCCGCGGCCAACATCACCGCAGGCCAGAAGACTGGAACGAGGCTCGATTTCCTCATAGCCAAACTGTTTAAGCATGTCTATATTACGCTGTGTAGCGGGATTGTCATACATTTTGGTATTCATTGCAGGAGCAAATAGTTTTGGCACTTCCGGCGGCAGCGCTAAAGCAACACTGGTCACCATATTATCAGCAAAGCCGTGGGCTAAATGAGCAATAGTATTGGCAGATGCCGGAGCCAGCAAAAATAAATCAGCTTTTTTGGCCAACTCGATATGGTTAATAATCTGCGGATCGTCCTCTTTCATCACATCAGTATGGACGGGGTTTTTTGACAAAACCTGCAGCGTTAAGGGTGTGATAAACTGAGTTGCAGCTTTGGTCATTAAAACATTGACATTATAGCCTAATTTTGTCAGCTGATTGCTTAAATCAGCAGCCTTATAAGCCGAGATGCTGCCGGAAACAGCCAGCAATATGGTCTTAGTCATTTTCAGTCACCTTCTCAAAAATTAAATCAGCAATTTCAGCCTTTGTCTGCGCTTTGTAGGCCTTAGTCTTATCTAAGAGATAAGCTGTGTGCTGCTCAGCTGAAATTTGGGTTAAATCATTAGCCAGAACATAATCCATTTGATTAGCATTCAGACTGGTGCGTGCAACCTGAAAGAGCTCTTTTTTATCAACATCGACCAAAAGTTTAAAGCCGATTAACTTTATAGAGGGATTCCACTTTTTGACTAAGCTGATAACTTTTGGAGTCTTTTTTAGAAAAAGCACCTGATAGTCTGCTTGGGATGAGATTTTGCTCTGTGTATTTTGTTTGGTCAAAAACTGAGTCAGATCGTCAGCATGCTCAACCTCTTCTAAATCTGTCATATAAACAGGCGTATAGTCAGACACCGCCATGCTGTGGATTAAGACATCGTGTGTTTTAACCAAAGGCTCCAAAGTTTCAATCAGACTGGCAACCGTTGAGACTTCCAGGATTGAAAGTCCTTCTTGCTTAGGAGGTTTTACAGCAGAAGCAGTAGTTACTAAGGTTACTTGGTGATGCGCTGCCAGAAATCGCTCTGCTATTTTTTTCCCTAGGCGGCCTGTGGAGTGGTTGGTAATTCCCCTTACTTGGTCAATTTTTTCAGTTGTTCCGCCGGATGTAATCAAAATTTTCATAGTGTTATTTTACTGTAAATTTAAGATTTAGTAAATCAAAAAAGATTGTGAGAAAAATTCTGTTCAAAACCGATTGACAGCTGGAGCAATTTTCAAAATCAGTGTAAAATCCGAACATTATTAATTATCTATCTAAATAAAGTGCGTTTTTTATTATTCTTTGTTATAATAAAGAAAAAATATAAATGGGAGCTATCATGAAAACGGATATTGAAATCGCACAGAGTGCTGAACTGAAGCCCATCGCTGAAGTGGTTAAGCCATTGGGAATTGACTTTGACGACCTCGAACTTTACGGCAAATATAAGGCTAAATTGACCTTTGATAAAATCAAGGCGGCTGAAAAAAACACTCCCGGAAAACTGATTCTGGTGACTGCTATCAACCCAACTCCGGCCGGTGAAGGGAAGTCAACTGTAACTATCGGACTTGCGGATGCTCTCAACAAAATAGGCAAAAAAGCGATGATTGCTATTCGTGAACCCTCTTTGGGTCCGGTCATGGGAATCAAGGGCGGTGCTGCCGGCGGCGGCTATGCTCAAGTCCTGCCCATGGAAGATATCAATCTGCATTTCACAGGCGATATGCACGCGATCACGACAGCTAATAACGCTCTCTCAGCGATGATTGACAACCATCTGCATCAGGGAAATGAATTGGGTATCGATCAGCGCCGCATTATTTGGAAACGTGTCCTTGATCTAAATGACCGTGCTCTGCGTCATGTAACTGTAGGATTGGGCAGTCCGATCAACGGCATTCCGCGCGAAGATGGTTTTGACATTACGGTTGCTTCTGAAATCATGGCTATTCTTTGTCTGGCAACAGATCTTGAAGACCTTAAGAAACGTCTGTCTGATATTGTCATCGGTTATCGCTATGACCGAACTCCGGTTTATGTCCGCGATCTGAAAGTGCAAGGGGCGCTGGCGCTGATTCTGAAAGAAGCGATTAAGCCTAATTTGGTACAAACTATTTACGGAACACCGGCCTTTGTTCACGGCGGGCCTTTTGCCAATATTGCTCATGGCTGCAACTCTGTTCTGGCAACTTCAACAGCCCTGCGTCTGGCTGACTATACTGTAACAGAAGCCGGGTTCGGTGCTGATTTAGGTGCTGAAAAATTCCTTGATATCAAAACACCTAATCTGCCTGCAAGTCCGGATGCCGTTGTTATTGTCGCCACAATTCGTGCACTTAAAATGAATGGGGGCGTTGCTAAGGACGCTTTAGGTGAAGAAAATACAGCTGCCGTAAAAGCAGGTTTTGCCAACTTGGCCCGTCACGTTGAGAATATGCGCAAATACGGCGTGCCAGTAGTAGTAGCCATCAATGAATTTGTGACTGATACCGCAGAAGAAATTGCTCTTTTACGAGACCTGTGTGCTGAAATTGATGTTCCTGTTGAGCTGGCAAGCGTCTGGGCCAAGGGAGCCGAAGGCGGCGTTGAGCTGGCAGAAACGATTGTCAAAACAATTGATGAGAAACCGGCTCACTATACACGTCTGTACGACAATGATTTAACCGTTGAAGAGAAAATCACTACAATCGCCCGTGAGATTTACCGAGCAGACAAGGTTGTCTTTGAAAAGAAAGCTAAAACTCAGATTACACAAATTGTTAAAAACGGCTGGGACAAGCTACCGATTTGCATGGCCAAAACTCAGTACAGTTTTTCCGATGATCCCAGCCTCCTAGGGGCACCGACCGGCTTTGATATCACCATTCGTGAATTAGTTCCTAAATTAGGAGCCGGATTTATCGTTGCTTTAACAGGTGATGTGATGACCATGCCCGGACTTCCTAAAAAGCCGGCAGCGCTTAACATGGATGTAGCCCCTGACGGAACAGCCCTTGGATTATTTTAAGGGCAATTAAACAACATTTCATTTAAAGAGAGCGGACTGAATCCCATTTCAGTTCGCTCTTTCTTAAACTTTTGAAAAATCAAGAAAAGGTGCTCAGAGTGTAGACAAACTCCCAAAACTAAATTCTTTCTAAAATTTCAACATAGAAATAGTATCACTTTCCATTTTTATAAAATGATATAGAAACGATCAAAGCCTAACCCGATACTTTCCAATGTAGCAAAAGAGGCAGAAACATTGAGTTTCTGCCTCTCGGAGATTTTGAGACCTAGGCTCAAAATCTAGGTATGGAATTCCGAAGGAAGTCGCTACCGTCCGTGCTACCTAAGGAAAGTATTATAATAAAATATTACTTTTTGAGAAAATAGACTTTCTCTTCACTCTCGGTGCTGTCACTTGTTTTCTTGATTTTAAAAAACTTGAAACATTATTTTTCCCTATTTTTCTGGAAAATATGATAGAATAACGGTTCAAACCAATAAAGAAAGTAATACAATGAAAAAGAAACAGTTACTTATCAGCTTGCTGACAGCTCTTGCAGTGGTTTTGGCTCTTTTTTGTTATCGAAGCTGGGCAAATCCCCTAAATAAAGCTGATTATATCCAGTCAAGAACACCGACAATTTTCTTTCATGGCTATGGCAGCAGTGACCATGCAGAAACCCATATGGTAGAAGCCGCCAAAAGTGCCGGTGTCACAAAAACGGTTATCCTTGCCAACGTTGATCGAAATGGAAAGGTTACTTTAGCCGGAGACATCCCTAAAAATGCTGTCAATCCGATTGTTAAGGTCAATTTTGAAGATAACCGCAACACTGATTATGCTGTTGACGGCCGCTATGCCAAAGCTGTTGTCCGTAAGCTGCAGGCCGTTTATCATTTCAAGAAAATGAACATGGTAGGGCATTCCATGGGCAATATGGCTATTCATTTTTACCTGCTGGCTAACGCTCAAAATAAAAAACTTCCTCAGCTGCAAAAACAAGTTGATATTGCCGGGCATTTTGATGGTATTAGAGGCTATGAGCTGCCAGAGGGGCTGACCGTAGACAGCAAAACAGGACGTCCCAATAAGATGACCGCGGCTTATCAGCGCTTGCTGAAACTGCGCGAGCGTTATCCCAAAAACCAAGTGCATGTTTTGAATCTGTACGGCGACATAGGTGATGGTTCTGATGGGTTAGTTACCAATGAGTCTTCTCGCACACTGAAATATCTCATTGCTGACCGAGCGAAATCGTATAAAGAGCATCGCTTTACCGGCGAGTTAGCAAGTCACGGTAAATTACATGAAAATCCTCAGGTAGATAAGATACTGATTGATTTCCTCTGGGGAAAATAGAGTTTTATTACTGGAAAAGAAACACACCAACTTGATGATTACTCTCGTTGGTGTTTTTTTATGGGACAAGCAGGGGCATTGGCTATAGTTTTTAACTATATATCTGTATGAGAAAAATATAATTTACAACTATATACTCCCTTGGTAAAATAGCCTTATCAAAACAAACGAGGTAAATAAAATGACGAAAAAATATTTTGAACATGTCGGTTCTTTTCTTCGCCCGGCTGAATTAAAAGAAGCCCGCCAAGCATTTGAAAGCGGAAAAATTTCTCGAGAAGAATTGACGGCCATAGAGGATCGCTTAATCACAGATTTAGTGGATAAAGAAGTCACTGCCGGACTTGAAAAAGTAACAGATGGAGAATTTCGGCGTGCGAACTGGCATGTGGACTTTTTCTGGGGATTTGACGGTATTGAACGTTCTCAGTATGGCCAAGGGCTCTTGTTTCAAGGGGTTGAAACCAACGATGATTCAGCAGTTGTCAGTGGAAAAATCCGTTTTGTAAAAGATCACCATCCATTTATCCAGCATTATCGATTTTTAAAGAAACTGGCAGACGAACGCGGTGTAGAGGCTAAAATAACCATACCCGCTCCCGCTCAGTGTTTAGTCGAACTGCAAAGGGGCAAAAATATCGAACAAGCCTTGGCTGTCTATCCTGACCAGCAAGAACTCATTGAGGATTTAGCAGCAGCTTATCATCAGGCTATCCTTGCTTTTTATGAAGAAGGTGCCCGAACTGTCCAATTGGATGACTGCACCTGGGGTATCATCATGGATGATGATTTTTATAAGACGGTTACCAAAGGAGAAGTAGACAAGGACGCTATTCGCGAAGGCCTTCTTTACATTAATAACAAGGCTTTGGAAAATCTTCCGGATGATTTAACCATCAACACTCATATTTGCCGCGGCAATTATCAATCAACTTATGCGACCAGCGGTCCTTACACAGCTGTTGCTGAAACACTGTTTGGACGTGAAAATGCCACATCCTATTTTCTGGAATATGATACTGATCGAGCTGGCGGATTTGAACCTTTAGCAGCTTTTAAAAATCCTGATAAGGTGGCTGTACTGGGACTTATTACTACCAAAGACGGCCAATTGGAAGATAAGGAGGCTATCATCAAACGCATTCGCGAAGCTCAAAAGGTTTTGCCGCTGGACCAACTTTGGCTGGCCACACAGTGCGGCTTCGCTTCGACCCAAGAAGGTAACCTTATCACCGAACAGGATCAGTGGAAGAAGCTGGCTCTGGTAAAGGAAATTCTCGACGAAGTTTGGGGATGATGGGGTATTACAAACCAAAGACCCTCTGAAAATTTTCAGAGGGCCTTTGGTTTGTTTTACATTTTACCGCGCTGCAGCAGTCTATTCCTATATGCTCACTGGGTAAACGTCCGTTTCTTGGATCATTTCTCTTCAGTTTTGTAGATAGTGTACAAAACCCAATTTTGATTCTCGCTTTTTTCAATTTTAGAAAAGCCAATGCTTTTTAACAATTTACTCAACTCATGAGTTGTGCGATAGGCTGTCATGTGATAATTTAGTTTATCTTTTTCGGAGGCAACGATTAAAGCGGAATGGTTAGACATGACTCGGTAGATTTCTTGAAAGCCCTTTTTCAAATCTTCCCAAAAAAGATGGGTCTGAATGGCAAACACAAGATCAAAATAATCATTTTGATAGGGTAGGGATTCCACATTTCCAATCCTAAGCCGGACACTGCCATTTTGTACCGAATCTGAATTCATCCGTTTTGCGGTTTGATAAGATTCCTTGGAAATATCTATTCCATCGATTTCAAGGTGTTTATTTAAAGCAAGAAGGTTTTTGATGGTGCTGCCTCCGCCATAGCCGACTTCTAAAATCCGGCTATGATCTGGGACAGTCGTCTGTCTGATTGCCCAAAGGCTGAGCTCCTTAAAATAGGAAGACCAGATTTTGGTAATCACTCGGCCAACAGCACCACTAGGCCTTTTAGCTTGGTTAATAAGATATTGAGTAAGCATGTAAAACACACCTCCTTTTTTGCAAAAAATTTGAAATATTAATAGATAAAATTCAAACTTTATTATATAGAAATCAAGGAATAATGTCAAGAAAAATGAAATATAAGTTAATATATTTCAAAGTTGTGCTATAATTGATAGTAATGAGGTATTCAAATGAATCAATATCAAAAAACAACCCAGAAAAAGAAGCGAGCTATTATTCAAGCAGCTCTGCATTTGTTTAAAGAAAAAGGTTTTAAAGAAACGAGTATAAAGTCTATTGCAAAAGCAGCAGAAGTATCTCCTGTTTCTATCTACAATTATTTCGAGAGCAAAGACAATCTGGTAGCTCTGTGTGTTAATGAATTGTTTGAAGAAATTACACAGGAAGCTGAGAGTATTTTAACCGCTGATGAAGATTTCAAAACAAAATTACATCAGGCTTTAGCGCTGTGTCAGGAAAAAATGAGTCAGCAGATTTCTGCCTATTTCAAAGAAAAAACGATGAAAGATCCCACTTTTTCAAAACTGCTGACGAAAGCGATTGCTGCTAAAAAACGTGAGATTTATCGTTCTTATATTAAGCTGGGAAAAGATGAAGGTGCTATTGCTAAGGAGTTGTCAACAGAGCTTATATTAAATATTATGGAAGCTCTCAATAATATCGGAAACCAGTTATCCGATAGTGAGAATTTAGAGAGAGAAGTTGAGCAAATTCATCGGATTTTTTTGTATGGAATCTTTGGAGAAATTTGAAAATTCAACCACCACTTTTCTGTTGAATTTGAACAGCCTAAAAACCCCATCAGAAATAATTTTCTGATGGGGTTTTAACGGGGAACCAAATCATTTTAGTTCTATTTTCACATTTTATAACACTTAGAAATGCTGTTAAACCAACCATTTCACTTCAAATTAGTTTAGTCATTTATTCCCACTCAACCGTTGCCGGCGGTTTGCTGGTGATATCGTAGACAATGCGGTTGACGTGGTCAACTTCATTAACAATGCGAACAGAAATTTTTTGAAGAACATCCCAAGGGATACGGGCGAAGTCTGCTGTCATACCATCGATAGATGTAATAGCCCGAATGGCGATAGTATAGTCATAAGTGCGGCCGTCTCCCATAACACCGACCGACCGAACACCTGTATTGACTGTGAAATACTGCCAGATGTCTCTGCTCAAACCTGCTGCAGCAATTTCTTCGCGGAGAATAGCATCGGATTCACGGACGGTTTCTAATTTTTCTGCGGTGATTTCTCCCATGACACGGATAGCAAGACCCGGTCCCGGGAAAGGCTGGCGCCAGACAATTTCATCAGGCATACCAAGGGCAGTGCCAAGTGCCCGGACTTCATCTTTGAAGAGTGTGCTCAAAGGCTCAATCAGCTCAAACTGCATATCTTCCGGCAGACCGCCGACATTATGGTGTGATTTGATGGTTTGAGCTGTTTCGGTACCTGATTCGATAACGTCTGTGTAGAGTGTTCCCTGAGCAAGGAAATCAACACCCTTGAGTTTGCTGGCTTCATCATCAAAGACATAGACAAATTCATTGCCGATGATTTTTCGTTTCTTTTCGGGATCTTCCACACCGGCTAAAAGGTCTAAAAAGCGGTTTGAAGCGTCAACTCGGATGATATTGAGACCGAATTTGCCGCCGAGCATTTCCATAACCTGGTCGCCTTCACCTTTGCGAAGCAAGCCGTGGTCAACAAAAATACAGGTCAGCTGATCACCGATAGCCCGCTGCAAAAGAACGCCGACAACCGATGAGTCAACTCCGCCCGAAAGTCCCAAAAGAACCTTGCGGCTGCCTACTTGCTCACGGATTTTTTGAATTTCCATATCGATGAAATTATCCATCGACCAATCTCCCTTGCCGCCACAGATGTTAAGGGCGAAATTGCACAGGATATCATTGCCGTAAACCGAATGCCGGACTTCAGGATGAAACTGGATGCCAAAAATTTTCTTGTCGGTATTTTCAATAGCAGCATAAGGGCAGTCTGTCGAATCACCGATAAGACGGAAGCCCTGAGGAATCTCAGTAACAGCATCACCATGGCTCATTAAAACAGTCTGTTCTTTAGGTGTTCCTTTAAAGAGCTCTGAATCAGCTGCTAAACGAAGAAGCGACTGACCGTATTCGCTGTTTCCGGTCTGACCGGCCGGAAGGACCTTGCCGCCGAGTTTATCTGTCAGCAGCTGCATGCCGTAGCAGATTCCAAGAATGGGAATGCCGAGTTCAAAAATACCCTCATCAATTCCAAAGGCATTATCAGCATAAACAGAATTCGGTCCCCCGGATAGGATAATACCGATGGGGTTGATAGCCCGAACTTCATCAGCTGTGATTCTGTGGTTTCTCAATTCTGAGAAGACACCAAATTCACGAATGCGACGGGCAATAAGTTGATTGTACTGACTGCCGTAGTCAAGCACAATGATTTTTTGAATGTCTTTAATGTCAGTCATTGTCTCCCTTTCTTTCACTGTTTCACTAGGCCAGCTAGCAAAGACATAATCACTTTATTTTAGCATAATTTGCAGGATTTGACAGCAGATTTTCAGAAAAACCTTGCCAGATCAGCTTGCCTTAGTGCTCAAGTGCTTTTGCAAAAGGTCTGCAATTTTGGTAACATTAGTACAAAACGGTTTTACGGATAAGGAGAGAGGATGTTACCAGCTTATATTCGGATTCATGATCAAATCAAAAAAGAAATTGATGAGGGGCTGTGGAAAATTGGCACCCGTCTTCCCAGTGAACGCGATCTGGCAGATCGCTTTGAAGTCAGTCGGATGACGCTTAGGCAGGCTGTCACTCTGCTCGTTGAGGAGGGGATTTTGGAGCGGCGTGTAGGAAGCGGGACTTATGTTGCCAGCAGCCGTGTCCAAGAAAAGATGCGGGGAACAACCAGCTTTACTGAAATTGTCAAATCACAAGGCAAAACACCTTCAACGAAAGTCGTTTCCTATAAGCGGGTACACCCGAGCGAGCAGGAAATTAAATTTTTGGACGTTAAGCCCAACGCCTACGTGATTCGGATGGAGCGTGTGCGGTATGCGGACGACATTCCCGTTGTCTTTGAAGTAGCAGCAATCCCTGAAAAAATTATAAAGAATTTCAAAAAAGAAGACATTACCAAACATTTCTTTCAGACCCTGACAGATAACGGCTTTGTCATCGGTAAGAGCCAGCAGACTATTTCGGCCAGCAATGCCAGCGAAACGACTGCGGATTATCTGGCGATTTCGCGCGGTCATGCGGTTTTAAGCCTGACACAGATTTCCTTTTTTGAAGATGGCAGGCCGTTTGAGTATGTCCGCAGCCAGTATGTCGGCGATCGTTTTGAATTTTATCTAGAGAATAAGTAGAGTAAGTATAATGGCAGCAAAAGAAAAAATGGTCAGCAATCCTCGCTATCAAAAAGTAGCTATCGGAATTGCTCAACGCATTGTTGATGGTAAATTTCCTCTGGGGCAAAAATTAAAATCCCGTTCAACCCTTTCCAGTTATTTCAATGTTTCTCCCGAGACCGCCCGAAAGGCGATCAATGTACTGGCTGATTTAGACATTGTTTCAGTCAGGCAGGGAAGCGGGGTTGTTGTCGTTTCCAGGGACAAGGCAATTGAATTTTTAGAGCAGTTTGAGGCCACTTCAGGTTTACGGGAAATCAAACAGAATATTCAAGCCAGTCTGACAAGACAAAAAGCAGAGCTGGAAGCGATGGAGGAGATGGTTGAGGTCTTTTTATCGCAGGCCAGTCTGATCCGCAAGAAATTTCCCTTTGAACCGTTTGAGTTAGTTCTTAACAGTGAGAGCCCTAATCTGGGCAGAAGCTTAGCCGATTTGAATTTATGGCATCAAACAGGAGCGACAGTCGTAGCTTTGAAAAGCCAAGAAGAGCTGCTTTTGTCACCGGGGCCCTATGCTACGGTCAGAAAAGGCGATACTCTCTACTTTGTCGGTGACGACCGCTCTTTCTCTCGGATGAAAAATCTTTTTGACATCTTATGAAACAATAATTTAATCAACATTGCAGGTATCTGCCTGCCTTTCTCTTTGACATACTGACCATATAACTATATAATAGTGTGGTCAGTTGATTTTTGGAAATAGATTAGAAATGAGGGATATACTTGAACAAACTTGAAGTCAAGCATCTCACCAAAATTTTTGGTAAAAGGCAAAAAGCAGCGCTTGAGATGATCAAAAAACAAAAAAGCAAGACAGAAATTTTAGAACAGACAGGCGCTACAGTGGGTGTCTATGATGTCAGTTTTGATGTCAAAGAAGGTGAAGTTTTTGTCATCATGGGACTTTCCGGCTCGGGTAAATCAACCTTGATTCGGCTTTTAAACCGTTTAATCGAACCGTCCTCAGGAGATATCTACATCAACGGCAGTGATATATCTAAGATGAATGCCGAAGAACTCCGTGAGGTCAGACGGCATACACTGAATATGGTTTTTCAAAGCTTTGGACTTTTCCCTCACAAGACCATTTTAGAAAATACAGAATTCGGCTTGGAGCTGAGAGGTGTTCCCAAAGAAGAACGGGTGGAGTTAGCTGAGCGCGCTCTGGATAACTCAAACTTGCTGGCTTTTAAAGACCAGTATCCTAATCAGCTTTCGGGCGGTATGCAGCAGCGTGTTGGTTTGGCGCGTGCTTTGGCCAACGATCCTGAAATTCTTTTGATGGACGAAGCTTTCTCCGCCTTGGATCCTTTGATCCGTAAGGAAATGCAGGATGAACTTTTAGACTTGCAGGAAAAGGTTCAAAAGACAATCATCTTCATCACTCACGATTTAAATGAAGCGCTGAGAATCGGAGATCGTATCGCCCTGATGAAGGACGGTCAAATCATGCAGATTGGCACTGGTGAAGAAATTCTGACCAAGCCGGCTAATGACTTTGTCCGTGAATTTGTTGAAGACGTTGACCGTTCTAAGGTGTTAACGGCTCAAAATATTATGATCAAGCCGCTGACAACTGTTATTGAAGTTGACGGTCCTCAGGTAGCCCTGACCAGAATGCACAATGAAGAAGTCAGTATGCTGATGGCTACTGACCGCCGCCGGCAGTTAGTCGGATCAGTCACTGCAGAAGCAGCCATTGAAGCAAGACGCAAAGGTCTTTCTTTGGCTGATGTCGTTGACCGCGATGTGCGGACAGTTTCTAAAGATACTGTTATTACAGATATTATGCCTCTGATTTATGATTCAGCTGCACCAATCGCAGTTACAGACGATAACAACCGGCTTTTAGGTGTTATTATCAAGGGCCGTGTTATCGAAGCTCTCGCTAACACGAAAGATGATGATGCAGAAGGAGGGGAAGAATAGTTTTGAATATACTTTTAACAGCAAAATTACCTGTTGCGGATTGGATTGAAGGATTCACCAACTGGCTGACACACACCTTTTCAGGTTTATTTAACTTTATTCAGTCGGTCGGAAACTTTATCATGGATGGGATTACCAATACCCTGTCATTTATTAATCCTTTGCTCTTAATTGTTTTAGTGACCGCCGCCGCCTTTTTCTTAGCCGGAAAAAAATGGACGCTGCCATCATTTACCCTGCTAGGCCTGCTCTTTATCTATAATCAAGGCTTATGGGATGACTTGATTAATACGTTCACTTTGGTTTTGGTATCTAGTTTTGTTTCCATTGTTATCGGGATTCCTTTAGGAATTTGGATGGCAAAAAACAACACTGTTAAACAAGTCATCAATCCGATTTTGGACTTCATGCAGACCATGCCGGCCTTTGTTTACCTGATACCGGCCGTTGCTTTCTTTGGTATCGGTATTGTTCCGGGGGTATTTGCTTCTGTTATCTTTGCTCTGCCGCCAACTGTTCGCTTTACCAATCTTGCTATTCGTGAAATTCCGACAGAGCTGGTTGAAGCAGCAGATGCTTTTGGCAGCACGCCGAGACAAAAATTGTTCAAGGTTGAGCTGCCTTTGGCTAAAAATACAATTATGGCCGGTGTTAACCAGACGATCATGCTGGCGCTTTCCATGGTTGTTACAGGCTCTATGATCGGTGCTCCCGGTCTTGGCCGCGGTGTTTTATCTGCCCTGCAGCATGCTGATATCGGTTCAGGCTTTGTCAATGGGCTGGCCTTGGTAATCTTAGCAATTATTATTGACCGTTTCAGTCAGACAGCTAACAAAAAAGTGACCGATGCTAAGCAAAAATCTTCAAAAGCAAATACTTACATCGCTGTTGCAGCTCTTGCTTTATTTGTATTTTCTGCTCTTGCTCGCATATTTGTACTGGGAAACTCAGCAGGTGCCGGACAGACAGTCAAATTGACCTATGTCGAATGGGATTCTGAAGTTGCTTCTACCAATGTCTTAGCTCAAGTTCTAAAACAACAAGGCTATAAAGTAGAGATGACGCCGCTTGACAATGCTGTTATGTGGCAATCAGTCGCTAAAGGTGAGACTGATGCTACAGTCAGCGCCTGGCTGCCAAATACACATGCAGACCAATACAAGAAGTACAAGCAGGATGTTGTTGATCTGGGACCAAATCTTAAGGGTGTCAAGCTTGGTCTGGCTGTGCCGACTTATATGAAAGATGTCAACAGCATTGAAGATTTAAGCGATCAGGCTGATAAGAAAATTACAGGTATTGAGCCAGGTGCCGGTATCATGAAATCTGCTCAAAAGGCGCAAAAAGACTATAATAATCTGTCTGGATGGGAATTAGTCTCTTCCTCAACAGGAGCCATGACAACCAGTCTGGATCAAGCTTACGAGAATAAAGAAGATATTGTTGTTACTGCCTGGTCTCCTCACTGGATATTTGCCAAGTACAAGCTGAAATATTTAAAAGATCCCCAAAAGTCCTTTGGCAATAGCGAAAGTATTCATTCACTTACTCGCAAGGGCCTGAAAAAGGATATGCCGAAAGTCAATAAGATTATCAACCGTTTCAATTGGACACAGGGCGATATGGAATCTGTCATGCTTGATATTAACAAAGGCATGTCACCTGAGAAAGCAGCCAAAAAATGGATCAAAAACCATCCTAAAAAAGTTGCTTCATGGACAGACAGTAAATAAGTTCAGCTCTTATTTATCATAAAAACAAGATGAGGTTAGAAGACGCATATTCTAATCTCATTTTATTTGCCTCACCAGATGATTTTAGGGTCTAAATATGATAAAATAAAGCTTATGGAAATTGAAAAAACCAATCGTATGAATGCCCTTTTTGAGTTTTATGCAGCGCTGCTGACAGATAAGCAGATGAACTACATTGAGCTTTATTACGCTGATGATTACAGTCTGGCTGAAATTGCCGAAGAATTCCGTGTCAGCCGTCAGGCAGTCTACGATAATATCAAGCGGACAGAAAAAATTTTAGAGGATTACGAGATGAAACTGCATATGTATTCTGATTATATTGTTCGCAGTGAAATTTTTGATGAACTTTTAGATAAGTACCCCGAAGATGCTTATCTGCAGGAAAAAATTTCTATTCTCATCAGTATTGACAATCGAGATTAATGTTTCTAATATTTCAACAATAAGGAGAAATTAAATGGCTTTTGAAAGTTTAACAGAACGCCTTCAAGGTGTCTTTAAAAATTTACGCGGAAAGAGAAAACTCTCAGAAAAAGATGTTCAGGAAGTGACCAAAGAAATCCGTCTGGCGCTTCTTGAAGCTGACGTTGCTCTTCCGGTTGTAAAAGATTTTATCAAGCGTGTGCGTGAGCGTGCTATCGGACATGAGGTTATTGATACTCTTGATCCGTCACAGCAAATTATTAAAATTGTTGATGAAGAACTGACGGCGATTCTGGGATCTGAAACAGCTGAACTTGAAAAGTCTCCTAAGATTCCGACAATCATTATGATGGCCGGGCTTCAAGGGGCAGGTAAGACCACCTTTGCCGGAAAGCTGGCTAATAAGCTGGCCAAAGAGGAAAATGCCCGGCCGCTGATGATTGCTGCCGATATTTACCGTCCGGCTGCCATTGACCAATTGAAGACTATCGGTCAGCAAATTAATGTACCTGTTTTTGAAATGGGAACAGAGCATACAGCAGTTGAGATTGTAAGAGCAGGTTTGGCTCAGGCTAAAGAAAATCGCAATGACTATGTCTTAATTGATACGGCAGGGCGGCTGCAAATTGACGAAAAACTCATGGCTGAGCTTAGAGATGTCAAAGCCTTGGCTCAGCCCAATGAAATTCTCTTAGTTGTAGATAGCATGATCGGGCAGGAAGCCGCCAATGTCGCTCGAGAATTTAACAATCAGCTGGAAATTACCGGCCTTGTTTTAACCAAGATTGATGGTGATACCCGCGGCGGTGCGGCGCTTTCTATCCGGCAAATTACCGGCAAACCGATTAAATTTACAGGTACCGGAGAAAAGATTACTGACATTGAAACCTTCCATCCAGATCGGATGTCTTCGCGTATTCTGGGTATGGGAGACCTTCTGACCCTGATCGAAAAGGCCAGTCAGGACTATGACGAGCAAAAATCAGCAGAACTTGCTGAAAAAATGCGCGAAAACACCTTTGATTTCAATGATTTCATTGATCAGTTAGACCAAGTGCAAAATATGGGGCCGATGGAAGATATTCTTAAAATGATTCCAGGAATGGCTAATAATCCTGCACTTGCTAATGTTAAGGTTGATGAGCGTGACATTGCCAGAAAACGAGCTATGGTATCATCAATGACCCCCGCTGAACGTGAAAACCCGGATCTTTTGACACCGAGCCGCCGCCGCCGCATCGCTGCGGGCTCTGGCAATACCTTTGTTGATGTCAACAAATTCATCAAAGATTTCAACCAGGCTAAAAAAATGATGCAGGGCGTCTTGTCTGGTGATATGAATAAAATGATGAAGCAAATGGGGCTCAATCCTAATAATATGCCTAAAAATATGGATACGTCAGCTCTTGAAGGGATGATGGGCCAAGGCGGAATGCCTGATATGTCAGCTCTGGGCGGCAACATGGACATGAGTCAGATGTTTGGCGGCGGCTTCAAAGGCAAAGTTGGTGAATTTGCTATGAAGCAATCTATGAAAAAAATGGCTAAGAAAATGAAGAAAGCCAAGAAAAGAAGAAGATAACAGACAAAACGATTCTTATGGCCTGAGAGTATCTTTGGCAAATTTTCTGCCATAATAGCTATTTTATATAATTTCCGTTATAATAGACATTTCATGGAATTTCCGTTATAATAGACATTGTAAGGAGAAATTATGATTTATATAGCGATTATTGGAGATATTATTTCTTCACGAGAAATAAAAGAGCGATCCGAGAGTCAAGAAAAGCTCCAGGCAATTTTAGATCAGGTTAATTCTCGGTACAAGGCTGTGCTGGAATCACCCTTTACCATAACGACGGGTGATGAATTTCAGGCTTTACTGCGTCCTAACACACGTATTTTTCAGATTATTGATGATATAGCGATGGGATTTCAGCCCTACCAAATCAGATTTGGAATTGGAGCAGGCAGCATGCTGACAGCAGTCAATCCTAAACAAAGTATCGGGTCAGACGGCCCGGCTTATTGGCATGCCAGAGCTGCTATTGATTATATCCATGATAAGAATGACTATGGCAGCAATCATTTGGCGATAGCCTTAGATGATCAATTTGCAGCCCGGCAAATTAATGCTGTTTTAGCTGCCTGTGAATTTATTAAGTCGAAATGGACCGCTACTCAGGCAGAGCTGCTTATCGGACTGCTGCACAAGGGAATTTATGAAGAAAAATTTTCTCATAAAGAGATGGCCGAGACACTTAATTTAAGCCCGAGCAGTTTTAACAAGCGTCTCAAATCAAGCGGTTTGAAAATCTACCTGAGAAACAAAAAGGCAGCTGTCGATTTATTGCTGAATGCTATTGAAGCTGAAGGGGAGGCGGCAGATGATTAATTTAAATCTTGTATCACATTTTCTGTCGCATAACCCTGTGCTGACATTACTTTTCATCGCTCATTTTCTAGCTGATTTTCAATGGCAAAGTCAAAAAATGGCGGATTTAAAGTCTCAGAATTGGCAGTATTTGTTCAAGCATCTTTGCATCGTTGCCCTGCCTTTGCTTTTTATCAGTCTGTCTATTCCTCATACCTTTGGTCTGGTATTGCTGGTTTTTGCCAGTCACGCAGTGATTGACAGCGCTAAATTCCTGCTTTATCCTTTTTACCATAAACGGCAGTTAGATAAGATTGTTTTTCTTCTTGATCAGGCTCTTCATCTTCTTATGATAACAATGCTCTATCTTTTGAGTGAACCAATCACTGTAAGATGGCTCAGTGATGCTCAGTACAGTCTTAAGTTAATTTTGTTTGTGGTTCTGATTACCAAACCAGTCAATATCATCTTTAAGCTGTTTTTCAGCAAATATCAGGTCAAAAACCTCAATGATGATGAAACTATCACAGGTGCAGGAGCAACCATCGGACTGCTGGAGCGCTTAATTATGGGAATATTTCTCCTGTTTGGCCAGTTTGCCTCTATTGGTTTGGTTTTTACAGCCAAATCCATTGCGCGTTATGATAAAATTTCTAAAAATCAGGCTTTTGCAGAATACTACCTCATAGGCTCTCTTTTCAGTATTATCAGCCTTTTGGCAGTATATACCCTTTGCTTAATATGATAAAAAGATTTCTATCCCTATCGGTAGAAATCTTTTTGATTGCTGTTTAGGAAATACCCGCTCGAATACGAATAGTAGTAGTGGAGGTAAACATTATGTATAGCATTGAATTTACAAAAGAAGCCCTGCTGCCGCGAGAACGCCTGCTGACTTACGGCCCTGAAAGCCTCAGTAACCAAGAACTACTGGCTATTATACTGAGGACCGGCACTCGCAAAGACCATGTTTTAAATTTATCCAATAACATTTTAGAGCGTTTAGACAGCATAGCTGATTTTCGTACCTTATCAATAGAAGAACTGCAGACGATTGCCGGAATCAGTCAATTAAAATCTATAGAAATCAAGGCTATTCTAGAATTTTCTAAGAGAATCAATCAGTCAGAGTATAGTTTTAAAGAACGAATTTTAAGCAGTGAACGCTTAGCAAAAGTCATGATGGCTGAACTAGGTGATAAGAGACAGGAGCATCTGGTTGCCATTTATCTTGATACGCAGAACCGTATTATCAAAAAGAAAATCATCTTTATCGGCAGTGTCCGGCGTTCTGTTGCTGAACCCAGAGAAATTCTGCACTATGCTTGTAAAAGTATGGCAACCTCGCTTATTGTCGTTCATAATCATCCTTCAGGTTCAACCTACCCCAGTGAAAATGACTTGGCGTTTACAGAAAAAATAAAACGATCCTGTGATGATTTAGGAATCGTTTTTTTGGATCATATTATAGTCGGGAAAAAAGAATATTACAGCTTTCGTGAGGAAACAGATCTTATCTAAAGTTAAAGTTCTTTGACAACATATTCAAACAGTTTTTGATCTTCTTCTCGTGACTCAAACAGTAATTCGGGATGCCATTGAACCCCCAAAAAAGTAATATCGGGATTAGTCGACATCACTGCTTCGATGGTATCATCAGCAGGATCATAGGCAATAATTTCTAAGTCATCGGCCAGCCGCTTGATACTCTGGTGGTGAAACGAATTAATCAAAGTAGAAGTACCATAAATTTTTTCCAAAGCGGTATCCGTCTTTACCAGCATATTTTGACTGAGATAATCACTAGGCTCATCCTGCCAGTGGTGTTCAATGTCTTGATTAAGTGTTCCGCCCAAAGCAATATTCATCAGCTGCGTGCCCCTGCAGACAGAAAAAATGGGTTTTTCCTGCTTAATGGCTTCTTCAACCAGGGCAAATTCAAACAAATCACGCGCCAGATAAAAATCGTCATCACTGGTATCCTTCTCTTCTCCGTAAAAAACAGGATCAACATTTTGACCGCCTGTTAAAATGAGTTTATCAACCATGGAAACATAGGATGCAGCAAATTCCGGCTCACTGACAGGAATAACAAGCGGAAGGCCGCCGGCCTCCTGTACTCCTTTGACATAGCCGGATGGTGTATAGGACCACAGTATATCAGGAAATTTTGCATGCGGCCTTTCATTGCCTGATATACCAATAATAGGTCTGGATTTGGTCATAGACCCTCCTTACTTTATCATTTCTTAGAGTTTTTTTCTTGATTCATAAAATATAATAGCGTCTGTAATTCGCTGGTTAAATCAACATATTGAGCGACGACTCCTTTTGGAAGTGACAGATGAACCGGTGAAAAACATAAAATTCCTTTAATACCAGCTTCAACCAAAGTGTCAGCAACCTCCTGAGCCTTGCTGCTGGGAACAGTCAAAATAGCTGTTTTAACATCTGTTCCAACCAGTTTCTCCTTAATGCTGGAAATACCATAAATAGGGACACCGTCATCTGTGAGCTGACCGACCTGCTCATTATCGTCAGTATCAAAAGCCATAGCAATTTTCATTTTATTGCGCTCGTGAAAGCGGTAGTGGAGAAGAGCACGGCCGATATTGCCGACGCCGACAAGCAGTACATTAGTTGTAGAAGTGTCATTGAGAATATCTGCAAAAAAATTCATTAGTTTTTTGACATCATAGCCAAAACCGCGACGTCCCAGCTCACCAAAATAAGAAAAATCACGGCGAACTGTCGCTGAATCAATGCCAATTGCTTCAGCGATCTGCTTAGAACTTGCCTTTTCGATATTTTCTGAATGAAATCGTTTAAAAATACGATAATAAAGGGATAGGCGTTTAGCTGTCGCTTTAGGAATAGATTTGTCAAAAGTAACCATACTTGTCTCCTTTGCTGTGTAATACTATTTTAAAAAAAGATTGTGAAAATTGCAACATCTTTTCTTTGAACTCAACATAAGTTTTTCTTATAAAGGGGCTTTAATTTTACTTATACACATAAAAAGAAGGGGGCCGAAACTCCGAAATGCTATCGAAGTTTCAGCCCGCCCTCTCCCTTGTGTTTTATTAAAAATATTTTCTCAACAGGCAGCAGAAGTGCTGCGCTGAAATCAGCTTAATTTTCTGTTTTCTCAAAGATGTCACGCTCAGCCAAGCTGTCCATTAAGAAATAAAACTTGTCCTGAATCATTTTGTTGTCTTCTGATTTAAAGATATTGACTGTGCGAAGTCCGGATTTGTCTGTGATGGTCAGTTTAAAGCCAGTCAGATCTTTATTAATTGTAATCTTCAGTGAAAAGCCGTCACCGCTGTTGGGGATTTTTTCCAAAAGACGGCTGAGCTCGTAATTCCCCAGTTTATTTTGCGTGAAAGTTGTGTCCCGCAGAGTAAATTTTTTTACTTTGGGACTGATGGTGTAACTGTATTTACAGTCGGGTAAATTTACTGTTTTTTCAAAAGCCATTTTATTTTCCTACAATCTCCTTTATTTTTGCAGCCAGCGCTTGGGCCTCATCCGGTTGGTTCAAATCTGAAAAACTGATGCGAACAGATTCCTGCAGACGATGAGAATCCGAGCCATATTTCGCTGCCAAGACGTGACTAGGGTCAACCGTGCCGGCCGTGCAGGCAGAACCGGTTGAAATCGCAAAGCCGGCTAAATCCAGCTGAGTGAGCAGAATCCCGTTATTATAATTAGGGAATCCGATATTAATCACATAAGGCAGGGCATCCTCATTAGAATTAAGATAGTAATCAAGACCTTCCAAGCTCTCTAGAAATCTCTTTCTGAGCTTAGTGACATGCTCCAAATGTTCTTTTTGATGAGCCTGAGCATCAGTCAAAGCCTGTGTCAGGCCGGCAATGCCGATAAGATTTTCTGTACTGGCTCGGCGTTTTTCTTCCTGTTCGCCCCCATGAAGAAGACTGTCAAAATGAATATCATTAGCATAGAGAAGCCCAACTCCTTTAGGGCCGTGAAATTTATGGGCGGAAGCTGACAAGAAATCAACGCTTAACTCTTTGGGATGAATAGGAACCTTACCTACAGCTTGAACAGCATCAACGTGAAAGGCCGCTTGATGATCCTTAAGAAGATACCCAATCTCTTTGATTGGCAGCGCATCTCCTGTTTCATTGTTGGCAAACATAACAGATACTAAAATAGTGTCTTCGCGCAGAGCCTTTCTGACTTGCTGAGCAGAAATACGGCCGTTGATAGGATTCAAATAAGTTACTTCAAAACCAAGACGCTTTTCTAAATAATGAAGACTGTTTAAAACAGAATGATGTTCAATAGCCGTTGAAATAATGTGCTTTCCCTGGGCTTGATGGGCAAGCGCATAGCCTTTAAGGGCAGTATTGTTGCTTTCCGTCCCGCCGGAAGTAAAAATAATATTTCTTGATGGAACGTCAAACACTTGAGCAACGCTCTGCCGGCATTCTCTTAACAGTTTGCTGGCAGCCCTGCCGTAAGAATGAATGCTGGAAGGATTGCCAAAAGTATCAGTCATCACTTCAGTCATTGCCTGAGCAGCAGAAGGGGTCAGGGGGGTTGTTGCGGCATTGTCAAAATAAATCACGTTTTAGGATTCATCTCCTTTACGATCATAAGCGAACAACGGACTGACAGGCCGTCTTTCGTGGATACGAATAATAGCATCTGCAATCAGTTCGCTGGCAGAAAGGTAATGTAAATTATCAGGTAGTTTCTGATTCGTGTAGACAGAGTCTGTAATCAAAATATCTTTAATCGGGGCAGCCTGCAGAATTTCTGTGGCTCCGCTGGCAAATAATCCATGGCTGGCAACGGCATAGATTTCAGTAGCGCCTCCGCGTTCAACAATTTTGGCAGACTCTGCAAATGTTTTTCCGGTATTAAGGATATCATCAATAAGAATGGCTTTCTTGCCGGCGACTTCACCGATAATATAGCCTTCCTCACGCGAAGAATCATCATCTTGGGCGTAATCAATGATAGCAATCGGAGCATCTAAATACTGAGCTAAACTGCGGGCACGCTTGATGCCTGAATTTTTAGGGCTTACAACCACAACATCCTCACCATACAAGCCCAATTTAATGTAGTGCTCAGCAAACAAAGGAGTAGTAAACAGATTATCAACCGGAATATCAAAGAAGCCCTGTACTTGGACAGCATGCAAATCTAAAGTCAGAACACGGTCAACTCCAGCCTTAACCAGCATATTGGCTACTAATTTAGCTGTTATTGGTTCGCGGGCAGCAGCAATGCGATCCTGACGTGAGTAGCCGAAATAAGGGATAACAACATTGACACTGTTGGCACTGGCACGTTTGCAGGCATCTACCATAATCAAGAGTTCCCAGAGGTGGTCATTCACAGGATAATTAGTCGATTGAATGACATAAATATCATCTCCCCGGACACTTTCTTCGATGTTAATCATAATTTCCCCGTCAGAAAATTTGCGAGAAGATAATTTCCCTAACGGTAGCCCGGCAGCCTTAGCTATTTTTTCGGCAATGTCGGTGTTTGACGTTAAAGAAAACAGTTTAATTTGTTTGTCGGCGTAACGTTCTGCCATGGTATTTTGGTGCTCCTTTACATTAGTATCTTTATTTTACCAAATATTATAAGAAATTTCAGGTGATTTTAATATTTTCTGCTTTTGACCTTTAATTTTTACGCAGTGTCTGACTAAAGCGAGCCACTTTGCTTTTGGCGTATTTAAATTCAATACGGTTCGTTTTAAGAAAAGCATGAAAATCTGCCTGCCCCTTTTGCGCTTCGGAAACCTCTAATTCAAGTTCATAGTCTTCAATGCCTGCATAACGATTGTAATCTAAAGCCATCAGACCGATTTTAGTAGCAATTTCACGGCGTACTGTCGTTAAACTTCCAAGAACTCTCAAATCATCTAAATTGATACCAGCCTGAGAGATTAGCTGTCTAATTTCGATATCCGGCAGTTGTACATTGTGGATTATTTTTTGGGCTTCATCCAGCAGCAGTGCATGATTGTATTCCAAATTACCAACTTTTTGAGGCACTTTGAGGGTTAGCTCGGACTTATCGGCAAAGGTTCTGATGCGCAGTGACATTTTATTAGCTTTTAAATCAAAATGATCCGTATCAAAATAATAGTTGGTCTGTGTAACTGCCTCAATCTGCGGCATTTGCTCTTTGATTCGGTTAAATTCTTCTTTGGTCAGCAGCGTTTTATATTCAATTTCAAGATGATTCATTCTTTTTTCCTTTGTTAAGCTGATTATGGTATAATAAGATATTAGTTTAATTCTATAAAAAAGTCTTATTTTTGACAAGAAAGGGGGTAAAGTTTGTGGACTGGGAAGAATTTCTGGACCCTTATATCCAAGCAGTAGGAGAATTAAAAATTAAATTCAGGGGAATTCGCAAACAGTTTCGTAAGCAAAACCGCCATTCGCCAATTGAATTTGTAACCGGTCGTGTAAAACCGATTGAGAGCATCAAGGCAAAAATGACTTTGCGGGGAATCAAGAGAGAAAATCTCGCTCAGGATATGCAGGATATTGCAGGCCTGCGAATCATGGTTCAGTTTGTTGATGACGTCGATGATGTCCTGGAGCTTCTGCGGCAGCGCAAGGATATGAAAATTGTGCAGGAGAGAGATTATATCAATAATTTAAAGTCCAGCGGCTATCGGTCCTACCATGTTGTGATTGAGTATCCAGTTGATACAATCAGCGGTCAAAAAATCATTCTCGCTGAAATTCAAATCAGAACACTGGCTATGAATTTTTGGGCGACTATAGAACATTCCCTTAATTATAAATACCGCGGAGAATTTCCGGACGATATCAAAAAGCGTTTGGAGCTGACTGCCAAAATAGCTTTTCAGCTGGATGAGGAGATGCGGCAGATTCGCGATGATATTAAAGAAGCTCAGCTATTATTTGATGCGGAAAAAAGAAAACTAAATGATGGTGTAGGAAATAGTGATGACACAGATGAACTTTACCGATAAGACAACGAAGGTTGCTATAATTGCAAATGGAAAATATCAAAGCAAGCGGGTCGCAAGCAAGCTTTTCTCTGCATTGAGAGATGACGATGACTTTTATCTGACTAAGAAAAATCCCGATATTGTCATTACTATCGGCGGAGATGGTATGCTTTTGTCCGCTTTTCACATGTATGAAAAATATCTGGACAATGTTCGTTTTGTCGGCATCCATACGGGGCATTTAGGCTTTTATACAGATTACCGCGATTTTGAAGTTGATAAATTACTGGATAACTTGCATTCAGATAAAGGGGAGAAGGTTTCTTACCCGATTTTAAAAGTCACGCTTACGTTAAGTGACGGGCGCCAGCTGACATCCAGAGCTCTCAATGAAGCGACGATCAAAAGATTCGAAAAAACAATGGTTGCTGATGTCATCATTAATCATGTTCAGTTTGAACGCTTTCGCGGAGATGGTATTTCAGTTTCGACACCAACCGGCAGCACTGCTTATAATAAATCTCTGGGCGGAGCTGTCTTGCATCCGACCATTGAAGCACTGCAGCTGACAGAAATATCAAGTCTCAACAACCGTGTTTTCAGAACTCTGGGCAGTTCCATTATTGTGCCTAAGAAGGACAAGATCGAAATTATTCCAAAGCGTTTGGGGTCTTACATCCTATCTATTGATAATAAAACCTATACGCACCGAAATGTCGCTAAGATCGAGTACGAAATTGATCATAAGACGATTAGCTTTGTTGCAACGCCAAGCCACACCAGCTTTTGGGAACGGGTTAAAGATGCATTTATCGGAGACTGCGATTCATGAGGTTTGAATTTGTTGCCGACCGTCAAACAAAGGTTAAGACATTTTTAAAGGGTCACGATATCTCTAAAGCTTTGCTGGCTAAAATCAAGTTCAAGGGCGGCTTAATATTGGTCAATGGTAAAGAAGAAAATGCTATTTATTTGCTCAGCAAGGGCGATCAAATCATCATTGATATTCCTGATGAAGAATCTCATGACAGTTTGAAACCAATCAAACACGACCTTAATATTGTTCATGAAGATGAGCATTTTTTGATTTTGGATAAGCCTGCAGGCTATGCCAGCATTCCCAGCATACTGCATTCAAATACCATGGCTAACTTTGTCAAAGGCTATTACTTAGAAAAAAACTATCCTAATAAACAGATTCACATTGTCACCAGGCTTGATAAAGACACAAGCGGACTCATGCTGTTTGCCAAACACGGTTACGCTCACGCGCGGATGGACAAGCAGCTCCAGCATAAAAGCATCGAAAAACGTTATTATGCCTTAGTATCCGGACAAGGAATGCTTCCTGAAAAGGGTGAGATTATTGCGCCTATTGCCAGAAATGATAAAAGTATCATCACACGCTGTGTTCATCCTTCCGGCAAATATGCACATACCAGTTATGAAATTGTAGCCAGTTACGGGGATGTCCACTTAGTTGATATTCGCCTGCACACCGGCCGCACCCATCAGATCCGTGTCCATTTTGCCCATATTGGTTTTCCTCTTTTAGGTGATGATCTTTACGGCGGCGATATGAGCTACGGCCTTGAAAGGCAGGCTCTTCACTGTCATTATTTGGCCTATGAAGACCCTTTTTCAAAAGAACACAAGGAGTACAATAGTTTCTTGACAGATGACTTTGATAGCGTTATCATAGATTTAAAAAATAGATAGAGGGTTTATATAATGAGTATTCGTTCTTTGTTTGGCGGTTTGCGGGAAAAAATTGTTGGTAAAAATATCAAAATCGTCTTCCCGGAAGGCAATGATGAGCGCGTTGTGCGTGCAGCTGCCCGCCTTAAGTTTGAAGGTTTGGTGGATCCGATTATTTTGGGAAATGCAGCCGATGTCCGCAGTCTGCTGACAAAACTAGGCTTTGCTGATCAGAATTATACGGTTATCAATCCTGAGGATTATCCCGATTTTGAAAAAATGAAACAAGAATTTGTGGAAATCCGCAAGGGTAAAGCAACGCTTGAAGATGCTGACAAACTTCTTAAAGACGTTAACTATTTTGGGGTTATGTTAGTGAAAATGGGGCTGGCTGACGGCATGGTTTCCGGAGCTATCCATTCGACAGCTGATACCGTTCGTCCGGCTCTGCAAATTGTCAAAACCAAACCGGGAATTTCACGGACGTCGGGTGTTTTCTTGATGAACCGTGAGAACACCAATCAACGTTTGATTTTTGCAGACTGCGCTATCAATATTGATCCTAATGAACAGGAATTAGCTGAGATTGCTGTCAATACAGCAGATACAGCAAAGATTTTTGATATTGATCCTAAAATCGCTATGCTCAGCTTTTCAACCAAGGGCAGCGCTAAAGCACCTCAGGTTGAAAAAGTTCAGGAGGCAACCCGTATTGCTAAGGAACTTCGGCCGGACATTGCACTTGACGGTGAGCTTCAGTTTGATGCAGCATTTGTACCTGACACAGCAGCCATCAAGGCGCCGGGCAGTGAAGTTGCAGGACAAGCCAATGTCTTCATCTTCCCGGATTTGCAATCAGGCAATATTGGCTACAAGATTGCTCAGCGTTTGGGAATGTTTGAAGCAATCGGCCCGATTTTGCAGGGACTTAACAGTCCGGTAAATGACCTTTCACGGGGTTCGAGTGCTGAGGATATTTATAAACTTGCCATCATCACCGCTGCACAAACGATTGAAAATGACTAAAGATTAAAAAAGAATGAAGCAATTAATTTTTGCTTCATTCTTTTTTAATTGATTTTTTTCCAAAAGCGCTGCTGAATATAGTAATGAACTATTCCAAGTGCTGCCAGTATAAGCAGCGTCAAGCCGATTCCAACGCCTAAAATAGATGTTTTTAAGGAAGCGATAACAACTAAAGCAACTAAGAGACCGCCAAAAATCAGACTGCCGAAAACCATTGCCAGATAGAGCCATTGCCCGGAGCCTCTTGAAAACAGCTGTGTGACATTTTGCCAATTGAGCGTTAAAATGCGATAGTCGCGCCAATACATCAATTCTCCAACGACAAAGCTGGACAGTGCCATTCCTGCAAGAAAGCTCAGCAGCAAGGCGATAGGGACTTTCAGCACGAAAATTCCTAAAATAAAGTAAACGAGAACTGGCAGACTGATCTGCATCAAGATAAGGCAGTAAAATTTTTGCCGTAAGAAGCCCTTAAAAGAAATGGGCAGGGTTTTTATAAAAGTATAATTGTTTTTTTCTAAGGAGATACCAACTCCTAAAAAACTGCTGGGGCTGGCAATGAAATTTCCAAGAATAGTACCTATAAGCAAGGCAACACCAAAGAAGCGCTGATCGAGACTTGCCAGAAAAGAACTCCCTGAGGAAAGACTGGGACCGATAAAGGCTACAATAAAGATCAAAGGCATCAGGTAACTTTGAACAAGCAGGGTCGCATCTTTAAGCGTATTTAAATGATGTTTGAGTAAGGTTTGCCGGAGACTGCCATCTGATGTCTTTTTTGTGATTTTTCTTGTTACCGGCTGATTTGCCTGCATGGATAAAAATTGTTCAAAATAATTGGAGATAATAGTACGCCAGATAAAGATTAAAAGGAGAACAGTTATACCAATACCCAGCCAGAAATTCAAAAGACTGGCTGTTGAAAAGGGATCCTTGATAACATCATAGAAACCTCTAAAATACGGTAAATCTGCCATTTCAGAGACGCTGCCGCTTTCGTTCACTGAATTGCCGGTAAACTGCAGGTAAAATATAGTACCGACAGCGGCTACCGTTGAAATGACCATGAGTACTGTCGAAATCATTTTTTTATGCGAACTCTTGACTAAAATCTGCCCGATAAAATAAATCAGAATAATACTTATGGCATTCGTTGCAAGCAGTAAAAGTAAAAAATTAATGACAGTTGCGGCAGCAGTAACCAGCACGGAGTGAGTGAGCTGCCAATAAGTAATGATAAAAAGAGAAACCACCGGCATTAGAAAGGGCAGACTTCCACCCTGAGAGGAAATAAGTTTAGCAAAATAAACTTCTTTTTCCTTAACAGGCAGCGGAAGATACAGTTTCGTGTCATCACTCTCATAAAAGACAGCAAACAGCATTGTAAATCCTGAGACAATGGCAACAATACTAAAAAGCGCTACCTGGAAGGAAAAATATCCGCTTGCTTGAGAATAATCAACAGCTAAAAAGAGACTGAGGTAGATAACTAAAAATAAGATAACCAAGAAAAGCTGCTGCCCCAGGACTGTTTTATAGGCTGAAAAATGTTTGTCAGGATACTTTTCGCGTTTTTTCTGAACATTGGTCAAGGCCTGAGGATTAGAATAAAGAATATTGACTTTTACCATCTCCCAGATATTTCTGTAGTTCATACCTCATCACCTGCCTTTGGGCCGTCTTTTCGTCCGGCTAATTGTAAGTAGATACTTTCTAAATCCTGATCCGGGTAGTTGGCCTTTAAATCATCCAAGGTCCCGACAAAAATAAGTTTTCCCTGCCGTAAAATACCAATACGATCACATAATTGCTCAGCTACAGAGAGAACGTGAGTTGAAAAGAGAACGGTGTGGCCTGTACGGGCATGCTCTTTCATCATCTCTTTCAAATCAAATGATGCCTGAGGATCAAGTCCGGTCAAGGGCTCATCCAAAATCCAGATATCAGGGTTAGGAATAAGAGCTCCGATGACAATAACCTTTTGGCGCATCCCATGTGAAAAGCTTTCAATCGTCTCAAAGCGCCGATCGAAAATATCAAACAGACCGGCCAGTTTAGCAATGCGGTCTTCAGCAGTTTTAAGGT
This sequence comes from Streptococcus devriesei DSM 19639, assembly GCF_000423725.1. Lineage (GTDB taxonomy): Bacteria > Bacillota > Bacilli > Lactobacillales > Streptococcaceae > Streptococcus > Streptococcus devriesei. The sequence continues at coordinate 228,288 of NZ_KE384084.1, forward strand.
CAACATTATAAATTTTTGCCAAAAACAGCCAGTATTCTTGCGCTGTAAGATTTAAGAAGATATCAGGAGAATCGGGGACATAGGCGATTCGTCTTTTAATGTCTTCGCGATGTTCTGCCAATTTTAACTCATCAACAAAAATGTCGCCATAGCTGGCATTAATAACCGATGTCAGCATATTAATCGTAGTCGTTTTACCGGCACCGTTATGACCGATTAGACCAAAAATTTCACCGTTTTCAATCGTTAGGTTCAAATCACTCAATGCTTGGGTTGTCCCGTATAATTTGGAAACATGTTCAAATCTAATCATAAAAAGTCCTCCTTAATTACAAACTATTATACTACTAAAGTCATACAAACGAAACCCTATTCCCAAAAAAATATGGTAAAGATTTTCAGCACTGATATTTTCCGGGAAAAAAGGTATAATATGCTATGATAAGACTAAAAAGCAAAGGAGATTAAAAATGGCAGAAGCAGTATTGATTACAGGCGCTTCGGCAGGCTTTGGCAAGGCAATGGCTGAAACCTTTATCAAAGAAGGATATCGTGTTATTGGGGCCGCCAGACGTCTGGAAAAGTTAAACGATCTTAAAACAGTCCTAGGAGAAAATTTTTATCCCTTACAAATGGATATGACAGATACATCATCTATCAATAAGGCTCTGGCAAGTCTCCCACAGGAATGGTCAGACATTGAACTCTTGGTTAACAATGCCGGTTTAGCTTTAGGACTTGATAAGGCTTACGAGGCTAATTTCAAAGACTGGGAAACAATGATTGCTACCAATATTATCGGTTTGACCTATCTGACACGCCAAGTATTGCCGGCTATGGTAGAGCGAAAATCAGGCTATATCATCAACATCGGATCAATTGCCGGAACCTATCCATATCCGGGCGGAAATGTTTACGGAGCAAGCAAAGCCTTTGTCAAACAATTCAGCCTTAATCTCCGGGCGGATTTAGCAGGAACCAGGGTGCGTGTCACAAATATTGAACCCGGTCTTTGCGGCGGAACAGAATTTTCCAATGTGCGCTTTAAAGGCGATGATGAGCGTGCCGATCAGCTCTATCAAGGCGCTCACAGCATTCAGCCTCAGGACATAGCCAATACTGTCCTCTGGGTTTATCAGCAGCCTAAACATGTCAATATTAACCGCATTGAAATGATGCCAACTTCACAAAGTTTTGGACCTCAGCCGGTTGACAGAGATCTGAATTAGAAAGAAGCGGCTTAGTCCTTATGAAGGAAACTGAAAATATCAATCTTTTGTTCGCGATTAATGACCGATTTGTAGATCAATTTAAAGTGACCCTTTATTCTTTATACGCAAACAGCTCTTGCAAAAATTTAACTGTTTATATCTTACAAAGAGAGCTTTTGGACAGACATAACGAAATTGCAGCCTTTTGCCATCATCTGGGCTTTACTTATGAACCGATTGTAATCAGCAAAGATGACTTTAAAGACGCTCCGGTCAGCGATCGCTATCCCGAAACGATTTATTACCGGCTTTTGGCTCAGGATTATCTCCCTCAGCATCTGTCAAGGATTCTTTATTTAGATGCTGATATTCTCTGCCTCAATGACATTGTTCCTCTTTATCAGATGGAAATGGGGGATAATTTATATGCTGCCGCCAGCCATGTATCGGACAAAGGCATAACAGACATTGTGAATAAGCTGCGCTTAAATAATTTTGAAGCTGAAAGTTATTTCAACACCGGTGTTTTACTGATGAATTTAGAGCAGTGCCGTCAGCAAATAGACCGTCAGGTTATTATGGACTATATCGCTAAAAAAGGAAGAACCTTGCTTTTGCCCGATCAAGATGTTCTCAATGCCCTATATGGCTCACAAACAAGCCAAATTCCCGATGAAATCTATAATTACGACGCCAGATACAATATCATTTATTTCACCCGCAGTCTGGGAGAATGGGATCTTGACTGGGTAATTAAAAATACTGTTTTCCTGCATTTTTGCGGCAAAGATAAGCCCTGGAAAAAAGATTACAAAGGCCGATACGCAGCCTTGTATAAACATTATCAGCATAAAGTCGCCATATTAGAAAAAGAAAACTGATTTTTCAAAACACACCCTATTCATTCATAATAGAAAAAAATCGGAGGTAGAGCAGATGAAAAAAATTATCAATGATCCCGGACAAGTCGTGACCGAAATGATCGATGGTTTTGCTTATATGCACAATGATTTAGTCAGTAGATTGGACGGCTTTGATGTCATTGTCCGCAAGGCAGAGAAATCAGGGCAAGTCGGTCTCGTTTCAGGCGGCGGAAGCGGTCATGAACCCTCACATGCCGGTTTTGTCGGTCAAGGCATGCTTTCAGCTGCTGTTTGCGGTGCGGTATTTACTTCACCGACTCCAGACCAAATTTTTGAAGCTATCAAAGAAGCTGATGAGGGTGCCGGAGTTTTTCTCATTATAAAGAATTATTCCGGAGACATTATGAATTTTGAAATGGCTCAGGATATGGCAGAAATGGAAGGCATCAAAGTTATGAGCGTTGTTGTAGATGATGATATCGCGGTGGAAGACAGCTTATATACCCAAGGCCGCCGCGGTGTTGCCGGTACCATTTTGGTTCATAAAATCCTGGGAGATGCTGCCAGAAACGGAAAATCACTTGAAGAAATCAAGGCATTGGCAGATGAATTGGTGAAAAATATCCATACAGTCGGTCTTGCTCTCAGCGGCGCAACGGTTCCGGAAGTCGGTAAGCCGGGGTTTACCTTGGCCGATGACGAGATTGAATTTGGTATCGGCATTCATGGTGAACCCGGTTATCGCCGAGAAAAAATGCAGCCTTCTAAAACATTAGCCAAAGAATTGGTTGAAAAATTAACAGAGTCTTTCGCTGCCCAGCCCGACGATAAATTCGGTGTTTTAATCAATGGCATGGGAGCAACTCCTCTCATGGAGCAGTACATATTTGCTAATGATGTTAAAGAGTCCTTCAGCCAAAAAGGCATTGAAGTAGTTTATAAAAAAATCGGCAATTACATGACCTCGATTGACATGGCAGGGATTTCACTCACCCTTATAAAACTCAAAGACAATGACTGGCTGAAAGCCCTGAACAGTCCGGTTGAAACACCTGCTTGGTAAGGAGAAATGAATCGATTATGGAAGTAAAAACAGCAAAACTGTGGATGACATTATTCAATGATAAAATCCAGGCAAATAAAGATTATCTCTCTCAGCTTGATACGCCGATTGGCGACGGAGATCACGGCGGCAATATGGCACGCGGCATGACAGCTGTCATGGAAAACCTCAATACTAAAGAGTTTGACTCAGCAGCTGATGTTTTCAAGGCTGTTTCCATGCAATTGATCAGCAAAGTCGGCGGTGCTTCGGGACCTTTATACGGATCAGCCTTCATGGGAATTACCAAAGCCCAAACAGCTCAAGGTTCCGTTTATGATCTGATAAAAGCCGGTTTAGATATGATTAAACAAAGAGGTAAAGCCGAAGTCAATGAAAAGACGATGGTCGATGTCTGGGCTCCTGTACTGGAAGATATTAAAGTCGGTCGGTTGACCAAAGAAAGTATACAATCCTATGTCGAAAAGACAAAGGATATACGAGCTACAAAAGGCCGCGCTTCCTATTTGGGAGAACGCTCCATCGGACACATCGATCCTGGATCATACTCTTCTGGTTTATTATTTGAATCTTTATTAGAAGCAGGTGCACTGTAATGTCGGAAATTGGAATCGTCATTGTTTCACATTCAAAAAAGATTGCACAAGGTGTAGCAGACTTGATTCAAGAAGTTGCCAAAGATGTCGCCTTTACCTATACTGGCGGTAAGGAAGACGGTGGAATCGGCACTGGTTTTGACCAGGTACAAAAAGTCATTGAAGACAACCCTAAAGAAACTCTTCTGGCTTTCTTTGATTTGGGTTCTGCCAAAATGAACTTAGAAATGGCCGCAGAGTTCTCAGCTAAAAATATTATTATAAATAATGTTCCGATCGTTGAAGGAACTTACGCAGCAGCTGCTCTTATACAAGCAGGAGCAGATTTGCCAGCAATTGAGGAACAATTAAAGAATCTAACTGTAGAGAAATAAAAGCTGGCAACAGCCGAAATAACTCCTCTGGCAGATCACTCATTAAATTAGTAATCCCCCGTAACAGTTTTGCTGCGGGGGATTTACTTGTATAAAGTAAAACTTTGATAAAGCTAAAAATTTATGTACATTATGTTTTTACTTTGTTAGTTAATGGTATAATAAATAGTACATAGTGACATGCAACGAGGTGACAAATGGATACTAGTTTTGAAAATGAAATACTCTCTTCGATTGAAATGCAATGAAAAGGAAGTTATTGGTATTACAAAGAATAATATCATTCTAATAATGTAAAACTTGTCCATAATATTATTTGTTTAGCAAATAATTGCACGATAGAAAGAGATACGAAAATAGAATTTTTACCAATTCAATAAAAAATGTCTACACTTAAAAAGTTTGATGGGATGGGCTTTCTATGATTATTTTATAAAGTAAGCATTTAGATAATCATAGAAACATGATATAATATTAAAAGTAAAAATGGAGATAAGAGAAGAAATATAGATATTACAGAATCTACACATTCACATATCATAAGTAGAGGAGTGAAACAATCGTATGCTTAAAGATAATATGAAAGAAAATGAGAATATTAAATCTAACAGTAGAGAAATAGAAATCTTAAAATCTAATTTCCCCCAATTTTTCGATAAAGATGGGGAATTTTTAATGGATAGATTTAAGGAAATGTTGGAAGAAAGCGACATTTCTCTTAATAAAGAAGGTTATGAACTAAAATTTTTAGGAAAGTCTTATGCAAGATATTTATCTTCTACAAAGACGGAAACCTTTATTGCACCTAATAAAAGTGAAAATGAAAAAGAAGAAAACAAGGATAGCAAAAATCTTTATATTATTGGTGATAACCTTGACGCTCTGAAACATCTTTTAGGTTCTTATGCAGGCAACATTAAATGCATCTACATTGACCCACCTTACAACACAGGCTCTGATGGTTTCGTCTATCCGGACAATTTTTCTTTTAATGTTAAAGAACTAGCAGAAACTATTGGAATAGAGGAAGAAGAGGCACAAAGGATACTTGACCTAGCAGGCAAAAGCTCCCACTCTGCCTGGCTGACCTTTATGTATCCAAGACTCCTCCTTGCAAGAGAATTGCTTTCTGATGATGGTGTAATCTTTATCTCTATTGATGATAATGAGCAGGCAAACTTAAAGCTAATGTGTGATGAGGTATTTGGAGAAGAGAATTTTATAAAAGATCTGGTTGTTAATACTGCAGAAGGCGGAGGTAACGCAAAATACGTTATAAATGGGCATGAAATTGTATATGTATATGCAAAGAATATATCGCATTTTGATAATTTAAAAAGACCTAAAGATATTAGAGGAAAGAAAGTCGTAATAAATGGTGAACTTTATTGGATTCAAGAAGACGCAATAAGAGAAGAGTTTGGTAAATATGGCAATTTGCATTATGAGGACATTATAGAAGTAAAAGGATTAGAATATAAAAATAAAATTGATGAAGGCATAAAGAACAATGAATATATATTAGTTCCAAAGTCATATGGCAAAAACATAATTGGGAAACTCAGAAAGGTTTCTGAAGATTTTTCCAAGTTTCATAGTATTCTCAATATAGATTCCGTTAGTAAACATTTGACTGCAGACGGAATTCGTGAATTGGAAGATATATACGAAACCAGTAAGGGTAAGGCCCCCTTTGATAACCCAAAACCATTGAATTTAATAAAGAAGTTAGTATTAGCTACAACCTTTAAAGGCAATAATAAAGAAATAGTATTAGACTTCTTCTCCGGCTCCGCCACAACTGCCCATGCTGTAATGCAATTAAATGCAGAAGATGGGGGCAACAGAAAATATATCTTGGTGCAAATTCCAGAAGAGATTAAGGAAGACAAACCTGCATATAAGGCAGGCTATCGAACGATTGATGAAATCGGTCGTGAGAGAATCAAAAGAGCTGCTAAGAAGATCAAGGAAGAAACTAGAGCTGAGATAGATTATGGCTTTAAGACTTATTCACTAGAACAGTTAGAAGAGGATATTCTTACTAATCTTGATTATTTTGATGATAATCCAAAGCTAATCCTTGACGATATGGTGTCTGTTTTTGATACAGAAAATGCAAAAGGAAAAGATGCGATTTTATCCACTTACCTTGCTTTAGATGGTTATGGGCTGAGTGTAAATACTGAGAAGTATAAATTAGATAAGTTTGTAGCAGATAAGATTGACAATAGCCTCTATATCATTGACCAAGGGCTAGAATCTTCTGATGTCATGGAGCTTATAAGGAGAATCGAAAGCCTTGAACTTGATATTTCGAGAGTTGTTATCTATGTAAATTCTATTAGTTTTAATGTCCATCATGAACTAAAGAAGAATCTGTCTAGCCTAAGAAATAACAAGCATGTAGAATTGATTGAGAGGTACTAATATGGGAATTAAATTAAGTATTTTACCTCACCAAACCGAGTGTTTAGATAGAGTAAGTAAAGTATTTGAAGATGTCAGCATCAAAACTACTGATGATATTTTCGCAAATCCTATCTTTGATGCCAACGACGCAAAACTGATAAACAATATAAAAGAGATTCAGACAAATTTTGATGGTACATCAATACCCAAAGAGTTACGTACAAGTGTAGATGAGCATTTTGGTATTGATGTACGTATGGAAACTGGCACTGGTAAGACTTATTGTTATACTAGACTTATGTATGAACTAAATAAGAGATATGGATTTCATAAGTTTATCATACTGGTTCCTACAACCCCAATTAAAGAGGGGACAAGAGCCTTCATTCAATCAGACTATGCGAAGACACACTTTGCTGATCTTTATCCTGATAAGAGAATATCTTTATCTATCTTAAACCCTCAAAAGAAAAATAAGGGCAGAAAGATGTTCCCACAGGCTATTTCTGACTTTGCTAGAGGAACAATTTTAGAAAAAAATAACATAAGTACTCTATTAATGTCTAGTGGGATGTTGTTATCAAAAGCTACAATGGATAATGAATATGATCAGACCTTATTTGGTACCTTTTCTAATCCTTATGATACGCTTAAAGCCACTAGACCTATTGTAATCATAGATGAACCGCATAAATTTAAGAGAGAAAATACTGCTTATAAAAGATTGATTGAAAGAATCAATCCGCTTTGTATCATTCGTTTTGGGGCAACTTTTCCTAATTTGCCTAAATCAAATCAAAAAGATTATAACAATCTTGTCTTTAATTTAGGTTCTCTTGAAGCTTTTAATAGCAATCTTGTAAAAGGTGTTGCAACACAGATGATTGCACAGGAAAGTTTGAATGAGACCAAAGTAAAGATTATGGATATTATCAATTCTCCTAAGTCCTGTGTCATTCGAAATGAAAAGACAGGAAAATCTTTTACACTTGGAATTGGCGACTCCCTTTCCCTCATCGACAATGATTTTAGTGGTATTACTATTAGTTCTATTGGCAAGACAGAAGATGACTATATTAAAAGAGGTGTCACTCTTTCTAATGGACAAATTCTGGTTAAAGGTGATCAGATTTACGCTGGTATATATGGAAATACCTATCAAGACCTGATGATGAAACAGGCAATTAAAAATCATATAGAACAAGAAAGAGAAAACTTCTTTAGAGAAAGAAAAATTAAGACTCTATCTCTATTTTTCATCGATTCTATTTATTCGTACAGAGGAGAAAAAGGCGATGGCCATTTAAGGGTAAGGTTTCAAGAATTATTAAAAGAAAATCTTGAAGAAGAAAAAGATAAATTTATACATTCTACATCTGATATTCACAAGGAATATGTGAGTTTTTTGAAAAGCTCTTTAAAAGATATTTCTTTAACTAATGGTGGATATTTTGCAGAAGATAATTCTAATGCTGATAAAGATATTCAAAAAGAAGTAGACCAAATTTTAAGAGATAAACAAAATCTCCTTTCCTTTAAAGACGAAAAAGGAAATTGGAATACAAGAAGATTTATTTTCTCAAAATGGACCCTTCGCGAAGGTTGGGATAATCCCAACGTCTTTCAGATATGTAAACTTCGCTCTAGCGGTTCTGAAATTAGCAAGCTCCAAGAGGTCGGACGTGGATTAAGACTTCCTGTTGATGAATATGGAAACAGGATTTCCGATAATCAATTTTATTTAACTTACTTATTTGATTATTCAGAAAAGGATTTCGCTGAAAATTTAGTAAGTGAAATCAATAAGGATAACAAATTCAAAGAAACGAATATAAAAGATAAACTCTCAAAACTTGCAAGAAATAGAGGAATCTCTGAGGAGAAACTATTTATTTTGCTTCTGTCAAATAATTACATTGACATAGATGGTAATATTAACTTTGACAACAGGGACAACTTGATTGCAGACTATCCTGAATTACACACTGGACTAGAACAAGATAAGGTAATTGATAGGAATAAAAAGAGCCAAGGTGTCGTTCATATTCGTAAAAACAAGTTTTCTGAAATAAAAGAATTGTGGTCTAAAATCAATAGAAAATATTATTTGACATTAAATAATATTTCAGACGAGGAACTATATGAAGCCACCCTTACTATTTTAAAGGAAGGGATTGAAGAAGATGTTCTTGCTCGAACTATCGAAAAGAAAATTACCATAGAAAAAGAACAACTAGCGTTTAAAGAAGACAGTTCTAATTACTTTGTGCTGAATGAATCGATTCCTTATGGAGAATTTTTGAAAAAAGTACAAAGTGCCACTGGAATCCCAGTTAAGATCATGCATCAGGCTTTATGTAAGTATCATAAGAACAAACCTATAGAAGATGGATTTTTTAATAGAAATTCACTCAAAAATTTCATAATAAAATTTCAAATATGGTTTGAAAATGCTTTTATAAAGAGGTTCTCCTACAAGTCGCTTAATGTCGATTCTTTAGAGACAGCTCTTACAGATATAAACGGAGAAGTAAAAGAAAAGATTGTACAGGGAATTGTTGGAGTTATAAAGGATGATAATTTATCTGTGCCTAAAAACTTCCTATATGACAAGGTCGTTTTTGATAGCCCAAAAGAAAAAGAGAATATCAAAGATAGCAATATTGACGAAGTTGTTGTATTTGGTAAGATTCCTAGAAAAAGTGTACAAGTTCCATTGTATTTTGGAGGCACAACAAGCCCTGATTTCATGTATGTCATAAGAAAAGATGGGAATACAGAAGTTAACTTTATTGTAGAAACAAAAGATGTAGATAGAGAAACTACCTTAAGAGGATTAGAAAAATTAAAAATCACCTCTGCTAAGAAGTTTTTTGAAGAATTAAAGAAAGATGGTATTAATGTTTCTTTTGAAAAACAGCTTAAAGATGATGATATTGTTTCAATGATAAAGAAAATCATACGCTAACTCATCATAATTGCTATAAATCCTATCTCTTTTATAATTTTTAAAAAGTAAATCTTTCTGATTTGCTTTTTAAATTGGACTTTTTTATTTATTAGACACTAAATATAGCCATTAATATCTTTCCGAAAAACTGTAATTTTCTTGAAAATTATCTATAGGTATGATATACTCCTATTAGCAAAACCTATGACTATTCTTTATACTTATTTAGGAGATTGAAATGAGACGTGAACTCTTGCTTGAAAAAATTGATGAACTAAAAGAGCTTATGCCCTGGTACGTTTTAGATTACTATCAGTCAAAATTAACTGTTCCATACAGTTTTACGACGCTATACGAATATCTGAAAGAATATCGGCGTTTCTTTGAATGGCTGATTGATGCCGGTGTTTCGGATGCTGAAAAGATTGCTGATATTCCTCTGGAAGTCCTTGAAAACCTCAGTAAAAAGGATATGGAGGCTTTTATTCTTTATTTACGGGAGCGGACACTGCTCAACTCCAACACCAAACGTCAGGGTGTCTCCCAGACAACGATAAATCGTACTTTATCAGCCTTATCCAGTCTTTACAAATATTTGACCGAAGAGGTTGAAAATGCTGACGGGGAACCTTATTTCTACCGAAATGTCATGAAAAAAGTTTCTACTAAAAAGAAAAAAGAAACCTTGGCGGCCCGGGCTGAAAATATTAAACAAAAGCTATTTTTAGGCGATGAAACCATGGAATTTTTAGACTATATTGATAATGATTATCAAAACAAACTTTCTAAAAGAGCTCTATCGTCTTTCCGAAAAAATAAGGAACGCGATTTGGCTATTATCGCCTTGCTGCTGGCTTCAGGTGTGCGCTTGTCAGAGGCGGTCAATCTTGATCTTAAAGATGTCAATCTCAAAATGATGGTTATCGAGGTTACCCGCAAGGGCGGAAAAAGAGATTCAGTCAATGTGGCTGCTTTTGCCAAGCCCTATTTGGAAAATTATATGAATATTCGTCAGGCGCGTTACAAGGCCGAAAAGACGGATACTGCTTTCTTTTTATCGGAATACCGCGGTCTGCCTAACCGCATGGATGCTTCTTCTATCGAAAAAATGGTCGCCAAATATTCAGAAGACTTCAAAATCCGTGTAACGCCCCATAAACTGCGGCATACACTGGCTACAAGGCTCTATGATGCAACTAAATCTCAAGTTTTGGTCAGCCACCAATTGGGGCACGCCAGCACCCAAGTAACCGACCTCTATACACATATTGTCAATGACGAGCAAAAGAATGCTTTGGATAAACTTTGAAAACATAATTTAAATTATGTAAAATAAACTCATATAGAATAAAACCTGAGACTTTTCTCAGGTTTTATTGCTGTTCATTATTAGTCGAAATCAATTTTGACATCTACTGTCTGCAGAGGCACGTCATAGAATGGATCTTCACGGCGTCCTAAGAAATCTTTGGCTTGCTGAGGGAAGGAAGCGTAACTGAGCACATCTTCTTCACTTTTAGCATATTGGGCGATTTCTTTGCGCAGAATCGGCAGCTGAGGCTCAATGAGGTCTGCCGGCCGTACAGTGATTACTTCTTCATCTCCGATGATTTTTTCTTTGATATCCTGAGCAATTGCTGCAGGCGGCCGGCCGTACAATCCACGGACATAGTCCTTGATTTCATTCGGTACCACCTTGTAGCGCTCACCAGAGATAACATTCATCAAAGACTGGGTTCCCACCATTTGTGACAGCGGGGTTACCAGAGGCGGATAACCTAAGTCGGCTCTGACACGCGGCACTTCCGCCAGAACTTCTTCATAGCGGTCAGCCAGACCTTGCTCAGTTAATTGACTGAGCAGATTAGACAGCATACCACCGGGAACTTGATAAATTAAAGTTTTAGGCTCAACATCCTTAACTTTAGGATTGAGGATTCCTTCTTTGCGGTAATGATCGCGCACTGTATTAAAATGAGCTGCTGCTTCTTCAACCTTCTTCAAATCAATACCTGTTTCAAAGCCCAGCTCTTCCAAAGCAATAACTAAGGATTCTGTGGCCGGCTGGCTGGTTCCTCCGGCAAAAGAAGAAACAGCTGTATCAATAATGTCGGCTCCTGCTTCAGCTACTTTCAGATAGGTCATCTCTGAAATGCCGCTGGTTGCGTGAGTGTGCACTTCGAGCGGAAGATCAACGGCTTCTTTAATGCGTTTAACCAAATCATAACCTGTCTGCGGCGTCAAAACACCAGCCATGTCTTTGATACAGATAGAATCCGCACCAATTTCAGCATATTGTTTTGATAAATCAACAAAATAATCTACTGTATGGACAGGACTTGTGGTATAAGAAATGGCTACTTGTGCATGACCGCCGGCCTCCTTAGTCGCAAGAACAGCTGTCTGCAGGTTGCGCGGATCATTCAGGGCGTCAAAAATGCGGACAATATCAATCCCATTTTCGATTGATTTTTGAATAAAGGCGGTTACTACATCGTCAGCATAGTTGCGGTAACCAAGCAAGTTTTGTCCGCGCAAAAGCATCTGCAGTTTGGTGTTTTTTACATGTTTGCGAATAGTGCGCAGCCGCTCCCAAGGGTCTTCATTTAAAAAACGAAGACAGGAGTCAAAGGTGGCACCGCCCCACATTTCTAAAGCGTGGTAACCAGCTTCATCTAAAGTTTTGAGAACAGGCAGCATTTCCTGAGTTGTCATGCGCGTTGCAATCTGACTCTGCTGCCCATCTCTTAAAACCGTCTCCGTAATACGGATTTTAGTCATTTCTACTCCTTTCATAAGATACAAATTTTGTAAGAGTTAAAACTCAAAGGATATTTTCTTTTCTGTATAGCTTGCCATCCCAATTCAAGCTTTGTTTAACTTTGTTTGAGCAGATTAACGATAGCTGACCGCATGTCCTCAATACTGTGCTTACGCGAGCGGCCGCAGACTTTAGCATCTTCGTGACAGATATAGCATTGCCTTGCAGGAAAACCCAGTTCTCGGCGGCTGATCGGCTGAACGAAACCATCTTTTAGGGTAAGCACATCCAAGTCCATCAGGCGCCCAACAGGCTTTGCGGTTTCTGTAGCAATCATTTTTCTTTTCAATACTTCTGGCGGCAGGCTGCTTACCAGATAGTACTCCCAGCCGGTATCAAGCATCAGCAAATGATCAAAGACAGTGTCGTTGTTCAGCTGATGCCTGACATCTGTGACAATCTCCTCAAAGGCCTGATTTAAGGCAGGAGAGGTCTTTACAGGACCGGGAATATTCATAGTCAGGCAAAGCAAACTTTGTCCTTGGTATTTTTCAAGAAGAGCCTTTTGTCTGAAACTGCGTTTTTCCCGCGCAGCCATCATATCCTCTAAAACGACTTGCGGCCCGTCAAAAACGGTTTGGCTGTTTAATATTTCAGACATTGTGGACAACATCAATCAAGCTGCCATCGCGGTATTCAATCAGAGCAACAACCTTATCACCATATTGAATAGGTTCCGGATTGCCAACGATTGAATAAGCTTTTTCTTTCAGCTCTTCGATAGTAAATTGCGGTACTTTCAAATCTTTGAAGTGTTCTACCAAATCAGGACGGTTAGGATTGATAGCAATACCTACTTCTGTGACAACCACATCGACACTTGTTCCCGGTGTAATGACTGTATTGACCTTATCAACGAAGGTAGGAATGCGTCCGCGAACGAGCGGTGAAATAACCAAACTCATCTTGGCAGCAAAGGCTGTGTCACAGTGACCGCCTGATGCTCCGCGGATAACACCGTCTGAGCCAGTCATAACATTGACATTGAAATCAGTATCTACTTCTAAAGCAGACAGGACACAGGTATCTAATTGGTTGATAACTGAACCCTTGCTGAGCGGAGATGCGTACATATTAGCATCAATTTCATAGTGCTTTTCAGCATTGCGATCCATAGACATGGCTGATGGATGGTCAAAGTCCTGCACGTCCATAATCTTATCAACCAGACCTTCTTCCAGCAATTCTACCATAGCATTGGTAATACCGCCGAGTGCAAAATTGGCCTTGATGCCGTCTTTAATCATCTGTTCACGCATGAAACGTGTAACAGCCAGTGACGCTCCGCCGGTACCTGTTTGGAAAGAGAATCCTTCTTTATAGTAAGGGGAGTTTGTAATAACTTTGGCAGCATATTCAGCAATCAAGAGTTCTTTAGGATTTTTAGTATAGCGCGTTGCCCCTTTAGCAATACCTTCAGGATCTCCGATCGCATCAACCACAACGACATAGTCTACGTCTGTCTGAGGAATGCTGATTGGCGTATTAGGGTAAGGCACCAAGGTATCTGTGATGATGACTACTTGGTCTGCATACTTAGCGTCAATCATGGCGTAGCCGAGTGAACCGCAGGTTGCTTTTCCTTTTGTACCGTTGGCATTACCGTAAGCATCAGAGCTTGGAGCTCCTAAGAAAGCGACGTCAATATGAATATCATCGGCTGCAATCGCACGGGCACGGCCGCCGTGTGAGCGGATAACAACAGGATTTTCCATAATGCCTTCTGAAATGGCTGCACCTACCTTATCACGCAAACCGCTGGACGTAATGTTAGTTACCACACCGTTTTTAATGTGATCAATCAAAGGGGCATGGACATTGGCGATAGAACTTGGAGCAATTGAGATATTTTTAATGCCCATTTTAGCGATTTCATCCAGCACCATATTCATGACATAATCGCCTTCACGAAAATGATGGTGGAAGGAAATGGTCATCCCGTCTTTCAGTCCTGTTTTTTCAATAGCTTCATGGATAGATGACAAGAGCTTGTCATCCGAAGGTTTGACCGGCTTAACATGTCGGCTGGATTCCTTATAGTCCTTAATATGTGCAAGTTCTCCTTCGAATACACCATAGCGCTCAGCGTATTCTTGAGGGATATCACGACCTAATTTATTTTCTACCATCTTAAATATCCTCCTCAGTAAGTAAGCCAGCAGCTTTTGCTAAAGCAATAACACGTTCTGCACGCTCAACGATTGGTTTGTCAACCATCTTACCTTTGAGCGAGATAACGCCCGAACCTTTGCTTTCGGCATCGCGAATTGCCCAAACGACTTCTTTAGCGTTTTGAATTTCTTTTTCAGTTGGTGAGTAAATTTCGTTGACCAACGGAATTTGACGAGGATTGATGACCGACTTGCCATCAAATCCCAGCTGCTTGATCAAGCGCACTTCGTTTTGGAAGCCTTCTGGGTTATTGACATCTGAATAAACGGTATCAACCGCCGCGATACCGGCCGCACGCGCGGCGTGGAGAATCATGCTGCGGGCAAAGAACAGTTCCTGTCCGTCAGGATAACGGCGGGTTTTCATATTGGTAACATAGTCCTCAGCACCCAGTGCAATACCAATTAAACGATCGGAAGCCTTTGCGATGGCTGGTGCGTTTAAAACACCCTGAGCTGATTCAATAGCAGCCATCATCTTTGTACGGCCGATTTCAATGCCATTATCGCGTTCAACCTTTTCAATAACGGCTTCAACATCGACAATGTCTTGAGCTGTTTCAGTTTTTGGTAAACGAATAACATCAACACCGGCAAGGATAACAGCTTCGATATCCAAAGCCCCACAGGAATCCAAACCATTAACACGGACAACAGTTTCTACCTTGCTGTAATCAAAAGTCTTAAGTGCAAAATGAACCAAAGCTCTGGAAGTATCTTTTTCTTTAAGAGAAACAGAATCCTCTAAATCAAACATGATAGAGTCAGCTCCATATAAAGGAGCATCTCTCAGCATAGCCGCATTAGCACCAGGGACAAACATCATTGTTCTTCTTAAACGTTCCATGAGTCAATCTCCTTCCAGTTGTAAGCTTCTACTTGAGCTGCGCGGTGGACGGCAGCGACTGTCCGAGCTTGGATAGTACAGTCCAAAGCTCCTTTATCAACTGCTTCAACTGCTGCTGCTTTCACATCTAAATGCTTGAGCGTTTCTTCAATAACTTTGCGAATTTGTTGGCCAAATTGCTTTTCAACACTGCTTTCCAATTGGATAGTAATGCCTTCAGCATCGCTAGGGTTTACTGTTACCATGATATCACTTGACTCCAGCGAACCGGCAACAGCTGTTTGTTTAATATCCATAATTTTCACCTCATATATTTGATATGCGGCGCTGGTGAGATAAATCTCACGGGTGTCGCAATAATATTAGATTGCTTGATACGTTTTTAGCCTTATTTGTCAACTGGGAATATCTTTATAAGAGCTTCTGCAGCAATGTACAAAATCCCCAAAACAATAAAGATACCAGCCATTCCCAAGCCCATTAACTCAAAGGCTTGAAGCAAATGTTCCATATTCATATATCATTACCTCTCTTCTCATTAGGGCTGTTAGCTAAAGAATGACAGCAGCAAACCGCCGGCAATTACAGAAGCAATCTGTCCTGAAACGTTGGCTCCTACTGCATACATCAGAACGAAGTTTTGAGGATCTTCGTCTGTTGCCATCTTTTGGATAACCCGGCTGGACATTGGAAAGGCTGAGATTCCGGCTGCACCAATCATTGGATTGATCTTTTTGTGACGGAAGATATTCAAGATTTTGGCAAAGATAACACCGCCAATAGAGTCCATGATGAAAGCAACCAGACCAAACAAGATGATGAGCAGGGTTTGCACATTCAGGAACAAATCAGCCTGCATCTTCACTGAAATGGTCAATCCCAGCAAAATGCTGACAATGTTGACCAACTCGTTTTGCGCAGTCTGTGACAGCCTGTCCAGCACGCCGCATTCACGCAAGAGATTTCCGAACATCAAGAACCCGACCAGAGGAAGGGAAATAGGTGCGATAAATCCGGCAACGATCGTGATAAGGATAGGGAACAGGATTTTCGTCAGTTTTGAAACGCTCTCTGCCTTGTAGGTCATGCGAATCTGACGTTCTTTTTTAGTTGTTACCAGCTTGATGGCAAATGGCTGAATGATAGGCACCAAAGCCATGTAGGAATAGGCTGCGACGGTTATCGGCCCTAACAATTTAGGAGCCAGCTGATTGGCAACGAAAATGGATGTCGGACCGTCTGCTGCACCGATGATACCGATTGAAGCCGCTTCTTTGATATCAAAACCAGCCATAACAGCTACAACGACAACGAAGAAAATCCCGAATTGGGCTGCCGCTCCAAAGAGCAGCATGAAAGGATTTTGCAGCAAAGGACCAAAGTCAATCATAGCACCGATACCGATGAATATCAGCAAGGGGAACAGCTCTGTATTAATCCCAAATTTAAAGAGAATATCAAAGACCCCTTCTTGTTTGACGCCGTTGACGACCTGAGTCAGAACCCCTGTACCGGGGAAATTTACCAAGAGCGTCCCAAGCCCCATAGGCACTAAAAGTGTCGGCTCGTATTCCTTTTTAATCCCCAAATACATCAGAATAGCTCCAATGAGCATCATAATAACCTGGGGAAGTGTAATGGATGTAATTCCTGAAATTAAAGTTTCCACAAACTCACTTCCTTCTAATATAAATTGTTTTAAGCGATTGTGATTAAGCCATCACCGGCATTGACAACTTGACCCGGTGTCACATGAATAGCTGAAACGGTACCGGCTGAACCGGCTACAATTTCGTTTTCCATCTTCATGGCTTCCAAAATCATCAATGGCTGATTTTCAGCAACTGCATCACCGACATTAACAAGAATCTTCAGAATGGTTCCGGGCATTGGAGCCGGCATAGCATCAGCACTGGCAGGTGCAGCCGCTGCTGGAGCTGGACTAGGCTGTGCCTGTACTTCTTCTTTTGGTGCTTCCTGAACAGGTGCAGGAGCCGCAGGCGCTGCTTGAACCGGAGCCGGTGTACCGCCGATTTCTTCCATTTCAACCAGGTACTCTTTGCCGTCTACTGAGATTTTAAATTTACGTAACATTAATAAATGCCTCCTTTTTTATTTCTTTTGATAAATATTTTTAACAGCTAACCGGCAGTCCGAAGACTCTCCAGCTGCGATACTGGCTGCAATCAATGAAACCTTTAAAGCTTCGGGATTGCGCTGTAAAATCTTTTTAACAGCAAATTGACTGTCAGGATAATCACCGGCTGCAATGGCTGTCGCGATAACACTGACCAGCTGATAATCAGATTTATCGGCTGGTATAAAAGCAGGAATAGGTTCCCATTCAGCCTGAAAAGAATTCAAATTATTTTCAGACTTATTATCATTAACTTTTTCAACAGGTTCCTGTGATTTATGAAACAACCGCGTAAAAAGACCCATCTGTTTCTCCTTTCTGTTTATCTGGGCAGCAGGCAAAAAATCTTTGCCGAATCAATGCTTCTAAGCCTATTATATACTGGATTTGAAAATTTTCATGGCTTTTTTGTGTTCTTTTTTAAAGCCCTTTCAAAATGTTTTTTTTGTGTTCTTCTTAAGAAAGCCTATTCCTTTTTTAAGCGCTTTCATTTATACTAGTCTTGTACAAAAAATCTTGCTTCCTATTTGAATTCTTTGTTTTTCATTGGATTTAAATAAGAAAGATTAAAAAGGAGAGATAACTTATGTTATTAACAATTTTAGCGTATGCTATGATTATCGTCTTCATGTATGTTGTCATGAAGAAGAAAATGTCGCCTTTCACGGCATTGGTAATAGTTCCTCTGGTAGCTACTATTATTGTTATCTTGACAGGAGTCGCAGACTTTAAAGCTGACCAAAGTTTTGTTGAATTCCTAGGAGACGATAAAATAGCAAACAACCTGACAGCTATTGGTCCTATGATTCTTTACGGAATCAGCAATACAGCTAACACTGGGATCATGCTGCTGTTTGCCATCTTGTATTTCTCACTGATGCTGGATGCAGGCCTCTTTGATCCTATCACGGAAAAAATGATCCGCTTTGCTAAAGGCGACCCAATGAGAGTGCTGATGGCTACTGCTGTTGTTGCAGCTGCTGTTTCTCTAAACGGTGACGGAACAACGACCACTCTTATTTGCTGTTCGGCCTTTCTTCCTATCTACAAAAAACTTAACATGAGGATCATGAATCTGGGTGTTTTGATTATCCTGCAAAACACTATCATGAACTTGCTTCCTTGGGGCGGCCCTACAGCCCGTGCCATGTCTGTTTTGAATGTCGGATCTGAAATCCTTGGTTATCTTGCACCGGGTATGATTTTGTCACTTCTTTATGTTATCTTCTTTGTTGCCAGAAGCATGGGTAAAAAAGAACGCAAACGCTTAGGAGTTACAGAACTGTCAGATGCTGAAATCTCAGCCTTAATTGAAACTAATGATCCTGACACAATGGCTATCCGCCGTCCTCAAAACTTTGCTTTCAATGGTATTTTGACGATTATCTTGATTGCTTGGCTGGTCGCTGGATCCTTTATCCCGGCTATTGAAATGCCATCGCTCTTCCTCTTTGCAGTCGGTACTTGTATCGCCTTGATGGTCAACTATCCTAAACTGAAAGATCAATCAAAACGTATCGGGGAAAACGGCGGCGATGCCGTACAAGTTGTTATCTTGGTATTTGCTGCTGGTATCTTCATGGGACTCTTCCAAGGTTCCGGTATGGCCGGCGCTCTTGCTCAAAGCTTTACAACAATTATTCCAAAACAATTGGCTGGTTTCTGGGGTGTGGTTATTGCCCTTATCTCTGCACCAGGTACCTTCTTCCTATCAAACGACGGCTTCTACTACGGTATCATGCCAGTCTTGGCAGAAGCTGGTGCCAAATACGGATTTGACAATATGGCCATGGCCTTAGCTTCCCTGATGGGACAAGCTTTCCACTTATTGAGCCCGCTGGTTGCCTTCATCTACCTGCTGCTTCGCTTGACAGGTTTGGATATGGGCGAATGGCAAAGAGAATCCGCTAAATATGCCTTGGTAGTGTTCGTCATCTTCATTGTAACGATCCTGCTTGTCGGACGTCTGCCATTCTACATTCCGCAATAAAATTCAATCTATCTTTTGAAAATAGAAAAATCGCAGCTTATTTGCAGCCGCCGATTCTCTTAATGAAGGACTTGGAGCAGCTTTGCCCAAGTCCTTTTTTATAAATAATTTGGAAAAAGCTGACTATTTTCGGTATAATAACAGTAAGAGTAAGATTAAAAACATGAGGAGAATTCATGAATTCAGTTGTAAATGCTGTGAAAAAGAATTTAGATTTATCACAGAACGTTCCTTTGAAAATCGCTTTTTATGAGGCCTTGCGAAAAACGATTATCTTAAGTGAAATTCCTGCCGGTTCCCGCATCAATGAAAAAGAACTGGCAACAGCACTCAATATCAGCCGGACACCGATTCGCTATGCACTGGGGGTTTTGCAGGAAGAAAAATTAGTCGAGCATATTCCCAAACGCGGGATTATTGTGCGCGGCATTAGTTTAAAAGATGCTATCGAGATTTTTGATATCCGCAAGGCTTTGGATACCCTAGCCGCAACCAAGGCCATGTATCTGATGAACGAAAAAGATTTTGCAGAGATGAAAAAGATCCTGACTGACTGTGAAGGGTTTATTGATGATGGTGATATCGAAACCATTCTGGACAACTTTAACCAGTTTAACGACCTTATCTACCGTAAAAGTCAGATGCTGCGCCTGAGAGAGATTGTGACGGAGCTGCAGACTTATCTCAGATACTTCAGGGAAATCTCCATTGGCTCTGTAGAGAGACGTAAACGTGCTTTAAAAGAGCACTGGATTATCTACCGCGGCATGCGTAACAGAGATATTGAACAAATCACCCTGATTACCCATGAACACCTAAATTCCTCTCTGGAATTTATTCTGCAGCAAATGGAGAGCCGGCAAGATGGACACCATTAACGAAAAGCTGGCGCATTTCAGCAGTTTGGCTGTAAAGGCTCTCTTGTATGAACTGGCTCTGACACCCAAACCCGGATTGGTAGATCGCCATGATACGGGCGCCCATGATGATATGGACTTCTATACCTTCACGGACAGTATAATAGCACTGTATCCTTTTTTCCGTCTCTACATTCAGACGGGCTGGACCTACCGGAACGAACAGCCCGAACAGCTCTTTCACCGTCTCAGGACTTTAGGGCTTAAGGCTGAGTCAGCTATGTTTGCTGCTACTTTAGGGATCAATACCCATAAAGGCGTTAATTTTTCTTTTGCTCTGCTGCTTGGCGCGACAGGCGCTTATTTGGCTGAACATCCGGACTTACTGCAGGAAAAGACTCATTTCAGCCCTGCTGACAGTCAGGCTGTCTGCTCTTTAGCCGCTGATATGACCAAACAGCTGCTTGTAGAGGATCTAAGCCATTTAGAAAAGAAAACTGAATTAACGCATGGCGAGCGCCTCTTTCTTGAACATGGCATCAAGGGTCCTCGCGGAGAAGCCGCCAGCGGTTATGCGTCGCTTACTCAAAAAGCCCTGCCGTTTTTAAGACAGAAACTATCAAAAGAAACAGACAAGAATACTGTACAGCTGCAGCTATTGCTCTATCTTATGTCATTCGTTGAGGACGGCAATCTCATTCACCGCGGCGGAATCAGAGCTTGGAAAGAGGTCAAAAAGGAATCTAAACTTCTCTTAGAAAGTACCTCTTCTAAAGATTTGGTCAGCCAGATGGCTGTTTACAACCAAAAGCTGATCGAGCGGCAGCTAAGCCCCGGAGGGGCAGCTGATCTGCTGTCTTTGACTTTCTACTTTGCCTTTTTAGAGAAGATTCTCTAAGCTGTTAAGACGAGCCCAGTCTTTAACAGTCTTCCTTATCAGCTGTAATTATAACAAACATGCTGGGGTGAAAACCTCAGCATGTTAACTATTATCTATTTTACTTTTGCTCTTTTTTCCACTACAGAAAATGGACGATAAACCTTACTAAGATAGGCATGACAATAACGGTATAAAGTGTTCGGCTGATTTGAATACCTGCAATTTTAGGCATGTCACCGCCTAATTCTCCGGCAAGAAGAGAAATGTCTGTTGCACCGGCTGGCGATGAGGCGAACAGGGCAGACTGCAAATCTAAAATACCTCTCTTGTACATAACAAAACCAAAGAAGGCATTGATCAGCAAATAGCTTGTCAGCAGTAAAATGATGGGTATGATTAAATGAACCAACTCCATCAGACTTTTCTGTGTGAAATTAATCCCGATCAGCGAACCGGCACAAACCTGCGCGACATAGCGGATAGCTTTTGTGAGCTGAACGGTGTTTTTGCTAATCTTTAAAATGCTGGAAAAAATAAGAGAAAAAATCAAAGCACCGACCGGAATATCCAGCCACAGTCCAATTAAACCGCCGACACTGGCAACCGCTAAAATCAAAGCGTTATTCAGCCACTCGTCTTTTAAAGACCGCTTATTTTCGGATGCTTCCTCGGACATATCATCTTTTACCATATCTGAGGAAGAAAGAAGAGTCTCATTTTTTTGATCATCAGGAGCAAAGCGTTTCGTGATAAAGGCAACCCACATAGGCAAAATAATGAGAATCCCCACCAGCCGAGCCGACTGCAAGGTCGCGACAATATCCGACTGCGCTCCCATATCTATACTCATAAGAGACACATCGACAATCCCGCCGGGCAGACAGGATAAAAAGGCTGTCACGGCATCCATTTTAAAAAACCAAATAAAGACAAAGCCTATCAGTATCATATTGATGGTAAACAGCAGCATCAAAGAGGCGATGGATACAGCCAGTTTAGGAAGATTAAGAAGATCTTTTTTGGAGACTTGCTGGCCGATATAGGCACCGCTGACAATCTGGGCAAAAATTTTTAAGGACGCTTCCATCTTCATTTCCCCGGTAATGATGGAAACAACTGCTACAGCAACCATGCTGCCAATCATAAAGGGGGCCGGGACCTGCAGTTTTTTGGCAGCTAAGCCGCCCAGAAGGCCTACTAAAAGCGTAAAAGTGATTTGTAAAATCATAATCTTTCCTTCTTATCCTAAAGCTTCCCTTTTATTATGACACATTTAAGATTGTTTATAAAGTCAATTTAGGGTTTAAAAGTGTTTTAGAATTGCCCTTTGTATTTAAAAAATGCTTGGTTAGTGCTAAAATAGAAGAAATGTCAGCGCTTTATTTTATGTTTTTTCTTTGCTTACAAGCAATCCCTATTTTATAAAGGAGTAAGTCATGTCAACCTATCCGATTTCAAAAATTTACCCTTCCGATAAAAACAGCCTGCAAAAAATTGATGCCCTGCTGGAACAAGAAGGCATTCACCGAGATACCAATCTGGATTATACCTGTGCTATGTTTGATAGCGATCTCAATGTTGTTGCGACAGGCAGCTGCTTTGGCAATACTCTTCGCTGTCTGAGTGTCAGCAGCCGTTATCAAGGTGAAGGCCTGCTCAATGAAATCGTCACCCATCTCATCAACATTCAATTTGATCGCGGCAACACCCACATCTTTCTCTACACCAAGCCTTGTACGGCCAAATTCTTTGGTGATTTAGGCTTTTATGAGATTGCCAGAGCGGACAATCAAATTGTTTTCATGGAAAATAAAAAAGATGGTTTTGACAGCTATCTCAAAAATCTTCAGCTGCCCGAACGTAAAGCTCCTACTGCTGCTGCCTTGGTGATTAATGCCAATCCTTTCACCTTGGGACATCAGTATCTAGTTGAAAAAGCAGCTGCCGATAATGATGTTCTGCACCTTTTCATGGTCAGCGAAGACAGCAGTCTGATTCCTTTTGATATTCGCAAAAAGCTGATTTTAGAAGGAACTGCTCATCTGCCTAATATTTGCTACCATGAAACCGGACCTTATATTATCAGCAAATCTACCTTCCCGAGCTATTTCCAAAAAGATCAGGCAGCGGTGATTGAAAGTCAGGCTCGTATTGACTTGGCTATTTTTACACGTATCGCTCATCATCTGGGCATCCAAAAGCGCTATGTCGGAGAAGAGCCGACAAGTCTGGTAACCGGTATTTATAATCAGATTATGCTTGAGGAACTGCCTAAGCAGGGGATTGACTGTCTGGTTATCCCCCGCAAAGCCTATAAGAGCGGTCCGATCAGCGCTTCGACTGTCCGGCAGGCTCTCAAAGAAGGAAATATGGACATTTTAAAAGAACTCCTGCCTCCAACCAGTCTAAATTATTTTTTGAGCTCTGAAGCTCAGCCGCTTATTCGCAAAATCCAAAAAGAAGCTAATGTCATCCACTACTAGTTAACATAAACAAAGAGACCAAAGAGCCACATTCTTAACAAAGACTGTTAGCCTTTTGGTCTCTTTTTATGATTACGAAAAGCTACCTAAAATTCTACTTGATTTTTTAAGGAGCCGCAAAAATGCTTGAACAGATTTCATTTTCTGGTGATGCAGACTTGCGTTCCTTGGTCAATCTGACTGTCAACAGCAATCTCCAGCTCTAAGCTGTTTAATATTTTTTTGGCCATATAAAGGCCTAAGCCTGTCGCTTTTTGATGTTCGTGCCCATTGTAGCCCGTAAAACCTTCCTCAAAAAGTCTGGGAATATCTTCCTTTAGAATCCCCATTCCTGTATCTTCAATAAGCACTTGATTTTCTTGAATCGAAATAGTGATACGGCCGCCCTTTTTATTATACTTGATGGCATTATCCAAAATTTGTGAAAAGACAAAGCTCAGCCATTTTTTATCCGATTTGAGCTCCCATTCACCTTCGATGCTTACCGAAATGTCTTTCTGCAAAAAGAAAACCTGATTTTTCTTAATTAAATCAACAAGTATCTCACGGACCTGACATTTTTCAAAACGAAAATCACTCTGGTTCTGGCTGAATTTGACATAGTTTAAAAGCCGGGCCAAATCATTTTCCAGCCTCAAGAGCTGACTTTGGACTTCGCTTTGGTTCAGCTGGTTCGTTTGCGCCATCAAGGAAATTGCCGAAATCGGCACCTTCATCTGATGAGACCACATTTTGATGAGCTGCTGCAGGTTTTCTTCCCTCGTTTTATAAGAAAGTCTGTCATCAAGCTGATCTTCCAATACTTTCTCAATCACCGCCTTATAGGCCAAGTCGCTGGGTGCCTGTAAATAATTCAAATTTTTCAGCTCCCTAACAGTTATAAAATGGTGCAGGCTCTTTAATTTTTGATAGAATTTCCAGTACCAATACAGACTGATAATAACCAGAATGGTCAAATTAAAAATGAGACTGCTGATAAAGTAAGCAAGAGGCAGATGATAAAGAGAGAAAGTCAGCAAAAAAGTTAAGCTAAGCACTAAGTACAGAGCGTACCAAGGGCTGTATTCTTTTAAATAAGATCTAATCATTTGATTAAGTACCCCACTCCTCTGACTGTATGGATTTTATCAAAATTCAGGGTCTGCACCTTTTTGCGCAGTCTGGTCATATTGACGCTGAGCGTGTTTTGATCGATAAATTCCTCGCCTTCCCACAGCTGATTGAGAAGGGATTCTTTCGTCACCACTTCTCCTTTGTGATCAATCAGCAAGGAGAGAATCTTGGTCTCTGTTGGCGTCAGCTGAATTTTTTGCTGCCTTTCAGTATTGGAAAATACACCGTCCAAAGTCAGCTCAAAGTCCGCAATTTTGTGGCTCTGCTTGGTAAATTCATTGGCCCGGCGCAGAAAAGCCGCGATTTTAGCATCGAGGATGGGGAGCGAAAACGGCTTGCTCAAAAAGTCATCACCTCCCATATTCATTGCCATGACGGCATTCATTTCTTCATCGGCGCTGGAAATGAAAATAATCGGCATGGTCAGCAGCTGTTTTCTGATTTCAGTGGTCCAATAAAAACCGTTAAAATAAGGCAGGGTAATATCCATAAGCACTAAATCCGGTTTAAACTCAGCGATTTCCTGCAAAATAGCCCTGAAATTATCGACGCTTTTGACATGGTACTGCTGTCCTAAATGATTTTTCAACAAGCTGACGATGGTAGTATCATCTTCAACTATATAAACTTTTCCTTGCTTTTTCATAATTTTATTCTACCAAAAAAGCGGCGAAAAATCGCCACTTGTCTTATCTTTCGATTAATTTGTAATAAGTTCTGCTGGTAATTTTGTAAATGATAAAGTATACGATCAAGATTCCAGAAATCGTCAAAGCACTGACTGTATAGATAAGCCGGTCACCCTGCACACCAAATATGAGAAGGAGCTGTTTCAAAATCGGCAATGCAAAGATAAAGTGCATGATAGCAATAGCCAAAGGCATAAAGAAGACCAGAATAATCTGTGAATTAATGGTCTGTTTAACCTGTTTTAGACTCATACCGACTTCTTGCAGAATGGTATAGGAACGTTTGTCCTGAGTCCCTTCAGACAGCTGCTTATAGTAAATAATCAAGGCAGCCCCGAGCAAGAAAGCAATCCCTAGCAAGAAACCTGTAAACAGAAAGCCGCCGGTCATTTGCAGAGCTTCTTTACGAAAATCCTCAGCAGTTGAGATATTGGCAAAAGCACCGTTTTTTTGATTGATGAGAGCACCGCCGTTTTTCCTTGAAATATCCATTAAGACCTGCTGCTCCTTTTTAGACAGGTTGGCATAAGCAGAGTAGGAATAATTGGATGGCGAAACAGCTGATTTATTGTAAATTTCAGTCATAGCTGCCATTACGCTGTCATCAGAAACGATGAGAATCCCCGCTGGAATACCGATATTTGCAATCTTCATGTTTTTGATGCTTTTAACGGAGGCAGCCTTTTTATAATGCTGGCCGAGCCAATTAACGGTATCAAACTGAAAGGATTTATTCTGGTTGTAATCATAAAAAGCGACCTCATCTGCAGCAAGCTGCTTGACCTTATTGCCCACTTTTTTGAAATCATCCTGAGTGACAACTTCTACAACACCGACCTTATCCATATGTTCATAGGGATTCTTAGAAATAAAAGAAGGTTTGACCTTTAAGGTTTTAAGCCGACCGTAAGGAACGGCAAAACTTACTGACTGGTACTGATCAAAGGACTTATGAAAATTTTTATCTGCTTTTTTAAGAGGTTCTACAGCCTTTGTTTTAACCAGATCCTGTACTTCCTTGCGGTTAGTAACTTTATAGAAGTCAATCATAGTGTTCTTAGGATAACTCATTTGAACAAGGTTTTCGTTGCTGGTATAAAGGGCAGCTGTTGAAAACACCGTCACAAAAGCCATGATCGCAAGCAAGGTAATGTTAGCCAGCCCGACAGCATTTTGTTTCATGCGGAAAATCATCTGTGAAGTGGTGACAAAATGCTCAGGTTTGTAAAAATAGCGTTTGCTTTTTCGACGAAATTTCAAATACCATGTGATGAAACTGATATAAAATAAATAGGTTCCCAAAATAACCGCTAAGATAGCTTTGAAAAAACGCACAATTCCTGTAAGAGCACTCAGATTTACTGAAGAAACTGATAAATAGTAACCATAGCCAAGGGCTAAGATACCAATAAAAGCTAAAATAATATTGCCCTTAGGCTCGCGCTCTCCTTGGCTTTGATTGCTGAACAGGTTGAGTGCCGATGAACGGTAGATTCTAATGGCACTGACAACTTCAAGCAAAACAAAGATAGCTGCAAATAAGAGAATATTTATCGTAAAAGCCTTTGGATTAACAGAAAAATTCAGCTGGTCATAATGCACTAAGTTAATAAAGATCAGGTTAAAAAAGTTAGCAAAGACCAAACTTAAAATAACTCCCAGAACCATAGTCACCAGATAAATGATAGTTAGTTCTATGGAAGACAGCCAGATAATCTGCTTTTTGTTCATGCCCAGAATGTTATAAAGCCCAAATTCCTGATTGCGCTGCTTTAACAGGAAATTGTAACTGTAGAGACACATGATGGCAGCAAAAATACTCAGAACAGTGTTAGCCAATCCTAAGGCAGTCGTACCAGTCCCCATGCTTTTAGCAGCCGGACTCAGCATGATTAACAGTGTGATACCGCTGAATAAAAAGGTTGTGACACTGACGAGAAAGAAAGGGGCAAAATGCTTGAAGGACTGTTTGATATTATTGAGAGCTAATTTAACATAAAACATCTTACTCACCTCCTAAAAGAGCTGACATAGTCAGTGAGATATCTTTGCTGAATTCCTGATTGTCCTTATTTCCCTTATAAATCTGATGAAAAATCCGCCCATCCTTGATAAAAAGAACTCGTTTTGCATGGCTGGCTGCATTGGCCGAGTGGGTCACCATCAAAACGGTCTGACCGTCAGCGTTAATAGTCTCAAACAAATTCAGCAGATCTTCTGAATTACGGTAGTCAAGAGCTGCTGTCGGCTCGTCTGCCAAAAGAATCTGAGGATTAGTAATTAAACTGCGGGCGATGGCAACGCGCTGCTTTTGCCCGCCGGAGAGCTCAAACGGCCGCTTTTCTAATAAGTCCTGAATTCTCAGCTTTGACGCAATGCGCTGCAGGCGCGTTTCCATTTCTTTATAGCTCTTGCGGTCCAGAACCAGCGGCAAAAAGATATTGTCTTTGACAGAGAGTGTATCCAGCAGATTAAATTCTTGAAAGACAAAGCCAAGGTTTTTCAGACGAAAACCAGCTAGTTCTCCTTCTTTAATCTTGGTGATGTCTTTGCCGTTTAAAATAACCGTTCCGTTTGTCGGCTTCTCCAGAGTGGCCAAGATATTCAGCAAGGTGGTCTTGCCTGACCCGGACTCTCCCATGATGGCAATAAATTCACCATTATCAACTTTAAAATCGACATCCTGCAGGGCGCGTGTTTCTTCTTTTGAAAAGCGCGTGCGGAAGACTTTTTCTAAATGATTAATTTCTAAAAACATAATGTCTCCTTTTTTCATTATACCCTATACTCAAAGAAAATCAAAAAGAGACAAGTACAGCAAATTGAAATCAGCGACCTATCATTTTAATTTTCAAAGCGTATTCATTCATTTGGAAGGTGACTTCCTTTTGGATACCTTTATTCTATACCAAAAAAGACATCCAAGCCTTACACTTGGATGTCTTAATCTTACATAATTGTAAGGTTAGCCTGAGCTGTTTGATAATAGTCCTATTTCTTAAAAGAAACGATAAAAGAAATGATAGAGGTTACCAAAGGAATTGAAGCCCCGGTTGATACGATATTGATAACGGTAAGAGTTATGACGCTGTGAATAGCCGCCGTGACGGTATTGATAACTGCCATCAAAATAGAGTCTGCGGCCGTTAATCGTATTCCAGCCCGTTACAGCATAGCCGTTATAATCGAAATAATACAGTCTGCCGTCAGAGGTCCTCACGTAACGGTTGCGGATTTGATCACCTGAATCAGCATCATAGTAACTCAAGCGGCCGTAGCGGTCAGTGATGAATTCACCCTTAGCCTGAACGCCGTTGGCTTTGAAGTAGAGATGCTGACCGTTAATCGTTCTGGCACCTGTTACAGCAACACCGTTAGCATCAAAGTAGAACCATTGGCCTTGAGCATTGCGGACAAAACGATTAGTAATTCGATCACCTGAATCAGCATCATAGTAACTCAAGCGGCCGTAGCGGTCAGTGATGAATTCACCTTTGGCCTGAACGCCGTTAGCTTTGAAGTAGAGATGCTGACCGTTAATTGTTCTGGCACCTGTTACGGCAGCACCGTTGGCATCAAAGTAGAACCATTGACCTTGTGCGTTTCTGACGAAGCGGTTGGTAATTTGATCACCAGAGTTTTGGTCAAAGTATCTGAGTTTGCCGTCTTTCGTTGTGACAAAAGCACCCTTAACTTGGAATCCGGAAGCATCGTAGTATTGCACAGAGCCATTAACGCTGGTCAATCCGACCGCCATGACACCGTCTTTGAAATAGCGCCATTGCTGACCAAAGAGATGGTAGCCATTTTCATAACGTTTTCCGTCGTTGCCGTAATAAGACAGGACATGGTTGCCATTGTCATAGATAGCATCTCTTAACTGCACACCGTTTGGCAGGAAGTAATAATTGTCACCGTCAATAACCTGAACACCAGTTACCATGTAGCCATCAGCATCGAAGTAATACCATTTATCGCCTTCGCTGATAAAGGTAGCTTTGGCTTGATTGCCGCTGGTTGAATAATAGATATAGCCCTTGCCATCGTAAACGAAACCGCTTTGGCTGTCTTGATTCAGCAATTGTTTTGGCAGGAAGACGTTATCTTTAGAAAGGTTAAAGTAAGTATTGGTTGCTTGATCTTTCAAGACATAACCGGCACCGCGGCCAAGAATATTGGTACCGTTGAAGTACTTAGCAGACCATTGTTTAATCTTCACAGACGGATCCATTGGCAGACCGGTTGAAATTTGTTTTCTGGTAAACAATTCAGGATACTTAGCCTGAAGTTCATCTAAAAATTCACCGCCGTATTTAGCCTGCTGGTCATTTCCTGAACTCTTGCTGTCAACTACATAAAGGCTTTCTTTGATTTGAGATCCTGAAACAGGATTGCCGTATTTGTCAACACGTGTTACTGAAACAACTTCTTTTCCAGGGAAAGCGTACATTTGATCCGGCACCCAGTCAGCCATGACCTTTATTCCCTTGCTGTGAAGAGCTTTGATAGCATTGACAAGGTCGTCAGCCGTACCGTATTTATTAGCTTTTGAAATACCTAAATCATAACGGTCAGTAAATGCGTAGCCGTTTTGGATAACAGAATCAAGGAAGCTTCCGTCAGTAGATGAAACATACTGCGGAGCCATCTCAAAATCAGTAATTCCCCATTCAGCAAATTTGTCTGCATTTTTAGCAATAACAACGTTGGTGTACTCTTCTTTTGTTGTAGCAAATGCTTGGAAGTTTGAGAAACCTTCAAACATGACACGTGAATCAAGAGCGGCATTTTGGTGAATAGACTTGCCGTCTGCTGCGGCTGTCTCGCTAGGAGCCACACGGATATCTTGGTTATCACTTGCACCTACCGGTACCCAAACAGCTAAATAGCCTGATACTTGAGGATTAGCATAGCCTTTGATGTCGTTAGCCGTAAAGATTAACTCACCATTTTCGTTGGTATAGCGAACCAGTGCTGCTGCTTCTTGGTCGGTATTATAGGTTGCAACACCGTTGTCCGTTGTCAAAATCAAAGGACGGTAAGCTTGGTTCTTATGAGCCGCACCCATGTTGATTACCAAACGTTCATCCTGATTGAGACGAAGACTTGGCTGGTTAGCTTCAATAACAGCGATACCTGACTGACGCGTTAATTGATCGCCTGTTTCAGATGCAGTCATGGCACCTTTACCGTAGCGAACAGATGTCAGAACAGTTTGATCCCATTTTGTACGGTCAGTATTAGCAAGGTAGTTCACTTTCATGCTTTGGCCGCCGGAAACGTATTTAATACGAGCCTTCAAGAGACTTTCGATAGCATCAAAGTTAATGGTTTTATTAGCCATGTACTGACCGTCATCAGTGAACATATCCCCATAATAAATACGCGGAACACTGGACTTATTGGTCAAAATCAGAGCATAAGAAAGAGCTGTATTGTAGTGAGTGTATTTCTTATTGGTTGCTTTCAGATCATCGTTATAAATCTTGAAAGCTTTTTCGATTTCTTCTTCTGTGAATGAATAACCAAATGAATTTGGATTGATTTCAGCCTTGATGATATCACGAATCAAATCCTGTACTTCACTGTCATGTGCACGTACAAAGGAATAAGACGGAATCTCAGCTGTTTCAGCACTGTCATTCGTGCGGTCAACTAAACTGTTGGTAACCAAGGGTTCAAGACCCGAACGAACATTTAAAGGCCGTGCCAATGACCAAATGAAAGACAAACGAAGCTTATTGTCCATGTTGATCATGTTATCGCCGTCATCATGCAGATAAGGAGTATCGTTATCACTCCAAGCTTCTAAAATAGATAAATGATCGTTAGCAGCTTTATCACTCTTATTGATCCCCTTGACATATTTTAAATAGTCACCGGCAATTTGAAGCAAGTCAGCATCAACATTGTCCACGGCATCAACACGGATAGAGTCAAAATTGGCATCGGGGTCATTTGCATAGATAGAACCAAAGTTCATCAGGAAATGCAGCCAGTTCAACTGCTCTGCCTGAACGACTGGGTTAGAATTATCAACATCGTTAGCCAGCAGGAATTCATAACCGCCGATAGTCGGATCGGCTGTATAGCGCGGATCCTTTTGTCCGGTTTGATTAGTCGGTGTGCGGTTCAAAGCACGGTAAGCAGAATCAGCATAAGGTGTCAATGGGCTTTCATTGTCATAAAGCAGAGCACCATTTTGCAAATGATCATCAAACGGTTTTTCACTGTCGCTGTTCCAAGCAGACTGTGTCTTCACAAAAGCAGAGATGGTCGCACGCAGCCAATTTGTATTTTGCGTGACAGAAATCTTTTCTTCGATCTTAGCTTGAACCATTTGTGCTGCTATATTCAGCTCTGCCTGATTGGCTGAAGAGCTGTAAGTCTTGTCAAGTCCAAGCTGGCTGTTCATATAATTAACATATTGACGCTGAACTTCTTTGTCCGGCCACCAAGCCATCAAAAGCGGACGGAAATCATCTTTTGTTGACTCAGTCCAAGTCTTGCCGTCTTTTAAGATGTATTTAGGACGATACCAGGATTCTGCAGTCAGATAATTATCGATTTGCTCAAAGTTTTCAGCTGCAGTGCTGTACACTTGATTGTATTTGGCAAAAGAATTTTCAGCGGTTGATGAAGACGATTCTGCAGCAACCTTGACACTTGATGTATCGGTATAAGCACCCGTTTCATCAAAATACAAGGTTTTTCCGTTAACAACTACTGTGTAGTTTTTTTGAACGGATCCGTCAGCATTATAATAGTAATAGTTACCATTAACTTTCTTGACATTAGCCATGCCTTCAAGAACTTTGATATCAGCAGAATTAGCTGCTGCTTGTGCCGCACGGCTGACAGCATTGCCTGTTGTTGCAGCAGGATTTGTCTGTACTGCGGTCCAGCTTTGTTCTTTTTGAGCACTTATTTGTGCTTGAGTTGTTGCGTTTACCGCTTTAGTTTGATTTTCAGCAGAAGTAACAGAGTTATTATCAGCCGTTGTTGCAGCCGGACTTGTGACTTCTTGGTTAGATGTAACGTCATTGACAGATGTTACAGCAGATTCTTCTTCAGTGGTAACAACACTGGCAGCTGAATCCTCAGAAGGGACATCAGCCTCAATCGAATCTGCCTTGATATGCCCGCCTGACAGCGCAGCTAAAGTCATCATAGCAGATGCAACAGAAACTGTTACCCATCTTTTTTTCACTTTGCGCAATTTATAATGCACTTTTTTGTCCATTAGGAACCTCCCAAATTAAGATGTTTTTTCACAAAACGTCACTATTGTAACATTTTTCTAATTAAAATACAATGATTATAATTTTATCTTAAAGATGTAAACGTTTTTCAATAATTTTGAGGCCGCAAAAGAGATAGTCAAAAATTAGAGAGCGAACCCGCTGTATCAGACAGGTACTATATCTGCATACAAAACAAGCCCGGAATCAACGCTCCAGACTTGTTTTAAAATCAACATAGAATTTAGATAGTCATAAAATCAGTTAAAACCTCAAGTGAGCGCTGAGCAATCTTCTCATAGCGCTCTTTCTTATCACGGATACGCGGTCCGTCCAGTTCTTTGATAATTCCAAAGTTGATATTCATGGGCTGAAAATGCTTGCTGTCAGTATGCGTAATGTAATGCGGCAAAGCACCGATAGCGGTTGTCTGAGGAAAGACTACTCCTTCTTCTTCCTGCAAACGGCGGACAGCATTGATACCGGCAACAAGTCCTGATGCGGCAGATTCCACATAACCCTCAACTCCTGTCATCTGACCGGCGAAGAAAAGATTTGGATTTTTGCGCGTAGCAAAAGTCGGTTCTAAAAGATTAGGAGAATCCATATAAGAATTGCGGTGCATGACACCATAGCGCACAAACTCTGCCTTTTCCAGTCCGGGAATCATTTGAAAGACACGTTTTTGTTCTCCCCATTTCAAATGCGTCTGGAAGCCAACGATATTGTAAAGACTTCCGGCTGCATTGTCCTGACGGAGCTGTACAACTGCATAAGGCGTTTTGTAGTCACCGTCACGAGGTCCTTTATAATCATCCGGATATTCCAGACCGACAGGCTTCATAGGACCGTAAAGCATGGTTTTAATGCCTCGCTTAGCCATGACCTCAATAGGCATGCAGCCTTCAAAATATTTTTCCTTTTCAAAAGAATTAAGCGGTGCCTCTTCTGCTCTTATCAAGGCATCATAAAAAGCCATAAACTCTTCTTTAGTCATGGGGCAGTTGAGATAAGCTGCTTGCCCCTTGTCATAGCGCGATTTGAGATAAACTTTTTCCATATCAATAGAATTCTTATCAACAATCGGTGCTGCCGCATCGTAAAAGTAAAAACCATCTCCGCCATTGAGTGCATGAATTTTCTCAGCCAGAGCATCGCTTGTCAAAGGGCCGGTCGCAATAACTGTAACCGCATCCTCAGGAATTTCTGTGATCTCATCACGTATAACCTCAACAAGAGGATGATTCATGACATCATCTGTCACCCTTTGGGAAAAACCATCACGATCCACCGCTAAGGCTCCGCCGGCAGGCACACGAGTGCTTTCCGCTGCTCGCATAATGACAGAATCTAAGCGCCGCATTTCTTCTTTCAAAAGTCCAACCGCATTGGTCAAACTGTCGCCGCGCAGAGAATTGGAACACACCAGCTCTGCAAATTTATCCGTCTTATGCTGCGGAGTGGATTTAACACCGCGCATTTCATAAAGCTTGACAGGGACGCCGCGTTTTGCAATCTGATAAGCAGCTTCGCTTCCTGCAAGTCCTGCGCCAATAACATTAATATAAGATTGAGACATAAGACCAATACCTCTTTGGAAATAAGAAGAACTGCTGCCATTATGGCCACAGATATTTTGACCTGCAAATGATACAGCGGATTCTTTTTATTCCCTCAAATCTTTCTAAAATAATATAGTTTATTATACCATATTAAAAAATATTGAGACTGCCTCTTATCGGTTGCTGTGTCAGAAAAATAAACAGCAAAAAAATTTGCATAATTTTTATTACGCAAACTTTTATCAGTTATTTAACAATTTCTTCTTTATAATCACAAGCATCGCTGCTGCAGATAACTTGCTTGCCGCCGCCGCGAACTTTTTTCTCAACCAGGAAATCTCCTGATTTGGGACAGCTGCGTCCAACCGGTTTGTCCCATGATGTAAAGTCACATTCAGGATAGCGATCACAGCCATAAAAAATACGGTTGCGTTTTGTTTTACGCTCAATCACCTGACCTTTTTGACAAAGCGGGCAGGTAACGCCGATTTCCTTGGTAATAGCCTTGGTATTATGGCATTCCGGAAAGTTGCTGCAGGCGTAAAATTTGCCATAGCGTCCTAATTTAATGACCATCGGATGTCCGCAGACATCACAGTCAAATCCGGCAGGCTCATCTTTGATTTGGATTTTTTCAATTTCTGTTTCAGCCTTAGTAAGCTCTTTTTCAAAAGGTTTATAAAAACTGTCAATAACTTGCTGCCATTGCTCTTGACCTTCTTCTACTTGGTCGAGCTTACCTTCCATCTCGGCCGTAAATTTGACATCCACAATATCTGGGAAAAATTCAAGAATCAAGCTATTAACAATCTCACCCAGCTCAGTTGGTTCAAAGCGCTTAGCGGCCAGTTTGACATAATAACGTTTTTGAATCGTCTCAAGAGTCGGTGCATAGGTAGACGGGCGGCCAACGCCATTTTCTTCCAGAGTTTTGATAAGTGTCGCTTCGGAATAGCGGGCAGGCGGCTGAGTAAAATGCTGTTCAGGATTAGTTGAAACTTTCTTAACAGTGTCGCCTTCGGCCATATCAGGAAGCATCTTATTCTTATCGGAATCATTGTAAACAGCTAAATAACCGTCAAATTTTACTTGACTGCCGTTAGCGGTAAAGCGAACCCCATTTTGCTCAAGATTGACCTTCATTGTATCGAAAACGGCAGCCGTCATTTGACTGGCAACAAATCGATTCCAAATAAGCGTATAGAGCTTCAGCTGATCCTTATCTAAATATTTAGCAATAGACTCAGGTGTTTGGCTGACATTGGAAGGTCTGATTGCTTCGTGAGCATCCTGAGCTCCGGACGCATTTCTGACGCGGTTGCCGTGCTTAGCATACCTGTCTCCAAAATGCTCTGAAATAAAGTTTGCAGCGTCATTTTGAGCAACCGGACTGATTCTGGTTGAATCTGTACGCATATAGGTGATAAGCCCTTGCTGGCCGCGTGATCCCAATCTGATACCCTCATAGAGCTGCTGAGCAACCATCATCGTTTTGCGGGTTCTAAAGTTAATCTTATTAGCTGCATCCTGCTGCAGTGATGACGTGGTATAAGGCAGCGGTGCATTGCGCTTGCGCTCCTTTTTTTCTACCTTGCTGACAAGAAATTCATCGCTCTTAATACGAGCCAGTACTTCTTTAACATCTGCATTATTTTTAAGTTTGACTTTTTTGCCATTAAGCCCATAAAAACTTGCCTGAAATTTTTTAGTGCCTTTCTTGAAGAAACCGTCAATACTCCAATATTCTTCCGGTTTAAAGGCTTTAATTTCATTTTCACGGTCAATGATCAGCTTAAGGGCAACAGATTGGACACGCCCGGCTGAAAGACCTTTTTTGACCTTTTTCCATAAAATAGGCGAAATGGAATAGCCGACAATTCTATCTAAAACACGGCGCGCCTGCTGAGCATCAACAAGATTCATATCAATCTGACGCGGCTCAACAAAAGCATTTTTAACAGCATCCTTAGTGATTTCGTTAAAAACAACACGGTTTTTCCCTTTAGGATCAAGGTCCAAAATATGGGCTAAATGCCAAGAAATGGCTTCACCTTCACGGTCCGGGTCACTGGCCAGAAAAACCTGTTTGGCATTTTTAGCTTCTTTTTTCAGAGAATTAATCAAAGGACCTTTTCCGCGGATGTTGATATACTGGGGCTCATAGTTATTATCAAAATCAATGGACATGCTTGATTTTTTCAAATCACGAATATGCCCTACCGAAGCAACAACCTTGTATGACCGTCCAAGGTACTTTTCAATCGTCTTTGCCTTGGCAGGAGATTCAACAATGACTAAATTTTTTTTAGGGGTCGCTCGTTTTTTGCCTGTCTTTTTTGTTTTTACCGTTGTTTTACTTGTCAATATTCTACACTTCCTATAAGTTATAAACTCCTAGAATAATATATCATTTTTAGAATACTGTCAAGAACAAACTTTTCCTATAGGAAAACTTATTTTCTCAGCCCATACTCACTTAATATGTCTATGCCTGATGTAACGCACTTTGCCCCTTCTTGAATCAGATGATGGCAGCCGTCTGACTGGCCATCCAAAATATTTCCGGGAACAGCAAAAACATCCCTGCCTTCTTCCAATGCCCGTTCGCAGGTGATCAGACTGCCTGAGCGTGTTTTTGCTTCCGCTACTACAACCCCTCGGGAAAGCCCGGCAATAATCCGATTACGTTCCGGGAAATGGTATTTGAGCGGCTGACTGCGGGGCTCATATTCTGACAAGAGCAGATGATTTTTGGCAATATAATTTTGCAGCTGGCGATTCTCCTTAGGGTAGCAGATATCAAGTCCTGTACCGATGACTGCGATAGTGGCTCCGCCGTTTTTTAGACTGGCCAGATGCGCAGCTGTATCAGCACCGCGTGCCAGACCGCTGACAATAACAAAACGATTGTCCAATTCCTGGATAATTTTTTTGACAGAATCAACGCCGATTTTGCTGACATTTCGAGAACCAACCACAGCAAGTTTAGGTCTGCTCATGAGTTCCAAGTCTCCCTGATAAAATAAGAGAACAGGCGGATTATAAATGTTTTTAAGTTCTAAAGGATATTCCTTATCTAAGATAGATAAAGACGGGAAATGATTAAACTCTTCACGCAGGTCCTTACCTTTTAGATTTTTATAGTGCTCCATAAAAATCAACGGCTCTTTGCACTTGGAAACAACCGCCATATCACGTAAAGACAAAGATTTTTCTTTCTTTTTCTGATAGTCAAGTATATTTAAGATATTAAGGTTCGTCAGCCCTGCTTTTTTTAGTTTAAATAGTTGAAAATTATCCATTTTACACCTCGCTATTTAAACTATTCGAAAAGGGAGTGGGAAAGAAACCAAAAATTGAAAATTTTGGTTCTCACCACTCCCCAGTTTCAAGGTGGTGACCTGAAACGGTCTCTCCCCCAGACCGTTTCACTCCCACCCCCGCACAGCTCAAAAGGTCTGGGGGACCTTTTGAGGTTGGAAATAAGATGAACGATGTTCATCACATTTGTTTAGGTTTTCCGCTTTGGCCTTGTGGCAAAAGGAAAGCCAGCCAGCAGTGGTTCATTGGTGCTAAAGCACCTAATGAACTGTGCAGGGGTAAGACTTCTTGGCTTAGCCAACAAATCTTACTCCCCACCACTGCGTCAAGAGCTTATTCCAAAACAAGAATATTGGATGATTTTTTACCCAGCCTCTTAAGTTTATAAATTTTTGATAATCCTTGCAGGATTGCCGGCAATCAAAACATTGTCTCCAAACGATTTAGTCACAACACTTCCTGCCCCAACGACGACATTATCACCTAAGCTAACGCCGGGTAAGATAGTCGCTCCACCGCCTGCCCATAAGTTATCGCCGATTGTGATGGGGGCACCATATTCCAGACCGGAAATGCGTTCTTTAGCATTCAGAGGATGCAGAGGGGTCAGAAACTGAACATTGGGACCGATCATCGCATTATCACCGATACGAATTTCACAGACGTCAAGAAAGGTACAGTTGAAATTGGCATAAAAATTTTCACCAACATGAATATTGCAGCCGTAATCACAGGCAAAACGAGGCTCTATCATAATCTTTTCGCCGGTCGTGCCAAACCAACTTTTGAGCAGTTCCTGGCGCTTGCTGCGATCAAGCTCATTATTAAAGACAGCCATCTTATCACGCGCTGCTAATCTCAGCTGCTTTAATTCAGCATCACCCGCATCATACAGCTGACCGGCTAACATTTTTTCTTTTTCTGTCGTCATCATCTTACCTTATCTCTTATGATTGTATTTCCAGGAAGTTTTGAAACTACTAGCTTATCATACTCTTAATCGGCTCAAAACTTTGCCGATGGATTGCAGTTGCTCCTCTTTCCTGCAGCCCTTTTAAATGTTCCTTGGTTCCATAGCCGACATTTTGAGCAAAGCCATAACCAGGGTATTCTTGATCATAAGCTGCCATCATACGGTCTCGCGTGATCTTAGCAACAATAGAAGCTGCAGCAATGGACAGCGATTTGGCATCTCCTTTGATGAGTGAGGTTTGAGGAATGTCGCTAGCAAGCGTCATCGCATCTATCAACAGATGCTGAGGCCGGACAGATAACTTCTCCAAAGCTTCTAACATGGCCAATTTAGTTGCTTCATAGATATTGATTTGATCAATGATATCGTTTGACTTACTGCCAATTCCTATAGCAACAGCGTTTTTTACAATATCATTATAGATAATCTCGTGCTTGGACTTTGGAATTTTTTTGCTGTCATTAAGCCCTCTTATCTTGCAATTAGGCGGTAGAATAACAGCGGCTGCAACAACAGGACCTGCTAAAGGGCCCCTTCCAACTTCATCAATTCCGGCTATAAGCTGACAGCCTTGCTCATGAAGCAGCTTTTCATGGATTAACATGCTCTCCAAGCGTTCATCCTCGGATTTTTCTGCTTGAATCTGTTTTTGCCGCTGCCTTACTACCCGCTGAACACCAGAACGCTGATCTAGCATCAAAGCTCTAAAAACGGCATCATCCAAGCTGTCAATACCAGCTAATTGCTCTTTGATTTCTTTAATCGTCGCCATCCAAATCACTGACCTTATCTAATGTGTATCTGCCAAATTTACCATCACGGACTTCCTTGACAAAAAGAGAATAAAACCGATCGTAATCATCGCGAAATCCCAGTTTTTGTGTTAAAGACATAATCATTTCAGGTGCTTCTTCGCTAAAATCAATTTCTTTGAAACGCTCTTTCAAACGTTCCGGATAGTTTTCTTTAAAGTAATTGAGTCCAAAAATTGTGACATCATCCATGGGCAGAAGATTATCTTTAATTGCCCCTGTCAGGGCCAGTTTAAGTCCTACCGTTTCGTCTTCAAACTTCGGCCAGAGAATGCCGGGCGTATCTAAAATTTCCAAATACTTGTTAGATTTAAGCCACTGCTGACCTTTTGTAACACCGGGTTTATTGCCGACCACAGCAACTTTTTTACCGGCCAGGCGATTCATCAGCGTTGATTTTCCGACATTGGGAATGCCGATAATCATTGTTCGCAAGGTTTCTTTTTGGATACCGCGCTCACGTAATTTAGCAAGCTTCGCTGCCATCAATTGCTTCGCCGCTTCGCCTACTTTTTTGACAGCACTTTGCTCTTTAGCATTAATAGCCAGAGATTTAATTCCCCGACTTTCAAAGTAATCTTGCCATTCCTTGGTACGGCTGCCGTCTGCCAAATCTGCCTTGTTCAAAATAATGAGTTTAGGCTTATCCCCCACAATTTTAGTCAGCATAGGGTTTTGGCTGGAAAAAGGCAAGCGCGCATCAACTAAAATCGTGATAAAATCAACATGTTTTAGATTTTCCTGCACCTGGCGGCGGGCTTTGGACATGTGTCCCGGAAACCATTGGATAGTAGCCATGTGTGTAGATTCCTTTCATACAGATAAATTATAATCCTTTCTATTATAACATTTATCCGCACAGAGATTGATTGAAAGGACAGAAAATTATGTTTTATTCGTGTGAAATGAAATCAGGCGCTGTTTTTTAAAGCTCTATCAACAATCATTGAACCTATTAAAAAGAAGACAGAACTTTCATCCTGTCCTCTGTCTTTTAGCTGTAAATAGAACATCAATAGCACCAATTTACTCAGAAAGTACTGTCATCTGCTTTCTTTGACTGCTGCTGTTCGGATAACTTTGACGCCATTTTGCAAGTTGTCACTCACCGGACAGTGCTGATCCATAAAGTCAGAAAAAGCATCAATCTTATCCTGAGGTTCATCTGTTACAAAATGTGTTGAGTAACGAATTTCCTGAAAACCGTTGCGAGCATCAGATATTCCCATGAAACCTTCCGGATCAAGATCGCCTTCAACTTCTATCCAAAATTCATCATAGTTAAAATCCTGTGATTCAGCAAATGATGCACAAACAATTGATTGGCAAGCACCAAACGCACACAATAATGCTTCAACAGGATTCATTCCTGTATTTGTTCCTCCAAGTGCTTCCGGTTCATCCAAAATAAATTTGAAACCACGTGCATCGGTTTCTACCTGTAAGCCTTTTGATGTTTTTTTAGCGGTAACTTTAAATGTTTCTAACATAGTTTTGCCCTCCAGACAATTTTAAAAGTGATGTGCTTACCCACCTAAGTTATAGCGCTTTCAATAATAATTAGCAAATTCAAGCTGCATTTTCGCATCTCAAAAAATCAGCCGCAAGCACAGACTTGCAGCTGATTAGGCAGGGTAATTGATCAATTTTCTTAGAAAAGTTTATCATAGCCGATTTTAATGTTAGGGAAATATTCCTGCACGGCAGCAAAGAAAGGTTGGAGTTCTTCATCAGTTTTCTTGCCGCGGTTATGAATAAGCATGTTCTCCTTTTTCTTCTTATCAGCCTTAACAGCAACCAAAAAAGACTGCTGATTAACTGTAATAAAGTAACGTTTGGTCTTAACAATACGATGA
This sequence comes from Streptococcus devriesei DSM 19639, assembly GCF_000423725.1. Lineage (GTDB taxonomy): Bacteria > Bacillota > Bacilli > Lactobacillales > Streptococcaceae > Streptococcus > Streptococcus devriesei. Next base: position 269,510 of record NZ_KE384084.1, read on the forward strand.
TAGAGCTGAACAACCTGCTGCAAATCAACCACACGGAAGCCCCGGAAATAGGTAACTAAATGCTCTTTATAGATAACAATTTTAAGATTATCATCATGGTAAAGCGCACCCGACAACAGGAGATCCAGATTGCCGTTTAGTTCTGGGTAGGCGGCATACAGCTCATCATAGGCTTGATTGACCTTATGCCGTGTAAAGAAAGCGACAGCGATAAAAATAAGCCCGACAAGTCCTAAAATGCCGCAGATAATCGGCAGGGCTGTTCGATCGGATTTGACATCCTGCAAGGAAACATAGGTATAAAAGGAGAAATACTTGCTGATATCCGGCGTGGTTCTTAAAATGCCAGTCATGGCACCTGAGTAATTTCTGATGCGGCTCTTGCTGGAACCTGCACGTGTATTGTAGTATTTAACGGTAATTCGTTTAGGCTTATCTTTCAGTGAATCGCCTGCATTTAACAGCTTAGCGACATCCTTGTCATCTTCTTTGGACTCTAATCCGACATAGCCGTTATCATAGCTGACCAGCCAGATAACCGTCTTGTGACCTTTGATATCTGCGATAGGTTTGGAGTAAATATCATATACTTCAAGAGATACCTTATCCCCAGAAGAAGCATTGGTTGATGTTCCGTTATACACAACATCCGGAGCTCTTTTGTCTCCTTGCGAAGCCAGCACAAAAATACCTAAAGCACCGATAATAAAACAAAGCCCAAAAACCAGATATAAGACAAATCCCTTATTTCGTTTTTCCTTTAACATAAAGCAAGACCTCCTGAAGCTACCCTTACACTTTCTTTTATTATAGCATAGGCATTCTTCCGGCAATGTTTTGTAACTGAATCTTAAATGTAAATTAATTAATCCATTTGTAAAAAAGACTGAAACAAAAATCAGCATTCTTCAAGGAATTGATTCTTGTTTCAGTCTTTAATAATTAAGCTGTTTCACTCTGCAGCGCCGTCACTTAAGCTGTTCAAAGTGCAAATGCACAACGATATGATCGCCATAACCGTTTCGCTCCAAATCGCGCTGAAGGCGATAAGAAATATAATGTTCAGCAATATTGATATAACCGGCATCCAGCAAACGATGTTCCACCAAAGATTGAATCATGCTGATCGTTGGACGCTCTGTTTTAGCCTCTTCTAAATCAACAACAACCTTTTTTGCTACCTGTGCTAAGTCTTGGCGCAGAGCATCATCTAATACGTAAACGGTTTGAGCCGCCCCAAGGATGGCTTGATAAATTTTATCAGGATCAAAGTCAACAACCTGACCGCTGCGTTTGATAACTTGCATAGAAACCTCTTTCTAAAATTCGTTCAGCGCTTTTAACGTTTATATTATTATCTAAATTGTTTGACTAATTGTCAAGTCTTTTAACCTGAACAATCACTTCTTCGGGCATTGGCCGGATTTCGTAAAAAATCATGAGAGGCTCGACTTGCACATTTTGACACAGCAGTTGATTAGGAAAAAGCGACTTATCAAAAAACAAGGGCAAAGCAATAAGCTCCACCCTTAATTCCCTTATTTTTCAACAATTTCAATAATGCGCTTAGCTTCTTCATCTGTACAAGCGACAAGAGGCAAGCGCAGAGGTCCTGCTTCAAAGCCTTGATGATTGAGTACCGCCTTCACAGGAGCCGGACTGGCAACTGAGAAAAGAGCGCTCACTTTCGGCAGAAACTGACGCTGAATCTGTGCAGCTTTTTTGATATCACTGCTTTCAATAGCTTCCACCATATCAAACAGCTCATCGCCGTTAGTATGCGCAGCCACACTGATGACACCGTCTGCTCCCAAATTAAGAGCATGGAAGGCTTCACCGTCTTCACCGGTATAAATCAAGAAGTCATCCGGCTTGTTCTCAACTAAGTAGGCGATAGTGTCAAGGTCTGTACATTCCTTCACTCCGATGATATTGGGATGCTGAGCTAAGCGCAGCATGGTATCTGCTTCAAGCTTTGTCACTACACGTCCCGGAATGTTATAGATAATAATCGGCAGGTCACTGGCATCAGCAAGAGCTGTAAAATGCTGATACAGTCCTTCTTGACTTGGCTTGTTGTAGTAAGGAACAATAGCCAAACCAGCTGCAAAGCCACCAAATTCTGCGACTTCTTTAGCAAAATTAACCGAATCACGCGTATCGTTTGTCCCGACACCTGCAATCAAAGGAACCCGCCCCTTAACAATCTTTTGAACAGCGTCAAACAGCTCCAATTCTTCATCATGGGTAAGAGTCGGACTTTCAGCTGTCGTTCCTGCCAGAAGAAGTCCCTGAGTATGGTGAGCAAGCAAATGCTCAATAAGTTTTGGAAGAGCTGCAAAATTGATGGAACCGTCTTCGTTAAACGGTGTCACAAGTGCTGTAATAATTTTGGCATCTTTAAAATCGGTAATTGACATAACCTCTCCCTTTCATTTGTGTTACGATTAGCTTGCGGCTTTATTTGAGTTCAAACTTTAATTCTGCAGTAGGACCTACCAAACCACGGTCATGAAGGCTTTCAGCAATCTGAACTGAGTTCCAAGCCGCTCCTTTGAGCAGGTTGTCCGAAACAACCCACATATGAATACCCTTTTCGACATCTAAATCTTTACGGATACGTCCGACAAAGGTTTCACGCTTGCCAACAGCATTAACTGCCTGAGGGTAAACTTGATGGTCGGTATCATCTTCAAGAACTGCACCCGGAAACGCTGCAATTGCTGCTTTAACTTCCTCAATCGGTGCTGTTTCTTTTGTTTCAATATAGACAGACTCAGAATGCGAGAAAAGAACAGGAATACGAACACAGGTCGCTGAAACAGCAATAGAATCATCTTCCATGATTTTCTTGGTTTCGTTGGTCATCTTCATTTCTTCGTAAGTGTAATCGTTATCGGTAAAGACATCGATTTGTGCCAAGGCATTAAAAGCGATTGGATAGTGTTTTTTATCACCGCCGGACGGTAAAATATCTGCATGAAGATCCCTAGGTTCAACACCGTCATTAACAACTTCTTTGATTTCTCGGACAGTCTCATTGATAGCTGACTGGCCTGCTCCTGATACAGCCTGATAAGTTGAAACAATAACCCGTTCAAGTCCCCATTTTTGACGGATAGGCTCCAAAGCCACCATCATCTGGATTGTTGAACAGTTAGGGCAGGCAATGATACCATTGTGTTTATCCATGGCCTGAGCGTTGACCTCGGGCACAATCAAAGGAACATCAGGATTTTGGCGGAAATATGAGGTATTATCTACAACTACCGCACCCGCCTTAACTGCATAAGGGGCAAATTTAGCCGAAACAGAACCGCCGGCTGAGAAAAGGGCAATGTCAACACCTTCAAATGATTCTTCGGTTGTTAGTTCAACAGTGATATCTTGTCCTTTATATTGCAAAACCTTGCCTGCAGACCGTGACGATGACAAAAGACGTACTTTATCAATCGGCAGCGTAGATTGTTCCAATTGTTGAATCATGCGAGTTCCCACGGCACCTGTAGCACCAACGACAGCAACTGTGTATCCCATAGTCTAAATTTACCTCTTTATTATTATTCATTTAATAGGTTTAATTATACTACTTTTCAGCTGAAAATAAAACCCTGTAAAGGCTTAATTTAAATAAAAGGGAGCAAAAAGACTGCTTGAAAACCATTATTTCTGCAAAGTTAATCATTTTCAAAGTAAGACGCAGGATTTTAATTATTTTTCAAGGCTGTTAAACAGCATTCTTGCTGCAGTCAATGATTATCGTGGACTGCAAACGAAAAAGCCGGGATTAAAATCCCGGCTTTAAAAGGCACCTTATCAAAAGATGTGGCAAGCAGGTTCACACAACTTGCCAAGATCCGCTCCTGCGTTATGATCTCCTTAGCGCATGTGGCATAGCCACAATCGACTCATCGCATGAAACTATTATAACACAAGAATCGTGATTTGCCAAGTTTTACAGAAGCGGAGCTACCAGCTTAACAACCACACCGATTAGTTTAGTAGAAATTTTCTCTTTCCTAAGAGTTGCTCTGGTTACTCGTCTTGATTGTTTAAGCGTCTCTTGAAAATCATTTTCGATATCAACGATACAGTCTGTCTGATACATATAGGTGGCACATTCAAAATGATGGTAGAGGCTGCGGTAGTCAAGATTGATCGTTCCTACCACTGCCTTGATGTCATCGGCTACAAAGACTTTGGCGTGCACAAAACCAGGGGAAAATTCGTAAATCTTGACCCCTGCATCAAGAAGAGCAGGGAAATAACGTTTGGCTAAGGCATAAGGAACCTTTTTATCAGGGATGCCCGGCATAATGATCTTAACATCAACCCCGCGTTCAGCAGCAAATTTCAGAGCATGCTCCAATTCACTGTCCAAAATAAGATAAGGAGTCATGATATGGACATAATCTCTGGCTTGATTAAGAATATCAATATAGACATTTTCACCCACTTTTTCATGGTCAAGCGGCGAATCACTGTATGGAATGACATAGCCGTTTGCCGAAACCTTGTGCGAATTCTGCACATAAGGTTCAAAATAATAATCCTTATTGGTCGTGGACCACATTTGCAGAAACATCAGCGTAAAGGAGGCCACCCCTTCTCCTTCCAGCATAACTGCCGTGTCTTTCCAATAGCCAAAGCGCTCGATATGATTGATGTATTCATCTGCAAGATTTATTCCGCCATTAAAAGCAACCTTGTTGTCAATCACTAAAATCTTGCGGTGATCACGGTAGTTATAATAGGTCGACACAAAAGGAGAAATGGGAGAAAACACCTTAGCATTTATTCCGATTTTTTTCAGCCTTTTGACATAATCAAAAGACAATGTCGACAACTCCAGCATACCATCATACATGACACGGATTTCTACGCCTTCTTTAGCCTTTTGTTCTAAAATTGACAGAATCTCTCCCCACATCAGGCCCTCAGCGATGATAAAATATTCTAAAAAGATAAATTTTTCTGCTTTTAGCAGCTGTTTTTTCATCTCTTCGAATTTAGACTGGCCATCAGGAAAATAGGTGACCTTCGTGTTTTCGTAGACTGGAAAACCGCCGCTTCTGTGCAGATACTGAGCCAAATTATAAGTTCTGGCATGTCTCTCTTTCAGTCTGTTTAAGATGTCCTGATCATGCTGAAAATAGGGTTTTATCGCCTGAGTCGACTTTTTCATAAGTGTTTTCAGCTCTCGATATCCCCAATCCTGCTTAGTATAAATCAAAAAAAGCGTTCCTAAAAATGGGAAAGGCAGAATAACCAAAAGCCAGGTAATGATAGAAAGCGTATCCATCTGACTGTTAACAAGATAGAGTACCGCTCCTGTCATTAAAATGACTTCTAAAATTTCCAAGTGCAGTCTGTAATGACCGAACCAGAGAAATGTAGATAGCAGCAAAAAAATCTGAATCAGAAATAAGATAATAATAATCGTTGCCCGGCTGAAAATCCCCCTTAAAAGTCCTTTTCGGCCTTTTTTCAATAACCTTTTGGCTGTATTGTTACTACTGATAACATAACCCCCTTAAATGATTATTAAACCTATTATACCACAAAATAGCTTCTCTTAAAAAAAGCAATTCCTGCAAAAAGATTTGTGATCGCCGAAAGTCTGACAAATCACCAAAAAAGAGGCAGAACCATTAGTTCCAACCTCTGTTTATATCATAATAACTCTATTTTGTGATTAACGACGTGTTCTATAGAAGTAAACACCCGCTACTATCACAATGACAACGCCAATAGCAGTCAGCCAAAGACCGGCTTGCTCACCAGTAGATGGCAAGACAAATTTCACTTTTTGTTTGACGGTTTCTTTAGAAGATGTTGTAGCATTTGTAGTCAAAGGACCTTCTATTGTTGTTGTCGTCTGATCGCCGCCGCTTGTTGTTTTCTCTTCTGTGGTGGTCGTTCCTGCTTCGGTTGTGGTGGAAGCATTGCCTGTTGTCGTTGTGGCTGCTTCTGTAGTAGTACTATTTTCTGTTGTAGTCGTTGTCTCAGCAGCGGTGCTGCTTTCTGTCGTAGATGCTTCGGTTGTTGTAGATGAAGCTGAAGTTGTTGTTTCAGCAACTGTCGTCAACTCTCTTCTTTGTCTTGAGCTGGCTTTACCATAAGCAGACTCAATACGAGCGTAACCAACCGTATCAGAATAGTTTACGTTATTTCCAGAAATCGCAATCGTGTTAGTCATATCATTGCCGACAGACTGTGATTTGGTTAGACGCGTACTATAAGAAATAAAGATAGCATTATTAGTTGTATTTCCAAAGGTATAGGTAAATCCAACCGCTGAGCCCGTGTTGTTCAACTGATAAGAAAGATTTTTAGAAAAATCTTCTGCATAAGGTCTTGAAGCAGCCTCATCTAAACTGTCAACATCATCACCCTCAATATGCTGCAAGCGCACAGCCAACAAAGAATCTCTGACGATTTCTTGGCCTTCACCAACAACATCAGTTAAAGTGAGATTATCAATCGCCGCTTGCTTACTGTTAATCAGTGCTTGCCAGTGAATAATACTTGGATCATTAGGATCTTGATAGCCGGTCTTGTATACAGCCGGACTTACCGGAACAACCTCTTTTTCCTCAACCGTCGTAGTATAGGCTACTCCATTGTAGGTAAAATTAAGCGTTCCAGGAGTCGTTAAGCTGTCGTGATTGACCTGTACATTGAAATTAAGTGACATTTCCTTGTCAAGAGGCAGCTTCTCAAAAATATCTGTAAACGTTACAGTTACCTCTTGTGTCACCGGATCAGTAACCGCCTTACCGGCCAACTGGCCGTTAGAATGCAAGACATCAAATGTCAGAGCTGTTGTGAAACGCAGCTGCTCAGGGAGTTTCAAAGTCAGTGTATCACCAGCTTTGATGCTCACCTCATTCGGAAATGTAATGTTGTTACTGACCGCCAACGGTTCCCAGTAGCGAATAGATGAATCAGCAGAAAGCGGTGTCCCATCAGACTTCGTAATAGAAGCCGTATTTGCATAATTGGTAACTTGATCAGCTTTTGCAGTTTTGGTCATCCAAAAAGCTCCTACTAAAATAGTAAGAATTGAAACCAAGCTTAAAAGTTTCCATTTCATTTTCATAATAAAAAGAATTTCTCCTTAAAGATTTTCGTAGAATATTTCAAAACATTAAAAATATTATATCTACATCACGTATTTTAACATAAAAACATTGTTTTTAATACAAAAATTCTAAATGTCATTAATTTGTTATTTTTAAAAAATTCTAATCTTTTGTTTAAAAAGTCTCGAAAATGTATTGATAAATCTGCCTTTCTAATTTTTCATCTTCTCATTTTAGAAGATTGTTTTCTAATTTTAGCAAGCCTTTTCATGAGAAACGAGTATTTCAGTGTCTTTCCTTTTTCAAAACGATTTTTTGCAATTAGATATAAAATATTTAATTTAAGTAAATTATTTTATATCTAATTATAATTGACATGTATTATAATAAATTATATAATATAGTATAAAATAATTGACAAAAGGTGGTTTTTCTATGCCAAAAAGAGTTTCACATTCAAATGAGAAGATTAAGCGATTGCAGGCTAACCTCTCCTCCCTTCGGAATATTGCTAATTGGACTGCTGAAGACCTAGCAAAGAGGATCGGCGTAACAAAACAGACTATTAGCAACCTTGAAACTTCTGACGGAAAAACAAATCAAATGAATCCTACTCAGTACCTCGCCATTCGTTCAGTGATAGATAATGAAATTATTAGCAGCGAGAATCCCGTTTTACGAGAAGCAATGAATTATCTCTTCAACCCAGAATATAATATAACCACAGACAGCAATGATAAAATTGTCAAAGATTTAAAAATTGCTCAACTGGGTGCTGCTTCCAAGGCAGCTTATCTTTCTCAGCCTAAGAATGATGCGCAAACAGAATTAGAAAGAAAAGCAATGGCCGTTTTTGCCCTGCTTCCTTTAACGACTTCAATTTTGGGTACTGCTTCTACTGTCTATAAAACTTTTGCATTTTTTAATGATATTAGCAGCTAATATCCAAATACTCTGCAAAACATAAAAGTGCCGGGAGAAAATCCCAGCACTTTTATGTTTTCACAGTCTGTCTATTTAATCATACAGACTTGCTCCATTTGTTTCAATGACTTTTTTGTACCAGCCAAACGATTTTTTCTTATAGCGCTCTAGGCTTCCTGTACCATCATCATTTCGGTCTACATAGATAAACCCATAGCGTTTGCTCAATTCCGCTGTAGAAGCTGAAACTAAATCGATTGGTCCCCAAGTTGTATATCCAAGTAATTCTACTCCATCTTGCAGAGCTTCTCCCACCTGCACCAAATGTTTTTGCAGATAGTCAATACGATAATCATCTTCCACTGTAGGTCCATCCGGACCTTGAATCAGAACATCCTTAGCGCCCAGACCGTTTTCAACAATAAAGAGCGGCAGCTGATAGCGATCGTAGAAATCATTGAGCACCAGCCGCAGACCAACAGGATCAATCTGCCAGCCCCACTCTGAAGCTTCCAGATAAGGGTTAGCGATACCTCCCAAGATATTGCCGCGGCCGTTTTCATAAGCTTCAGGATTGTGTGCTGCTGCTACACTCATATAATAAGAAAATGAGATAAAATCAACTGTATTTTCCAGCATCAATTCTTTGTCACCATCAGCGAACTGAATCTCAATATTATTTTCCTTGAAGTAACGTTTAATATAATTCGGATATTTCCCGCGTGCATGCAGGTCGCTGAACAAATAATTTTGGTTTTCAAATTCTCGAACAGCCAATTGATCAAGCGGATTAGCCGTCATAGGATAGGCAGGCATAGCAAGTACCATGCAGCCAATTTTAAAATCCGGATTGATTTCATGGCCGACTTTAGTTGCAAGTGCTGATGCCACAAGTTCATGATGGACTGCCTGATAAAGATCTTGTTTGCTCAATTTTTCAGGATCTGTCATAATACCGCCCGACATAAAGGGAGCATGTAAAACAGAATTTACCTCGTTGAAAGTCAGCCAGTACTTGACCTTATCCTTATAACGTGTGAATACGGTCCGGACATAGCGCTCGTAAAAGCCAACCAAATCACGATTTGCCCAGCCATTATACTTACGTGCCAAGTTCAGAGGTGTTTCGTAATGAGACAATGTGACCAAAGGTTCAATATTGTATTTTGCCAATTCATCAAAAACCTTATCATAAAAGGCCAGTCCAGCCTCATTAGGCTCTTGATCGTCACCATTTGGGAAAATGCGTGCCCAGGCAATGGACAGTCGAAAAACCTTAAAGCCCATTTCTGCAAAAAGTGCAATGTCCTCTTTATAGCGGTTATAAAAATCAATTCCTATTAATTTGAGATTATCCGCCGTTGGTTCATCAGTAATTAAAGGACTTGATGAGCCGGGCTGAGCAATACCTCCTTTAGGTGTCACATCCTGTACTGACAGCCCCTTGCCATCTTGATTATAGGCACCTTCAAACTGATTGGCAGCCGTTGCGCCGCCCCATAAAAAATTATCTGGAAATGTGTAAGGCATAGTTAGTTTCCTTTCAAGTTTTGATACTACTATTATATGACTTTTGGAAGGAAGAAAGCTGGCACTATCTTTGGAAATACTGATACTATGCTTCGATATTAAAAAACAAGAAAAGCAACCGGATCCTTTTTACGGATCTGGCTGGCTTTCCCTGTTTTCGTATATTGTTATTTTACCTGCTATACAAGTCTGCCTGTTTAAAGATAGATAAAAACGGCCTGTGCCTGAGGATTTATATAACGCCAATTAAGAATTTTGGGACTGGGCATTTCACTGACTATGAAACTCCCATCGCTGTTAAGATATTCCACAAAAGCCAGATGATCCTTTTTATTTCCATCTGCATCATCTGTTAAAAAACAGGCAACAGCTCCGACCTTAGCCGCATTTCCTAGGGAATATCCTTCTTGCTGTGCTTTCTCAGTCCACTCGCTTGCTGTACCCCAATGTGAGCCAATGATCTTATCTAATTGAGTGCATCGGTTATAAATATACCAAGCTGGTTCACCTTCAGTGTAGTCATTCCCTTCACTGCTCATTTTGATTGTTTGTTCACTTGGCAAGTTATAAATGAGCTGCGCTTCCTGCTGGCTGTTTAATCTGGCATTATAAAAGCCAGTTAACACAATATCCTTTTTGTCCACTTTTTCATCCCCATTGTAATACCTTATCGGCAAAGTCTTGTACATAAAATTATATCCGTAAATATTACAAAAGTCAACAATTTTATTTCTATTTTATTACAAACATTTCTTATTCAAGACATTTCCTGTGGACAGCTTTTCCTTTTTAATCTCCTATCACCTATTATATGCTATAATAATACTATCCTACGATTTAAGAGAGACTGCGGATGAAAGCTTTTTTAACAGACAAAAATTTTAAGCATACAACAGATTTTGAAAATCAGCTCTTACCCTATAAAATTTTTGAGACAGCTATTTCTAATGGGCGGCCGGATACGCTTTTTCACTGGCATCCTGAATTAGAAATTTCTTATATTTATGAAGGAACTGCTCAATATCACATTGATTATGATTATTTTAACAGTCAGTCCGGTGATATTATCCTCGTACGTCCTAATGGCATGCACTCGATCCATCCCATCGGTGATAAGTCTCAAAAGGCTGAAACCTTGCTTTTTCACTTGGATATGGTTGGTTACTCACTTTTAGACCAGACAAGCCTTCGCTATCTGCAGCCACTGCAAAATTCCAGCTTTAAACTGGTTCCTTGTATCAAACCCGGAATGTCCGGCTATGAAGCTATCAAAAACTGCCTCTTTACCATTTTTGATATTTATCATAAGCAGGGACGGCATTTTGAATTACTTTTAAAAGCCAGGCTGCAGGAGTTGATTTACTTACTCTACTTTCATCAGTACGTTCTGCGCAAGCATTCAGATGACATGTACCGAAAAAATGAAAAAATCCGCGAATTAATTGACTACATTCATCAGCATTATCAAGAAGAGCTTCCTATCGAAATGCTGGCAGATCTCTTTGGTTACAGCAAAACTCATTTTATGACGGTATTTAAACAGTATACCGGCACATCATGCACCGAGTTTATTATCCAATATCGACTCAGCAAAGCCTGTGATCTGCTCGTTAATTCCATCAAACCTATTCTTGAAATTTCAACCGAAGTCGGTTTCAATAATCTGTCGAATTTTAACCGTCAGTTCAAGCGCTATTATCAGATAACTCCCAGCCAATACCGGAAAACTACCAAAAAATCCAGCTGAGCTTGATTCAAGCTAATTGGCATAACCTTTATCATTATTAAAAACGAACAAGTTGCTTTTGGATGGCTCCAACAGGCTGACTTGCTCGTTTTTTTCTAGTACTTATTTACCGGTAAATTTTTTATTTCTTTTGATCATTCAGCCAGTCAAAAACATTGGTATAAGATTTTTGGCCTAGTTTAACGGTAGCAGAACCGCCCTTTGTCTTATTGCTGGCTTTAAATCCTGATAATTTTGAAGCTTTTTTAACAGCTGATGGGTTTTGAACGCCTGATACTTGATCATTAAAGAAATAGGTCCAAGACCAATGGCCGTTATAGACAGTATCTTTCATATCAAACCCCTGTACATTTTTATAATACGAGAACCATTTATTCTTAGCACCGCTGTCAATCAGAGATTTGTAAATCGGCAGTGAATAATTTTTAGGATTGACTACCTCATCTGCTGCCGAATGAACAAACCACATAGGAATAGGCTTTAATGTCTTCACTTTTTGGCTGTCAAACCAAACCTTATCTGTACGGACAGCAGATTTTCCGGAAATGCTGCTTTTATCTTCCACCATTTTATAGGTGCCATCAGCATTTCTTTCGTGCTCATAGTAAGAATAGGCCGCTGCTTGAGGAACTAAAGCAGCGAAATAATGCGGATAGTGCAAAGCCATATTGATGGTCATGTAACCGCCGTTAGAGCAGCCAGCCAGATAGATACGGTCAGCATCCACATCTTTATTATCAGCCACATATTGCTTGATTGCATCCATAAGTGCCTGAGTATAGCGCGACACGCCTGATCCTGAACCATTAGTGCCATCGCCTTCATCCATCCAATAAGTCGGTGTCTGCACCGTTAAAATATAAGCTCCTTTTTGGCTTCCTGCGTTAAAATGATTTTGGATTTTCTTTTTAGCAAGAGCTGTCACTTCATTGCCAAGCAGGGTAATATCTTGGTCTGTCCCGCCTTCCCCTTGGCCATGCAGCCAGATGATTAAAGGATTTTTCTTGCCGGATTTCAGACTCTTAGGTTCATAAGCGGCATATTTTAGAGTAATATCTTCATCTTTTTTGGTTAAAGGATTGGTATAATTGCCCGAAAAATCACCTCGATTCTTAAAAACATCTGAATCTGGGGAAATTCGCTCATTGATAGCGTCACTGTTAATGTCTAAACGAGCGGATTTTCCTTTTTGACTGACGCTTAACCCTTTGATAGATACAGGGTAGGTCTTGACCCACTGATTTTGAAACACGTCCATGTTGTAAACAAAGGGCGATGCATTTTTATCAGCATTATCAACGTCATAAGTGACAGGCATTTGAATCGTGACGTAGCGACTTTCTTTAACTGCGCTCTTTTTACCGATTTTATCAGACAGATAAACTTTTTGAACTTGTCGGCTGACACCTGCAGTCTGAACTTCAAGATTTTTGGCTGATACCTTTGAAACTTTCTGGTCTAATCTCACAAGCAATTTAGGAACAGCAGGCCCAAACTCATAGCCTTTGATAATGATCTTAACATCATTAATTTGGTTTTCTGTTTCAGATGCCAAAGCACGATCTGCTGACATAAAAGCAAGACCTAGGACGCCCAGAGCAAGTAATTTCTTCACTTCTTTTTTCATCGTAAACACCTCACATAATTAAAACGCTTTCATTTTAGCTCAGCAAATGCTTTTCATCCACTCATAGAAATACCCCCTTATCAAAAAATCTTTGACTTTATCTTAGCAGAGCCAGATAAGGCTTTCAAGTATTCCTTTTATTTTCAGTAGGATAATACCATTCTTTCATAGTTTAATACCATTGCATCAAGAAAGTACAAGCAAGGCCTGTAACACTTCTTTTGCAAAATAAAAAAGACCGGAATTTTTTCCGATCTTATAGACAATTCATTTTTATTTGACAGCTGTCAGCAGATAATCGCCCGCTTCAACAGTTCTTTCCTGCGTTGTCAGGACATCTTCGTATTGGTCTGAATTTGTCACGATGACTGGCGTGATAACCGGCAGACCGGCTGCTTTAATCGTATTGACATCAAACTCAAGCAGAGGCTGACCAGCTTCCACTTTATCGCCGACTTCGACAAAGCTCTTAAAACCTTTTCCAGCAAGTGAAACAGTATCCATACCGATATGGATTAAGATTTCAGCACCATTTTCAGTTTTCAGACCGATCGCATGTTTAGTTGGAAAAACTAAGGTTACTTCTGCTTTTGCCGGAGCAACGACTGCACCGTCATCAGGATCAATGGCGATCCCTTTGCCCATAGCTCCTGATGCAAATACTTCATCGGGAACATTTTCCAGTTTAACAACTTTACCGATCAGAGGGCTGGCGATGATTTCCTGCTTGATTTCTTTTAGTTTTTGAACGGTTTCTTCTTCTGAACTGCCGCCTGCACTTTCAGAGCCGGGCTGACCGTAAAGATAAGGAATTTTAACAAACTGAGTTAAAACAAAACCAAGGATGAGCGAAGATACACAGGCGATGAGATAGTAAGTCAGATTCATCGAATTTTCTTTTGAAATGAATGACGGAATCGAGAAGAGTCCCATACCGCCCATAACGAACATTTTAACATTCATCAAGCCGAGGAAGGCACCTTGGATAGCACCGGCAATACAAGTCATAATGAATGGCATACGCATTGGCAGCGTAATACCATAGATAGCAGGTTCGGTAACACCGAAGAAGGCTGAAATCATAGCCGGAACAGCCAATTCACGTACTTTTTCTTCCTTGGTACGCATCATAATGTTAATCAAAGAACCAGCTTGAGAGAAACAAATAGCGATGGTTGCTACTAAGATAACACCTACATGCTTGCTTTGGATTTCAAGAATGGCCAAGGGTACCAATCCCCAGTGAAGACCAAACATAACCAAAACTTGCCACAAAGCACCAAGGATAAGACCGTACAGAATTGGACTGATACCATAGATACCAGTAAAGATATTACCAACAAGGTCACTGGCGTAGTTCATGACCGGACCAATTGCTAAGTAGGCCAGAGGAACTGTAATCAAAAGAAGGAAGAATGGAACAACAAAGACCTTAACAACATCGGGAATGACTTTTTTCAGGAAATGCTCCATCTTAGAACCAACCCAAACCGTCAAAATAATAGGCAGGACAGTTTGCAGGTAGCTGGAAGCTGGGAAAATAACCGGTATTCCTAAGAAAGTTACACCGCCTTTAGCAAAACTGGCAGCAATATTGGGGTAAACCAAGGCAAAACCAAGGGCAATTGCTGTGAATTGATCCATCTTAAAGCGCTTGGCTGCTGTCAGTGCCAAAATGAGCGGCAGGAATTGGAAGAACCCGTCACCAGCTGCATTTAAGACGATATAGAGACCATCAGTTTCAGCAACACCTACTGCTGCTAAAATAGCTACGACACCTTTCAACATACCGGCTGCCGAAAGCACACCAAGCATAGGCTGGAACAGCCCGGAAATCAAAGCGATGAAACGGTCCAGAAGATTTCCCCGAGGAATATCTCCTTCATCTACATCAATGCCGCCGTCTCCAGAGATGCCTGCAGCTTTCAGCACAGCATCGTAAACATCAGGCACATGGTTGCCGATAACGACTTGGAATAGTCCTCCTGCCTTTACTACGGTGACAATACCTTCACGCTGTTTGAGGTACTCTTCATCAGCCTTACTTTCATCTTTGAGAGTAAAGCGCAGACGGGTAACACAGTGGACTAATTTGACAATATTCTCTTTGCCGCCGACGTGTTTGACAATGTCATTTGCCAATTCAGTATAATCTTTAGCCATTTTAGGCTCCTTTCATAAGATGCTAAGGGCGTTAAGAAAACCGTATAAAAATAGGAGATTGACGCAGAGTCTTTGAAAGACTCAAGGAAGCTCCACTTTTTTACTAGGTTTTTAGCCCGAGCTCAATTAAATAAGATGCTAAGCCGTTAAGCGACTCACAGGAAAATAGGAACCATGACGAAGATGCTTGCATCTAGGAAATGGTTATCTTTTTCCAAAGAGTCGTAGGCGAGCTCGATTAAATAAGATGCTAAGCCGTTAAGTGACTTATTGATTTTAAATCATTGAACTCAGCCAGTCCAGCCTTAGCATAGTTATTTGTAAGAATATTACCGTTTTATACGCAAAAAAACCTAAACAAATACCAAATGACCAGACAAAGAGACACTCTTTGCAATCAATTCGTATTTATCTAGGTTTTGCCTGCTTAACCAGTAACAATCCTTTACGACTAGTATTATAGCATACCATTTTATTTTTGCAAGCGCTTTTACAAAAATAATTTAAAAAACTAGTCTACTGACTAGCTTCCAGACGCTGAATATGAATGGTGAGATAAACTTGCTCATCCTTGCTCATGGGAAAATCGTAAGCAGACACGACATAAGATTTGATTTTTTCGGTACAGGCAAAGGCATGCGGATAATTTTCCTTGACTTGCTCATAAAGGAAGGCGTCATTCTTGCCCTGAACAAGACCGTTTGCCACACGCTGAGCAAAATATTGAACATGGGTGACAAAGCGATTGTAACTGATCGACTCTTCATCTGTGATTTGGCCGAAATGCAGGCGGACAATTTCCAAAATATCAATCACAATCTTGGAAATCAGCCGATTTTTCTCCAGCAGACCGCCGTCTTTTTGGGCATTAATAAAGTGTAATGCAATCGAAGCCGCCTCATCATCAGCCAGCTCTACTCCTAGCTTCTCTTTGATGTACACGATAGCTTCTCTGCCCAGCTGAAATTCTCTGGGATAAAATTTTCTGACTTCCCAGGCCAGCGGATTTTGTATGATCAAACCTTCTTTTGTCCGCTCAATGGTATAATGCAGGTGATCAGCCAAGGCAATATGGAGTGAAATATCAAAGGTTTGCTCTAAAACTTCCTGTCCTTGATGGATAATATCAAGAACCAGCTCTATTTCATCGCTGTCAAGGTCAACATAGACACGTGATAGTTCATCAGCCATATCCGTATTTTGCAAAACGAATCGTTTTTCGATTAATTCTTGATTGACCTCATCGCCGGCCTTCTTTTGAAAACCCAGCCCTTTTCCCATAACAATAATCTCTTCGTCCTTATCCCCCAGAACCTGAACGACATTATTATTAAATACCTTATCAATTTTCATATTATTTTCCTTAGCCTTTAACCAATTAACACTCTTTTATATCATATCAAATAAAATGATAAAAAGTAAAGGCTCTCTTTTCAAACTTGTCTTTAAAAGCCGGTTCTATTTGCGGTACATTTTAAACTGCAGATAGAGATCATTATAGACACCCAGCCATTTTTTACCGAGATTATCATAGACTTCCAAACGGCTGACCGTTTTAGCATCGGGGTAAAAAGCCTTATTGTTTTTGATATCAGCCGGCAGCAGCTCTTTGGCCTTGGCATTTGGTGTCGCATAGCCGATATAGCTGGCGTTTTGAGCAGCATTTTGAGGTTTTAGCATGAAATTAATAAAAGCATAGGCTTCTTTTTTGTGTTTTACTGTTTTAGGAATCACCAGATTATCAAACCAAAGATTTGAGCCTTCACTGGGAACAAGATAGCGTAAATCCTCATTAGCATCCAGCATTTCACTGGCTTCACCGGAAAAAGTCACTCCCAAAGCGGCATCACCCCTAATTAGATACCCTTTCATTTCATCGCCGACAATAGCCTTGATGTTGGGTGTTAATTGGTTCAGCCTGTTTTCAGCTTTTTTTAGCTCTGCGGAATTTTTAGTGTTTAAACTATAACCAAGACTGTTCAGACCAAATCCGATGACCTCGCGGGCACCGTCAACCAGCATGATACTGTTGGCATAGTCTTTATTCCACAAATCACTCCAGTGCTTGGGCGCCTCAGTCAGCATCTTGCTGTTATAAACAATTCCCACTGTTCCCCAGAAATAAGGGATCGAATAGGCATTTGACGGATCGAAGCTTTTTCCAAGAAATTGCCGGTCAAGATTATTCCAGCCTTTGATTTGCGATTGATCAAGTTTGACCAAAAGCCGTTCAGCTCTCATCTTACTAATCATGTAATCGCTGGGAACAGCGATATCATAGGTTGTACCGCCCTGTTTGATTTTAGTGTACATGGCTTCATTGGAATCAAAGGTCTCATATTGAACCTGGATGCCGGTTTCCTTGGTGAATTTTGTCAAAAGCTCAGGATCAATGTAGTCACCCCAATTATAGATAACCAGCTTATCAGACTTGCCGCTGCCGCTTGCCTGCCTGCTCATGTAAAAAACCAGACCGGCCAAAACGAGAACAATAGCCAAGACACCCCCCATAAAAGAGTAAAGTTTATGCATGTCTTTCCTCCTTATCCTGAGAAATAAAGTAATAGCCGATCACAAGCAGAATGCTGAACAGAAAAACGACAGCAGACAGAGCGTTGATTTCTAAAGAAATCCCCTGACGGGCTCGAGAATAAATTTCCACCGAAAGGGTCGAAAAGCCATTTCCGGTGACAAAAAAGGTAACGGCAAAATCATCCAAAGAATAGGTAAAAGCCATGAAATAGCCGGCAATGATACTAGGCGTCAAATAAGGCAGCATGACTTCTTTTAACATCTGAAAATGACTGGCACCTAAATCATAGGCAGCATTGACCATGTCATCATTCATTTCTTTCAATCGCGGCAGCACCATAAGAACAACGATAGGAATGGAAAAGGCAATGTGGCTGAGAAGCACCGAAAGCATGCCTAATTTAAAACCAATAAAAGTAAAAAGGATCAGAAAAGAAGCGCCAATCATAACATCAGGAGCCACCATAAGAACATTGTTGACAGACAGGATAGCATTTTGAGCCTTTCTTTTTGTTTGATAAATAAAGATGGCGCCAAAAGTTCCGATAATCGTTGCCAATAAAGAACTTAAAAAGGCAACAAGAAAGGTTTCAGCTAAAATCAGCATCAGCCGTTTGTCACCAAACATGCTCTCATAATGCTCCAGAGTAAAACCGGTGAAGTGATTCATGTCTCCCGCCTGATTGAAGGAATAAAAGATCAGGTAAAAAATAGGGATATAAAGGATTAAAAAGACAAGGATCAAATAAAGATTAGCTATTTTTTTCATTTATTTCTCTCCTTTGTCGCCCACATGATAAGAAGCATGGTTAGAATTAAAACCACTCCAATGGTTGAACCCATTCCCCAGTTCTGCGTTGTCAAAAAATGCTGTTCAATAGCCGTTCCCAGTGTAATCACACGGTTGCCGCCAATCAGCCGCGTCAGCATAAACAAGCTGAGACTGGGAATAAAAACAGACTGAACACCGCTTCTGACCCCGTTTAAAGACAGAGGAAAAACTACCTTGACAAAGGTTTGCCAATCGGTTGCTCCTAAATCGCGGCTGGCATGGATCAAATTGGGATCAATATCATCCAGTGCATTGAAAATCGGCAGAATCATAAAGGGAATTTCAATATAAGAAGCCACAAAAATAAAGGAAAAATCCGTAAAAAGAATCTGCTTGGGCGCAAGGCCCATAAATTGCAGAAAGCTGTTGACACCGCCCTGACGGCCAAAGATGCCCATAAAGGCATAGGCTTTAAGCAGGAGATTGACCCAAGTCGGCAAAATAACCAGCATCAGCCAGAGCTGTTTTTGCTTGAGCCGCGTCAGAATCAAGGCAGCCGGATAGGCAATCAGCAGTGTCACCAGTGTGATAATGGCAGCATATAAAATAGAATTGAGACTCATTCGCAGATAAGTCCAGCTGGCAAAAAAAGTCTGGTAGTTACCCAGTGTCAGATGTCCTTCAATGTCAAAAAAAGATTTATACAGAATAAGAGCAACCGGTGCTAAAACAAAAAGGCCTATCCAAAGAAGATAGGGGAGAGAAAAGGCATTAAACTTTTTCTTCATGGCGCTCCTCCTCTATAGCATTGATCAGGCCATCTTCGTGCTCTTGGGTTTCCGCGTATTCTTCAAGGCGGGCATCAAACTCTTCTTCAGTCTCATTGAGGCGCATAATATGAATGTCTTCGGGCCTGAAGTCCAGTCCGATAATCTCACCTTCAATAGCCTTGCGGGTCGAATGAATCATCCACTCATTGCCAAGCTCATCATAGGCAATGATTTCATAGTGGACACCGCGAAAAAGCTGCGTGTCTACTTTAACCTGCAGCTTGCCTTCCTCAGGCAGCGTGATTTGCAGATCTTCCGGCCGGATAACCACCTCAACAGGTTCGTTGGGACGCATACCGCCATCAACTGCTTCAAACTGCCGGCCGTTGAATTCTACCAAGTAATCTTCAATCATGGTTGCCGGCAAAATGTTCGATTCTCCAATAAAAGTTGCCACAAAATGATTGATAGGCTCGTCATAGATATCAACCGGAGTTCCGGATTGGACAATTTCACCCTCATTCATGACAAAAATCCAGTCACTCATAGCTAGGGCTTCTTCCTGATCGTGAGTGACAAAAACAAAGGTAATGCCCAGTCTTTGCTGTAATTCCCGCAGCTCATACTGCATTTCGGTTCGCAGCTTTAAATCCAGAGCTGACAGCGGTTCATCCAGCAAAACGACCTTGGGCTGATTGATGATGGCACGGGCGATAGCCACGCGCTGCCTCTGGCCGCCTGATAATTTATGGATGGAGCGATTTTCAAAACCGGCCAAACGGACCATTTTCAGGACTTCTGTTACCCGGTTTTCAATTTCCTTTTTGGCTATTTTTTGTAATTTGAGCGGGAAAGCAACATTTTCAAAGACAGTCATGTGAGGAAAGAGTGCATAGGACTGAAAAACCGTATGAACATCGCGCTTATTGATCGGCAGGTCATTGATTCTCTTGCCATCAAGAAAAATATCGCCGCTGCTTGCTTCCAACAAGCCTGCGATAAGATTTAGGATGGTTGATTTTCCTGACCCTGAGGCTCCAAGAAGCGTATAAAACTTTCCTTCTTCCAGTTCAAAATTAATATCTTTTAAAACAACAGTACCATTGTCCTCAAAGACTTTCGAAACATTTTTAAAGGCAATGATTGGATTAGTCAATGCTTATGCGTCCTCCGCTTGTCCTTCTTTTTCACCAATAATGCGTACTTCCGGCTCTAAAGTAACTCCGGAATTTTCTTTAACCCTGCGAATCACATCCGCAATTAAATCCTCATAGTTTTTGGCAGAGCCATTATCAACATTAACCATAAAACCAGCGTGTTTTTTGCTGACTTCTACACCGCCGATACGATGCCCCATGAGATGAGCCTCCATGATAAGCTGACCGGCAAAATGTCCCATAGGACGTTTAAAAACCGAACCGCAGGACGGATGCTCCAAAGGCTGTTTCAGAGCTCGCAGGTGATTGAGGCGCTGCATTTCCTGACTGATAACAGTGTAGTCACCGGGTTTAAGCGAAAATTTAGCCGAAATCACGACCTCCTTATTATCCTGCAAGGCTGAGCGGCGGTAGCCAAAGCGCATATCACGCGCTTCAACCGTCTTAATTTCTCCATCCCTAGTCAAAACTTGTGCAGAAATCAAAATATGAGAAATCTCGCCTCCATAGGCGCCTGCATTCATAAAGACGGCTCCTCCGACACTGCCCGGAATACCGCAGGCAAACTCAAAACCGGTCAGGCTGTGGTATTGTGCAACCTTGGTTGTCTCAATCAAGTTGGAGCCTGCTTCTGCTTCAATGACGTAGCCGTTAACAGTAACGCTATTGAGCTTGTCAAACATAATGACAAAACCTCGGATCCCACCGTCACGAACAATCAGATTGCTGGCATTGCCTAAAACCATCCAGGGCAGATTGTGTTTGTTGGCAAACTTAACAATTCTTGCCAGTTCATAGCGGTTGCGCGGAAAAGCAAGGAAATCAGCCGGTCCCCCCACTCTCGTATAGGTATATTTTTTTAAAGGCTCGTTAAAGCGAATATCAATGCCTTCTAAACTCGTTTTCATTTCTTTTAACATGATTATCTCAATTCTATACTTTTCAATACTAAAAAATCGGCAGCTAAACCGATTTTATTATATCAAATTTTACTTACTTTGACGACAGAAGACATGATTTTTCATGTATCATTCTTTGCTTATTTCAACAAAGCGACTTCTGATGAGAAAAATTGAAGTACAGCAAGTCAGTCTTTGAAGCGTTTAACCCCGGATTGATCTGTCTCCTTTAGCAAATCAGCAGCTGATTTTTTCAGCAGAGGGTGGATAAAGCTTTCAGCAATATCACTCAAAGGCACCAAAACAAAAGCGCGATTCTGAAGATAAGGATGGGGCACTCGCAGCTTTTCCTCATCAATAATCTCATGGCCATAAAAGAGAATATCGATATCAATCGTTCTTGGACCCCAGTGCTCATGTCGGACACGACCCAGCCGGCTTTCAATGTTTTGGCAGCTGCGCAGCAGCTCTTGCGGTGACAAATCAGTTTCCAGCTGACAAACCATGTTTAAAAAGTCAGATTGATCTGTTTTGCCCCAAGCGGCGGTCTCATAAACTGCTGACTGAGCTAGCAGGCGTGTTCGAGGAAGCTCAGCCAGACTGGCTAAGGCTTTCTGCAAATAAGTTTCCCTATTTTCAATATTGCTGCCCAAACCTAGATAAACAAGGGTCATGGGCGTTCACGCTTTAATTCCACGCCAACAGCATCGTAGTGGCCGGCAATAGGCGGGTTTTCTTTAGTGATCCGGATTGTAACGGCTAAAATGGCAGGAAAATGCTCAAAAATATCCTGACAGACCGCACCCGCCAGCTTTTCAATCAAAACATAGCGGCTGTTTTCAACACGGTGTCTAATCACCTCAAAAACCTTGCCGTAGTGAACCGTATCTTCCAGATTATCTGTTTCTGATGCGGCCTTTAAATCAACTGCTAATTCAGCATCCACAACAAAGATCTGCCCCAAGGCCTGTTCTTCCGAAAAGGCACCGTGATAAGCATAAAAACGGCAGCCTTTTAAAATAATCTTATCCATAACACCTCACATTAACTGACTGGCAACTTTGACAATATCCTTATTAACTGCTACATTGTGCACTCTGACAATTTGGCAGCCCTTATCAATAGCATAGGCAGACAGAGCAGCTGTTGCCATGTCGCGTTCCTGCGGCTTCGTGCTGCCGCCAAGCATACTGTCAACAACACGTTTGCGGGAAATACCAAACAAAACAGGGTAACCAAGACTTGTAATCTGCTCCAAACCTTGCAGCAATTCTAGATTTTGCTCAACATTCTTAGCAAAACCAAAACCGGGATCAAGCCAAATATTTTCTTTTTTAACACCGGCTTTTTGCGCCACTTCTGCACGCGCCAAAAGAAAACGGCTGACATCCTGCGTGACATCATCATAAACTTCCTCTTTTTGATTATGCATGAGAATGATTGGGACATCTTTCTGCGCTGCCAATTCAAACATGCGGCCGTCGTAGAGGCCTGACCAAACATCATTAAGAATATCAGCACCAGCTTCAAGCGCTGCCTGAGCTGTTTGGGTCTTATAGGTATCAATGCTGACGAGACAGTCAAAGCGTTCTTTAATGGCTTTGATAACCGGGATAACCCGCTTCATCTCATCTTCGGCAGAAACAAAAACAGCTCCGGGACGCGTTGATTCACCGCCGACGTCAATAATCTTAGCACCTGCTGCCAGCATTTCTTCTGTTTGCTTGAGTGCCTGATCAACAGAAAGGTACTGACCCCCGTCTGAAAATGAATCCGGGGTCACATTGAGAATCCCCATAATCACTGCCTGATCTGCCAATTCATGCTTGCCGATCTTCATGTTAACTCCTTAATTGTGAATCATTGATATAATTTCCTGCCGGACGTCTTTGTCAGACTGACAAACGCCTCTGGCAACGCTGGTTACTGTTTTACTGCCGGGCTTTTTAATTCCCCGCATGGTCATGCACATATGTTCTGCCTCAATCATAACAAAGACACCTTTAGGCTTTAATGCCTCTTCAAGCGCATGTGCCACCTGAGCTGTCAAACGCTCTTGCAGCTGCGGCCGTTTGCTGGCCACTTCTACTGCACGCGCCAGTTTACTGAGTCCCGTTACCCGGCCATCACTTGGAATATAGGCAACATGAGCCACTCCATAAAAAGGAACCAAGTGATGCTCACACATAGAATAAAAGGGAATATCTTTAACTAACACAACTTCTTCATGTCCTTCAGAAAAAACTGCTGTGAATTGATCCTTGGGATCCTGATTTAGTCCGGAAAACATTTCCTGATACATTCTGGCAACACGCTTTGGTGTCTCTAAAAGCCCCTCACGCTCAGGATTTTCGCCCAATGCTTCTAAAAGCTGATAAACAGCCTTTTCAATCTTTTTTTGGTCTGACATTTACTCTCTCACTCATTTTTTAATACAATCTATTATAGCCTATTTCTTTATTTTTCAAAAGGTCTTTTCTGACCTGTGAAATAAAATAAAGCGATCCTGTGATAACAAAGAGGTCATCTTTTTGAGCCTTTTTAAGTCTTTTCAGCCAGGCCGAAAAATCAGAAATCTGTTTATATTGTGAAGGATAATCTTCCAAAGCTAAAGCTCTGGGATAAGGAAAAGTTGTCACTGTCACATCTGCAAATTGACTCAGCTGCGCAAGCATGTTCTCAACTGGTTTACCTGCAATAGCCGCAAAAAGAACATGAATGTTTTTGTCGGCATACTGCTCTTTTAAGAGGTCGGCTAACACAGCGACACTTTCATTGTTGTGAGCACCGTCAATCATGAGGTTTTCTCTGATAAACTCCGTCCTGCCCGCCCAGCGGCTGTCTGCTAAAGCTTCTTTAATAACAGTTTTTGTCACCTTTGGAAAATCTTTTTGCAGCAAAAAGCTGGTCATAACAGCCAAAGCAGCATTAGATCTTTGGTGGCTTCCCTTCATCACAAGGCGGATATCAGAAATCGTCTCGCCGCCATAACTGAAATCAAAAACCGCTCCTTTATCTGAAATCTTAAAATCTTCTCCCAGCTGATACAGAGGACTTCCGGTTTCCTTAGCCTTCTGATAAAAAACAGCCTTAACATCGCTGCGCTTTTCAGCAAAAACAAAGGGCACTCCTTCTTTTAAAACACCCACCTTTTGTCCAGCAATGTCAGCATGGCTATTTCCCAAAACAGCCTGATGATCCAGCCCGATTGAGGTACAGATGACTGCCTGTGCTTTAAAGACATTGGTCGAATCATACAAGCCTCCCATTCCTGCTTCGATGATTACCAGATCAACCGGATGAACCTGCCCAAAATAAACGAACATCAACAGCGTGATAATTTCAAATTCTGTTGCCGCTTCAAGACTGGTTTCAAGCGGCAGACGTTCCACCACAGGCTTAACTAGCTGAACCAAACGGACCAGCTCGTCTTTGCTGATCATGTGACCATTGACAGAGATGCGTTCCCTGAAATCAATAATATAGGGAGACGTAAAGGTACCGACATCATAGCCTGCCTTGGTAAAAATAGTTTGCAGGTAATTGACGGTTGAGCCTTTTCCGTTAGTACCGACAACGTGAATCCCGTGAATATTTTGCTGGGGATTGCCCATTTCCTCAAGCATCCAAGCCATCCGTTCAAGACCCGGTTTGATACCAAATTTTAAATTGTCATTTATCCAAGCTAAGGCTTCTTGATAGTTCATCACTTCTCTCATTTATTTGCCGGCAATAAAAACCGGCTGCCTCCTTTTTAGCATTTATGAAAATTGTCTCCGCTAGGCTCTTATCTGTTTTTTCTTAACATTAAAATCTGCCCTATGATAAAGATGAAAACCGCCAGCCAAATGAAAATAAAGCCAGGCAATTCACCAAGAGTAATGGTTTCGCCAAAAATTAAAACAGCAATCACCAGCTGTATGGTGGGATTAATATACTGGATAAAACCTATTAGATTAAGAGGGGCTTTTTTAACCCCTTCTGCAAACAGCAGCAAGGGAACAGCGGTCACAAGTCCTGAAAGCATGAGCAGAATATTTTCCAAAAGACTGTAATCAAACAGGCTTTCACCGCTGAAAAAGAAGAGATAAAGCAAAGCCAAAGGCGCTATGACACAGGCTTCTACCAGCATAGCGACATCACTGGAGAGCTTAACATTTTTCTTAATCAGTCCGTAAAAGGCAAAAGAAAAAGCCAGCAGAAAGGTTACCGCAGGAATTTCTCCTGTATGAAAGATGAGAAGGCCAACACCCAAAGCCGCTAGCAATACTGAAAAAGCCGTCCACCTGTCCAGATGCTCGCCCAGAAAGATTAGTGATAAGAGCACAGAAACCAAGGGCATAACATAATAGCCCAAACTTGCTTGGGTGGCTTGCTGGTTAGTAACAGCATAGATGTAAGAAAGCCAGTTAACCGCAATCAAAAAACTAGCCAGAACTGCGGCAGCTCCTGCTTTTTTATCTGTCATTAAACCTTTTATCTGCTGCTTATAAATACGCTGACGCTGAGATAAAAGCATATAAAGCAGCATGGTGACTAAGGTCCAAAGGATGCGGTAGGAAAAAATGGCATAGGCATTGATTCCTGACAGCTGCTTCCAAAAAAGGGAGATAACTCCCCATAATAGATATGCTTCTAAACCGAGCAGCAGCCCCTGTTTAGTCTCTTTCAATCCTTACTCCTTCAGTATCAACAGATAAAAGATAGGTTTTTCCATCCAAGCCCAAACGATCAATCGCTGCTTTGATTCTTTTCCCTTTATCTTGTTCAGACAAAACAATAACGGTCGGGCCTGCTCCTGAAAGATAGGTTGCATAGGCCGCGTTTTCTTCGCCGACAGCCTTAATTGCTGGAAATTCTTTAACGAGGGACTGGCGGAAGCGTTCATGAAAAAGATCGCCTTCGATCGCCTTTCCGGCAGTCTCTAAATCACCTGTCAAAAGACCCGCAACAGCTACGTTGGCAATCGAGCTGGCTGCAACAGCTTCCTTGTAGCTTAGCTGATCAGGCAAAACATTGCGGCTGTCGCTGGTCTTAAGCTCATAGTTAGGAATAAAGGTCACAAAAGAACACTTAGGAAAATCTGCAACAGCATAATTGACCTTTTCATTGACATAACTGGATACTACAAGATTGCCAAAAATGGCTGGCGCTACATTGTCAGGATGACCTTCAATAGCTGTGGCAATAGTTAGTTTTTCGCCGGCTGTCAGCTGTAAATCCGCTAATTGATTGGCCAGCTCGATTCCGGCAACGATAACAGAACTTGATGACCCTAATCCTCTTGCAAGAGGAATATCGCTGGTCATCCGCAGCCGATGAGGCTGCAGGTTAGGGGCAACCTTTAAGGCTGTCACAATCAATAAATTACGGTCATCACTCGGGATGTTCTCCAAATCATGGATAATTTCCCAGGAATCAGCCGCTTCTAAAACTTCAATAGAAAGATATTTGGAAAGGGCAACACCAACAGAATCAAAACCCGGTCCGATATTAGCCGATGTTGCAGGTACTGTAATTTTCATCCTATTCCCCTAACACCTTGAAAGTATTTACTAATTCAAAATCGGCAACAGCCTTCAGTTTTTCAGTAACATTGGCTAACTGTGTCTTGCTCAGAGAGTGCGTGATGATGACAACACGCGCTGTTTGACCGTTGGCCTTTTGCTGCAGAACCTGCTCAAACGAAATATCTTCTGAATTAAAAATTTCAGCTAAGCGCAGCATCTTGCCTTTTTCATCTGCAGTATTGATGGCAAAATAATAGTGGCTCTTAACATCATCAGGATGCGCAATCTGAGTATCGCGAACAAATTCATTAAAAGGTTTGCCGACGTTACCGTCTTTAATACGGCGGGCAATGCGAACAATATCTGCCGTCACAGAGGTTGCTGTCGGTTTCTGTCCGGCACCCGGTCCGTAGTACATGGATTCGCCAATGCCGATAGACTCCACAAAAACAGCATTCATCACATCGTTGACACTGGCAAGCGGATGAGATTTTGGCAGAAATGTCGGTGAAACCTCAGCAAAAATTCCCGATTCGGTTTCTTCAACAGAGCCGACCAGTTTAATCACATAGCCCAGTTGCTGAGCAACACTGACATCATCGGGCGTAATACTTGAAATGCCTTGGTGGGTCACTTGGTCAAAATCAATAGTCATTCCAAAACCAAACTGACTTAAAATAACGGCTTTGTAGGCTGCATCAATCCCTTCGACATCGTTAGTTGGGTCACTTTCAGCATAGCCCAGAGCCTGCGCTTCTGCCAAAGCAGCTTCATAGGTCCAGCCCTCATCAACCATCTTGGTCATCATAAAATTAGATGTTCCGTTGAGCACGCCTAAAATGCGTGTTACCTTGTCAGAGGTCAAAGAGTTTGCCAAGGTCCGCAAAATGGGAATACCGCCGGCAACAGCTGCTTCATAGTAAAAAGCTACGCCCTGATCCTTCGCCAGTTTAATCAGCTCCCTACCGTGTGTGGCAATCAGATCCTTGTTAGCAGAAACAACGTGTTTACCCGCTTCAAGCGCCTTAGTAATAAAGGTTTTGGCAGGCTCGATGCGTCCCATTAGCTCAACAACAATATCAATCGTCTCATCAGATAAAATGTCATCAACATTAGTTACAAAGTTAAAATCATTGCCGGCAGCCAAAAGGCGATCCTTTTCCTCATTGTCCTTGACCAAAACCTTAGCAATTTCCAACTGGTCTCTTGAAGCAGCCGTGATTTTCTCATGATTTTCCTTTAACAAAAACGGAATACCGCTTGCCACTGTCCCGAAACCAAGCAAACCAATTTTTATAGACATTTCTTTCTCCTTGTAAAAAACATTTTTTTCATTATATCAAATTTTCAGCAGAATTTACAGCTAATTAGCTCCTCCATTATGCTATAATTAGCTAAGAGGATAATTTATGATGAAGAAAAATAAAAAGCTGACCATTATCAATATCATCTTGATGCTTGCCTGCCTTGCAGCTTTGGGAAGTCTTGTGATTGTACTCATGCGGCAAAACAGCAAAACCAGCACTAAAACCGCTGTTCCTGTCACCCGTATCAGTCAGGACAAGGCTCAAAAAGCCCAAAAAAAGATTAAATGGATAAAGCAAAAACAGCCTGTTCACCTTCCTATTTTGATGTATCATGCCATTCATGATATGACACCTGATGAGGCAGGCAATGCCAATCTCATTGTGTCACCTGCTGTTTTTGAAAGCCATATCAGGCGCTTGAGCGAAGAAGGCTACTATTTTTTAAGCCCCGAAGAAGCTTATCGGGCTCTCAGTCAAAATGCCCTTCCTGCTAAAAAAGTTATCTGGCTGACTTTCGATGATAGTTTGCTTGATTTTTATACTATTGCTTATCCTATTTTGAAAAAATATCAGGCTAGGGCAACCAACAATGTCATTACCTCCTTTACAGATGAAGGCAGAAGCGGCAACCTGACCATTAAGCAAATGAAAGAAATGAAAACAAACGGTATGTCCTTTCAGTCCCATACGGTTAATCACCCTGACTTAGCAGTTTCTGATCAAGAAACGCAGGCCAAGGAATTATCAGAGTCAAGAACTTATTTGGATAAAGAACTTAATCAAACAACGACAGCCATCGCCTATCCGGCAGGACGCTACAGCGATACCACCCTTAGTCTTGCTAATCAATACAAACTGGGTCTAACAACCAACGAAGGCTTGGCCAGTGCTGAAAACGGGCTGCTGTCTTTGAACCGCGTAAGAATTCTGCCTGATACCAGTGCTGATATTCTGATGAGCACTATTGCTCCTGCTTTGCCATAATTTTTTAAAAGAAAAGAAGGCCGAGACAAATGTGTTTCGGCCTTGTTTCTTTGCCTGATTAAACAGTTTCCAAAATATGCCGAAGCTGCACAGCACTTGGAGAAACAATGGGCAAAAAAGCTCCTTCATTCCAGCGGCGGATAAAACCAGAAGCCGACCCTTTAAGATAACCTCTGCCGCCGCTTGCCTGCAATTCTAACAATAAGCTGGCAGCAACAATATCAACAATGTCTATACGCAGCTGAAAGAGCTGACGAGGATTGTCAATAAAGACCTCTTCTGCTTCCAGACCCTTAAACAGGCTCTGCCGAACAGCAGTCAGCTTGTCCTTTGTTTCATCGTACTCCTGCTTAAGTACCGAGCGATTGCTGCTTAGGCTTTGCGCTACTTCATCCAATGAACGCTCTGCTAAGCCAAAAGCCAGACCAAATTGATAGCCCAAAAATTCCGGCCGCGTCTGAGCCAAAAAGCTTTTGGCATCATCAGACAGTATCCAACTATCATCCAAAAGCACATTATCAAAGCTTAAAGCTGCCGTGTTAGAACCTTGCAGGGCTGCAAATTCTAAATCAGCTGAACGCGACAAACCGGCTGCTCCGGAAGGAATGGCCAAAACGATAGGCTCCTTGCTGCTGTCTTCAAATTGAGCTGCAAAAACAGCCGCAAAACGATCAGACCGCAGATTTGTTACCCAGGGAAGCCTTCCTCTCAGATAGTATTTTCCATCTTGTTCTGCCAAGGTAACATTCAGCTCTTCAATTTTTGATAGATATTTGGTGGCATTTGACAGAGCCGTTCCGGCTGCCAGCTTTCCTGTTAATAAATCCGGCAGCCAAGACTTCTTCAGGACGTCGTTGCTGCTAGCAAGAAGCGTTTCAATAAAAGTTCGATGTCCCCATGATATAAAAGAAGCCGTCAGTGAATGCCGGGCCAGCTCTGACAAAAATTCGACTACTTCTGTCTTACTGCCGCCTTGGCCGCCATAGATTTCAGGCACCGCAATACCAAAAACACCTTCTGCTGCAATGCGCTCCAAGAGCTGATCAGCCAAATCTCCGGACTCTTTGTCAATCTGATCGGCATGGGCATCCAGCCAAGTTATAAAATTTTCCGAAAAATAAGCCATTGTCATCCCCCCCTTTCCTCATGCGGAACTATTTTGCATATTGCTGCAGCTCCGGATTAATCGGTGTATCCGCCATATTATTAGCATAATTACAGAGCGACGCTAAGCTGACACCTAAAACAACATCAAGAGCATTTTCCCGAGTATAACCCGCCTCTAAAAAATCAGCAAAAGCTTCATCTCCGACACGTCCTTTGGTGTTAATCACGGCAATAGTGAATTTAGCCAGTGTATCGAGCTTAGGATCATCATCAATAGGCGTACTGTTGCGCAGGGCTTCCAAAAGATCGGGTGCCATCTGAATCTGCTTAATCGAAAAGGCCGTGTGACCGGCGACACAAAAGGCACAGCCATTGGTTACAGCCGCAGTAATCTGGACCACTTCCCTCTCTGTCGGTGTCAGGGAATTGCGGCGGTTAATGGCTCCAACGGTGCGGTAAGTTTCCAGTGCTGTCGGCGCATTAGCCAACAGTCCGATAAGATTAGGAATATAACCACCGTTATCCTTTTCAACGGTACGCAGTGTTTCTTTGACTTCCTCAGGTGCAGTGTCAATGGTATGTATGGTAAATTTAGACATAAAATAACCTCGATTCTTTTGATATTGCTGATAGGATACCATCTCCTGTGCGTCCTGCATAGTCTAAATTTTTTATGGCCGGCTATAAGCATTAATTATGGGGAAAATGGGCAGCGTTTTTGAAAAAGTAAGCTTTCTATGCTTATCTTGCATCAAAAAATAAGAGGACATGCAAAAAAGACTGGGCAAAATGCCTGCAGTCTTTCTTACTTATACTTGATTTACCAGAGCTATCAATCCATGACAATCATTGCTTTGATCGTTTTTCTTGCTTCCATATCCTTGTAAGCCTGATCGATGTCATCTAATTTATAACTTTGAGTGAAGACCTTACCGGGATTGATCTCACCATCAAGGACAGCCTTCAGCAAGACACTCTTATCATAAGTTGTCACCGAAGCAGGTCCCCCCGCAAAAACAGTATTTCTCATGAAATAATCTCCCGGATTGATGTCATCCGTATGCGGAACTCCGACACGCCCGACAACAGCACCCGGACGGGCAATCTTGATAGCTGTTTCAGTTGAGAGCTGTGTGCCGACACATTCAAGCGCAGCGTCTACACCGTCTCCGTTTGTCAGTTCCAGAACCTTGGCAATACCTTCTTCGCCGCGCTCTGCCACAATATCAGTCGCACCAAATTCTACAGCCAATTCTTGACGGTCTTTGTGGCGGCTCATGATGATAATTCGCTTAGCACCGCGCATTTTAGCTGCAATAACTGCACAAAGCCCAACAGCACCATCGCCGACGACTGCAACGGTATCACCCTTTTGCACATTGGCAACTCGAGCCGCATGATAGCCTGTCGGCATCACATCAGCAAGTGATAAGAAAGAGGCAATCATCCCTTCGCTGTAATCGCTCGGCTGACCAGGGATTTTCACCAAGGACCAATCGGCATGGGCATAGCGAGCATATTCAGCCTGATAGCCGGAGCTGAAGTTAGTGCTGGCATCGTGCCCCTGACAGCCGCCCTCAAAGCCGGCACGGCAGGCCGCACAGTGACCGCAGCCGTGTGTGAAAGGTGCAATGACAAAATCACCCTTGGTGACTGTGTTGACATCAGAGCCCACCTCTTCAATAATCCCGATAATTTCATGACCGGTATTATCTGAACCACTTTCTTTTTGGTCATCACCGCGGTAGGACCAAAGATCCGAACCGCAGACACAAGAACGTACCACACGGATAACAGCATCATCAGATTCGATAATTGCCGGTTTATCAACAGTTTTAACAGCCACTTGGCCTGCTTTAACAAATACAGTTGTTTTCATAATATCCTCCTTAACAATACTAGTCATACTTTAACATATCATATCTGGATAATCAAATCTGAGCATTGATAAAACAAACAAAATTTTAGCATTGTTCTTAAGCATTGGCACGATTCATAAAACTTTAGCCGCAAGAAAATAATTCATGATGCCAGATAAGGAAAATCCCCACCAAGAATAAATCTTAGTGGGGATTTGAAATGTTAAGCTAATTTTCTTATCGCCTTGACACTAGCGAAAAGGCTTTAAGACTCGGCTTTCAGCCCTAAATAATCAGTAATTGATTATTTAAGCGTAACAGTTGCTCCAGCTTCTTCAAGTTTAGCTTTAAGTTCTTCAGCTTCTGCTGCTGCAACACCTTCTTTAAGAACTGATGGTGCGTTGTCAACAAGACCTTTAGCTTCTTTAAGGCCTTCGCCTGTGATTTCACGAACAACTTTGATAACAGCAACTTTCTTGTCACCGCCAGCAGTCAATTCAACGTCAAATGAATCTTTAGCTGCAGCTTCTTCTCCGCCGGCAGCACCAGCTACAGCTACAGGAGCAGCTGCAGTTACACCAAATTCTTCTTCGATAGCTTTTACAAGGTCGTTCAATTCAAGAATTGAAGCTTCTTTAATTTCAGCAATAATGTTTTCAATGTTCAATGCCATTGTTAGTTTCCTCCAAATATGTTTTTTATAAGATTGTCGGCAGCACTAGGCTGCTGTTTGAAGACTTAGGCAGCGTCTTCTTTGCTTTCTGCAACAGCTTTGACAGCATATGCAACGTTGCGGACTGGCGCCTGAAGTACAGACAAGAGCATAGAAAGAAGTCCTTCTCTGTTTGGCAGCGTTGCGAGAGCCATGATTTCTTCTTTAGAAGAAACAGCGCCTTCGATTGCACCGCCTTTGATTTCAAGTGCATCAGCATTTTTAGCAAAATCGTTGATAATTTTAGCCGGCGCAACAACATCTTCATTTGAAAATGCTACGGCAGACGGTCCGGTAAAGACATCGCCAAGTCCTTCAAGACCAGCTTTTTCGGCTGCACGGCGCAAGATTGAGTTTTTAATCACTTTAAATTCAATATCGCTTTCGCGAAGTGAACGGCGAAGAACAGTATCTTGTTCTACTGTAAGACCGCGTGAATCAACAACGACGATACTTGCAGCTGCTTTCATTTTCTCAGCGACAGCATCAACCAATTCTGCTTTTTTAGCAATACTTGCTTCACTCATCAGTGTTTAACCTCCGTTTTTATTTTTGGCTGGATCCAATAAAAAATCGCATCCAAACCCAGACACGAAAGTACAATACGTTTTTAGTTTACGTTTTGTGCCTCGGCAGGAATATTATGAGCACGGCTCCCCTGCTGTCTTAGGTCAGTTTTTTTCAAAACCTTTTTTATCATATCATATTCTGGAAATAAGTCAACCCTTATCTCTTTTTCTGATGCGAGTTAAAAATATTTTTATTATATAATACATATCTCTTGATATATAACAATCAAGGTGTTATAATATAGGCAAATAGTTGATAAAGACTGTTGCAGCAAGGATTTTTACAAAAAACCCTTTTAAAACTGTTATAGTATAACTCTATCAACTATTATATTAATAAAAAGTAAAAGAGGTAATAATTATGGCAAATGATTTTTATGGACGTGATCCATTCGGAAATATGGATGACATTTTCAATCAACTAATGGGAAATATGGGGGGTTATAATTCAGAGAGACGCCGCTATCTAATTAACGGCCGTGAGGTCAGCCCCGAAGAGTTCGCTCAATACCGACAAAGCGGAAAACTTCCTGCCGGTGCTGACGCTCAGCAATATCAAGAAGCTGCTCCTAATGCACCAAAGAAAGATGGTATTTTAGCCAAACTGGGCCGCAATCTGACAGATGAAGCACGCGCCGGTAAGCTGGACCCGGTCATCGGACGCAACAAGGAGATTCAAGAAACAGCCGAAATCCTCTCCCGCCGTACAAAGAACAATCCTGTTCTCGTCGGCGATGCGGGTGTTGGTAAAACAGCTGTTGTTGAAGGTCTGGCTCAGGCTATTGTCAACGGTGATGTCCCTGCTGCTATTAAAAACAAGGAAATCATCTCTATTGATATTTCCGGTTTGGAAGCAGGCACACAGTATCGCGGATCCTTTGAAGAAAATATTCAAAATTTGGTCAGCGAAGTCAAAGAAGCCGGCAATATCATCCTGTTCTTCGATGAAATTCACCAAGTTCTCGGTGCAGGAAGTACGGGCGGCGACAGCGGCTCCAAAGGTCTGGCGGATATCCTCAAACCAGCTCTTTCCCGCGGTGAATTAACTGTTATCGGTGCAACGACTCAGGACGAATACCGCAATACTATTATGAAGAACGCTGCTCTAGCCCGCCGCTTTAATGAAGTCAAAGTCAACGCTCCTTCTGCTGAAGATACCTATGAGATTTTGCAGGGTATTTCAGCTCTCTATGAAAAACACCATAATGTTGTTTTGCCTAAGGAGGTTTTAAAGGCAGCAGTTGATTTGTCAGTCCAATATATTCCGCAGCGCAGCCTGCCAGATAAGGCTATTGACCTTATAGACATGACTGCTGCTCACTTAGCTGCTCAGCATCCGGTTACAGATGTTAAGACACTTGAAAAAGAAATTCAGGCAGAAAAGGACAGACAGCAAACAGCGGTTGACAAAGAAGATTATGAAGAAGCTTTGAAAGCTAAAACTAAAATTGACAAACTGCAAGCTCAAATTGATAACCACACTGAAGGCAACAAGGTAACAGCAACCATAAATGACGTAGCCGAAGCTGTCGAAAGACTGACTGGTATTCCGGTTTCACAGATGGGAACCAGCGATATTGAACGACTGAAAGAAATGACTTCTCGTCTAAAAGGCAAAGTTATCGGTCAGGATGATGCGGTTGAAGCTGTTTCTCGTGCTATCCGCCGCAATCGTGCGGGCTTTGATGAAGGCAACCGCCCTATCGGCAGCTTCCTTTTTGTCGGACCTACCGGTGTGGGCAAGACTGAGTTGGCTAAGCAGCTGGCCTTTGACATGTTCGGCTCCAAAGATGCTATTATTCGTCTTGATATGTCCGAATACAGTGATCGCACGGCTGTTTCTAAGCTAATTGGTACTACTGCCGGTTATGTGGGCTATGATGATAACAGCAACACCCTTACCGAACGCGTTCGCCGCAATCCTTATTCTATCGTTCTGCTTGATGAAATTGAAAAAGCCGACCCGCAAGTCATCACCCTGCTCTTGCAAGTCTTGGACGACGGCCGCTTAACAGACGGTCAGGGCAATACTATTAATTTCAAAAATACGGTCATCATAGCAACATCAAATGCCGGTTTTGGCAATGAATCCTTTAGCGGAAAAGACGAGGATGTCAAAATTATGGACCGTATCGCTCCTTACTTCCGTCCGGAATTCCTCAACCGCTTCAACGCTGTCATTGAATTCTCACATCTGACCAAGGAAGATCTGGATGAAATCGTTGAGCTGATGCTCTCTGAAGTAAATATCACGCTCGCTAAAAAAGGAATTGATCTGACTGTCAGTGACAGTGCCAAAGCGCATCTGATCGAAGAAGGCTATGATGAAGCCATGGGCGTTCGGCCGCTTCGCCGCGTTATCGAACAGGAAATTCGTGACAAGGTAACCGACTTCTATCTGGATCATACCGATGTCAAACATCTTAAGGCTGACATGAAAGACGGCAAACTGGTTATTGAAGAAAACTAATTTTTCCATAAGAGTATATGAGTCCAGCTCCTTTAGGGGCTGGGCTTATTGTCTATTTGAAAATGCTTGGATAATTTGTTAAAGTAAGATTATTCTAACAGAAAGCCTGCTATCTATGGAACTAACTTTATACGATTTATATCAAAAAATGCTCCGTCACATGGGGCCTACTGACTGGTGGCCCGCTGACAGCAAACAGCAGATTATCATCGAAGCCATTCTCATTCAAAATACAACCGAAAAAAACGCTACACGCGCCTCACAGCTGATCAAAGCTGAGACGGATTACGATTTTCGCAGGATACAGGACCTGTCCTCAGAACAATTAGAATTTTTAGTCCGCCCGGCCGGCTTTATGAAAAATAAAAGCAAGGCGATTCGGACAGTTTCTAAGTGGTATCTGGAGAATCAGGAAGATTCTCATGCCGCTGTGAAACAATACGGGCAAAACCTGCGCCAAACCCTGCTGAAACTCCACGGTGTTGGTCCCGAAACGGCCGACGTTCTTCTGACCTATATCTTTGATCAGCCGCAGTTTATTGCTGATAAATATGCCAGAACGCTTTTCAGCCATCTGGGTCTTTCCGGCTTAAGCGATTATCAGAGCCTGAGCCGTCAGCTGACCCAGCTGCCAGCCCCTTTTACTTATCAGGACGCCCAAGAATTTCATGGTTTGATTGATGAATTTGGCAAAGACTATTTTCATCCGCCCAAAAATTTTGAAAACAGCTTTTTGGCGGGTGATAAACTCATTTTATAAAACAAAGCTGCTTGTCTGTAACTTTTGCTTGCTGTCTAAAACACTGCCAGTGTGCACCTGTTATTTTTGAATAATAAAAAAGAGTTTGGGACAAAAGTCTCAAACTCTTTCAATTTATGAAGTATCACATATTTAACGCAGTGGTTTATTGGAAGTCCTTATCCCTTGCTACGCAAGTGATAGCGGCCATCCTAATAAACTGTGCGGAGGTGGGACAACAAAATCGGTAAATCGCCATTTCATGACGATTTACCGATTTTTGTCCCACTCTCTCATTTTTTTACTTCATTCGACTATTGTCTTTTGCCCTGAACAATACCTTTGAAAACAGGGTACAGCAAGGGCACTGCAAGAGCAGTTACTATTGAAGTTCCGAAAGTTCCGGTAATTTTGACAAGAGCTCCTGTCATGGCCGCAAGCAAAGGCAGATTCCCCACTAAGCTGTTAATGATGGTGTACTTGACTAGGTTGAGAATGATTTTTGTCAGGGCAGCAATAATGCCGACAGCAAGGATATTGCTTGCCTTATCCTTTGATTTCATAGCCTTCTCATAAACCAGATGCAGCACATAACAGACAATCAAGGATTCTAAAATCGTTATCCAAACTTCCGCTGCATAGCCATTTAAAATATCAAACAAGCCTAGCCCCAGCGCTGCCGCTAGGGCGCCAAATTTAGAACCAAACACAAGGACAGCCACGACTACCAAAGCATTCCCCAAGTGAATAAACTGCGGCCCCACTTGTATCCGTAAAAATTGAACACTGACCAAAATCAAAGCGGCAAACAAGCTGACTTCTATTATCCGACGCAATTCTTCTTTTTTCATTTTATTTCCTCCAATAACAGGTGATGCTGTTTGATAAGCTCGAACAAGTGCGGCTCGTAGCAAAGACCGTATTTTAAGTCACGCTTTAAAGCCAGCGTACTTTGGATGGCCTCGTCCAGAAAGTCTAAGGCCAGGCGGGCTGATTTTTCCGCTGCAATCCCATGGAAATAGCCGCTGGCCATGATAGCTGTGACAATATCTCCGGTTCCGTAAAATAGCTGAGGATAGCGTTTGGCCATCACATAAACGATTTTGTCAGCTTTCTTTTGATACAGGGCTAAGCCGATCTTATCTTTTTCAAAAGACACCCCGGTCAAAACCGTGATTTGGGGACCTAGGTCAGACAACTGCCACAAAAGATTCTCAATCTGGGCCGGCCCATAACTATCTCCAAGATAGGCTGTGTCTGTTAAAAAAGCAGCTTCTGTCAGATTAGGCGTAATGACATCTGCTTTTTGACAGAGGCGGCGGATATTTTGTGCATAAGCTTGATCAAATCCTTGATAAAACTGTCCATTGTCCCCCATAATAGGATCTACAAAAAGCGGAATCTTCTTTTTCTCCGCAAAATCAATCAGCAGAGCAATCTGGTCCTTATTTTTTAAATAGCCTGTCACTAAGCCATCAAAAACAAGATCCAATTCCTGCCACTGTGACAGAAAGCCAGCCATTCCGGCGGTGTAATCATCTATTTGAATATTTTTAAAACCGCCTGTATGTGAAGACAAAAGGACGGTCGGTAAAATCGCTGTTTCTGCCTGACAGGCTGCCATAATGGGCAGACTGCCGGCCAGAGCAACCTTGCCTAAGCCGGGCAGATCACTCGCCACCAGCAAACGCGGTATCATAAAAAATCCCTCAATTTCTTTTAAAAACTCAAAATTATTGTAAGAAATTTTGGAATAAGGTACAATAGGGACAAAATCAAACTGTATGGGGACAAAATGGCTAGTAAGTATCAAGAAATTTTAACAACTATTGTTCAGCAAATCGAAAGCGGCAAACTCAAGCGAGGAGACAAACTGCCCTCTATCCGCCAGCTAAGTTCTGAATTTAGCTGCAGCAAGGACACCGTCCAAAAGGCCTTATCAGAATTAAAATATCAAAAATATATTTACCCTGTTCCGAAAAGCGGCTATTATGTTTTGGAAGACAATCACGAAGAAGAACTGCTGCCTGAGGTCTCTTCCAGTGATTACAACAATATGGCCTATGAAGACTTCAGAACCTGCATGAACGAAACCTTAGTCGGCCGGGAAAATTACCTCTTCAACTATTACCACCGGCAGGAAGGGCTGGAGGAATTGACCCAGTCCTTGCAGACCCTGTTTTTAGACCAGGCCGTTTACAGCAAAAAAGAAATGATTGCGGTCACCTCCGGAACTCAGCAGGCATTGTATATCCTGTCTCAGATGGACTTTCCTAATAAGAAAAAAACGATTCTGCTGGAACAGCCAACCTATCATCGCATGAACGCCTTGGTGAAATCCCAAAACCTTCCCTATCTGACCATTGATCGCAGTTTCGGAAGCCTTGATTTTAATGTCTTGGAAGAACTTTTCCGCCGGGAAGATATTAAATTTTTTTATACCATTCCGCGGCTTTCCAATCCTTTAGGCCTCTCATACAGTCTTAAAGAAAAGCAGCTTCTGGTAGAGCTGGCGCAAAAATACGATGTCTATATCGTGGAAGATGACTACATGGCAGATTTTGATAAAACGTCCAATGTTTCCCTGCACTATTTGGATACCAATGATAAGGTTATCTACCTCAAGTCTTTTTCGGCAACGCTTTTCCCGGCTCTGCGTCTGGGCGGCTTAGTATTGCCAAGAAAACTGCTGAAAAATTTTCTGGCCTACAAAAGTTTGATCGACTATGACACCAACCTTATCATGCAAAAGGCGCTGTCGCTCTATATTGATAACGGCATGTTTGCCAAAAACAAGAAGCACCTCAGACAGATTCGCAGCCAAGAGCGAAATGAACTAGAAAAAGAAATTCCGGCTGCTCTTCTTCAGCTTCCTCACCATCTCTTTCATGATTCGCTGGTTCTTGAGCTGCCTCCTAAGACAAACCTGGCACTTTTGCGGCATAGGCTGCATGCGCCTGACTTCTTAGAAAAAAATTATATCACTGACTGTCCCTATCAGTTTGTCCATCTCAAAAAAGACAGCAATTGGCAGGATGTGGTAAGCCTTTTAAATAGCTAAAATCAAAGGGACTGAAAATTTTTACTCAGCCCCTTTATTTTTGATAATGTTTAAAGCACAGCTTTAGCGGCGCAGTTTTAGTCCCTTGCTTAAGCTTTCAATATCACTGGGTCTCGTCCGGCAGCAGCCGCCTACAACTTTAGCTCCCAGATTTTGCCAAGAAAGGGTATTTTCTAAAAGCGTGTGCGATCTGTCAGCTGTCTGAGTCCATGTCTGGTGCTGACCGTCATAAACCTCACCTGAATTGGGATAGGTTACCAGCGGTTTATCGGTAACAGCACTGATTTTCTTTAAAAGCTCATCATAAACCAAGGGTGAGCTGCAGTTAATGCCCACAGCCAAAATCTGCGGTACCCCGTCCAGCAAAGCTGCGACGTCTTCTATAGCGGTACCATCAGAAATGCCGCTGCTGTTTTGAGCGGTGAAGCTCATATAAGCTTCTGCATCAGGAAACTCCTCCTGCAGCAGTTCAGTTAAAGCCTGAGCTTCTAAAAAACTGGGAATAGTTTCTAATGCTAACAGATCACTGCCCTTGTCCAGCAGGACAGCAAGGCGCGGTCTGTGAAAATCTTTAAGCGCTTCTTTGTCTATATCACCGTAATCGCCGGTGTATTCGGAACCATCAGCCAAGTAAGCGGCATAAGGACCGACATCGCCGCTGATCAAAGGATAAGGACGCGCTTGTTTTTCTTCCTCGCTTAATTCCTGCCAGACGTTTTCCCTAGCTTTTTTAGCCAAATCAACAGTCAAGGCGATGGTTTTTTCGGCCTCTTTCTGGCTGAGACCGTAATCACACAGCCCCTGCAGGCTGGCTTGGTAGCTGGAAGTTGTTACGATATCAGAACCTGCACGCAAATAGGTCTCGTGAACAGACTGAATCAATCCGGGATCTTCTAACAAGTATTTGGCTGACCACAGTTTTCCTGATACATCGTGCCCTAAGAATTCCAATTCTGTTCCCAAAGCACCGTGCAAAATCAAATAATCTTCCTGCTCTAACAATGTTTTAAATCGTCCCATAAAACCTCCTTAAAACGTTCGATAACGCCAATAATAATACAGATAGCATAAGGCTATAAAGGGCAGACCGAAATAAAGCCCTGCTCTTTGTGAAGCATCCCATGCAATACCAATGATAGAAATCAGCAATAAAACAATGGTCACATAAGGCAACACCGGCGTAAAAGGCGTTCTGTATGACAGCTCTTTCTCGCTGTGATCTTTTAACCACTCTTTACGGAAATTAATCTGCGCCATAGGAATGGACAGCCATACGACCACTACTGCAAAACCGGCAATTGACACAAGAGCCAGATAAACCGTATCTGCAGCATAGATACTTGAAAACAGAGCCAAAACAGCACCGGCCATAGACAGCAGCAAGGCCCGCATGGGAACACCGTGTTCATTGATTTTGACAACCTTTTGGCTGATCATACCCTCATTGGCCAAAGACCAAAGCATGCGGCTGGAAGCGTAAAGTCCTGAATTTCCTGCTGACAAAATAGCCGTTAAAATAACAAAATTCATGATATCGGCAGCAAAGGGAACTCCCATCTTATCAAAGACATCAACAAAGGGGGCGCTTGAAACACCTGCTTCTTTCATTGGTAAAAGCGAAGCTAGAACCACAATGGTTAATACAAAGAAAATCACCAAGCGACCGATTGTTGTCTTAATCGCTTTGGGAACAGCTTCTTTAGGATTATCTGTTTCACCCGCGGCAATACCGATCAACTCAGTTCCGCTAAAGGCATAGTTAACTGCCAGCATAACCGAAACGAGAGCCGCAAAACCCTTAGGCATAGCTCCGTGAGCCAGCAAATGCTTGAAAAGAATAGCCTCATGCCTGCCCTCAAAGGAAACAACTCCAATCATAGCTCCAATTCCCAAAACAATAAACACAAGGATAGCAATCACTTTAATGCTTGAAAAGAAAGACTCGGCTTCCGCAAAAGAGCGGACGCTGAGGGCATTAATGGCAAAAATAACCAGAGCAAAAAGCGTCGCAAACACCCAAGTCGGAACATGGGGAAACCACCGTCCCATGAGCATGCCTGCTCCCAGAAATTCCGTTCCCAGAGCAACGGTCCAGCAGATCCAGTAGAGCCAGGCAACGGTAAATCCGGTCCCCGGGCTGATAAATTTAGTCGCATACGTATGAAAAGAACCGGTGACAGGCATGGCAACCGCCAGCTCTCCCAGCGACAGCATCACCAGATAAACCACCACTGCACCGATTAAATAGGAAATCACCGCTCCTAAGGGTCCGGCCTGTGCAATCGTATAACCGGAACTCAAGAAAAGCCCAGTTCCGATAACACCGCCCAAAGACAGCATAAAAAGGTGGCGGCTGGTCATTTTTCGCTTGAACCGGCCTTCGTTTTCAAAATTATGGTTTTCCATAAACCCTCCTAATGTCTGATACCTCTATCATACCACAGAAAGGCAGGAATTCAGACATAGTTTTTATCTATCATCCGATATAGAAAAACTATATGCGCAAGCAGCCACCCTTGCTTAAATCAGCATACAAAAACGATAGAAGCATTGCTTTCTATCGTTTTGAGATTTATTCAGATTAAAAGCGTGCCAAATCAAGAGCGTGCTGAGCAGCCAAATTAAGCAGGCTCCACTGCCGGTCAAAGCCCGGCTGGAAGAAGAAATCAGCCTGTGCTAAATCTTCTAAGGTCATCTTATGGCCGATAGCCAGTGATAGGACGTTGCCTTGTGCTGTTACATCGTATTTGGATAAAACGGCACCGCCCAAAATCTGATGTGTTAACGGGTTAAATGTCAAGCTGACATAAACTTTAGGATTGCTGTCATCAGGAATATAAGCTGGACGCAGGCGATCTTCATAAAAGCTGGTTTTAAATGGTATTTCCGCTTTTGCGGCTGAAAAGGCATTTAAACCGCTGGCTGCAAAATGATAATCAAACAGACTCAAGGCCGAAGAACCAACGACACCTGCAAAGGCCTCATGCGGTTTCGTTTCAAAAATATGTTTAACAAGATATTGAGCTTCGCGGCGGGCAGTTGTTGCTAAAGCGATCGGCATAGGTTTGCCGGCCGGAATAGACAGAGGTAAAACAGCATCGCCGATAGCATAAACATCCGGA
The DNA here is from genome assembly GCF_000423725.1 of Streptococcus devriesei DSM 19639. GTDB lineage: Bacteria > Bacillota > Bacilli > Lactobacillales > Streptococcaceae > Streptococcus > Streptococcus devriesei. The sequence continues at coordinate 312,156 of NZ_KE384084.1, forward strand.
AGATTTGTTCGAAAATACTCATCCACCTTGATAAAGCCGCCGTCTTCTAAATCTACTGTGCCCTGCAGCCAGTCTGTATTAGGCTTAACACCGGCAGCAACAATGACGAGGTCAGCCTTAATAGTTCCTTTATCGGTTATGACCGTTTCGACCTTATCGCTTCCCTGAAAACTTTCAATCTTAGCACCCATACACAAGTTGACATGATTTTTTGCCAGTTCAGGCTCTAAAATATCAACTAATTCCGGGTTCAGATAAGTTCCCAGAGGACGATCGATAACATCTATCAAGGTAACATTCTTCCCGGCACCGGCAAAGACGTCTACTGCTTCCAGACCGATATAACCAGCTCCGACAACAACCACATCCTGAACAGCGTCTGATTCCAGAGCAGATTTGATCTTGGTTGCCCAATCATAACCGCGCATCAAGTAAATATTCTCAAGATCATTTCCCTCAACAGGCAGCATTACAGGCTTAACACCCGAACTCAAAATGAGCTTATCGTAGGCAGCTTCTTTTTCCTGTCCCGTTTTGGTATCACGGACAGTAACCGTTTTTTGATCAGCATGAATAGCGCTAACCTGATTGTTCTTAAAAATTTTCCCGCCTCGTTTTTCTAAATCGGCTGGCGCAAAATTACGCACATCGTCTTTAGCTGTCACTTCATCTTTTAGATAAAGCTCCATTCCGCAGGACATAAAGGAAACGAAGTCCCCTGCTTCATAGATAGTAACCTCAATATCAGAGTACTGATCTAATAATTCTATAGCAGATTCGTGCCCACCATGTGAAGCTCCGACAATAATAACTTTTTGTTTGCCCATAAGTTTTACCTCCTTAGTTACCTTTATGGTACGCTTTCATTCTAACTTAGACAAAATAGGAGGTCAAATGATTGAATTATTAATTTAACAAGCGCTTCCAAACATCATTTAAATGCCTGAAAGACACAAGAAAAGACAGTTCAGCAAGAAAACATGGCTGTTTTTTCTGAACTGTCTTTGATAAAAATTTATAGCTGCTGCAAAATACTGTCCCACGAGGCATCCAAGCCCGTACGGTCAACAGATGAAAAAATAATGAACTGATCACGTTTATCAAAGTCTAATTTCTTTTTTATCGCTGCTGCGTGCTTATTCCATTTACCACGGGGCACCTTATCAGCTTTTGTAGCAACCAGAATGACCGGAATGTCATAATATTTCAGAAAATCGTACATCTGAACATCATCTGCACTGGGATCATGACGAAAATCAACCAAGCTGACCACCGCCCGCAAATTCTCGCGGCCGGTCAGATATTCCTCAATCATTTTTCCCCATTTAGCACGCTCAGCCTTGGAAACCTTGGCGTAGCCATAACCAGGAACATCTACAAAACGCAGTTTATCATCAATATTGTAAAAGTTAAGCAGTTGAGTCTTACCGGGTTTGCCCGAGGTTCTGGCAAGATTTTTCCGCCCTAAAAGCGTATTGATAAAACTTGATTTGCCGACATTTGAACGCCCGGCCAGAGCCACTTCCGGCAGATCATCCTGCGGATAATGTGACTTGTTTACTGCACTTAACAAAAGAGAGGCGTTATGGGTATTTAAAATCTCGCTCATACGGTCTCCTTATTAGGAAGCTGTCTCAAGAATCGGTTTGTCTGTTCCCTCAACTGCCTCTTTGGTAATACGAACACAGGTCACATCTTCCTGACTTGGAATTTCAAACATCAAATCCAGCATCGTTTCCTCGATAATTGACCGAAGACCCCGTGCACCTGTTTTACGCTCAATTGCCTTTTGAGCAATAGCTTCCAGAGCATCTTGGTCAAATTCAAGTTCAACACCATCATAAGACAAAAGCGTTTTGTACTGCTTAACCAAGGCGTTTTTAGGTTCGGTCAGAATCTTAACCAGATCATCAACAGTCAGCTGTTCAAGAGCAGCCAAGACCGGCAGGCGGCCGATGAATTCCGGAATCAGACCGAATTTTTGAATGTCCTCAGAAATAATTTCCTGCATATAGGATGACTTGTCATCAACCTTCTTATTGTTTTGCCCGAAGCCGATAATCTTTTCTCCCAAGCGCTGCTTGACAATATCTTCAATGCCGTCAAAAGCACCGCCAACGATAAAGAGAATATTTTTGGTATTAATCTGAATCATTTCCTGCTGCGGATGCTTGCGGCCGCCTTGCGGCGGAACACTGGCAACCGTTCCTTCAATGATTTTCAGCAGAGCCTGCTGAACCCCTTCACCTGAAACATCGCGGGTAATAGAAACATTCTCACCTTTTTTGGCAATTTTATCAATTTCATCGACATAGATAATACCGCGCTCTGCGCGTTCCACATTATAATCAGCAGCCTGAATCAATTTCAGCAGAATATTTTCAACATCTTCGCCTACATAGCCTGCCTCAGTCAAAGCAGTGGCATCTGCAATAGCAAAGGGAACATTGAGGCTCTTAGCCAAGGTCTGAGCCAAAAAAGTTTTTCCGGAACCTGTCGGGCCAATCATCAGAATATTAGACTTTTGCAAGTCAACATCCTGGTCTTCCTGACTTTCTGTGAAACTGATGCGCTTATAGTGATTGTAAACAGCAACAGCCAAGGCACGCTTAGCGCGATCCTGCCCGATCACATAGCTGTCCAAAATTTCTAAGAGTTCCTTAGGTTTTGGCACTTCAGTAAGATCAGCAAGAACTTCTTCTGCTAATTCTTCGCGGATAATCTCTTGTGATAATTCAACACATTCATTACAGATAAACACTCCGTTGCCTGCAATGATTTTTTTGACTTCATCTTGATTTTTGCCACAGAATGAACAGTGAACCGTGACATCAGTAGTTCTATTTCCAGCCATTTCTTCCTCTAATTTCTAATCTCTTTTAAAATAAGGTTCCATAAAAAGCATGAATGGTATTTACAATATTCGTAAAAGCATTCAATAAGAAAAACACTCCTAAACCATAGCGATTTTTCCTAAACGCAGGAATTGCGCACAAGATACAAATCACAAACAAAAAGGCAGTAAACACCCCAAAAATACTTCTTTGCATAATCTTAGGCAAATCTCCTTGCTACTTCTTTTCCCAAACAGTAATGGTAAAAGGATAAGCGTTTTTATCATCACTGTCAAAATCTGTGCTTGCTGTCTCTTTAAAATCAGACCAATCAAGGTCAGGGAAATAGGTATCCCCCGAAAATGTCCCGTGGACTTTGGTTTTGATCAGTTCATCATAATGGCCTTCAAAGACTTTATAAATACTGGCACCGCCGACAACGTAAAGATTTTTGTCCTGATTGTCAAACCAAGCCAGCACTTCTTCCAGACTGTTAAGAGCTTTAACGCCTTCTGCCTGAAAATCCCGATCCCTTGTTAAAATCAAGATTTCACGGTTAGGAAGTATTCGGCGCTTCATCCCATCAAAAGTGACACGCCCCATTAAAAGTGCATGCCCTGTTGTTGTTTCTTTAAAATGCTTAAGTTCTTTGGGAAGATGCCAAGGAAGCCTGCCATCAGCACCAATCAAACCATTTTCATCTTCTGCCCAAATGGCAATTATTTTTTTTGTCATTTATACAGATTACCTTTTATTCTCATTTCTTTTATTTTAACAAAATTTATTGAAAAAAGCTCAGAAAAAATTTATCTGCCGCTTTAGATAGCCAAATCAAACTTCAATTGCGGTTTGACCGGACTGTAATCGATCAGCTCAAAATCCTCAGGCTTGATATCAAAGAAGTCAGTCTTGTCAGGAACATTCAGCACTAATCGAGGCTGGCAATCTGACGGCTCACGGCTCAAAAGCTCCTTGGCTTGCTCAAACTGATTATCATAAATGTGAAGATTGTTGACAAAATAGAAAAATTTGCCAACTTTCCAGCCAAAGTGCTTAGCAATCATCATTTGAAGAGCGACGTACTGCATAGCATTGATATGATGGGCAACCAGCATGTCATTGGATCGCTGAGTCAGTGTTGCATCCAGATAAATATCCTCACCCACACGGCGGACATCAAACATGGTCTGAAAGGCACATGGAAGCAGGCCATCCGTTTTTTCAAAGGCTTCATAATCCCAAAGACTGATGACATTGCGGCGATTCCAAGGATTTTCAGCCAGCTGCTTGAGAATTTTGTTCATGATATCATGCTTTTTGACAATAGCACCATAGCGCTCACCGATTGTCCCGGTCTGTCCGACTTCCCAGTCGTTCCAATACTTGACGCCGTATTTATCATTCAAAACAGATAACTCATTGGTTTGATCCTGATAAATCCAAAAGACTTCTTTAATGGCTGACTTGATAGCAATCGGCCGCAAAGTTGTAATTGGAAATTCGCCTTGGGCCAAATCATATTCAGCAAAGGAACCTGTGATATACTTGGAATTAGCTGTCTGGCCATTCTTATACTTGGGCCGTGCCTGTTCGCTCCAAGCACCTGTTTCTAAAATTTCATGAATGTTTTCCTTAAAAATAAGATCTGCCTTGGTCATAGCTTCCCTCTCTATGTATGTAGGAAATCAGCACTGAATTTCCTTTTAAAAAACATTATAGCAGAAAATGGCTCTGCCGTCCGATCTCAAGCACAGGACGTTTTTTAATTTGATTCTCAAAAGTTTATTCGTTAATTTTATTTCAAATTGTGATAAAATAACTATGATATTTTACAAAAAATATATTTGAACAGAAAAGAAGGAATACCTATGACAATTGGAATTGATAAAATTGGTTTTGCGACCAGCCAATATGTCTTGAAAATGAAAGACTTAGCCGCAGCCCGCGGCGAAGATCCTGAAAAATTCAGCAAGGGTCTTATGCTTGATGCGCTCAGTATCGCTCCTATTACAGATGATATCATCACTTTAGCTGCTTCTGCTGCCGAGGAGATTCTAACAGATGAAGATAAAGACCTGATTGATATGGTCATTGTGGCAACTGAGTCAAGCGTTGATCAGAGTAAGGCCGCTGCTGTTTATGTCCATCAGCTGCTGGGCATCCAGCCTTTTGCCCGCAGTATCGAAATGAAAGAAGCTTGTTACAGTGCTACTGCAGCGCTCAATTATGCTAAGCTGCATGTTGAAAAGCATCCTCAGTCGCGGGTGCTCGTGCTGGCCAGCGACATTGCTAAATATGGGATCAATACTCCCGGTGAATCAACTCAAGGAGCAGGCAGTATTGCCATGTTAATCAAAAAAGACCCCAGCATTCTGATCCTTCATGATGAAACACTGGCACAAACGCGTGATATCATGGATTTCTGGCGGCCTAATTACTCAATAACACCCTATGTTAACGGCATCTATTCTACCAAACAGTATTTGGATATGCTGAAAACAACTTGGACAGAGTATCAGAAGCGCTTTGAAACCTCTTTAGCTGATTTTACAGCCTTTTGTTTCCACCTGCCTTTTCCTAAGTTAGCCCTCAAAGGTTTCAATAAAATTATGGATAAGACTTTGCCAAAAGCCTTACAGGAAAAGCTGAGAGCAAATTTTGAAGCTTCTATCCTTTACAGCCGGCAGATCGGAAATATTTATACAGGATCGCTTTTTTTGGGACTCCTCTCTCTGCTTGAAAACAGCCGGCATTTGACATCCGGCGATAAGATTGCACTCTTTAGTTACGGCAGCGGCGCTGTCGCAGAAATCTTTACAGGCACCTTGGCTGAAGGTTTCAAGGAGCAGCTGCAAAGCAATCGTTTGGAAAACCTTGCACAGCGCAGCCCTTTATCTGTAGCAGAATATGAAAAAATGTTCTTTGAGGAAGCAGCTTTAGATGAAAACGGCAATGCTTCCTTTGCAGATTATAAAACAGGTGCTTTTGCTTTAAAAGAAATTGCAGAGCATCAACGTATTTATGGTAAATTTAATGACTGAAAACAAAGTAAACTGGACAGGATTTTCTAAGAAATCCCTAGAGGAGAGAATCAGCCTGCTGGCTGAAAAGCAGCTGCTCAGCGCTGAACATTTAGATAATCTGAAACATAATCGCCAGCTGCCGCTTAAAACAGCTGACCAGATGGCAGAAAATGTTATAGGAACACATTCTCTGCCTTTTGCATTAGCGCCTGACTTTCTCATTGACGGCAAAGAGTATCAGGTTCCCTTTGTCACCGAAGAGCCTTCCGTTGTTGCTGCTGCCAGCTTTGCAGCAAAAATCATCAAACGTTCCGGCGGTTTTACAACGGTCATTCATGAGCGGCAGATGATTGGGCAAGCCGTGCTTTATCAGGTTCCCAATCTCAGAAAAGCCCAAAACGATATTCTGGCTCAAAAAGCCCAGTTATTAGTTTTGGCTGATGAAGCCTATCCTTCTATCGTTAAACGCGGCGGCGGCGCGCGCTGTCTGACAGTTGATATTAAAGACGATTTTCTTATTGTTTACCTGACAGTTGACACACAGGAAGCCATGGGAGCCAATATGGTTAATACCATGATGGAGGCCCTGATGCCGACACTGGAAGAATTATCCGGCGGACAGCAGCTGATGGCGATCTTGTCTAATTACGCAACAGAATCTCTGGTAACGGCAAGCTGTCAGGTTGACCTCAGGTTTCTCAGCCGTGATAAGGCAAAGGCACAGACATTTGCTCATAAGATAGAGCTGGCAAGCAGGCTGGCTCAAACCGATAGTTACCGTGCCAGCACCCACAACAAAGGCATTTTCAATGGCATTGATGCTGTTGTCATGGCAACCGGCAATGATTGGCGAGCTATCGAAGCAGGCGGTCATACCTATGCAGCTAAAGATGGGCAGTATCGCGGCTTATCCCTTTGGACTTTTGATCAAAAGCAGCAGGTTCTCAAAGGAACTCTGACTCTGCCTATGCCTGTCGCTACCAAAGGCGGATCCATCGGTCTCAATCCCAGTGTTCAGACAGCTCATGACTTGTTGGGCAATCCAAATGCCCGTGAATTGACAGCTGTTATTGCCTCTGTCGGGCTGGCCCAAAATTTTGCCGCGCTTAAAGCCCTGACCAGTACTGGCATTCAGTCTGGACACATGAAACTGCAGGCCAAGTCCCTTCTGCTGCTTGCCGGTGCAAAAGAGACTGAGCTTCCTAAAGCAGCTGCTCTGCTTCTTAAAACCGAACACCTGAATTTGGAAACTGCCCAGACTATTTTACAAAACCTCAGAGATGAAACCACTTAGACACAGCAGTCTAAGTGGTTTTTCGTTAATCAAGCTATAAAGACTGTCTTTGTTCTGGCACTGCTTTTTCCGTCGTGTATTTATTTTTGCCGTTTAGCAGTTTTTACTTGACATTATTTTTAAATAATTATATAATCTAGTAACAAAAACTAGATAAACTAAAGGTGGTAATCTATGATTTATTCATATCCCCAATGGAAAGAACTGCCGGAACTAGATTTGTATCTTGACCAAGTTCTTTTATATGTCAACCAGATCGCCGGCTTCTCTGCTCAAAACGATAAAGGGCTGACAGCAGCTATGATTAATAACTATGTCAAACATGGACATATTGATAAACCTGTCAAGAAAAAGTACAGCCGCAAACAGCTGGCCCGTTTGATCGTCATAACCAGTTTAAAAAATGTCTTTGCCATTCAGGAAATCAGTCAAACACTGGAAATTCTGACGGCTAACCATCAGTCAGAAACCAGTTATAATTACTTTGTCGCCTGCATGAACGGTGACAATATAGAGGATGTCCCAGCAGTCATTATTGCTGCCTGCCAGACATTGAAACTCTATCATCAAACGCATCAGCTTGTTCTAGAATTAAAAAGAGGTAATCCAGATGACTCCAACACAAACACTTAAATTGAGCAAGCAACTAAGCTTTGGCGAAGAGGTTGCAAACAGTGTCACCCATGCTGTCGGCGCTGTCATAATGCTCATTTTGCTGCCGATTACCGCTATCTACAGCTATCAATATTACGGTATAAAAGCTGCTGTCGGTATGTCCATTTTTGTTATCAGTCTCTTTTTGATGTTTTTATCATCGACAGTCTACCATTCAATGCAGTATGACTCACCGCAAAAATATGTCCTGCGCATTATTGATCACAGCATGATTTACATTGCTATCGCAGGGTCTTATACGCCGGTCGCCCTATCCCTTGTCAGCGGCTGGTTGGGCTACCTTATTATTGTTTTACAGTGGGGAACAACGATTTTCGGCATTTTATATAAGATTTTTGCCAAGAAGATCAATGACAAATTCAGTCTCTTTCTGTATCTGCTGATGGGATGGCTGGTTGTCTTTATCATTCCGGCAATTATCAGCAGAACCGGTCTTGCTTTCTGGCTTTTGATGCTGGGCGGCGGACTTGCTTATACTATCGGTGCTTTCTTTTATGCTAAGAAAAGACCGTATTTCCACATGATTTGGCATCTCTTCATTCTTTTGGCTTCTGCCCTTCAGTATATTGCCATTGTCTACTACATGCTGTAAAAATTATTTCTATAAAAAACGAACCTGAGCATTTCTGTCTCAGGTTCCTTTTCTTTTTGTGTCTGTGTTTTAATGCCAGAAATAACTCTTCAGTTTTTTAAAACCGATAACTGTCAGTTTATCAGCATTTACTTCTTTTTTGATTTGCTGCAAAAGACTGACAAGCTCACTCTTTAGAGTCTCGGAATGATCGGATTGTGCAAAACACTGATTGATAAGAATGTCCAGCTCTTGGGGCCAGCTTCTTTGGTGAATTGTAAAATAACGATTTTTCCTTTTAAAGATTATAAAACACGCGGTATAGTTCTTGTCAATTTTTCTCATTGAGCCATCATCAGAAATGGAAAAGCTCCGCTTGTACACCGTTAAATTTGTGTAGCCCCTTGTCAAATAATCAGAAATATGGTCTGCATCGTCACTGACAGCATAAACATCATTGGTCAGGCGGGAGAAGGCTTGGTTTATTCCAGCAAAATAGACTTTATCCGGTGCTGCATCTGCATTCATCAAATCATCCGAAAACAGTTTAGGAAAATCCACCAGCTGTGTTTCGAAAAAATTAAAACTTTTAAGCAGCATTTGACTACCTCCTGGGATTTTTGACCTGCCGGGCATCTTTTAATTTTCCATATAAGATATAATCAACAGTCTTTAGATCTTCAACAGTTTTGCAGTTGAGAGCACACATGATCAAGCGCAAATCGTCTTTCCAGCCGTTGACAATATCAATAGCTTGTTCAAGAGGGTAACGTTCTACCAATTCTAAGACAGTCCGTGACAGACCAACAGCCCTTGCGCCAAGTGTCAGGGCTTTTATCATGTCCAGAGGATGTCTGATACCGCCCGATGCTAGAATTTCAACTGTGTCTGTTAACTGCTGAGCGTTGAGCAATGCCTGCACGGTCGTCTGTCCCCAGTCATTGAGATAAGAACGGCTGCCGCCTCGCTGATTCTCAATATAGGCAAAACTGGTGCCGCCTCTGCCTGAAATATCAAAGGTCTTAATACCCAGATTGGCAGCCGTTTCAATAGTTTTAACATCCATGCCAAAACCAACTTCTTTAAGAATAACCGGTACAGGAATCTCTCTGGCATAATCCGCAAGATTGGATTTCCAGCGGCGAAATTCACGTTCACCTTCCGGCATGAGGAGTTCCTGCATGAGATTGACATGAACCTGCAAAAAAATAGGCTTCATCTGAGCTACCGTCTGCTGCCCAAATTCAACAGGCTTATCAAGGCCGATATTGGTCGCCAGCAACAGGTCTGAAAATTCTTCCTGCGTCGGGTAGGAATTATCATGCTCATTTTGCAGGGCAGCGCTGTAAGAGCCCGTCACCATGACGAGTCCTGTCGCCTGTGCAAGCTGAGCCAATTTACGATTAACGGCTCTGCCTTTTTCTGAACCGCCGGTCATGGCATTGATATAGAAGGGAAAATCAAAGTCGCGTCCAGCAAAATGTGTGCTCAGATCAATGTCTGACAGATCATAATCAGGCAAAGAATGATGGATCAGTTCCATATCATCAAAACTATTGTAGGGGGCTTCATATTTAAGAGCATATTTGATATGATCGTCTTTTCTGTTTGCCATGCGTTCTCCTATAACTTTTCTTGGTAGAGCAATTCGATACCCTTTGCCTGCCAGCGCTCTATTAATGTCTGACTGGCTTTTTCATCAAACGACAGAGCAATTCCACAGTCTCCGCCGCCTGATCCCGATGACTTGGCAACAGCATCCAAACCTTGGCTGGCAGCTTTTAAGTCCTGCAGCTTGTCATTGTAAATAGCAGGGCTGAGTGAAACTAGAAGATCTGAAACTTTCTCAATTTCTTCTTTAATGACCGCCTTCTGACCTGTTTCCAATCCAGATTTGAGCCTAAGAACAGCTGCCTGCGTCTGACTGAGAAATCTCGGATTGATGGCTGACTTAACCAAGTTAATCATATCACGCGAAATAGACGGCTGCTTGGTCCAGCCAACGAGGAAATGGCAGGACAGGCTTGGCTTAATAACCTCAACAGCATAACCCCAGTCTTTTTCTAAAACTGTCTGCAAGTCTTCCTGTTCAATCCAGCTGCGCACGCGCGAACGGTCAAAGGCAGTAAAGCAAATCAAGTCATCATAAGCAATACAGGCAAGATCTCCCATAGAACCATTGTCGCCGCGCTTGATTAAGGTATAAGAAGCCAATTTAAAGAGTGTATCTGCTGATAGCTGTAAACCATAAAAAAGAGCCAAGGCTTTCAAGGTCAGCACGGTCACGCTGCCGCTGGAGCCAATGCCAAATTTAAGTCCGTCCCGCTCCATTTTCCCGCTGATGTCCAGAGAAAAAGGCCTCAGCTCAGCCGCATTCTTGCCTAAAAAAGCAGCCCAAACAGCGATAGTTTCCTGAATCAAGGAGTAATTGGCATCTGCTGCAAGTCCTGCACGATAGTTAAACATATCAGACCAAATAGAAATCTGACTGGCTGGTTTGATATGGGCTGTCATATAGATGGGAATATTCTTGATAATAGCTGACTGCTTAGGTGTTAAAACAGCGTATTCACCGGCAATATAGAGTTTGCCGCCGGTCTGCACTTGAATGGCATCATCAATCATGTTAAAGTTCCTTTGTTTTAGACTTGATAATCTGATAGTTTTGAGCCAGCAAAGCAGCCAAGCGATCTAAATCTTCTTCCAAGCACAGAACTTTGACATTGGGCCCAGCATCCATGGTGAAATAGCAGAGCTCACCTTGGGCGCGCAGTGCCTTAACGGCATCCATAGCTCTGTAAGACGCCTCAGTCAGATAAGAAAAGGGCGGGTTGGCTGTTTTAGTCGTTGCATGCATGGCCAGGGCATTGCGCTCAGCCAGTTCACCGACTTTTTCAAAATCATTAGCCTTGAGATAAGCCAGCATATCTGCATAATCCTGTTCAGACTGCTTGATCCATTCGTCAAAGGTCGTTGATGTTTCAGCACAGCGCTTCATGCCCTCTCTGCTGGAAACAGGCTTTTTAGCATCATCTAGAATCAGCATGATCATGGCCAAATTTAAATCGGTCTTGACCTTATAAATCTCACCGGAATCCTTATCCCAAGCAGCTAACGGTCCAAAGAAAGAACGTGACGAAGAACCTGATGCAAATTTTGCCAGCTGAGCCAACTCACTCTGACTGAGATGCTTATCAAAAAGATCATTAGCAGCCTTCACAAGGGCTGACAGACCGCTGGAACTTGATGACAGACCCGCTGCTGTCGGCATATTATTAGACGTTTCTATTTTCACAAAGACTGGCTGATCTTTTCGAAAATAGTCCAAAATCTTGCTCATCTTGGCGTGCTCTTCTTTATTTTGCAAAACACCGTCAATATAAAATTCATCAGCAGCGGCATTTGGCAAGAGCGACAGTTTGGTCTCCGTATACATGTTTTCAAGCGTCAGAGAAATACTGCCGGTTGCCGGAATCATCTTTTCGGCATCGGCCTTTCCCCAATACTTAATAATAGCAATATTAGCATAAGATTTGACACTTACAGTTTTTTCAGTCACCTTGAAACTCCCTTTCACCTACCATTTGGCCGCATGCCTCACCTTCTTATTTTAATATAAAAATTAGAAAAAAGCGACCCTTAATAGCCGGAAAGCAGTCAGGTCAAACTTTGGTCGTTCTTACAGCTGCAAGCGTATCAAGACAAAATAAAAAGGACAGCACTCTGCATAATACAGAATGCAATCCTTCTCATCTATTTTTATCTAACTTATGAAGCGCTCTTTTTATATTTAAATTTTACCAGTGCTAATATTAGAGAACATAATTGACAGTATAAGTATCGTCGGATAAAATACGAGCCAGAAAGCGCCGTGTTCGCTCTTCCTTAGGCCGCAGAAAAAATTCTTTAGGGCTTCCTTCTTCAATAATATGTCCGCCGTCCATAAAGATAACATGATTAGCGACGTCTCTGGCAAAACTCATTTCATGCGTCACGACAACCATGGTAATGCCTTCCTCAGCCAGCTGTTTCATGACGCCTAAAACATCACCGATCAATTCTGGATCCAAGGCTGATGTCGGTTCATCAAAAAAGATAACATCAGGTTTCACCGCAATAGCACGCGCAATGCCGATGCGCTGCTGCTGACCGCCCGATAGCTGACTGGGGTAATAATCTCTGTAACTTAGTAGACCCACCTTTTCTAAGGCCTCTAAAGCTATGGTCTCTGCTTCTTTCTTAGGAATTTTCCTCGCAACAACAAGACCTTCCAAAATATTCTCCAGAGCCGTTTTGTTAGCAAAAAGATTGTAATGCTGAAAGACAAAGGCAGTTTTCTGCCGAATAGTCAACACCTCTTTTCGGTTTAAGGAAGCTAGATCATAGGACTGACCGTCTAAGGTCAGCTGTCCCTGATCAGCCTTCTCTAAATAATTAAGGCAGCGCAGAAAAGTCGTTTTCCCTGATCCGCTGGGCCCCAGAATGACAACAACGTCACCCTTATTGACCTTCAGACTGACATCGTCAAGGACAGTCTTATCGCCAAATTGCTTTGATAAATTTTTAATATCTAACATAAGTTCTCCTTAAGCAAGCTGCTTCTCCAAGCCTGAAAATCCCAACTGAATGAGACCGCAGATAATAATATAAATAATAAAAATCACCAGGTAAGATTCAAAATACTGGTAACCATGAGCCGCTTCTACTTTGGCAATGGCCGTAATATCCTTAACCGTCATAACAAAAACCAGTGAGGTTCCTTTGACAATATTGATCACTAAATTACAAAGATTAGGAAGAGCATTTCGCAAAGCCTGGGGAAAAACAATCCTGAGATAACTCTGAGTCGCTGTCAGACCGATAGATTGGGCTGCTTCCAGCTGCCCCTTATCAACTGTTAAAATGGCAGAGCGTAAAATCTCCGATAAGGTCCCTGTTGTCATCAAGCTAAAGATAATAAAAGCATAATAAATAGGATTGAGTTTAAAAATATCAAGTCCGCTTGATTTTAAAATCGTATTTAAAATACTGGGCAAAAGGCTGTAGAAAAATAGAATTAAAAGAATGGGCGGTGTTGCTCGGATAAAAGCCAAATAAATCACAGAAAAGGTTGTTACCCCTTTAATCTTATAGATTCTGCCCAGCGCCAAAAAGAGAGCCGGAAAGAAACTCAGCAAAATCGAGACAGCCATAATAGCCAAAGTAACAGGAACACCTTTTAAGGAGAGTAAAAACGTCTGAACAATATAATTAAAATCCATAATACCTCCTTAAACATTTCCCTTTGTAAGACGGTGCTCCATCAGATGAGAAACCACTGACAAAATCAAGGCAATTCCCCAATAAATAAGGGCAACTGCTGTATAAGTTTCCAAGGAATAATTTCCCAAATTACGGCTAATCAGCAAATTACCGGCTCCCATAATATCTACTAAACCAATCGTATAAGCCAAGGCAGCATCTTTCATTAAATTCAAAACAGCTGTTGTGATATTAGGCAGAGCAATTTTAAACGTCTGCGGCAGGAGAATCCTGATAAACGTTTGATAGCCTGTCATACCGATACTCAGTCCTGCTTCCAACTGTCCTTTAGGAACCGCTAAGTATGCCGCTTTAAATACTTCCGATATAGAGGCTGCAAAGAGTAAAACCATAGTCACAACAACAAAAATGGTACGTGACCAGCCATCTACATCTAAATGAAGCCACCATGTCAAAAATTCAGGCAGGCCGTAAAAAACCAGAAAAAGTAAGACAATCGGCGGTGTGCATCTCAGTGTAAACACATACCCCCGTGCAAAACCGGCTAAACCAGTGTCAGAGCCTGCCTGTGCCCAGGCAAGCCCTGCTCCTAGCAGCGACCCCAAGAGAACCGTTAAAAAAATTACCCAAAGAGTCAAAGGCAGAGCGGATAAAATAGTCGGCAAAAACTTAAAAACATAAGCTGGTGTGTAAGAAACCATACCAACCTCCTATTTTGTCACATAGTTAAAGACATCTTCTCCAAAATATTTTTTGGACAGTTTTGATAAGGTCCCGTCTTTTTGTAGTTCCTTGATGGCTTTGTTGTAGGCAGTCACAAATTTTTTATTGGACTTGCTGCGGTGAATCAAAGGATAGGTCTCAATACCCTTGTAAGGGAACCAAGTGAGTTTGTCAGCATATTTGTGGTAAGCTCCATTCTTATCCTTGACCGCTTGCTTAAAAGATAATTTTATATCAAAGTAAGCATCATAACGCCCTTCGAGAACCCAGGCATAGGCGTCCGCTACGGTAAAGCTCTCTGCGGCTTTCAGAGCAATTGGTTTATCTTTGTGATTTTTATTGTAATCCTCAATTACATTCCACTGAGCATTCTGCGGCGAAATGGGAACCAGTTTGCCGCTTGATTTGGCAAAGGAGTTAATATCAGTAATTGTTTTTTCATCATCTTTTCGGATGGTAAAGCCAATGACGCTGGCCCCGATAGCATCCTTAGGAATTATAAATTTCTCAGCCCGTTCTTTTGTATACCAAGCTCCCTTAGTGCCGATATCGTATTTGCCCGACTCTAGGCCAATCAGTAAATCTTCATCGCTTGTTCCTGTATATTTAAATTTATAGTCAGGCAGCTTTTTATCTATCGCTTTTAAGACCTCTACTTCATAGCCGGTACTTTCACCCTTGTCATTAACATAATCGTATGGGGCATAATTTTGCGTATGAGCGACCTTAAGGGTCCTTACCTTATCATTTGCTGCATGATTTCCTGCCAATTGACGTCCAATCACAGTCCCGCCAATAATTAAAACAAGAATGCCGCCTGCAGCTAACCACTTTTTCTTAACCATTTAATCTCCCTTTCTTTTTTTGTGTCCTTATAAAGCTGCCGCTTCTTTAACCCAAGCGATGCGTTCAGCAGCAATATCGCTTGGAATCGTGCAGTCAGCACCGATAATGGTAGCTCTTCTGCCGGCTTCTTGCAGCAGGGCTTTCACCTGTGCCTGCACTTCTTCTTTACTGCCACGATACAGCAGCCCTTCTGTTGTATTCACAAAGCCGCCTAAAACGGTCTTACCGCCAAAAAGCTCACGGCCTTGCGATAAACTGATGCCTTCCGGACCCACTGCCCAATTATAGACCTGAGCCGGATAATCTTTAAAGAGGCTGATATCATTGCTGGCACCCTCGTAGCCGCAAATGTGAAGCACACTCAGACCATCTGCCTTATGGGCTGCTTCAAGAATAGTCAGATCACTGGGCGAAATGTATCTGCTGTAATCTTTGAAACTGATACGCTCATCTTGAATAGACTGAACACTGAGATAGATTCCTTCAATCCCAGTTTCTTTGATAATTTTTTGAACTAAAATGGCAATGTCATCAGCAATAACATCCAAAACGGTTTTTAACGTCTGCGCATCTTCTTGGAAAAAGCGGGCAATAATGCTGTCTCCGCTCGATACCTTGCCGGCCAGCTGCCATTTAAGATAAGTTACCGGAGCAAAGATATTATAAATGGCTACTATATCCTCTGTAAAACTAGCTTTAATCGCCTTAACCAGCTCTACCTGTTGGTCAAACCAAGGATGATCTTTGCCAATAGAAGCAATACCTGCCAGTTCTTTGACAGAAGTCACATCTTTAGTGATTAACGGATTAGGGTAGGTAAAAAAGCCATCGCTCATAATTTTGATAAAATCAGGATCCACTTCTTTGATAAACTTCCTGTGTCCTTCAAGGTTTTTCTTAAACAGGCTGCGGCTATTGAGACCTTGCCCCAGTTCTTCTTCCGGCAAAAAATGATACCAAAAGCCAACCGGTACTTTGTCAACATTTTCACCTCTGAATGCTTTTAAAACCCATTCTTTTTTACTGTCTGCCATAAGCTCATCTCCTTTGTAGCATAAAACTTGGTTTTATCTTATCACCTCCTGTCTGGTCTGTATAATCTATCTTTTTTATGGTAAACCATAAATTTTATTTATAGCTGTCTAAAAGCAGGACCCTTGCAGGAAAGGACAATCAAGAAAAGCTATAAAAAAAATCTATCAGCTCTTTGCTTTTTTCTATCAGCTTTTTGCAGATTTTAGGCTGCTTCTTTTGTTATAATGTCAGAAAAACTCAGTAAGAAGGAAACCGTTATGAACATTCAACAATGCCGCTATGTTGAGGCTATCGCCAAGACAGGATCTTTCAGCGAGGCTGCCAAAAGGCTCTATGTCACCCAGCCCAATCTTTCCTCATCCATCAAAGAATTGGAAGAAGAGCTGGGTGTACAGCTCTTTGTCCGCTCTAATACCGGAACACGTTTGACGGATGACGGCTATGATTTTCTGAAATATGCCAAACGCATCTTGGGAGAAATAGACCTGCTTCAGCAGCGCTATCAGGATAATTACAAGAACAGCTTTACCATCAGCTCACACCACTATGATTTTTTGACCATCGCTCTTCTTGAAATAGCAGAGCGCTTTAAAGATGACTACCAACATTTCCACCTCATTGAAACAACAACCAAGAAGATTTTGGAAAGTGTTCTTAACTTTGAAAGCGATCTGGGTATTCTCTATCTCAACGATGACAACCGCCATATTTTAGAGCGCTACTTCAAGCAGTACAATCTCACCTTTACTCCGCTTGGGGATTTCCCGACACGCATTTTTTTGAGAAAAGGCCATCCTTTGGCTAAGCAAAAGCTTATTGAAAAATCACAGCTTAAAGATTATCAGCAGGTCCGATTCAGACAAGAAACAGCCGGTCTTAACTTTGATGAAGATACTTTGGGTACTCCGGAAGACCAAGCTGTTTTTTACAGCAATGACCGCGGCACTGTCATGAATATCCTCTGCGGCTCTGACGCCTATGCTTCAGGACTTGGCATCGTCAACAGTTTCATCAAGGATCAGATTGTTTTGATTCCTCTTAAGGACAGCGAAACACATACCCTTGGCTTTGTTACCAATAACCGCAAGCAAGAGTCTGCCATTACACAAAAATTCATCGCCGCTGTCAAGAAAAGCTTAAAGGAACACAGCAAGGACGCAAACAGCTGACACGTTTCAGCCAGTAGCGAAACTAGTCATGGCAAAAAGACTGCATTTGCTAAACTTTGGGTTAATATCACTAAAAATCAGTCTAAATAGTTGCAAAGCCAAAGGACAAATTTTATAATACTAAGGCAATATAAGGAGGAAGATATGTCAGTCATCAAAACAATTTTGGTTATTTTAGTTGCCTTAGAATTTTTCTACATCATGTATTTAGAGACCTTTGCAACGCAGTCTGCCAAAACCGCACAAGTTTTTGGTATGAGCCGGGAGAAATTAGCTGAAAAAGAAGTTGACACACTGTTCAAAAATCAAGGAATCTATAACGGTCTCATCGGTCTGGGACTGCTCTATGGCTTAATGTTTAATACAGCACTGATTCTGCCGATCTTGGTCTATATTATTTTAGTCGCTGCCTACGGCGCTTACAGCAGCAATCCTAAGATTCTTTTCATGCAAGGCGGACTAGCGATTGTCGCTGCTCTTTTCTATCTTTTTTAATGAATTGCATTAAATGTTTCATTAACTTTTTTTCACAATAAAAACGAGCTCGATCTGGCTTTTGGCATCTAACCGAAAGTCGGATTGGCTCGTTTTTGTTTTGTAGCTCTGCTGCTCCAATGGGAATCTACAAGGTTACCTTAAAGGTAATGGTATCATTTTTATAGGAAACTGAGATTTTTCCTTTAAAAATTTTAACAATGCTTTCTGCCATAGAAAGTCCGATACCGTATCCTGTCGTTTGAGTATTATGAGATTCATCCTCACGGTAGAATCGGTCAAAAAAGCGGCTGTAGTCAAGTTTTGATCCTTCTGCATAGGTATTAGACACTTCTAATTTTGCCTTTTTCAGACCGTTGGTGCGGCTGAGGCTGACACTGATCTTTCCGCCGGCATCACAGTATTTATTGGCATTATCCACCAAAAGAGTAACCAGCTCAAAAAGTGACTTTTCTTCAGCCTTGACATAGATACCTGAGGCAATCTGCAGTTCAAAGTTTTTACCGTCCTTGATAATCAGGCCCTTAAACCCTTCAGCTGCTTCTTTGGCAACAGCCGAAAAATCGACCCTATCAAGCACTACATCCGGCTGCTCCTCCAGTCTGGCTAGAACAATCAGCTGATTGATTAAATGTGTCAGCCGCTCCACTTGTTCTTTAGTGCTCTTCGTCCACTCCGTTTCGCCAGTAGTTAATTCCTGCAGTTCATTATTGGCAGAAATGATAGACAAAGGGGTTTTCAATTCGTGTCCGGCGTTGGTGATAAAGCGTTTTTGCTTTTCATAATTTTCAATATAAGGTTTAATGGCAAAACCGGAAAAAACAGAAACCACAATAATGAAAAAGAGCAAACTGTAAAAGGACATTTGCAAAGCCAGATTGAGAAGATCAGCCCGATCATCAAAATATCTGGTAGAATCCAAAACAACTACCAAATGACGGGAGCCGCTGATTTTAGTCACACGATAAGAGTAGGAATGCCCGTCTCTTCTAAAATGCCCGTTTATCTCATTGAGGTTAATATTTCTCATATAATCTTCCAGCTGCTGCCTGGTCAGCTGCGGAATATGTTTGAGATTGACAGAGATCGGTATCTTATTTTCATCAGTGATAAAACTGTAGTATTGGTACTGATTAAGGACAGCTTCTGACACTCCCCTGTCGCCAAACTCTCTGTTGACTTCGGTTGATTCCGGAAGTTCTCCTTTATTTTTAGAAAGAACCGTCAGAACAAAATCAATTTCACCATTGCCTTGCACATAGCGGGCAGAATAAAAAACAGTTATAAAAGAAGCTAAAATGAACAAAATAGCCAAAGAGGCAATGGCAATAAAACGAAAACGTATTTTACGAAACATAATCATCACCTGCTGACTCAACCAAACGAAATTCACCGTCTTCTTCACCTAAAATAGCAAGATCAGCCTTAATGGCCTTCAGTTTTTGACGGAGATAAGACACATAAATAAAGACATAGCCTTCATCAATTTCAGGATCTTCATCTTTAGCCCAAACATGCCGAAAAATTTCTGCCGTTGACAAAGACTTGTTGGGATTGAGCATAAAAAACTCCATCAGCTTTGCTTCTTTTCCGGCTAAGCGAATGGTATTGACAGAGGTCAGCTCCTGCTGAGCAATGTTAAAACTGACGCCGCCCAAGGTTAAAATTTTTTCGGTAAAAGTATCCAGCCGCCGCTCCAGGGATGCTAAACGCGCCAGCAGTTCCTTCAGAGAAATCGGCTTTGTTAAATAGTCATCTGCACCGGCTTCAAGTCCGGTCACCTTATCTTCAATTTCTGACATGGCTGTCAGCATGATGACATGCGTTCTGTCTCCGCCTGAACGAATTTCACGCAGAGCCTCCAGTCCGGTTTTAACGGGCATCATGATATCTAAAATCATGACATCATACATTTTTTCTCTGGCTTTCTCCAGAGCGTCTTGACCATTGTAAACGGAATCAACCTTATAGCCTTGATGCTTCAAAGCCGCTGTATAGGCACGAGACAGCTGTTCTTCGTCTTCTGCTAATAAAATATTCAGAGTCATTTAGTCACCGCTTTCTGCGATTAAATTGCGAATGGTTTGCATGGACAAATCACAGGAGGCCAGCTCATCAGCACAGCGTTTCAATTCCTTAGCGATACGCTCAGGATTTTTGATATTATGTTTGTATTTCATTTGATGCTCCAAGCTTGCCCAAGAATCCATAGCGATAGTCCGCAGCTGTATTTCAGCAAAGTATCTGCCCGGAAGCTGCCCTAGGCAGTCTTCAAAAGGTGTTTCTATTTCTAAAATCAGATGGTATGAGCGATAGCCATTAGGCTTTGCCTTATAGACATAGTCCTTTTCATTGTAAACACAGACACCGTCCATTTGCTTTATGATGGCAACTGTCTTATAAATATCATCGACAAAGCCACAAACAATACGAATACCAATCGCATCTCGAATTTCCTTTAAAGCAGACTGGGCCGTTAAAGGCAAGTTTTTACGCTGACATTTTTCCCGCATACTGTCATCGGTTTTGATGCGTGCAAGAAAGTGCTCAAAAAGTTTAAAGCCCGTCTCGGTCTTGACCTTCACATTTTCCGCTTGAATCTGCCGGCTCAAATCATCTATAATCCGCTTCAAATCGCCTTCATATTTCCCGTAAATTGTTTCTTCTGACATCATTAATCCTTTATTGATACTTGCTTTCTATTATATCATACAAGATTAAAGAATCCTTATTTTGCTAAAGGACATTCAAAATTTCTAACATTGGAGGATATCATGCAAAGTCTCACATCATTTTGATGAAAGGACTGACTTTGCAATTTTGATATACTGTTAAACTGAAACAAACACCAAAAAACTTACCATGCAGGCAATGGTAAGTTTTAATTCATCATTGATTAATCATCAAATCTTTTTGAAGACTGCGGAGCCTGTCTGGCGTATTTTATTCCCCATAACAAAAGGATAAAAAGGGTAAAACTGATCACAGCAACAGTCGAAAAAATAATGATGCTGTAAACTGTTTTTACTTGAACAGCTTTATAGCAGCTTAAAATGGTTAAAAACAAAAAGACGGCAGCAAAGATGAGCTGATGAGCAACGGCGGAAACAGAAGTTTCTTTTGGGGCAGCCTTTCTGATTTCTTTGACAAAATAATAATTCAACGCCGCCGTACATAGAGTGATGATTAAAAAGCAAATCTGAACAAGCAGAGGAGACTTAAAAATGTCCTGCGTCAAAACCATAATCAACAGACAAACAGCAATCAGCTGAGCTGTTAACAATCTCAATAACTTCAATTTCTGACTTTCTTTCTCAAACATATCTTTCCTCCTTGTCTCCCAAAAGAAGTTTCCATATTAATAGAAATAAACAAATTTCATTTTTTATCTTATCTCTTGGCCAAGAAACACCTATAGTATAACTTATTTTAATCCGTTTGTGTGACGATTGTCGTAAATGGTATCAAATATGTCGTGAACGGTTATTGATTTTTCAAAAATAGCCATTCACGACATTTTAGGGTCTATCATCAGCACAAAAAAACTTACCATGCAATAATGGTAAGCTTGATATATAATGGTTGATTAATTATCCAACTCTCTTGACGGCCGCTGTGTCTTTTCTATTAGCTTATTTAACTGCTTTGACAGCCGCTACTGCTGCGTCGTAATTAGGATGGTTGCCCATGTCTTCTAAATACTCAAGATAGGTAATTTTATTGTTCTCATCTAAAACAAAGACCGCCCGTCCCAGCAAGTGCAATTCATTTATCAAAAGCCCGTAAGCCTTGCCAAATGAATGATCATAATAATCTGACAGGGTCACTGCATCTTCTAAACCGGCAGATCCGCACCAGCGAGCCTGAGCAAAAGGCAGATCAACAGATACTGTAATCACAACCGTATTGTCAGCATCTGACAGTTCTTGGTTAAAGCGGCGGGTCTGGGCATCGCAAACTCCGGTATCAATAGACGGCACAACACTGATAACCTTTTTCTTGCCGGCAAAATCTGCCAGTGTTTTTTTAGACAAATCCGTATCTGTCAAAACAAAATCCGGTGCCGTGTCGCCGACCTGCAGTTTAGTTCCTGCCAGTGTAATCGGCTTTCCTTTGAACGCTGTCATAACATGTCCTCCTTTTTTCTTGTCCTTATTGTAGAATAATTCTTACTTTTTAGCTACTCATTTGACCGTAAATGCAGTCATTTTTTAAAAGCTCTGCTTTAGCACAACTTTGTTTTGACACAAAAAATACTGAGACAGTTGTCTCAGTGTTTTTGATTAAGCTGCATCATCTTCTGTGAATTGGCTGTTGTAAAGATCGGCATAGAAGCCATCTTGAGCCATGAGCTCATCGTGATTGCCTTGTTCGATAATGTTGCCGTCTTTCATGACAAGAATGAGATCGGCATTGCGGATCGTTGAGAGGCGGTGGGCAATGACAAAGGAAGTTCTGCCTTCCATCAGGTGATCCATCGCTTTTTGAATCAGTTCTTCTGTACGCGTATCAACGGATGATGTCGCTTCATCAAGAATCAGCAGCGGTGAATCTTTAAGCAGCGCCCGCGCAATGGTCAACAGCTGCTTTTGCCCGACTGACAGGGTCACCGAGTCATCTAAGACAGTGTCATAGCCCTTAGGCAAAGTCTTAATGAAGTGGTGAACACCGACAGCTTTAGCTGCCGCAATGACCTGCTCATCTGTGATGTGTTCCTGATTGTAAATCAGATTTTCCTTGACAGTTCCTTCGAACAGCCAGGTATCCTGAAGCACCATGGCGAAGGCATCGTGCACTTCTTCACGTGTCATGTCGTGCACATTGACCCCATCAATAGCAATGCTGCCCTTATCAACCTCATAAAAGCGCATCAAGAGATTGACGATAGTGGTCTTACCGGCACCTGTCGGTCCGACAATAGCCACCTTTTGCCCGGCTTTGGCATGGGCTGAAAAATCATGGATAATCGTTTTATTGGGCTGATAGCCAAAGAAGACCTTGTCAAAAGTAACATCTCCCTTGACCGTCTCAAGCTGTCTTTTCTTGTGATCTTCTGCTTCCATTTCGTCTTCATCCAGAAATTCAAAGACACGTCCCATAGCGGCATTGGCCGACTGCAGCTGCGTAATGCCCTGAGCAATCTGACCAATAGGCTGTGTAAAGATGCGAACATAGGTCATGAATGCAACAATAGTTCCCATAGTCACATCGCCATTTAGCGCCATGCGGGCCCCTACAATACAAACCATGACATAGCCGAAATTACCAATGAACTGCATGAGAGGCATCATCACTCCTGAAAAGAACTGTGACTTCCACATGCTTGAAAACAGCTGATTGTTTAAGGTTTCAAACTGCTCTTTACTTTGCTGGCGCGCATTGTAACTGGAAACAACATTGTGTCCTGAATAAATTTCTTCCACATAGCCGCTGACATTGGCCAGATTTTTTTGCTGGCGTTTAAAGAGCGGCTGACTTTTTGCCATGATGATACTTGACAGCGCAAAGCCTGCAAAAACAGACAGAATAGCTGTTGCAGCCAGAGAGCCGTTGGTCTTAATCATCATAAAGATGGAACCAATCAAAAGGATAACAGCAGCGACCATAGAAACCAAACTTTGGTTAAAGGATTGGGTCATCAAGTCCACATCGTTGGTCACGCGCGACAAGGTATCTCCTTGTGAATGACTGTCAAAATATTTAAGCGGCACCTTGTTGATTTTATCTGCAATCGCATTGCGCAGACGCTGAGAAAATCCTTGAATCAAGGTTGATACAATAAAGCTTGCAGCATAGGAAACGAGGGCTCCGCCAATATACATCAAGGCCAGAGCAAAGGCGATTCCGGCAATTTTATCCAAATCGATCTTGCCGGCAAGTCCCTTAGTCATCGTATCAGTCATTTCCTTAAGCCTGTCGGGTCCGATAACTGTAATCGTACTTGAAACAACCGTAAAAGCAGCTGCCAGAGCAAACAGGGCCTTATATCCTTTAAGGTAAGGAGCCATCTGGCTTAATAATGATTTCTTTTTATTGTCCATTTTCTAACTCCTCCTTCGATAATTGGGAATAGGCAATTTCCTGATAAATGTCATTATTGGCCAGCAGCTCTTTATGAGTTCCCTGACCGACGACCTTGCCTTGATCTAAAACCAAGATCTGATCGGCATTCATAATGGTTGAAATGCGCTGAGCAACGATTAATTTGGTCATATCCTTAGTTTTCATCCTCAGATCAGCACGTAAAGTTCTATCGGTTTTATAATCAAGTGCTGAGAAAGAATCGTCAAAAATAAGGATTTCAGGCTTACGAGCCAGAGCCCGGGCAATGGCCAGACGTTGTTTTTGTCCGCCGGAAAAGTTCGTTCCGCCCTGCGCAACTTCTGTATCAAGCCCCTTTTCTTTGCTCTCAACAAAGTCCTTAGCCTGAGCCAGCTCCAAAGCTTCCCAAATTTTAGCATCGTCCAGCGGTGTTTGGCTGCTTTCACCAAATTCCATATTTGAGCGGATAGTACCGCTGAAAAGCACTGCTTTTTGCGGAATATAGCCGATTTTCTTATTTAAATCATCATGGCTGTAATCCTGAACTTTAACGCCATTAACCTTAATCCATCCTTCTGTCGCATCGTAAAAACGCGGAATCAAATTGATCAGAGTTGATTTTCCGGAACCAGTCGATCCGATAAAGGCAACTGTTTCTCCGGCCTTGGCTTTGAAGGAAATATGCTCTATCACAGCGCGGGAATTCTTGCTGTAACGGAAAGAAACATCGTGAAATTCAATTTCTCCTTTTTGGCCGTTATCTGCTTTAGATCTTTCCTTGAACTTGACAGACGGCTCAAGCGCCAATACTTCATTGACACGTTTGGCAGAAACAAGAGCCCGCGGCAAGATAATAAAGATAGCGACCATCATCATAAAGCCAATGACAACCTGCATGGCATAAGATGAGAAGACGACCATATCACTGAAAACATCTATCCGATCCTTAATGGCAGCTGCCGCTGCAGTCATACTGGTTCTTGGGATCTTAATATCATCAATCAAATAAGAACCAATCCAATAAATCGCCAGTGTCAAACCGCTGGAAACGACTGTCATAACCGGATTCATCAGCGACATAAGTCTGTAGACAAATAAATTCAGTTTGGTCAGATTTTTGTTTTCTTCTTTAAATTTATTTTCCTGATAGGCTTCCGCATTGTAGGCACGGACAACACGGACACCGCTCAGAGACTCACGGGTCGTTGAGTTGAGGGCATCTGTCAGGCCTTGTACCTTACGCTGCTTTGGAAAGGCTACAAACATTAAGACAGACAGCAAAATAAAGACAATAAGCACAGCTACTCCAACTGCACTGGTCCACTCATCGCTCTTGCCCCAGATTTTCGTCAGTGCCCAGACCGCCATGATAGGACCGCGGGTTACGACCTGCATTCCCATGGTGATCATGATTTGCAGCTGAGTCAGGTCATTGGTGGTTCGCGTCAAAAGACTGGGAATGGAAAATTTCTTAATTTCAGCATCCGAATAGTCCATCACCTGATTAAAAATGTCCGAACGCAGGCGTGTTGTAAAGCTGGCAGCTGTTCTTGCTGCTAAAAAGCCGACAAAAACTGCCATCAAAAAACTGCCAAAGGAGAACATGAGCATTTTAGAACCCGGCTTCATAATATCTGAAGTCGTCGTTCCTTTTGTCTGCAGCAGGGTCGTAATCTTTGACATATATTCCGGTGTTTTTAAATCCATCCAGACAGCCAGACAAATAAAGACCGTGCTCAGGAGAATCATGCCCCATTCCTTGGCGCTTAATCGTTTAAAAATCTTAAACATGGGTTGCTCCTATTTTTCTAAATTTTTTTTAATTTGTTCAAAAACCTTGTGAGCAGTCTCAAGATCTGCTTTATCAATACCTTTTAACAGCTGCTCATGAATGTTTTGATGAAAGGTGATAATGTCCTCAGCCTTTTCAAGACCTAAAGAAGTCAGCACAATCTGCTTACAGCGCTTATCCTTGCGCGAAGGAACTATCGAGATAAAGCCGTTTTTAGCCATGCGCTTAATAAGGTTGCTGGCAACAGACTTTGAAATCTGCAGTTTTTCCTCAATATCTTTGATAAAAATTTCCTTATCGCGATTTTTAAAAAGATAGATGACTGTGCGTCCCTGCGAGCCGGCTAAGTGCTCAATACCGTGTTCCTTAGCCATTTCCTGAACCGCTGCTTCCATTATATTGATAAAATTTCTGAACAAACCGAAGGGTTCTTTCATGAAAACACCTCACTTTTTCTGAAAATTCCCTTAATAGTTCTCATGGGGATTATTATAATACTTTAGTCATAATTGTCAACAAAAAAGTCTTCATGAGAACTATTTTTCAATTAAATCGTTTTCATTTCCTGCCGCCCTATGTTATGATTGGCTAAACGAATGGCTAAAAAATGCAGTCACAGTAAGAGCTTGATTTTTACCGATCTTCGTGTTAAGATATGAAAGAATTTAATAAGGATGTTTGGGAAAAGCCATCTGTAAAAAAAACCAGTCGATCAAAGACTATACGGGCTTTTACCTTTAGGGTAAGGGCCTTTTTCTCTGCATCAAAAGAAAAGAGGATTTTATGAAACGTCAATCAGCTCTCGTCGTTTTTAGCGGCGGTCAAGATTCAACAACCTGCCTTTTTTGGGCTCTGCAGCATTATGAACATGTCGAAACGGTTACCTTTTCCTATGGCCAGCGGCACAGTCAGGAATTAGCAGTTGCCAAAGAAATTGCTGCTGAGCAAGGCGTAAAAAACCATATACTTGATATGTCGCTGCTGGGGCAGATAACAGATAATGCTTTGACATCTGACATAGCGATTGAAAGTAAAGACGGCGAAATGCCCAATACCTTTGTTGATGGCAGAAATCATCTCTTTTTGTCCTTTGCTGCTGTCCTTGCCAAACAGCTGGGCGTTACCGATCTGGTGACAGGTGTCTGTCAGACAGACTTTTCAGGCTATCCGGACTGCCGCGATGTCTTTGTCAAATCACTGAATGTCACTTTAAACCTTGCCATGGATTATGAATTTGTCATTCAAACACCCCTAATGTGGCTGGACAAGGCTGAGACCTGGGCTTTGGCAGACAGTCTCGGCAAGTTCGACTATGTCCGAGAGAAAACACTGACTTGCTACAATGGCATCCGCGGTACCGGCTGCGGAGAGTGCCCTGCCTGCCAGCTTCGTCAAGCAGGACTGGATAAGTATCTTACTCAGAAGGAGAAAAATTAATGTTTGCTGTACCAAAAGAAATCAAAAAAGAAACTGGTGAATCACTGATTTACTGCCCCAGACGTGTTCTGGTATCAAAAGAATTCACCTTTGATGCCGCTCATCATCTCTTCAACTATGAAGGAAAATGCAAAGCCCTGCATGGCCATACCTATCGCTTGCAGATTGCTGTCAGCGGATTTTTAGATGACAAAGGTATGGTGTACGATTTTGGCAGCATCAAGAGTATTTACAAAGAGCTTTTGGAACCTTATCTGGATCATGCCTACCTCAATGAAAGTCTGCCTTATATGAATACAACAGCTGAAAATATGGTTTACTGGATTTTCAAGACTTTTGAAGCTGCCTTGCCCAAAGAACGAGGCCTGCAGATGGAGACTGTCCGTCTGTATGAAACTCCTTCTGCCTATGCTGAATTTAAAAGGGAATGGGAGCTTGAAGCATGAAAAAACAGCGGCTTTTGAAACTGCCGATTCTTGAAATTTTCGGCCCCACTTTTCAGGGAGAAGGCCGGGCAATCGGTCAAAAAACCATGTTTGTACGAACAGGCGGCTGTGACTATCACTGCGATTGGTGCGATTCTGCCTTTACTTGGAACGGTTCTGAAAAACCAACCATGATGACCAGCGACCAGGTCATTGAGGAACTGGACAAATTAGGACACTATGATTATGTCACGCTCTCGGGCGGCAACCCTTGTCTTTTGGCAGCTAATATGGCAGAACTCGTAGCCAAACTAAAAGACCGTCAGGTAACACTGGCTGTTGAGACACAAGGTTCACGCTGGCAGAGTTGGCTAAAGGACATTGACCAAGTAACCTTAAGTCCCAAGCCTCCCTCCAGCAAAATGGAGGTTAACTTTGAAACACTGGACTTTATCGTCGCCCAACTAGATCCTCAAAAGGTCACCTATAAAATTCCCATCTTTGATGAGCTTGATCTGGATTTCGCTAAAATGATCCAGGAACGCTATCAGCCCGATGTTTTATATTTATCAGCCGGAAATCCTGAACCCACGGCTTCTGGCGACATTGTCCAGCATCAGCTGACAAGGCTTAAAGACTTATGGGAACGCATTGCTCAGGATGATTCTTGGGGCAATGTCCGAGTACTGCCGCAGCTCCACACATTAATTTACGATAACCAGCGCGGCGTTTAATATGAGAAAGGTAAAAATATGTCACAAACAGAAGAAATGAAAGACTTAACACTTTTGGGAAACCAAGAAAACAATTATAACTTTACTTACACCCCTGAAATTTTAGAAGCTTTTGATAACCGTCACAAGGATAATGACTACTTTATTAAGTTTAACTGTCCGGAATTTACATCGCTGTGCCCCATAACCGGACAGCCTGATTTTGCCACTATTTATCTGTCTTATATCCCGGATGAAAAATGTGTCGAATCCAAATCCCTCAAGCTCTACCTTTTCAGCTACCGCAATCACGGAGATTTCCACGAAAACTGCATCAATACCATCGGCAAAGACTTGGTTGAGCTGCTGCAGCCGCGCTATCTCGAGGTTTGGGGCAAGTTCACACCGCGCGGCGGGATTTCGATTGACCCTTATTATAATTACGGCCGCCCAAACAGTAAGTATGAAGAAATGGCCCACTACCGCTTGATGAATCACGACCTTTATCCCGAAACCATTGACAACCGTTAAAAGTTAAAAGCAGAGCAAAATCTATTTCCAAAATTTGATTCAGCTCTGCTTTTTTAGAATTTAAATCTCAGCCTGTTTTTAGCATTTTCAGCATCTGCTCTCTTTGTATTTTGTATTTTAAGCAAAATCCTGATTTCACTTGGCAGACTTTCTGCGGCGGTATTATTTCGACTGCCATTGCAGGAGCCTGGAATATCTATGATATCAATTCATGGTCTCTTAGAAAGCGCAGTCTGATTCATTTTCTCCTTATGGCAATCATTGTTTTGCCAACCGTTTTAGTCAGCGGCTGGTTTCCCATTCGCGGAATGGGCGATATCTTGATCCTACTAGCTGTTTTTGCTTGCTTTGGACTTGTTTTTTGGACGATTGGCTACTTTGCCTTCAGGAACAAATAAAATCTAAAGCAGGCAATTTTCGATTCCACTTCAGAAGAAAAACCCTTAAAATCACGCTAGTGTAACAGTGATTCTAAGGTTTTTTTGTATTTCTTTAGCATATTTGCAAATCCTGATCCTCTATTTTTCAATTAACATCCCCATTTGCAGCCTTTTATGCTATACTTAAACTAATAAAGAAAGCGCTTTCTAAGTTAACGACACTCCTTCCGCCGAAAGTGAACATTTCCATCAACTGCTAATAAAACTGTCAGCTGCTAATCTAAAAAAGGAGACTCCTATGAAAACATTTTTTAAATCTAAGATCGGACGCAGCATTCTTGTCCTTGTGGGGATATTACTGGCAGCTCTGCTGTTTTGGGTCAGCTATGAGGTGTTCAAGATAACACGTCAGCATGATTACCCAGCCTACTATGGGGCTTTAATTAACAAGCCCCTTCCCTATACAGAAGCAGAAATGGACTATATGGTCGACGTGGAAAGATACCAGGACCCCCTCTTCTTTAATGAGAAAGCTTATCGAAAGGCCATGAATCCTGTCACACAGACTCTTTCCGACCGGCAGGAAAAGACCCAACTGCTGAACTGGGCTGACAGCTATCAAAAGAGTAAACCGCAGGAATTAAAAACAAATGAATCTTGGCTTCCGGGCACTGATGTTGCTGTTTCGATTCCTGAAAATTGGGAGCAGACCTATAAAGATCGGCAGGCGCCTACCGGCAACTCCGGAAAATACATGCTTATTCTCAATCATAAAGGGAATTCAGGCGCTTTCGCCTATTTTAAAATCATCGTAAATGCTAAATCATATAACTCTGTCAAAGACTATGCAGCTTCAAGGGAGGGGAAAAAATTCGCTAAAATAAACAAGTCCCAGTATGCCTTTGCCCAGGAATTAAAGAGACAGGAACAGATGCGATTTAACAGAAGTATCGATAATGTCGCCAATTCTCATAACTTAGTAAATGGATTTATTACCTATGCTCCTCTAACCATTCACGGCCGAACCGTCTATGTCTATCAGCAAACCATACCTTATGCTGACGGTGATGTTATTGAAAGTATCTATCTTTTTAAGGTCGGTGACAATATTATATCAGCCAACACCTACTACCGAGCAAAAGATCAGGAAAAGTTTAAAGACTCCCTGGAACAGGCCATCGCTAAAGCTCACACTTTCGAACTAGACTACATGCGAAAAGACGAGCCGAAATATCACGGTATTACCAAAAAAGAGGAGAAACAAAAACAAGAAAGACGGTAACCTCTGAGAGCCTGCCTAGGCACTCAAATCCTTCCTTTGATAATAAGCTGCGCTGACGATCAAGCTAATTGCAATGACAGCTCCAGCAAGAGCTAAATAGGCCGGCTGTAATTTGACCTGACTGAAGACATCTGCGCCGTTAGCAAAATAGTAGGGTGTCAGGTATTTGAGAAATTCAATATCTGGCACAATGCGGCACATCATATCCATGACATAGAGCAGCAAAACCAGTCCGAGTGAGAGACCAATTTGTTTTTTACGGCTGAAAGCAGAAACCAAGAAAGCCAGGCTGCCAATTTCAATCTGCAGCAAAAAGGCTAAGGCATGATACCTGAGAAAGAGATCATAAGAAAAGTCCAAATCAATCTGCCAGATACCAAATGCTTCCAGTCCTATAACGATCAGATTAAATATCAGCAGCATAAGGATCAGACTGATATACTTCCACATCAAGATATTCAGGCGTCCAAAAGGAAGGGTGTAGAGAAATTCACTCGTGTGCCCTTCTTCTTCCTTGGACAGGCTGCTTGCTCCCATCATAGCCGCAAACATCCCTGCTCCAAGTCCGAACATCAAAACAATCTCGGTCGCAAAATAGCCGTCTAAAGTAGCGATACTGACCTTATCCATCCCCAAAGCCTTGGTCATATCTCCCATATTAGCATAAAGAGCTGCTGTATCTGCCAGCTGATCCTCCACACTTTTGTATAAGATAATGCAGCCCCAGCAAACCACTCCTACTGCCAAGGACCAAATGAGCAAACTTTTGACAGTCAGTTTTAATTCATGTTTTAATAAAGTCATTTTGCTGCCTCCTCATAATACTGCAAAAAGAGGTCTTCCAGCGGCGGTTCTTCAACCAGAAAATCATCTGCCTGCATGTCTGTTAGACGAGCCAGCAAGTCGCTGCTGGAACCTGTAAACGTAAAGGATTCTTGCTTATTATCCTTCCAAACCGTCACGCGCTTGGACTGACTGTGTGTCAGGTTTTCGATTGTATCAATTTTTAGGATTTTTCCGTCCTTGATAATAGCTGCGCGGTCGCAGTAATTTTTGATGTCAGACAGGACATGAGACGATAGAAAACACGTGCTGCCCGCTGCACAGGCTTCTTTAACCAAGCTAAAGAAACGCTCCTGCATGAGCGGATCAAGGCCTGAGGTCGGCTCATCTAAGATAAGCAGTTCCGGCTGATGCTGCAAAGCACAGACAATCCCGACTTTTTTACGGTTGCCCAGCGAGAGATCCTCGATTTTCTTCTCCAGCGGTACCTCTAAAAGCCGACAGAGCCTGTCCGCTTCTTGCGAACAGTCTTTTTTTCTGGATTTAGCCGCAAAAACAATGACATCTTTGACTTTCATATTAGGGTAAAACATGGCTTCCGATGGCATGTAGCCGATATGTTTGAGATTTTTTACTAAAGTCCTGTATTTACCGCCAAAGAGGGTCATCCTGCCTTCGCTTGCTTGAATCAATCCCAGCAGACAGCGAATAGTCGTTGACTTGCCGGCACCATTGGAACCTAAAAAACCAAAGATTTCTCCTTTTTCCACACTGAGAGACACGTCCTGCACACCCATGTGTTTGCCATAGTATTTTTTCAGATGTTGAATATCAATTACCGTTTCAGTCATGCTATTTTTCCTTTCCTTGTTTGTAAGTATCCAAAAGCTGATTAAGGTTCTTGCTGTCAATATGGCGCTTGATTTTATTGGCAATAAAAATAGTCAGGTATTCCAGCATCACATAGATGACAAAGCAAGCAGCTGCCAGAAGATTGCCATCAAACCAGCTCAGCCATTGCCCAATAAGGCCATAGAGGCAGGAACAAACGATTAAGCCTAACAGTTCTCTCCCTGCTAACCTATCAGCTTCATCAAAGTTTTTAAACAGAAAAACCTGAATCTGAGTGATAACATAGGCTGCAATAACCATTTCGATTAAATAATAAATATTGGCTGTTGTTCTTCCCTGCAAAAGCTGGTAAACAGCATAGAAAAAATAAACACA
The DNA here is from genome assembly GCF_000423725.1 of Streptococcus devriesei DSM 19639. GTDB lineage: Bacteria > Bacillota > Bacilli > Lactobacillales > Streptococcaceae > Streptococcus > Streptococcus devriesei. Next base: position 344,695 of record NZ_KE384084.1, read on the forward strand.
AAAACAATAGATAGCTGTCTTATATTCATTGGCAATTTCCTGACTTAAGAAACGTTCCCACCGCTTAGTCTTCATCTTTAATTCCCTCCTGCAAGACCTGTCTGAGTTTATTGGCGTATTTACGTGAGATAAGGACACGTTCACCATTGTCCAGAGTGGCTTCGATCCGGCCAAAGGACTGGCTGCTGAAATACTGAATCCTGTAAAGGTTGAGCACCATAGCCTTGGCAGAACGAAAGAAGCCCTTAAAAGCATAAGTGCTGACTAAGTCTTTGAGACTGTAGGCGACTTGATAGACATCTTTTTGCGTATAGGCAAAAGTTTTACTGTCAATACTCTCAAAATACAAAATATCATCCAATAAGAGGTAGCGTTCACCCTGCTCACTTCTGCCGAGAATTTTCTCACCCCCTTGAGAGACTAAATCACTGATGGCCTGAACAGTGGGAGTCATTTGTCGGTAACGCACGATAACTTCTTCTTGACCATCGGAAATATGTTCTAATCGTAACTTCACTGCTTTTCTCCTTTGCGATTATTATAGCAGAAATTTAAGCAGCATAAAGCCAAAGCCGGTTAAGTTGCATTTTCAGCCGATAAAATGCAAAAAGGAAGCCCTATTATGGACTTCCTTGCATTTTATTGGGAGGTCAGATTTAAAATGCTCAGCCATCAGCTGCTAAACTTAAAAGCAACCGTCAATCCCTTAGACAATACCTTGTGCTGACATCGCTTCGGCCACCTTAAGGAAACCAGCAATGTTGGCACCGACAACAAGGTTGCCTTCTTGACCGAATTCTTTAGCTGCCGCTGCTGAATTTTCGTAGATACCTTTCATGATATCGTAGAGCTTAGCGTCAACTTCTTCAAATGACCAAGAAGTACGGCCGCTGTTTTGAGCCATTTCAAGAGCTGATACAGCTACACCGCCGGCATTGGCAGCCTTAGCCGGACCAAATGAAACACCGTTTTTAAGAAAGATGTCAATTGCTTCAAGTGTTGAAGGCATGTTGGCACCTTCGGTAACAGCAATGACACCGTTAGCCACAAGTGTTTTAGCTTGTTCTTCGTTAATTTCGTTTTGAGTCGCACATGGGAAAGCGAGATCAGCTTTAACGTCCCAAACAGAACCTTGGCCTGCTGCTGTAAATACAGCGTTTGGACGAGCTTCTGCATATTTAACGATGCGTTGGCGTTTTACTTCTTTGATTTTTTTCAGAAGAGCAACGTCGATACCGTCCGGATCGTAAACATAGCCAGATGAGTCTGAAACAGTAACGGCTTTAGCACCAAGAGCTTCTAATTTTTCACAAGCATAGATGGCAACATTACCTGCACCTGAAACAAGAGCCGTTTTACCAGCAAAATCTTCACCGCGTGCTTTGAGCATTTGTTCTGCAAAGTAAACAGCACCGTAACCAGTAGCTTCCGTACGGGCAAGTGAACCGCCCCAAGTCAGCCCTTTACCGGTAAGAACACCTGTGTATTCATTGCGAAGACGTTTGTATTGACCGTAGAGGTAACCAATTTCGCGTCCGCCGACACCGATATCACCGGCAGGAACGTCTGTATCTGCACCGATATGCTTGCTGAGTTCAGTCATGAAGCTTTGGCAGAAACGCATGATTTCGTTGTCTGATTTACCTTTAGGATCGAAGTTAGAACCGCCTTTACCGCCGCCGATTGGCTGACCGGTCAGTGAGTTTTTAAAGATTTGTTCAAAACCAAGGAATTTAACGATAGATTGGTTTACAGATGGGTGGAAACGAAGTCCGCCTTTGTACGGTCCGATAGCTGATGAGAACTGTACACGGAAACCGCGGTTAACTTGAACATTTCCCTTGTCATCAACCCATGGGACACGGAAAGAAACAATACGTTCTGGTTCTGCCAAACGTTCCAAAAGATTTTCTTCGATGTACTGTGGGTATTTATCAAAAACCGGAACCAGAGATTCAAAGACTTCTTCAACTGCTTGAAGAAACTCTGCTTCATGTCCATTTTGCGCCTTAACTTTTTCAAATACGCCTGCAACGTATTCTTTACCTGTTGTCATAATGCATTCCTCCGAAAATGAATTTCGTAATTTTTATTACGTAAAATATTATAAATTTTCTGAATATTCTTGTCAAGCCTTTTTGGATATTTTTTTGAAAAAATCAGTTTTCTATGTCATATAACCTGACATCTTATGAAAAATACACGATTTTCAGACCAATATTTCACAGCTGGCCAATATATTATTTTAATAATTGTGAATTTTTGACAAGACGTCTCCCATTTTATACAATTAAGAATAAACGCTTTAAGGAGTTTTTTATATGAAATGGTTTACGCTTAGCTCAGGAGTTTTAACACTCTTAATCGGCTTTTGGATTTTTGCTAATCCGCTGGTTGTGACAGCTTCAATCGGCTGGCTGCTGGCACTGGTTATTTTCTTAGTAGGAATTACCGGATTTATTGACTATATGTCAAAAACAGGTGAGGAACGCAATATTTGGAATTTGCTGCAAAGTATTATTTCCATTATCTTTGGTTTTATCCTCTTAACTTCCTCTATCTTTTCACTGACAACAGCTGTTGTCACCATTGCTGCCTACTGGATTCTTGTCATTGGCAGCTTGCGGCTGATTTCTGCTTACCGTTTGCGAAAGCTGGGCTTTCCTGACAGTAACCGCCTTTTCATTAGCGGCATTTTTGCTTTTCTTTTGGGGCTTATCCTGCTCGGGCAGCCTCTGCTGTCTTCTGCCATTATCGGCCGTTTTGTTGCCCTTCTTCTGATAGCAACTGGTATTTCAAGTATTTTTGTCTTCTTGCGCCTGCGCTGACTATTGGATTTCGCAGCAAATCAACATCAATAGACAGAATAAAGACTGGAACGAACGTTCCAGCCTTTTTATCTGCTATAAGTAGCGTGCAATACCCCAACGGTTAATGCCGATTCTTCTGCCATTAGCCAAGGTTACAAGTCTATTATAGACCATGCTGCCGCTGTCTTTGTCGTAATAGCGAAGCAGTCCCCAGCCATCGTAGGCAACATCACCTTTAACCTGCTTACCTTCTCTGGTAAAGAAGAGACGCTGATTATTGATGTACTGACTGCCTGTCAGCGCTGTGCCGTCTGAACCCAGATAGTACCAATTGCCGTCTTTATCAGCTTCAAAGCGATTGGTTTGCAGTTGGCCTGAGTCAGCATGGTAATAGCGGATTTTGCCGTTTTCATTGACAAAGTCACCTTTAACCTGCTTGCCGTCATTGGCAAAATAAAGGTTTTGTCCATTAATCGTCTGGCTGCCTGTTACTGCTGTGCCGTCTGAGCCAAAGTAATACCAGTTATTTTGACTGTCTGTTGCAAAAATATTGTGCGCCAGCTCTCCGGAATCTGCGAGATAATAGTAGAGTTTACCATCATTAGCCGTGATAATCTTTCCTTTGACCTGTTTGCCGTTTTCATCAAAGTAATAAGATTTACCGTCAATAGTTTGACTGCCGGTTTGCGCTGTGCCGTCTGCTCCGAGGTAATACCAATCACCATTGCTGTCATTAGCAAAACGATTAACAGCCATATTTCCGGAACCATCATCAAAATAGCGTTTCTTGCCATCAGCATCTGTTATCCATTCACCCTTGACTTGATAGCCGTTTTGATCAAAGTACTGTGTATTGCCATTGATCGTTTTCAGACCTACTGCCATCACGCCGTTTTCATCAAAGTAACGCCATTTGGTATCCTTTTCAAAAGAGTAATAGTCATTGCTGAAGCGATTGCCCAGGCGGCCAAAATAATTTTTAGTGCCGTCGGCATTTTCTAAGATAGCTTCACGCAGCTGAACACCGTTAGGCAGGAAGTACTGTACTTCATTGTTCAAATGCTGCTGGCCATAGACCATATGACCATCTTTATCGAAATAATACCAGTTGCCTTTGGCATCTTGAACAAAGCTGTTTTTAGCCTGATAGCCGCTGCTTGAATAGAAGGTCACGCCGCTGCCGTCATTGACAAAGCCTGTTAAAGCTTCTTGGTTAGTCAGCTGTTTTGGCAGATAGGTTTCCTTGCCATCCAGCGTAAAGTACTTATCGCTGGCCGCATCTTTAAGGACATAGCCGACACCGCGTCCCAAAATATTGGTACCATTGAAATACTTAGCCTGCCATTGGGTAATCTTTTCACTCGGATCCAATTTTTGACCGTTTGAAATTTGAGTACGTTCAAAGATGCTAGGATACTTGGCTGCCAGCTCGTCTAAGAAAGCGCCGCCGTATTTAGCCTGATAGTCATCGCCATTGGTCTTGGTATTAGCCAGATAAAGCGAATCCTTAATTTCCGAATCATGGCGATAGTCACCATAGTCATTAACGCGGGTCGCTGTAACGACTTCTCTGCCCGGCAGATTGTAAATTTGATCCGGTACCCAGTCGGCAATGACTTGAATACCATTGCGGTGCAGGGCTTTAAGGGCATTGATCATATCCTGCTGAGAACCGTACTTATTGTTCTTACTCATGGCAAGATCGTAACGGTCTTCAAAGGAATAGCCGTTTAAAATGATTGAATCAAGGAAGGAACCGTCTTCAGATGACACGTACTGCGGTGCCATTTCAAAGGACGTCACACCCCATGATTTGAAGAGATCAACGTTTTGTGCAATCTTCTTATTTGTGTATTCTGAATCGTTAGTGACAAAATCTTGGAAATTTGAAAAACCTTCATAGATTAACTGTGAATCCAGAGCACTTGAAGCATTGTAAACCTGTCCGTCAGCATTGGCCTTGTCACTGGCTGCTACACGAACATCTTGGCTGTCGCTGGCACCGACCGGCACCCAAACAGCCAGATAGCCTGATACTTGCGGATTAAGATAACCTTGAATATCTGACGCATCAAAAATGAGTTCGCCATTTTCATTTGTTTTGCGGTAGAAGGCTTTAGCAGCATCATCAGATGCATAGGCTGCAAGTCCGTCCTGAGTTGTTAAGATGAGCGGACGGTACTCTTGGTTTTTATGAGCTGCCCCCATGTTCACAACTACTTTATCATTGGCATTGAGTTTCAGACTTGGGTTATTGCTGGTAATAACAGCCATACCTTGGGTCTTAGTGGCTTCATTGCCGCTGTCAGTAGCTTCATTAGCTCCTGTACCGTAGCGCACAGATGTTAAGACGCCGGTATAATCCCAATCCATATTGGCCTTATCACCCTCAACATAGGTAATCTTCATATCCTGACCGCCGGCTGCATACTTGATGCGAGCCTTCATCAAGGCCTCAATAGCATCGTAGTACGGTGACTTAGTAGCCATGTATTGGCCGTCGTCGGTATACATATCCCCATAGTAAACACGGGTGATGGAATCCTTATTGGAGAGCATCAAAGCATAGGCTGTCGGAATATTGGATTGTGTGTATTTCTTATTAGCCTGACGCATATCTTCATTGTAAATCTTGAAGGCTTGCTTGAGCTCGTCCAGCGTAAAGGTCAAACCATCTGTATTAGGATTGATATTATCCTTGATGATCTTGGCAATAACCGTCTGAACTTCACTGTCATGAGCCCGGATAAAGATATAATTGGCCATGCGTTCGCTGTTTTTGCCCTCAGCTGAACGGTTATTCAAGCTGTTTGTAATGACAGATTCCAAGCCACTGCGGACATTGCTTTTATCAACCGCATCTTTTTCAAGAGGACGTGCCAGAGCATACAGGAGTGACAGACGAAGCTTATTGTCAATCGGCAGCTGTGCTCCGTAAGTATCTTTATTATACTGCGGATCATTGTCTGACCAAGCTTCTAAGATAGACAGGTGATCAAGGGCATTTTTCTCGCTCTTATCTACGCCGTAATAAGCCTTGAAATAATCTGAGGCAATCTGCAGCAAATCAGCATTGACATTATCAACCGCATCGACCCGAACGCCGTCAAAATTAGCTTCAGGGTCATTAGCGACAATAGAACCATAGTTCATTAAATAATGAAGCCAGTTGAGCTGCTCTGCCTGAACAACGGGATTTGAATTATCAATATCATTAGCTAGGAGGAATTCGTAGCCACCCATAGAATTATCATCGAAATACTTTTGCTCACCGGTCTGGCTGGTTGGTGTGCGGTTCAGCAAACGGTAATCAGAATTTGCATACGGTGTTTTATCGCTGTTTTCATAAAGCAAAGCACCGCCCTGCAGATGGTCCTTTTCGCCGGCTGAAGTATCAGATTCGGTCTCAATATTCCAATTAGACTGCGTTTTGACAAAACTGTTGATAATGTCACGCAGCCACTGCGTCTGCTGGGTTTGCGAAATCTTGCTTTCAATCTTCTCCTGAACATTTTGAGCAGCTAAGTTCAGACTTTCCTGACTGCTGTCAGCCGTATAGGTTGTTCCTGTACCTAATCCCTGCTCATTCATGTAGTTCAAATAAGATACCTGAGTTTGCTTATCAGGCCACCAAGACATGAGCAGCGGACGCAGATCATTTTCTGTTGATGCTGTCCAAGTCTTGCCGTCTTTCAGGATATCTTTAGGACGGTACCAAGAATCCGCTGTGACATAATTATCAACAGTTTCAAGGCTGTTCTTCTCCAAATTAACAATCTGGTTGTGCGGTGTGTACTCATTGTTTAAAGATGTCAGCCCCTGAGCAAACTGATACTGTGCCGTATCTGACAGAGCCCCTGTTTCTTTATCAAAGAAAAGGGTTTGACCGTCAACTGTTAAGGCGAAGTTCTTTTTGACCTGACCGTCTGAGTCAATATAATAATACTTGCCATCAATCTTTTTAACATTTGGAATAGCTGATAAATCAGCATCACTCAAGTTTTTTGTTTGATTTTGTTCGGCTGTCTGAGCGGCTGTTACACGTTCTCCAGAGGTCTGAACTTTAGCTGCTCTTGCAGTTGTCTCAGAGCTTGCCGCTTGTTCCTGAGCCGGAGCTGTTACTGCCTTCTCAGTGGTTTCTTGAGCAGTGCTGCTTTGGCTTTGCACCTGATCCTCTGGAGCTTCAGTAACCGTTTCGGTGCTCTGCTCTTGAGGCTGCTGAGATTCCTGTTCAGTGACCGGTGCCTGCTGTTCAGCAGCCTGTGTTTGGCTGCTCTCTGCGGCAGGCTGATCGGCTGCAGAAGTCTGCTCTGTATTCTCACTTTGACTTTGCTGAGTGACGACCACCTGATTATTCGCTGCCTGTTCTGTATCTGCTGATGCAGACACATCCAGCGCCGCACTGCCCAAAGTCAGCAAGCTGGATGCAATGGCGACAGTCACCCAGTGTTTTTTCACTTTGCGCATTTTATAACGTAGTTTCGTTTCCATAAAAAATCCTCCTTTTATTAGTTAAACATTATAGCTTCATATTCCTATAAAACTCATGACGCCTAGATTACAAACTTCTTTCTTTGTTTTTCTAACTGATTAAGGCAAAACCGCAGAAATTATTTTTAATAGAAATATAATCTTTTTATAAAAAATAAAGAACCCAGTCAAGCGACTGAATTCTTACAGATATAAAAGACTTGCAAGCGTCATATTTATCGGTATGGAAACAAGTGACAAAATCGTTGTTAAAAGTACCAAACGCGAGCCGTATTCATAATCGCCGCCGTAAACCTGACTGAGCAGGGCAGCATTCATAGCTGTCGGCGAACAAGAGGCGATGGTCAGCGCCAGTTTCATATCATAGGCATCTACCGGCAGCAGCCAGATGAGAAGGATGCTGACCAAGGATGTCACAAACAAGCGCAGCAAGGCCGTGTAATAGGCCGGCCTGTACAGAAAAATCTCCTTAAAGTCAGCCTTGTAGAAATAAGAGCCCAGCACCAAAGTTGATAAAGGCGTATTTAATTTCGCGATCGTTTCAATAGCACCAGTAATGACTTTAGGCAAGTCATAGGGCAGGCTGAAGAAAAAGAGGCCGATAACCGTTGCAATCATGGCAGGATTGATAAACAGAGAACGCCAGTTAATCACATTTTTATCTCTGGCAATGAGATAGAGCCCGTAGGTCCACTGCATAATCTGATTGGCAACAACAAAGCCTGAGATGAAAAAGACTGCATTGGTACCGCCTACAGCTTCCGCCAAGGGCGTTCCCATAAAGCCGACATTGGCAAACAGGGTTGCGTACCGATCCATATTACGATCGTCAGCCAGCAGAAACTTTACCAGAACTATCCGCGTGATTAGGAGGAAAAAGGCCGAACCAATCATGATTAAGAGCAGACTCAGCCGTTTGACAGAAAATTCCTGACTGATAAAAGAAGACACAAACAAACTCGGTGCAACATAAGTTGTCAGAAGTTTTGATAATTTAAAGGTGACATCCTTGGTAAAAATGTCTTTATGTGCCAGAAACGCTCCCGCTCCCATAATCAGAAAAAGTACGACTAATTTTTGAAAAACCAGACTTGCAATGGCCATAAAAGCTCCTTTCATTTGCTTTTGCCTTATTATAACATTATCCAGTAATAATGAAAGAACGATAAGAGAAATTATTCTAAATTTCCATCTCTAATCAAGCAACAAGGCTGTTTTAGCGGCTAAGCTTCTGCTTGCTTGCTGAACTGGCTCATGTACAGATCGTAATAGAAACCTCTGTCGGCCAGAAGACTTTGGTGGCTGCCCTGCTCAATGATTTGTCCGTCTTTCAAAACAAGGATTTTATCAGCTTCCTGAATGGTTGAAAGACGATGGGCAATCACAAAGCTGGTCCGCCCTTCCATGAGCTTATTCATCGCTTTTTGAATCAGAAGTTCCAAACGTGTGTCAACAGAGGAGGTTGCTTCATCTAAAATCAGAATTTTAGGATCAGCCAAAAGAGCACGCGCAATAGTTAAGAGCTGCTTTTGTCCCAGAGAAATATTGCTGGATTCCTGATTCATTTCCATATTGTAGCCGCCGGGCAGTGTCCGGATAAAGTGATCAACATTGGCGGCCTTTGCGGCTTCAACGATATCGTCATCGCTGGCATTCAAATTGCCAAAACGCAAATTTTCCTTGATTGTTCCTTCGTAGAGCCAAGCATCCTGCAGGACCATGCCAAACTGCCGGCGGTAGTCCTGACGGGAAAGATGGCGGATATCATGCCCGTCAACTTCAATCGCTCCTTGTGTCACATCATAAAAACGCATCAAGAGATTAATCAAGGTTGTCTTACCGGCACCTGTCGGACCGACAATCGCAACCATCTCACCGGGTTTCACTTCCAGATTAAACTGGCGGATAAGCGGTTTGTCCGGTGTGTATTGGAAAGAGACATCCCGAAAGCTGACCTGTCCGGTCAGATCGTGTTCTAATTTTTCAGTTACCTGATTAACCTCATCTTCTTCATCCAAAACGTCAAAAATACGCTCTAAAGAAGACTTGGCACTCTGCAGGACACCGGACAGCTGGGTAATGGTCTGAATGGGCTGACTGACTTGCCAAATATATTGCACAAAGGCCTGCAGGTTACCGATAGTCAGCTTTCCTGCCAGAACCTGTAAGCCGCCTACCACGGCAACAATCAGATAAGCCCCATCTGAAATAGCATTGAGCACCGGCATCATAATACCGGAAATAAAGCTGGCTTTAAAACCGACATTGCGCAGATTTTCTGTAATATCACGGAAGTCTGCTGCAGATACTTCTTCACGGCCATAGAGTTTGATGACATTAAAACCCGTCAGATTTTCCTGAACAAAACCGTTCATATCTCCCAGCGCATTAGCCTGCTTTTTAAAATAGGGCTGGGATTTTTTCAAAATAAAACGGGCACTGAAATAAGTCAGGGGGATGCAGGCAATCACAATCATAGCCAAAGGCAGATTGAGGTAGAGAACCATAGCAACCACCAGGATAATGGTCAAAAAGGCATTGATAATCTGCAGAAAACTCTGCTGCAAAGCATTAGAAACTGTTTCAACGTCATTGGTAAAGCGCCCCAGCATATCTCCAAATTGGTGGCCGTCAAAGTAAGAGACAGGAATCTTGTTGATCTTTTCACTCAGATCCTGACGCAAATCACGTATACTTTTCTGCACAGCATTAGTCATAAAATAGTTGGAACCGTAAGAACCAATACTGTAGAGCAGCCCGCGCAGAAAATAGAGCAGCAAAATACCAAAAATATAAGCGGTATTGATATGAGCTCCTTTGACACCTTTTGCCATGTCGACCAGATTAGCCGTCAGCTCTGTCATCACAAGACCTAAAATAAAGGGTTCAAGGACATTCATGACAGAGCTGAGAATCTTAAGAAAAATGGCAAGAAAAAGCGAACTTTTGTAGTTTTTTAAGTAATGCCACAAGCGAAGAAAAACATTTTTATCTTTCATGAGCCCTCCTAACCTTCTGTCAAATTTTGATTATCAAGCTGCGAATGCGCAATTTCACGGTAGATCTCATTAGACTGTAAAAGCTCATCGTGAGTTCCCCGGCCAACAATTTCACCTTCATCCAGAACAATGATCTGGTCAGCATTCATAATGGTTCCGACACGCTGAGCAACAATCAGCACGGTGGCATCGCCCGTGATTTCTTTCAGGCGTGCCCGCAGCTGAGCGTCTGTCTTATAATCCAGAGCTGAAAAAGAGTCATCGAAAATATAGATATCCGGCTCCTTCACTACTGCCCGAGCGATCGATAAGCGCTGCTTCTGACCGCCGGAGAGATTACTGCCGCCTTCTGCCAGATGGGTATCAAATTTTTCTTTTCGGCTTTCAATAAACTCCTTGGCCTGCGCTACATCAGCAGCTGAATGCAATTCAGCCAGAGTCGCATCTTCTTTCCCGTACTTAAGATTCTCACCGATGGTTCCGGTAAAAAGCAGGGCTCTCTGCGGAATAAAGCCGATTTTTTGGCGTAAAGCTTTCAAATTATAATCACGGACATCAACACCGTCGACTAAGATTCTGCCCAGTGTCACATCGTAAAAGCGCGGAATCAGATTGACCAGCGATGATTTCCCGGATCCTGTACTGCCAATAAAGGCAATGGTCTCACCCGGACCGGCTTTAAAACTGATATCATGCAAGACGGGACTTTCCGTCTCTCCGGGATAGGCAAAGGTCACATTGTCGAACTCCAAATAGCCTCTCGTTTTTGTCTCAGTGACACCATTTTCATTGGGATTGATGGAAATAGGCATAGCCATCACTTCCTGAATCCGTTTGCTTGACACCGCCATCCGCGGATACATGGTAAAAATATTAGCAAACATCAAGAATGAAAAAAGAGCATGAAAACTATATTCAATGAAGGCAAGGAGATCCCCAATCTTAATCTCAGATTTTTGCAGCGGATCCAGCGAAAAATAAACAATAGCCACAATCATAATGATAATAATCTGCACAAACAGAGCTTCCGTCAGGCCGGTTAATTTAAAGAGCCGGCTGGAGGTATTTTCATAACTATTATTTTTCAGCGCAAACCGCTCCTCTTGAAAAGATTCACGGGCAAAGGCACGGATAACCCTGAGACCGGTCAGATTTTCACGCACGTACTGATTTACCTTGTCCAACGTATTTTGCTGCTTCTCAGACAAGGGGCGTGTTTTTGCTGCCACGTAATAAACAACCAGAACTAAAAAAGGAATGGCAACAACCACAACCCAAGCCAATGATGCACTGGTCAAAAGAACCATGATAACACTGGAGACCATCATCATGGGGGTTACAATTCCCATTCGCAGGGACATTTCAGCGAATTGCATGAGCACAAAAGCATCGCTGGTCATACGGGTTACCAAAGATGAAACACCGATTTTTTCATATTCGTGGTGGGAATATTGCTGCAGTTTATCATACATATCATTGCGCATGTCACGAATCATCGTTGTTGTCAGTCTGCCCGAAGCATAGGCCAGTGTAATCCGCCCTGCTATTCCCAGCAAAACAATCACAAACATGACAGCAGCCCAAAAATAAAGGGCCTTTTTATCAGCCGGTGTAATACCTTGGTCAATCATTCGGGCTAAGGCCGTCGGCAGCCCTAAATTCACCACAACAAATAAAAAAGCCCCTAAAACATCCAATATCAGCCATTTGGGATACTTTTTCAAATAAGACCAAATATAAGCCATATCTTCTCCTTTTTCTTACAAATCTTTTATCATCCAAACGTCCATGGCATCATGCGAAGCACCAAAAGACAGAGGCGCCTTTAACTTGACAAAACCAAAGTGCTCATAGACCCTAAGAGCCTGCTTGAGCACATGTGAACTTTCAAGGTAGATCTTGGCAAAGCCTGCTTTTTTAGCCTCCTGAAAAATATGCCGTATTAGAAGGCCGGCGATACCCTTGCCGCGGTGATCCTCATGCACATAGAGTTTTTGCAGCTCCGCTGTTTCTTTCGAAACAGGCGCAAAGCCGCCCACTCCCACGATATTATGATGGCTGTCCTCTGCAACAAAATAAGCAGCTCTGGGATAGCCGTCATAATGAGCGCTCAGCCTGTCTAACTGAGGATCAAAATAGGCAGTGCCTTCAACAGCCAAGCCTTCTTTTTCCAAAGAATGGCGAATCAGCTGAGCAGCTGCAGTATCATCGTTTTGCTCTATGGGTCTGATTAACATCATTTCTCCAACTCACTCAGGTATTCATAGCGCTCGTACTTTTCCAGCAGCTGATTATTCATGTCATCAAGGTCTCGCTGCAAGGCTGCTAACTGGCCGTAGTCGCTGGCATTTTCCTGCATCTCACTCTCAATGCCTTCGATCCGCTTTTCAAGCGCGGCAATATCATCCTCAATCGCTGCCCATTCCTGCTTTTCAAAGTAGGACATGCGTTTCTTTTGGCTCTTGATTTTTTCAGCTTTCGGTTTTTCTTTTTTCTGTGCCATAGCAGAGCTGGATTTTTCAAACTCTTTTTCATCCAGATAGTCGGTGTAATTGCCAAAAAATGTACGGATTGCACCGTCCTCAAAAGCCAGAATTTTATTGGCTACCTTATCCAAAAAATAACGGTCATGGCTGACTGTAATGACAGGACCGGCAAACTGCCCGAGAAAATTTTCAAGTACCGTCAAAGTAGCAATATCAAGGTCATTGGTCGGTTCATCCAACAATAAAACATTGGGCTTTTCAATGAGGATTTTTAGAAGATAAAGCCGCTTTTTTTCACCGCCTGACAGCTTGGAAATAAGTGTTCCGTGACTTGATCTGGGAAAGAGAAATTGCTCCAGCAGATCCGTGACACTGCTGGTTCCTACAACCGTTTTAACCTCATCTGCAGCTTCCTGCAAGTAATTGATGAGACGCTTGCTCTCATCCATTCCCTTAATCTGCTGCGAAAAATAACCGATGCGAACAGTCTCTCCGGTAATGAGCTGTCCGGAATCCGGCTGTAAATCACCGTTAATCAGATTCAGCAGGGTTGATTTTCCGACACCATTGTCACCGACAATGCCAATGCGATCTTTATTTTGAATAAGCAGATTGAAATGCGACAGAATGGGCTTATCCGGAAAGGCAAAACCAACATCTTCAAAAGAAATGACTTTCTTGCCGATACGGCTGGTTTCAAAATTAATAGCCAAATCGGCAGTATCAGTATTGCCTCTTACATCAGCTTTTAAATCCTTGAAGCGGTTAATCCGAGCCTGCTGCTTTGTTGCTCTGGCCTGGGGCTGCCTGCGCATCCACGCAAGTTCCTGTTTATAGAGCTGCCGTTTTTTATGCAGAGAAGCTGCATCACGCTCATCCTGCTCAGCGCGAAGGCGGACGTAATCCTGATAATTCCCCTGATATTCTGACAAATGCGCCCTGTCCAATTCAAAAATACGGGTGGCAACATTATCCAAAAAATAGCGGTCATGGGTAATAAACAGCACAGTTCTGCGGCTGCTCTTCAAATAATTCGTCAGCCAGGCAATTGTATCAATATCCAAATGGTTGGTCGGTTCATCCAAGAGCAATAAATCTGCTTCAGCCAGTAAGACCTGAGCCAGCTGAACCCGGCGGCGCATCCCTCCGGATAATTGACTGACCAGCTGACTGGTGTCATGGATACCTAACTGAGACAAGACTGTTTTTACTTCACTTTCAATACTCCAAGCGTCCAGAGCATCCATCTCTGCCATGATCTTTTCCAGCTTATCCTGACTGGCCTCATCATAATCCGCCATCAGCTTTTCATAGGAACGAACCAGCTCCATTTCTCGCAGTTCTGATGACAATACGGTATCAAGCACTGTTTTTGTTTCATCAAAATGCGGTTCCTGCATCAAATAAGCTATCTTGTAGCCGTTTTTCTTATGAAAGGGCGATCTGTCTCCATCAAAACCCAGTCTGCCTGAAAGAACATCCAAGAGCGTAGTCTTTCCAGTCCCATTGACACCGATAATGCCAATGCGGTCCAGATCGCGGATAATAAAGGAAATATCCCGAAAGACTGTTTTATCACCAACAGTTTTGCTCAGTCCGTCAACTAAAAAATCACTCACGCTCCAGTTCCTTTCTGACAAAATCAAAAATAGCTTCCCGCTTATTTTCCAAATCACCTGCTACAATGAGCAGCTCAATTTGATTCAGGAGTTTCCCGAGTTTCGGACCCGGCTTAAGTCCCAGTTCTGCTATCAAATCGCCGCCTTTGACAAGAATGTCATGCTTATCGTGAATAGTAAGATCGGCGTTGAGGCTTCTAATACGCTCAGCGTCAACAGCAAGACCTTGTGCCTTGCGAAGCTCTTCGACGAGCAGCATCAAATCCTCACCGTAGCGATAAACATCGGCCTTATCCGGCTGCCTCTTCTGACGCAAATCATAGATTGCTAAAATTTTCTCTACTGTTTTTTGAAAATGATTGGCGGTCTTCCATTGTTTCAAAAAAGACTTGGAATTTTTAACATTCAGATACAAGAGCACTGCCGCCCAGGCCTGCTCAGACGTCGAAAATCTAAATCCTTCCGGTAAATCACTTAAAAGCCGCTGCCAATTTTCAGCGGAATTCTCCAGCAAAGGCAGGTGATTATAAGCCTGACTGGCAAGCAGGTAAGCAATCCCCTTGCGCCAAAAAGGAGCCTGCAGCAGCTTGTCAAACTCAATAAAAGAGCGCTCTACAGAAATTTTTTCCAATAAGGGCGCATGTTCTTTCATGGCAGCAAAAGTCTCTTCTTCAATGTCAAAATCAAGATTGGCAGCAAATCGCAGGCCTCTCATAATCCGCAGAGCATCTTCATTAAAGCGCTCAGCAGCATTGCCGACCGCCCGCAGACGCTTCTGATTTAAATCTTCTAAGCCGTTAAATTTATCAATAACATTGGACTGCTCATCGAGAGCAAAGGCATTGATGGTAAAATCCCGGCGCTTCAAATCTTCTTCCAAAGAGCGCACGAAAGACACCTGACTGGGTCTGCGGTAATCCACATAGACATCCTCAGTCCGAAAGGTCGTGACTTCATACTCATGACCGTTCTCTAAAACTAATACAGTACCGTGCTCAATGCCAATATCTACTGTTCGCGGGAAAATTTTCTTAGTTTCTGCCGGATAAGAGCTGCTGGCAATATCGACATCGTGAATGGGGCGGCCCAGCAAAGCATCGCGCACACTCCCGCCGACAAAATAAGCTTCAAAACCAGCCGCTTTAATTTTCTCTAATACTGGTAAAGCCTCCTGAAATTCAGAAGGCAGATGTTTTAATCTCATAATAAATGTTCCAAACCGTAAACGAGCTGCCCTCGTTTCACCACTTCTTTAATCCCTAGGTTGACACCGCTCATGAACGAAATACGATCATAAGAGTCATGGCGAAGAGTCAGCCCCTCACCCTGTGCACCAAAAATCACTTCTTGGTGGGCAACAAGTCCCGGCAGGCGGACACTGTGGATTCTAAAACCGTCAAATTCGGCACCGCGCGCACCAGCCAGTGTCTCTTCTTCATCTTCAGCTCCTTGTTTTTTATAGGTACGGGCTTCACGGATGAGTTCAGCTGTTTTGACAGCCGTTCCGCTTGGAGCATCTTTTTTCTTATCATGGTGCAGCTCAATGATTTCCAAATCCGGAAAATATTTAGACGCTTTAGCTGCAAATTCCATCAGTAAAATAGCTCCGATAGCAAAGTTAGGCGCAATCAGGCCGCCTAGTTTTTGATCCGCCGACAGAGCTATTAAATCTGCAATCTGTTTTTCGGTAAAACCAGTTGTACCAACGACCGGGCAAAAACCATTTTCCAAAGCAAAGCGGGTGTTCTCATAAGCGACTTTAGGCATGGTAAAGTCCACCCAGACATCGGCATCAAAGCCAACCAAGTCGGCCTTATCCGTGAAGACAGGAACACCGTCAAAATCTTTTTCGCTGGCAAAAGGATCGAGCAGAGCTGCCAACTGGAGCTCACTGTCGCCTTTAACCATATCTACGGCTGTTGAACCCATTCTTCCCTTAAAACCTGCAACAATAACTTTAATACTCATTTTTCTTCTCCTTAAACGATCGGTACAGCTCCAAGCGCAAGCGCTCCTTCTCCCAGATGGGTGGCAATGACGCCGTCGAAAGGAACAATAGCTAAATTGTCTGTATAGCCATGCGCTCTTAAACGCTCCTGTAAATCTGCGGCCTTGTCTATGGCATTTGCATGGATAATATAAGCCATGTAATCGCCGTCTGCAGTGACATCATCTAAGATCGCAATCAGACGCTTAAGCGCTTTTTTCTCAGTTCTGACCTTCTCAAAAACCTCAATCCTGCCATCAGTAAAATACAAAATAGGCTTAATACTCAGCAGATTGCCCAAAAGAGCCGAGCCGTTTGACAAGCGGCCGCCTTTAACCAGATGATTGAGGTCATCTACCATAATGAAGGCATTGGTCTTTTCAATCATAACCTTCAGATTGGCTAAAATCTGCTCAAAAGAAAGACCCTCTTCACCCCATCTTAGGGTTTCCATGACCATCCATCCCATCGGGCTGGAGGTGATTTTGGTATCGGGAAAAGCGATGTCCAAGCCGGCGTATTCCTCAGTCAGGTACTGAATATTTTGGTGAAATCCTGAGATTCCGCTTGATAGGAAAAGACCGATAACATGAGTATAGCCGTCTTTTTCCAGCTTTGTCAGCAATGCATCCAGATCGGCCAAGCTAGGCTGACTGGTCTTTGGTAACTCTTTGGAGGCTGCCATTTTGGCATAAAACTCATCCAAGGTCAGATTCTTGCCTTCAACATAAGATTTCCCCTCAATTGCAATCTCAATGTCAAGGATAAAAAGATTGCCGCTTGACGCAAAGTCTTCCGGAAGGTAGACCGATGAGTCTGTAATTACAGCTAGTTTCATCTCTTTTAGAACTCCAGTGTAACGCCTTCTCTATCCAGCGCAATTTCAGTCACTTCATAGGTCATGCGTTTCAAAATATCTAAAAGGGGTGCCGCTAAAGTCGCAACTTCTTCCTGTGAAAATTCACTGGGCTGATTGATTAGGCGATCTTTGATTTTGACCATTTGCGATAAGACACCGCTGAGCACAAACTCATCGCGCACAATCATAAACTGCAAGACAGCTATAACTGTCGTTTCGTTCAGTTCTTCATTTTTTTCAACTAATTGGAAAGTTACCTCAACATCTGTTTCCGGTGTCCCGTTTTCTTTCTCCCATTCTAAATTTCTGGCATCGTAATGATACTGGTTGACAAACTCTTTTTGACGTACAATTTCCATTGTTTTCTCCTTGTTTCACATTACTTTTCATTATAGCACACTTAAAAACAAAATTAAAGAAATCCCTTATCAGAATTTCTTTTGCGGATGCTTAGCAACGATGTCCGGATACCGTTCCAAAACAGCCTTTCCTTTGTCTGTGATTTGATAACCTCGAAGGTCAAACAGTCTTTCCAGTTCCTCATTGGAATAAACCTTGGCCAGAGCTTCCTCCACATCGCGGCGTTTCATTTTAGACAGGCCCTTGACATGCTGCAGCTGTAAAAATTCTTTTAGTTTTGGCATAGCCAAGTGCTTGAGAGACTCAAAAGCTGTATTCAGCCTGACATAGTTTCCCTGAAGAAGCCAATCTAATTCTTTTTGAGCGTCAATGCCATAGCTGGTATAAAAATACTTATGGTGAGAAGACTGATTGGTATAGGTGCCAAAGCTGATCCGCCAGAGCATGATAATATGGCCGGGCAGCAGACCTTCTGCTGTGCGTACCATATTTCGTTTAGGGACAGGCTTTTTTAGGAGCTCCTCCTGATACTGCGGCGCAAAATAAGGCAGCTCAGCATGATTAGCATAGACTTGATTAAAATTTTTCATGCTTCTATTGTAACAAAAAAAGAGCAGGACCAAAATCAATTCTGCTTTAGAAATTGATTTTATCAGTCCCGCTCTTTTAGCCGCTTGAAGCGCAGCTATTGCTTAAACCTTAATCAGAATAATCAAACCTGTCAGCTCCAAAACAGCAGACTGCCAGCCGCAAGGCCAATGAGGTAGCCGATAATAACATCTTTGGGATAGTGAACACCGCCTAAAACTCGGCACAGGGCCAGTAAAGCAGACAGCAAAAGCAAAAGCAGACCCAAGAAAAGATTTTCGTGCAGGATGCAGACACTGATAACCGTTGCCGAAAAAACATGGCGGCTGGGCATAGACTGTCCCTTTGACTTCTTTATAATCAAAGGCTGAATTGCCCAAGCCTCATAAGGTCTGGGACTGTTAAGTATCTTTCTTGCCAGTGACAGCAAAACAAAAGCTATTCCCGGAATGATGATATAAGGTGCCAAGACCCCTATCTTTTTTTGAGACCAAAAAAGATAAGCCAACAAAGCCAAATAAAAAACAGGCATTAGTCTGGTAATCAGAATATTTGTCCATTTGATCAGTCGGATAAGCTGAGGTCTTGTTCGGATTGGTTCCGTCAGACTTTCATAAAAAGCTGCATAATTTTTCATCTGTCATCTACTTTTCTAAGAAATACCGGAAATTTGCCGCTGACTTTTTTCAGTTTAAATCTATTATAGCATTTCTATTCAAATGCATCAGCAGCCAGCTCAAAAGCAGCAGCAAAGAAAACAAAATTAAGCAGACCTGCATCAAACAAAAAAAGAGCGATTAGGCTCTCTTTTTGATAACAGCTGTCTGTTTTTGAATATAATCAATTAAATCCAAGGTCAAATCATAACGTAAAAAAGGTGTAATCAGATAGATTCCATTAAAGTAGTTTAAAGCCTGATCGATCAATTTCTTGCTTTCTGCCAGTGCAACTGCCTGACAGGCCTCTTTGTCGTCCTTAACAGCCTTTAGTTTTTCCAGAAAGGCTTCCGGCAAATGGATTCCCGGAACTTCGTTGTGCAGAAAAACAGCATTGTTATAAGACGTTATCGGCATAATGCCAATGAAAAAGGGCTGATCATAAGCCTTTGTCAAATCGCCCAGCTGCTGGATGATTTCTTTATTAAAAATCGGCTGTGTAATAAAATAATCAGCTCCTGCTTTGATTTTACGCTCAATCAGACGGCTGCTTTTTTCGAGCTGACGAACATTGGGATTAAAAGCTGCTGCCGCTGTAAAATGGGTTGCCCTTTTTAAGCTGGCTCCGCTATAGCCTTTGCCTTGATTCAATTGCTTAATCAAAGACAGTAATTTAAAACTGGTGGCATCGTAAACACTGGTCGCTCCGGGAAAATCACCAATTTTTGAAGGGTCTCCCGTAATCGCAAGAACGTGGTCAAATCCCAGCACATCCATTCCCAAAAGACGTGACTGCAAGCCAATCATATTATGATCCCGGCAGGCAATATGAAGTAAAAAGGGTGTTGTCATATCATCTTTTAATAGAGATGCCAGACTGAGATTGCAAATACGGGTTTTAGCCAGAGAATTATCTGCCAAAGTGATAGCAGCAATATTCTTTTTATCCAAGGCTTTAACTCCTTCAATAAATTTATCAATAGCTAAAGTCTTAGGAGGGTCAATCTCTGCAATGATCGTGACTTCTTTTTTTGCCTTATCTGCCAGCGTTTCTTTTTTGCTGATTTCATCAATGAGCTCTTGCTCTGTAATCAAAGGAGTAATAACCTTACGTTCGACCGGCTTTAAATTCCGGATACCGCGTTTAATCGCCCTCACATGGTCTGGTGTTGTCCCGCAGCAGCCGCCGATCAAGCGCACGCCTTCTTCCACAAAAAGCCGAGCACAGTATTCAAAATAGTCAGCATTCTGGCTGAAGCGATACTGTCCTTTTTCATTGTCACTGGCAAATGTTAAAAGGCTGGCATTAGGATAAGCAGACAGATAGCTTTGTGCAAAAAGGGGGACCTGCTTAAAAGACTGAATCATGTGATAAGGTCCCAGATGGCAGTTCAGCCCGACAATATCTGCACCCAGCATTACCAAATGACTGAGGGCTTCCACTAAGGGCCGGCCATCTTCTGTGATGCCTGCTTCATGAAGTGCCATATTGGTTATCAAGGGCAAATCAGTCAGCGGCCTTATCGCTTTCACGACAGCCTCTAACTCTTCCCTGTCATAATAAGTTTCAAGCAGCAAACCGTCCAGCTGCCCGGTTTCTAAAAGCGCCTGAGCCTGCTCAACGGTCTCTTCGACAATGTCTTCCAGATTAAGATCGCACTGTTTCAGCCCCCGTGAAGCTCCTATCGTTCCCAGAACAAAGACACTTTCTCCGGCAGCCTGACGAGCGATCTCAACCGCTTTTTGATTGATTAGCTTAACATCATTGTCATAGCCAAAAGTTTTAAGACGGTGGCGCTTTGCTCCATAAGTATTGGTCTGGATGATATCAGCACCGGCATCAATATAGGCCTTATGAATGGCTGAAATACGTTCTGGGTGGCTGATATTATAATAGTCATGACAGGATTCCAAACCATCAGCATAAAGAAGGGTTCCCATAGCACCATCAGCTACTAAAATATCGGTTTTTAGTTTATCTAGCAATTTGGACATGGACACTCTCCTTAACTTAATTTCCCAGTTTTCTGCGAACTTCCTTGGTTGCTGCGACTAAAACTTTAAGAGCAGCAATCGTTTCAGGTTCTTGGCGGGTTTTCAGCCCACAGTCAGGATTGACCCAAAACTGCTTAGGAGACAGTTTGTGCAGAGGTCTTTCAATATTGGCAACAACTTCTTCTTTAGTCGGCACGCGCGGAGAGTGGATATCGTAAACGCCTAAGCCTATTCCCAGCGGATAGACCGCTGTCTCAAAGGATTCGATAATATCGCCATGACTGCGGCTGGTTTCAATGGAAATCACATCCGCATCAAGAGCCCGGATAGAATCAATGATTTCATCAAATTTAGAATAACACATGTGCGTGTGGATCTGCGTTTCATCTTTTACAGAAGAGGTGGCGATGTGAAAGGCACGAACGGCATCGTCAAGATAGGCCTTTTGTTTAGCCTTGCGCAGCGGCAGTCCCTCACGAAGGGCAGCTTCGTCAACTTGGATGATAGCAATACCGGCATCTTCCAGAAGCTTGATTTCATCTTTGATAGCGAGACCAATCTGATCAAAGAGCTGTCTGCGCGGAATATCTGTGCGTTCAAAAGACCAGTTGGTAATCGTGATTGGGCCTGTCAGCATACCTTTGACCGGCCGGTCAGTCAGACTCTGCGCATAAACCGTTTCACGGACAGTCAAGGGTTTAATGTGCTGCACATCCCCGTAAATAATAGGTGGTTTCACAGCCCGAGAACCGTAAGATTGGACCCAGCCAAGCTTCGTCGTAGCAAAGCCAGCCAGCTGTTGACCAAAGAATTCGACCATATCAACCCGCTCAAATTCGCCATGGACTAAAACATCAAGATCCAAATCTTCCTGAATCTCAATCCAGCGTTTAATTTCACTGTTTATAAAGTCCTGATACTCTTCATCGCTGATGTTTCTGTGTTTCCAAGCTAAGCGTGTCCGTCTGATTTCCTGCGATTGCGGAAAAGAACCGATTGTTGTCGTTGGCAAAAGCGGTAACTGTAGCTTTTTCTGCTGCAGCTCTCTCCTCTTTTCAAAACCGCTGGCGCGTTTAGTTGCCGCTTGCTCCGCATTTTCCAATTCAACATTTCTAAAATCGGCAGCCTGAAGTGCTTCAAAATGAGCGATATGCTCTTGATAAGCGGGAGTTTCTCGGCCGTCCAGTTTTTCTGCCAGCAGTCTGACTTCCTGCAATTTTTCGTCAGCAAAGGCCAGACCATTCAGCAAAACAGCTTCCAAATCTGTCTCATTTTTAGCAGTAACAGGCACATGCAAAAGCGAACAAGAAGGCTGTACAGTTACCTCAGCAGCATTTTCTTTGATTGTCTTTAAGAGTTCGGCAGTCTTCACAAAATCAGAACTCCAGATATTACGGCCGTCAATCACACCCGCAAAGATTTCCTTATCTTTGAAAAGTCCTGATGTCAAAGCGGCAAGATTTTCTTCCAAACCATGAACAAAATCCAGTCCGAAAGCAGCAACAGGAAGCTGAGATAAGCTTTCAGCATCAATCAAAGCCTCAAAATAAGTCTGGAAAATAAACTTAACCTGCGGAATCTCCTTAGCAAAACAGCTGTAAACAGCCTTTGCTGCTTCCAGATAATCAGCCCCCTCATCAGTCACAAAGATAGGTTCATCAACCTGAATATAAACAGCTCCCGCATCAGCCAATTCCTTGAAAACTTGTTTATAAAGCGGCAGGAGGCTTTTTACAGCAGCAGTAAAATCCTCAACACCTGACGAGAGTGCCACATAGGTGATTGGCCCTGTGATGACAGGTTTAGCTTTGTCCCCTACGATCTCTCTTGCTTCCAAATAAAGCTCCAAAAGCCGCTTGTTATTAAGTTTGGGACGCTGTTTTGTCCACTCGGGAACAATGTAGTGATAGTTGGTATTAAACCATTTTTTCATCGAAGAAGCGACATTTTCTTTGTTGCCCCGAGCAATCGAAAAATATAAATCAATATCTGCTGCTTCTTTAGCAAAACGTTTAGGAATGATATTGAACTGCACAGATAAGTCCAAAATCTGATCGTAAAGCGAAAAATCACCGACCGGAATTAAGTCTAAACCTGCAGCTAACTGCTTTTTCAAAAAATCTCTGCGCAGTGCTTTTGCACCTGCAAGCAGCTCTTGCTGGCTAATTTTCTTGGACCAGTAAGATTCAATCAGCTTTTTCCACTCACGATTTTCGCCTAACCGCGGATAACCTAAACTAGAAACTTTTGTCATATAACCCTCCCCTATAGTTTTGAGGTTAGATCTGCCTAGATCTTTCATCTCATAACTATACCCTATTTTTTTATTTTGATTAAAATCATACTAAATAATCTCTTTCAAATCAATACTTTATAGGTTTCTAGCTTTTTATGCTTTTATATAGTTTGAAACTATACATTAAGGGACTGTTATAGTTATTAGCTATAACAAAAAGAACACAAATCTGCTGCTGCCCAAAAACTTTAGATTGCCATAGAAAAAACCGGAACAAAGTCCGGTTCATTCTTTTTAGAATTTGACAGAGCAATTAAGGCTCTTATTTTGCCTTGCGCAGCATACCAAAGAGGATACCTGAAACCACAGCTCCAATAAGGATATAGAGCAGATAGAGCAAAGCATTGCTGGTTAAAGCGATAACGAAGATTCCGCCGTGAGGGGCCATCAATTTAATACCTGACAGACCAACCAAAGCACCTGTAAGGGCTGAACCAACGATGAAACTTGGAATGGCACGTGCAGGGTCAGCTGCACCGAATGGAATGGCACCTTCAGTGATGAAAGACAATCCCATAACAATGTTAGTCAAACCAGAATCACGTTCTTCTTTCGTAAATTTATCTTTGAAAAGCAATGTCGCAACAAAGACTGCAAGCGGCGGTACCATACCTCCAGCCATAACAGATGCCATGACTACAGAACCACCTGAAGAAACAGTCGCAGCCAGCGTACCTGTACCAAAAACGTAAGCCGCTTTGTTCACAGGACCGCCCATATCAACAGCCATCATTCCGCCAACTAAGAGTCCCATCAAAACAGCTGAGCTGCCTGAGAGGTTTTCAAGGAAGGAATTCAAAGCTGTATTGATGCTGGCCATTGGAATATTGACAAAGAGCATCAGGAAGCCGGTTACCAAAACACCAAGCAAAGGATAAAGGAGAATCGATTTAACCCCTTCAAGTGAGCGTGGAAGCCCAGTCAAGAGTTTCTTAAGAAGCAGGATAACCCCACCAGCAAGAAAACCGCCGACAAGAGCACCTAAGAAACCGGAAGGAATACCTACCAGAGCCAGGCTTTCTTTACCGCCGCTGGCAAATGGTACTTTACCGAAAGCCAGACCGGATTTAGCAATAAATCCTGCAACGAAACCGGCAACCAGACCAGGTTTTTCTGCAATAGAGTAGGCAATATAACCAGCTAAAACTGGAAGCATAAATTCAAAAGCTGCATTACCGACATTCTTGAAAAGTGATGCGACTTCATGGTAAGAACCTAGGTTAGACAATTGATCCTTAGGTACTCCCATCAAATTATCAATCAAGAAAGCAAGGGCAATAGCGATACCGCCTCCGATAACAAACGGCAGCATCTGTGAAACACCGCTCATCAAGTGCTTGTAGAAAGCACCGCCGAGTCCGGCTTTTTCACTTTCTGCAGCTTGGCTGCTGCCGGAAGGACTGTCAGCTGCTGTATAAGTATCAGCCTTGTCATTAAGAATGGCATTGATTAACTCTTCCGGCTTTTTAATACCTTCTGCAACTGGCCGAGAAATTAAAGGCTTACCGTCAAAACGATCCATTTCAACTGCCTTATCCGCAGCAACGATAACGCCCTTAGCACGCTTAATGTCATCAGCAGTCAATTTATTGCCGATACCAGAGGCACCATTTGTTTCGACCTTAATCCCAACACCCATTTCAGCAGCTTGCTTTTTAAGGGCTTCTTCAGCCATATAAGTGTGAGCAATACCGGTTGTACAAGCTGTTACAGCAACAATAAACTCTTGATTGTCAGCGGCTGGTGCAGCCGGTGCTTCTTCTTTCTTTTCTTCTTCTGTTTGGTTAAAGAGAGCAATAACATCATCAGGAGTGCTTACTTGGCGCAATTTATCTGCAAATCCATCTTTTAACAGATATTGAGACAGTTCAGCCAAGGCTGCTAAGTGGGTGTCATTGGCACCATCTGGTGCAGCAATCATAAAGAAAAGATCAACCGGTGCACCGTCAAGCGCTTCATAATCAACGCCCTTATTTGACTTAGCAAAGAGAACCGTTGCTTCCTTAACAGCTGCATTCTTGCTGTGAGGCATGGCAATCCCATCACCAAGGCCTGTCGAAGTCTGAGCTTCGCGGTTCATGATACCGGCTTTAAAGGTATCAAAATCGGTAACAATACCTTTTTCGGTCAGTTTTGAAACCATTTCATCAATAACGGCTTCCTTGGTGGTTGCCTGCAGATCAAGCAACATCACGTCTTTGTTCAGTAAGTCCTGAATTTTCATCTTTTTTCTACCTCTACTTTTTTGTAAGTTTCTTTTATTAACTCAATACTAGCTAAATCATCTGAAAAAGCTGTTGCTGTGCCGCAGGCAACGCCCCATTTGAGAGCTTCTACCGGGTCGGCTGTCTTGACAAATTCGCCCGTAAAGCCGGCAACCATGGAATCCCCGGCACCGACAGAATTTTTGATTTGTCCTTTGATTGGCTTAGCAAAATAAGCTGCATCTGGTGTTACCAATAAAGCGCCGTCACCTGCCATCGAGATGATAACATTTTGCGCTCCCTTGGCCAAAATTTCACGTGCATACTTTTCAATGTCATCCAATCCTTGCAGACTGACATTGAAAATGGCTTCCAGCTCATGATTGTTAGGTTTCACCAAGAGAGGCTGATAAGCAAGAGCATCCAGCAAGGTTTGTCCCTCAAAATCACACACGATTTGTGCACCTGTCTGTCTGACAAGCGGAATCAAGCGTTTGTAGATTTGATTGCCCAGATTAGTAGGAGCGCTTCCGGCAAACACCACGGTATCTTCTGCGGAAAGCCGGCTTAAAACAGCTTCTAAGGCTTCTACCTGCTCCTCGCTTATGACCGGACCTGTTCCATTAATCTCGGTTTCCTCATCAGCCTTGATTTTAACATTGATTCGTGTGTCCTGATCAACATGAACAAAATCAGTTTTTATGCCTTCAGCAATCAAGCCTTCTTCAACAAATCTGCCGGTAAAACCGCCAATGAATCCTGTTGCAGTATTATCCTGTCCCAAGCGCTGCAAGATACGGCTGACATTAATCCCTTTTCCTCCGACGAATTTATCATCACTGTCCATACGATTGACACTGCCAATTTCTACAGTATCAATGCGGACGATAAAATCAATTGAAGGATTGAGAGTTACAGTATAAATCATACTTCAATCACCTTCGTTTTTTTCTTCGTTTCTTTTAACATACGGCTGTCCGATTTATTAGTGATAATCGTCACTGTTTCCAGCCGAGCCACTTTAACAAATGAGGTCTGTCCCATTTTTGAAGCATCTACTAAAGCATAGGTCGTCTGAGCATTGTCAATAACTGTCTTTTTGATAGCTGCTTCTTCTGTATCAGGAGTTGTCAAGAAATGCAAGTCAACACCATTCATGCCGATAAAAGCCTTGTCAAAATTCAGCTGACTGAGCTGGTTGATAGCAAACTGACCGACACTGGCATCTGTTGAATTTTTGACATAGCCGCCGATAACCAGAGTATTGATGTCTTTTTCCACCAATTTTGCTGCATGGTGAATAGAATTTGTCACCACAGTCAGCCCTTCCTGCTGCAGCATGTCTAAGAGCAGTTCAGTTGTTGTTCCGGCATCAATAAAGATGACATCACCGGCCGAAATCATTTCAGCTGCTTTTTGGACAATGGCCTGCTTGGCTTGAACGTTTTTGATAGATTTTTGCAGAATCGTTTCTTCCTCTTGTAAGGGATGGTTCTTTTCAGCTCCGCCATGAACACGGTGAAGCTTCTTCTCACTTGCTAATTCATCTAAATCTCTGCGAACGGTTGATTCAGAAGTATCAAGAATACTAACAAGAAATTCCAAGGTTACAAAATTTTCCTGCGACAGCTTTTCCATGATAATCTGCTTACGTTCAGATTTTAAGATATGACCTCACCTCCTGTTGAAATCGTTTACACTTGTTATTATATACTCCCACAGAATAACTGTCAAGCAATTTCTCCCAATTTCTTTCAAAAAGTAACAAAAAATCATAAAAGTAAGCAAAAAACTGACCTTCTGTGCTATCCAAAAGATCAGCTTTTTTTACCTAAACTATTTTGTGAGCTGTAAGCTCCTCTTGTCCCCCTGTTATCCGGGCGTATGAGGAAAGCTTACAGCTGTTTAGATCGGTTAACGGCTTCCGTTTGCCTTTTCGTGAAAGGCAGTCTTCGTCCGACTGTTATTTGATCAATGACGTTGAATGAACTACGCGGTTATCACGCTCAGGATAAATGTAGTGGATAGCCTGATTTACTGCTGTCGGAGCTTCACCAAAACCAGTCGCAATCAAATCCACCTTGCCATCATACTGGGCAGCATCTCCAATAGCATAAACACCTTCCTGACTGGTTTGAAAAACCGGCGACACATTAATGCTGGAGCGTTTGTGGTCAAGATTCCAGTTTTTAAGATTCTTGTTGGACGTTGAGAAACCAAAGCTGACAATAAGATCATCAAGCATAAGTTCCTGCGTCTCATCTGATTTTACTTTTTGAATAACAAGGCTTTGAACCTTTTCTCCGTCTCCTTTAAGTTCCAGAGGAACATAAGGTGTCACGATATTGACATTGGAGGATTTCAAAACTTCTACACTGTGTTCGTGGGCACGAAAGGCATCACGGCGGTGTACCAGAGTAACACTCTCAGCAATTTTATCCAAGGCGTTGGCCCAGTCAACAGCAGAATCGCCGCCGCCGCAGATGACAACTTTTTTACCAGCAAATCGGTCTAATTTATGAACATTGTAAACTATATTATGATCGGCATAGCGATCTTCATTTTCCAGACCAAGCTGCCGCGGCGCAAAAGCACCGTTTCCGCAAGCGATAATAATAGCTTTCGAAAAATGCTGTCCTTTGTTAGTCTCAATGGTAAACATATCGCCTTCTTTTTCAAACGTCTTAACTTCTTCTTTTAGGCAAATGCTGGTTTTATCTTTAAAACGTCCTATCTGCTCAATGAGACTGTCTACCAGATCGGCTCCCGTAACTGCGGGAAAACCGGGAATATCGTAAATAATTTTTTCCGGATACAAGACAGCAGGCTGGCCGCCCAGTTCAGACAAGCTTTCAATAATCTTAACCCGCACATCGCGCAAACCAGCATAAAAGGCCGCAAAAAGACCGACGGGGCCGCCGCCGATAACCGTTATATCATAAATATCTTTTTCAGATGTCATTTTTCCCTCCTACAAAATTAGTTCCATTATAGCACAATTGCCGCCAAAAACGCGTAAAATGATACCTACTTTTAAAAAAGACTATATTCTTTATGACTTGTTTCCAAATTCTTGCAGGTTTTTTGGCTTCAAGTACAATAATGAAGAGGCTAGGACTCAAATCCCGCCCCTTTTATCTTTTCTAAAAGCTGCTTTTCTTCATCAGTCAATTCACGATTGGCCAGCAAATCAGGCCGCTTTTCATACGTTTTTTTCAGGCTCTGCTCCAAGCGCCAGCGGCGAATGTTTTCGTGATGGCCGCTCATTAAAACATCGGGCACCTTCATTCCGCGATACTCATAGGGACGAGTATACTGCGGATATTCTAAAAGTCCCGACGAAAAGCTGTCATCCTGATGGCTGGCTTCCTTACCAATAACCTCAGGAATCAGACGAACCGTTGCATCAATAATGGTCATAGCAGCCAGCTCACCGCCTGTCAGGACAAAATCCCCCAGAGATACTTCATCAGTCACTAAGCTTTTGATGCGTTCGTCATATCCCTCATAATGGCCGCAGATAAAGACCAATTCTTCTTCTTGCGACAATTCCTCGGCATAGCCTTGATCAAAACGGCGCCCAGCCGGATCTAAAAGCAGAACCCGCGGCTTATTAAGCTCAAGTGCATCCATGGCATCAAAAATGGGCTGAGCCCGCAAAAGCATTCCCTGCCCTCCGCCATAGGGCTCATCATCCACATGGCGCGCTTTTTCAGCATTTTCTCGAAAATTATGATAATTTATATCAATAATGCCCTTCTCACGCGCTTTGCCCACAATTGAATGCTCAAGCGGCGCAAACATTTCCGGGAAAAGGGTTAAAATATCAATTTTCATCGTCCAGACCTTCCAACACGTGAACATCAACACGCTTATTTGCAGGATCCACCTTTAGAATAACTGATGGGATGTACGGCAGCAGCAAGTCACGTTTTCCTTTGCGCTTAATAACCCAGACATCGTTAGCACCGGGCTGCAGAATTTCCTTGATCTGACCGATTAACATATCATCTTCATAAACATCAAGACCGATGATCTCGTGATAGTAGAATTCCCCTTCGTCCAGTTCTGTCAGATCTTCCTCAGCTACTTTGAGCGTATAATCGCGATATTTTTCGACATCATTGATATGGTAAAAACCCTTGAATTTAACAATATCAAAATTCTTGTGCTTACGATGGCTGGCTACTTCCAAATCTGTGACAAAGTTTCCCTTTTTATCAAATAAAGCCAAGCGAGCCCCCTTTTTAAAGCGCTCCTGGGCAAAATCAGTCACAGACAGCACACGAACCTCACCCTGAAGCCCTTGTGTATTGACAATTTTCCCGACATTAAAATAATTCATAACTGTCCTTTTAACGTTTTTTAGTCACTGACCTTTTCTGCCTGCAAAAATTTACAGAAAATGGCAGTAATTATCAAGCAAGACTTAAAAAAGATTCTTTTTGCAAACGCCCTAGAAACAACTTCTATTTCCGCTGCTGATAAAATGCAATTTTATCTTTTATTTTTTGATAAGCTTTGCTATTATCGGAGATAAAATAAGAAAAGTGGCCTGAGCCACTACTTTTCATCAATAATAAGACGAACTTTTTTACCTTGAGTTGGAACCGAATAGACAATCGATCTTATCGCTGTAATAGTGCGACCTTTTTTACCGATAATTCGGCCAATATCACTTGAATCTAAATCAAGATGATACTCTAAAAACTCAGGTGTATCTTCAATTTTTATAGTAAAATTATCTGGCTGTGAAATCAAAGGCTTCACAATAGCGATAATCAGATTTTCAATCGTGTCCATAGGCAATTACTTTATTTCTTTGAATACTTAGCTTCGTGGAATTTTTTCATGATTCCGGCTTTTGAAAGGATGTTGCGAACTGTATCTGATGGCTGTGCACCATTACCCAACCATTCAAGAATACGGTCTTCTTTAAGAGTCACTTGATTTTCATCTACAAGCGGGTTGTAAGTTCCAACAGTTTCGATGAAGCGGCCATCGCGCGGTGCGCGTGAGTCTGCAACATTAATACGATAGAAAGGTTTTTTCTTAGAGCCCATACGGGTTAAACGAATTTTTACTGCCATTTTTGACTAGTCTCTTTTCTTTTTTTATTTTTTGAACATAGCTCAGCTATGAACTATATTAATTATTATAGCAGAAAAAAAATCTCTGTCAAGTTTTTTCCTTGACAGAGATAACTGTTTTTGACCTTTGCTTTATTAGACCAAGAACAGCATATCCTTCACTATCCAAAATAGTATTCTTAGGCTGCCTAAAGCAGCCTAAGCCTTAAAGCATCATCATTGATAACATCAGTCAGCGGTTTCCTCTGACAATAGAGCTGCTGCAATGCATTTCTAATTACAAAAGACTTGGAACAGCTGTTCCAAATCCTTTTACTATTATTCATATCTCAGAGCTTCAATCGGATCCAGTTTACTTGCCTTATTGGCCGGTAAAATACCAAAGACGGCGCCGATAAAGACTGAAAAGGCAATGCTGACCAAGACAGTATTGAGTGAAATAACAGGCTTGCCGATGGCATTGACTATTCCTTCTGAATTTCCCAGAACATTGGTCAAACCATAGGCGCAGACCAAACCTATGAAGCCTCCGATTAGGGTCAGTACGATAGATTCAATCAAGAACTGTGTCAAAATATTACGGCGGGTAGCTCCCAAGGCCTTACGCAGTCCGATTTCTCTAGTACGCTCTGTTACCGATACCAGCATAATGTTCATGACACCGATACCCCCAACTAAGAGCGATGTTCCGCCGATAATACCTATAAAGGTTGTAATAGCAGTAATTTGCGACTGAGCGCTTTCCAACTCTTTACTGATATCAAACATCGTATAGCGGCCATCAGATGCATTAGAAAGCTTGGTCAAACGTTTCGCTGCTTCTTTTCCAACTTTTGAAGAAACACTGGCATCAGGAACATGAACATAAATGTTGCTGATGTCATCGACACCAAATTCAGAAGCCAGCTGACCGTTGGTTAAAATCGCATTGCCGTCTGAATTCATGCTATACATGGATGAACCTGCATCCGGATCCTTGTAAACTCCGACAACACGGTATTTTTTATCCCCAACTTCAATAATCCTATTTAGAGCATCGTCAGGGCTGGAAAACAGCTTAGCTGCCAGCATTTCATCAATCATGATAAAACGTGAAAAGTTGGTGTAGTCACTGGTATTGAGCTGACGGCCGGCTACGACTTTATAACCCTTGACATCAAAATAGTTTTGACTGACGCCGGTCAGAGTAACCCGCTTCCCTTTTTTATTTTGATAGAGAACATCACTTGAAGTTGTGTTAGTCACATAATAATTACTAATACCATCTACTTCTTTTACGATAGTTTGCAGCCACTCGTCCTTAATTTTAGGTGCATCTTTTTGCGATTGGTCTGAGCTGTAATACTGCTCCACCGCATCCTCATCATTTGACGCATAGTAAATTTCGACATCGTGCTGGTATTTAGTCGCTTGATCTGTAATATAATGGCGCATTCCTGTTCCCATGGCCATAATAACAGAGACAGCTGTCACTCCGATGATTACGCCCAGCATCGTCAGAAAAGAGCGCATCTTGTGCCCCATAATTGAACTAAGGGCAAATTTCCAATTTTGCATAAATTTCCTCCCTTAATCAATACGGACACTTTCAGTCGTATCTAAAGTAATTTCTCCGTCACGGATAACAATCTTGCGAGTAGCATAATCAGCAATCTCAGGTTCATGGGTTACCATGATAATTGTTTTTCCTTCGCGGTTGAGCTGGTTCAATAATTCCAGAATTTGGTTGCTGGTCTTGGTATCCAGGGCACCGGTCGGTTCATCTGCCAAAATGATAGAAGGATCATTGACCAAAGCCCGTGCGATGGCAACACGCTGCTTTTGTCCGCCGGAAAGCTCTGATGGCAGATGCTTGCGCCTGTCAGCCAATTCGACTTTTTCTAAAAATTGCTGTGCCAGCTGATGACGCTTAGATGCTGATACGCCAGCATAAATAAGAGGCAGTTCAACATTATCCTGCGCATTAAGCTTAGACAGCAGAAAGAATTGCTGAAAGACAAAGCCAATCTCTTCATTCCGAAGGCGTGCCAGCTCATTTTGATTCAGTTTTTCGATAGACTCATCAGCCAAAGAATACGAACCGTCTGTTGCCCTGTCTAAAAGCCCGATAATATTCATCAGCGTTGATTTCCCGGAACCGGACGGTCCCATAATGGCAAGAAAATCTCCTTCATTGACAACCAGATCTATACCTTTTAAGACTTGTAATTCCTGATTGCCGTTATGGTAGCTTTTCGTGATGCCCTCAAGATGGATGAGCTCTTTTTTATCACTCATGCTGCTCACCTCTTCTCGCCGGCCTTATCGTCTTTAGCAGAAGGTTTGTCAATCTTCTTGCCTTCTTTTAAGCTCTTGTCCGGATTGGAAATAACCACTTGGCCTTTCTTAAGACCAGAAGAAATTTCCTGCGACTTAGCATCGGCGTTGCCTGCGGCAACATCTTTTCTCAAAACTCGAGAGTTCGATTTGTCATAAACCCAAACGTAATTTTTCCCATTTTTGCTGACCAGTGCTGATGCAGGAATGATGAGGCTCTTATTTTCATTAACGACTTCTACAGATACCGTGAAACCTTGTTTTAAATCACCTAAATCACTGGTAATATCTGCCTTATATTCGTAAGCAGCCGCACCAGAAGATGAACCGCTGCCGGATCCTTGAGACTGATCTTGATCTGACTGACTGGGATAATTTGAAATGTAGGAAATTTTTCCATCCCATTCCTTATCATCATAGACTTTGGATTTAATTTTAATGGCTTGTCCGACCTTGATATTAGCCAAGTCATACTCTGTCAGAGTGCCTCTAACCTGCAGCTTCCCTTCGCTGGTTACATGAACCAAAGCTTTGCTGGTCTTACCGGAAGGGTCAATGTCATTGTTAACTTCTGCTACTGTTCCGGTTACTTCACTGTTGACAGATGTATTATTCAGAGCTGTCTGAGCCTTGTTGACCTCATCTTGAGCATTGGCTTGAGCATCGTACAAATCCTGCAGCTGTTGATCATAAGCGGTAGAATTTGTCGGTGTCAGAGCAGCCGCACTGCTGTCTGTCATCCCGCTTGCTGAACCGCTGCTTTGTGCCCCGGCAGCATTTCCCTCATCTGTTGCTGAATTACCGGCAGCAGAACCACTGTCAGCAGAGCTGTCTGCTGATGGTGCAACGCCATAGGTTTGATAATTAGTAATCTGACGGTTGATCTTATTAAGGTTTCTAACCGCTTGATCATAGGCTGCTTGAGCCTCACCTGTATCATACTGTACTAATTGCTGTCCTGCAGTCACCTGATCTCCGGCAGCAACCACTACTTTGGGATTGCTTCCCTTGCTGCTGTCATAATACACATACTGTTCTGATTCGGGCTTAATTTTTCCTGAAAGCAAGGTTGATGAGGCAATAGAACCCTCTTTTACCTTAACCGTCTGATAGCCAATGTTTTGCGAATCTATTTGACTGGACTGCTGCAGTCTCGCCCAGATCAATCCCAACAAAACGGCAACAGCTGCAAAACTGGCAACGATGATCCATCCCTTTTTCTTTTTGGTCATTTTTCCCTTTCTTTTTGGCATAAACTTCCCCTCCTGTTTTTTCCTTTTCATCATACCGTAAAGTGAACGTAAAAGCCTTACACTTTCACCAAAAAATCTTACATTTCTGTAAGATTGCTGCATGTAGACCCAACAAGCAGCTTATTGTTCTAACTTTATAATACAAGTGTACAGCATTAACAAGAACCTGTCAAGACCCTATCTGCAAAAAGAGGCTGGAAATTCCAAACCTCTTCTTTCGCACAAATTCTGATTATTTACGGCAGTATCTTTATAAAGCTTTTGTAATAAATCCGCGGCTTTCAAGCACCTGCACCATGGCAGCGGCTGTATCTAAGGCCGTAAAGAGCGGAATGCCGTGTTCAATGGCAGAGCTGCGAATAGCTGCTCCATCTTCATCAAAAGTCCGCTTGTTGCCAACCGTATTGACAATGGCCTGAACCTTGCCTGCTCGGACAAAAGCCGGAATATCATTGGCGTCATTTTCTCCGAGTTTATCGACAACCTGAGCATCTAAACCGTGTTCGGCAAAGAAGTCAGCCGTTCCTTTAGTGGCAAGAATGCTGTAACCGATATTAGAAAAGCGGCGAGCCAAATCCAAAGCTTCTTCTTTTGTATCATCAGCAATAGTGAAAATGACATTTCCAAAGGACGGAAGGTGGAAATAAGAAGCTTCAAAGGCTTTATAAAGAGCTTTTTCAAGAGTTGAGTCTGTCCCCATTACTTCACCTGTAGACTTCATTTCAGGACCTAGGAGACTATCAACCTTGGCTAGCTTGGTAAAGGAAAAGACGGGTGCTTTAACATGGACATTTTGACTTTCTGGATAGAGGCCGTCTGTATAACCAAGTTCAGGCAGTGTGCGTCCTAAGATCAATTGAGTCGCTACCTGAGCCATCGGAATATCAGTGACTTTGGATAAGAACGGCACTGTCCGGCTGGCACGAGGATTGACCTCGATAACATAAACTGTTTCGTCTTTAATGACAAATTGGATATTCATCATTCCAATACAGTTAAGACCGATAGCCAAGCGTTTGGTATAGTCAGCAATTGTCTTCTGAATTTCTTTTGAAAGCGTCTGCGGCGGATAGACAGCCATAGAATCCCCGGAATGGACACCGGCGCGCTCAATGTGTTCCATAATTCCCGGAATAAGGACATTTTCGCCATCCGAAATAGCATCAACTTCACACTCACGGCCAACTAGGTAAGAATCAACCAGAACCGGATGGTCAGGACTGGCCTTAACAGCTGTCCGCATGTAGGAACGTAAATCATCTTCGTTTTCCACGATTTCCATAGCACGGCCGCCCAGAACATAAGATGGGCGTACAAGGACAGGAAAACCGATCTTACGGGCAGAGGCAACAGCCTCTTCTTCGTTGGTTGCTGTTTGGCCGGGCGGCTGAGGAATGTTCAGATCTTTCAAGGCCTGCTCAAAAAGGTCGCGGTCTTCTGCACGGTCGAGGTCTGCTACCTGCGTTCCCAAGATTGTCACACCTGCTTTGGACAGGGGCTCAGCTAAATTAATAGCCGTCTGTCCGCCAAACTGAACAATAACACCTTTTGGCTGCTCTAATTCGAGAACATTCATAACATCTTCAAAGGTCAAGGGTTCAAAATAGAGCTTGTCTGAGACTGAGAAGTCCGTGGACACTGTTTCCGGATTGGAATTCATGATGATGGCTTCATAGCCTGCGGCCTGAATAGCTTTGACCGAATGAACGGTAGCATAGTCAAACTCCACACCCTGACCGATTCGAATAGGACCCGAACCCAAAACCAGAACGGATTCCTTGTCCGATTTGATGGATTCATTTTCCAGCTCATAAGTGGAATAAAAGTAAGGCGTCGCAGACTCAAATTCAGCTGCGCAGGTATCAACCATTTTATAGACAGGTACGATACGCTGATCCAGACGGAACTGGCGCACATCATCTGCTGGCATATTCCAGATATCCGCAATCTTGCGGTCTGAAAAACCATTGCCCTTAGCTTCCCTAAGTACATCAGGATCCTTGATATGGCTTGCCAAAGCTTGCTCAATTTCATAGATATGCAGCAGTTTATCAAGGAAGAAAAGATCAATCTTAGTCAGTTCTGACAGCTCTTCAATCGTGTAGCCCCGGCGAATAGCCTCAGACAGATAGAAAAGCCGATCATCCTGAGCTTTAACAATTTTTTCCACCAGAGCATCATCTGTTACCTCAGCAAGCTCTGCAATTTCATTGTGATAAACACCGATTTCAAGTGAGCGGCAGGCTTTGAGAAGGCTCTCTTCAATATTGCGGCCGATTGCCATCACTTCTCCGGTTGCTTTCATCTGTGTTCCCAGACGGCGTTCCCCATGTTCAAATTTATCAAATGGAAAACGCGGAATTTTAGCCACCACGTAGTCAAGAGCGGGCTCAAACATTGCATAGGTCGTGCCAGTAACCGGATTAATCATTTCATCAAGCGTCAAACCGACAGCAATCTTCGCAGCCAGTTTGGCAATAGGATAGCCGGTCGCTTTGGAGGCTAAAGCTGATGACCTGGAAACACGCGGATTAACCTCAATGACATAGTATTTAAAGCTGTTAGGGTCAAGCGCCAGCTGAACATTGCAGCCGCCTTCAATTTTCAGCGCACGAATAATACTGAGACTGGCATCACGCAGCATCTGATTTTCAATGTCTGACAGTGTCTGTGTCGGTGCAAAAACAATAGAATCTCCGGTATGAATGCCGACAGGATCGAAATTCTCCATGTTACAGACTACCAAAGCATTGTCAGCCGCATCGCGCATGACTTCGTATTCGATTTCCTTAAAACCGGCGATGGAACGCTCAATCAAACACTGAGTTACCGGTGACAGTTTTAGGCCATTCTCAGCAATTTCCCTAAGTTCTGTTTCATCGGCACACATACCGCCGCCAGTTCCGCCTAAGGTAAAGGCCGGACGGACAATCACAGGGTAGCCGATTTCATTGGCAAAAGCTACCGCTTCTTCAACACTGTTGACAATATCGGATTCAGGAATCGGCTGCTTTAAATCTTCCATCAGCTGCTTGAAGAGGTCACGGTCTTCGGCTTGATCAATGGCAGACAGCTTCGTTCCTAAGAGTTCAACACCCAGTTCATCCAAAATACCAGCTCTGGACAGTTCCATAGCCATATTGAGGCCTGTCTGTCCGCCCAGGGTAGGCAGCAGAGCATCAGGCCGCTCTTTTCTCAGGATGCGTGTCACAAATTCGATGGTAATGGGCTCAATATAAACACTGTCCGCGATTTCCTTATCAGTCATAATAGTGGCCGGATTAGAATTAACAAGCACGACACTGTAGCCTTCCTCCTTAAGGGCAAGGCAGGCCTGTGTTCCGGCATAGTCAAATTCAGCAGCCTGACCGATAATAATCGGACCGGAACCGATAACCATGATTTTCTTTATATCTGTACGTTTTGGCATTTATTTCTCCTATTTGCTAGCTCTCTGGTTAACATTAAATAATCATTCTTGATGTGAAAAGCGCCTCCGGCAGCAAATCTCTCAATTCACTTGGAGCATGGTTTCTTAGCCGCCTTTTAATTTTTGGCACCTTGCTGAAAAGCATCAATCATTTCTAAAAATTCATCAAAGAGGTAAGAGGCATCGTGCGGTCCCGGTGCAGCGTCCGGATGATACTGAACCGAAAAGGCCGGATAGCGGCGGTGACGCACTCCTTCAATGGATTTATCATTAATTTCTTCATGCGTGATGATTAAGTCTTCCGGCAGACTTTCACGTTCAACAGCATAACCGTGGTTCTGACTGGTAAAGTCAATCCGCCCTGTTGCAATTTCACGTACTGCATGGTTGAAGCCGCGATGCCCGAATTTCATCTTGTAAGTAGTGGCGCCATTGGCCAAACTAAAGAGCTGATGCCCCATACAGATGCCAAAAATCGGAATCTTCCCCTGAATTCCCCGAATCATGTCCAAGGCTTCCGGAACATCCTGGGGATTGCCGGGACCGTTGGACAGCATGACACCGTCTGGATTCAGGTTAAGAATTTCCTGAGCGCTTGTATCATGAGGCACAACAGTCACATTGCAGCTGCGCTTTGAAAACTCACGCAAGATGGAATGCTTGAGACCAAAGTCAACGAGAACAATGTTTTTGCCGATACCCGGAGCTGGATAAGCCGCCTTGGTTGATACCTGCTCAATATTATTTGTCGGAAGAACAGTCGCCCGCAGCTGATCCTGCAGATGGCTTAGCTCATCTCCTCCGTTAGTAAGAGTAGCCTTCATCGTCCCATGATGGCGGATAATTTTCGTAAGAGCACGGGTATCAATACCAGAAATACCTGGAATATTTTTAGCCTGTAGAAATTCATCCAAGGTCATCTGCTTGCGCCAATTGCTGGCCAGACGGGCATTTTCTGAAACAACCACTCCCTTACAGGTCGGAGTAATACTCTCATAATCATCACGGTTAACCCCATAATTGCCAACCAGCGGATAGGTGAAAGTCAAAATCTGACCGTTATAAGACTGGTCCGTAATAGACTCCTGATAGCCTGTCATGCCGGTATTAAAAACAATTTCTCCTGTCACATCAAGGTCTGCACCAAAAGCCTGTCCTTCAAAAATGGTTCCGTCTTCTAAAATTAAAAGTCTCTTTCTCATATATTTACCTTTCAGTAAGATCAGCAAGTTCTCACTTTAGTCATTCGCGGCTGTTCAGCAAAAACGCTGACTGAAATTTTCATTTGTCTTTTTACAGTTACGCTTCAAGCTCTGATTAGGTCTTTCCTTTAAGGATCGCTTCCAAAATAGCCATTCTGACAAAAACACCGTTTTGCATCTGCGCGACAATGCGCGACTGAGGTGCCTCCACCAGGCTGTCTGCAATTTCCACATCGCGGTTCACCGGAGCCGGATGCATGATAATAGTAGAGCTTTTCAGCCGATCATAGCGAGCTTTGGTCAGGCCATAGTGCTCATGGTAAGTCTCTTTAGAAAAGCTTTCGCTGCCGTCATGGCGCTCGTGCTGGACGCGCAGCAGCATGAGAACATCGACCTGATCAATGATATCATCAATGGCAACATATTTGCCGTAAACATCAAACTCAGAAGAATACCACTCTTTAGGCCCGGAAAAATAAATCTGGGCTCCTAAGCGCTTGAGAATCTGCATATTGGACTTAGCCACACGAGAATGTGTAATGTCCCCTGCAATGGCAATCTTAAGGTTTTCAAAGCTTCCAAATTCATCATAGATGGTCATCAAATCCAGCAGACATTGGCTGGGGTGCTGACCGGAACCATCACCGCCGTTTACAATAGACGTTTGGATTGTCCGGCTGTCAATCAGCTCCTTATAATAGTCATCCTGCGAATGGCGGACAACACAGATATCAACACCTAAAGCGCTCATCGTCAAAATCGTATCATAGAGAGTCTCACCCTTGTTTACAGAACTGGTCTTAGCATCAAATTCAATCACGTCCAGACCCAGCTTTTTCTCTGCGACTTCAAAAGATTTGTGAGTCCGCGTTGACGATTCAAAAAACAAATTTGCCGCAAAGTACTGCCTGTCCAGCGAAAAATGAACCTTTTTCTCTTTGAAAGCCAATCCTCTTTTAATTAAGCCAAGCACTTCTTCATTGGATAAAATCTCCATGCTGACCAAATGCTTAAGCGACACAACACCATCAGTAACTATCATTAGAACCTGTCCTTTTCTGAGAGAAATTCCATAAGAGCTTGCTTTGCATCCGGACATTCAAAATGTCTCAGGACACCTGAACTCGGTTTGATTAATCTTCTTTAGCAAGCAGCAAAACATTATCTTTGCCATCAATCTCTGTCATATTCACAACAATTTCTTCTGAACCGCTGGTCGGAATGTTTTTCCCAACATAGTCTGCACGGATAGGAAGCTCTCGGTGTCCTCTGTCTACCAAGACAGCCAGACTCACTCGAGACGGGCGGCCGAGATTGACAAGATTATCAATGGCAGCACGGATAGTGCGGCCTGTATAGAGAACATCATCGACCAAAATCACATCACGATCTGTAATGTCAACCGGCATATCAGTTGTATCTTCCTCAATTTTAATATCATCGCGGAAATGTCTGATATCAAGCTGGCCGAGCGGCACATCAATGCCTTCAATTTGTTTGAGCCGCTCCTGAATACGGCGGGCAATAAAAACACCGCGCGTCTTAATACCTGCCAGCACAATCTTATCAAGGCTCTTATTGCGCTCAATAATTTCGTAAGTGATGCGCGTAATAGCACGCTTCATAGTGACACCGTCAACAATTTCTTTTGTTTTCATAGAATGCCTTTCTGTAAAAAATAAGAAAAAATCTCCTTGTACAAGGAGATTTCACGAAATATAAGTACAGTTTTCCCTGCACTTTTTTCTTACCGGCTCCTTGCCTGCCTCACGGGACAGTGTTAAAGGAATATTCATTTCATTCATTATAACATACTACTTTTATTTTTCAAGGGTCAGCTGTTTTTTCTATGGGTAAGAATGGCTCAGCCAAGACCGAATAATTTTGACAAAATGGTCATTAAGCCCAGACTGTAGGCAAGAATAGCTGCCGGTTTTCCTAATAATATAATCGTTATAAACTGTCGGTAACTCATGCTGGTCGTTCCGGCCAGATAACAGAGCAAATCATCTGGTGCAATCGGAAGAAAGATGGCCCAGGCAAAGTATTTGGCAAATTTACTGTCTGAATTGGTCCGATGCCCATAGCTTTCAAGCAGCTTGGGACTAAAGAAGGCCTCCAAAACAGGCCGGCCGAACCGTTTAGCAATATGAAATCCTAAAACAGAACCGGTACAAATACCAATGTAATTCCAGATAAAGCCCCAGAAAGGACCAAAAATAACAACACCGGCTAAGGTAGAAACACCACCCGGCAGAATAGGAATAGCCACTTGGATAATCTGCAGCAAAATAAAAATCAAGGGACTCCAAGTGCCGTAACGCTTCATAACAGAACGCAGCTTTTGAACGTCTGTCAGATAACCTTTATTATAGAGATGAACGGTCAAGAGAATCAGCGCTAAAAGCACCAGCCAGGTAACTAAGCGCAGAACCATACGAACATACTTCAGTTTTGTTTCTGTTTTTAAAGGGTTGGATGTCTTCATGACCCTATTTTAACAAAAACTAAAAAAATATACTGTAATAAATTGTCACCAAAAAAGCAGGTCTTGATAGCTCCTGCTTTTTAGTTTAAATTCATGTTAAGGATGGCGCAGCTGATCTAAGGTCTCTTGGAAAACTGCCGGCACTTCTGCAGTAAAGCGCATTAATTGACCTGTGACAGGATGAGTAAAGGCCAGGGTTTCCGCATGAAGAAACTGTCCCTGTCCTTTGAGGGTTTTCTTAGGAGCATAAAGCGGATCTCCGGCAACCGGATGACCGATATAGGCCATATGGACGCGAATCTGATGGGTTCTTCCGGTCTCTAAAGTCAGTCTGACCAAAGTATAATCGTCAAAACGTTCCACAACCTGAAAATGTGTTACAGCAGGCTTGCCTTTTGCTGTCACAGCCTGCTTTTTGCGATCTTTGTCGCTGCGGCCAATCGGTGCCTCGATAACACCGCGGTCATTTGGCAAACTGCCGTGAACAATGGCTAAATACTGGCGCAATGATTTCTTTTCTTTTAGTTCATCCGCCAGAAACTGATGGGCTTGGTCATTTTTAGCGATCATCAAAAGTCCCGAAGTATCCTTATCAATGC
Source organism: Streptococcus devriesei DSM 19639 (assembly GCF_000423725.1). Classification (GTDB taxonomy): domain Bacteria; phylum Bacillota; class Bacilli; order Lactobacillales; family Streptococcaceae; genus Streptococcus; species Streptococcus devriesei. Next base: position 386,423 of record NZ_KE384084.1, read on the forward strand.
GGTGAACAATACCCGGTCTTATTACACCGTTAATGGCAGACAAATCTTTGATATGAAAAAGCAAGGCATTAACCAGCGTTCCAGAAGGATGACCTGCCGAAGGATGAACCACCATTCCCTGAGGTTTATTGACAACCGCAACATCAGCATCTTCATAGATAATATCAAGCGGTAAGTCCTGCGGCAGACAGTCCAGCAGTTCTTCCTGCGGCAGTTCATAAGTAACTACGTCTCCGGCTTTAACCGCATATTTAGCTTTTTGAGCTTGGCCGTTAACCAGAACAAGCCCAGCCTTAATCTGTTCACCGGCCTGACTGCGCGACAGTTCTGTCAAATCTGCCAGAGCCTTGTCTAAGCGCGGACCTGCTTCTTTAATGCGTATCTCCATTTTTTTCTTCTCTCCATAGGGCAACAATCAAAAGCAGCACACCGATACTCAAATACGTATCCGCTGCATTAAATATTGCAAAATCAACAAAATCAAGATGAACCATATCCACAACATAGCCCAGCCGCAAGCGGTCAATAAAATTGCCTATACCGCCGGAAATAATCAAAATCAAACCAGCCAAAAGCCAGACATTGTCAGACTGTATATATTTGATAAGGTAGTAAGCCGCTGCCCCCAGCACAAGTACAGTAATAATCGTAAAGAACCACTGCTGGTTTTCTAAAATAGAAAAGGCGGCTCCTGTATTTTTCAAATAGGTGAGACTGACCACGTTGGGAATCACATTAACGAGCTCACCCAAGGCAATAAACTTGACAACCAGAACTTTGCTGAGCTGATCCAGCCCAATCAAAAGAAGAACGATAAAAGGCAATACTATTTTTCTCATAGGTTCTCCTTAAGGCTTATAGGTTTCAAAATAATTAAACATAACATTGATAAACTTCAAGGCACATGTTGATAAGGCAGTACTGCTGCGTCTGACATAGACCATGCGGTTATCCAGCTTATCATCCAAAGGAATGACTGTAATGCCATTGACACTGCGGCTGTCTAAAAATCCTGAGCCAGTGGCATAGGCGTCCGTCCGCTCCAAAATCCCATTGAGAGTTGCCCGGTCAGTAACATTGTAAATCAAGGAACTGCCAGAGGTATCAACCAGATTTTCAGAATAATAAAGATATTCGTCTTTTTCCTGAGTGAAGCGAACCGTCTCAAGCCCTTCTAAATCTTCCATGGTCAAAAGATCTTTTTGAGCCAGAGGATGGTCTTGACGCAGGTAAATATGCGTTTTAAAGGGAATCATTTCGACAAATTCCAGACCCAGCTTATCCATTTTCTGCAAAATACCCTTACGATTTTGCTGGTTCATATAAATAATACCGATTTCACTGTGACCCTCAGACACTTCATCCAAAATCTGAGCCGTTGTCGTTTCAAAAATCCGAAAGTCTTTATATTCTGGATATTGCTTGGAAAAGCTTGTCAGCAGAGGCGGCAGAAAATCATAGTGCTGACTGGCCACCGAAAACTGGTTTTTATCACTGTCCGGCTTAGCATAGCGCTTCTCAAAGGAATCAAAACTCTTAACGACTTCCAGTGACTTCTCATAAAAAGTCAGCCCCTGACTGGTTAGAACTGCCCCTGTTGTCGTTCGTGTAAAAATTTTAAAACCCAGCTCCTGTTCCAAATCCTTGACAGCTACAGACAGGCTGGGCTGACTGACAAAAAGTTTGGCAGCTGCCTCGCGAAAGGTCCCGCTGTTAGCAATAGCCACCACATATCGTAATTGCTGAATGTTCATGATACTACTTTCTTTTTTTAACTGCTGTTTCTATTATACAATAAAAATCACACTTTACGCGTGATTTTCGCTTATTATCTTTGTTGAGCAGGCAGTTAGTGTTCGCCTGCATATCAAAATTCTGAATTAAGAGCAGATGATGTAGCTTCTGCAGTGTCGTATCAAAAAAGATTGAAGAATTGTCTATCTTAGACGCTTTCTTCAATCTGAATTGTTAGACATTTTCGCTGCGGACCCATCTTCTTACTTATACACTTCCTGATAAAATTCAATTTTATCATCTTTTTTGACCTTTATCTCCTCAGCTCCTTTTGAGGCAACCTTGTCATTGACCTTAAACATCCAATAAAGCTTTCTTGTCTCATCCTGTTTATTGTCATCAATAGACGTGATAAAGCCATCTTTTTCTTCCACTTTATAAGCTTTTTTCAGAGCTTTCATAACGGTAGCTCCTTTATCAATAGCTACAGACTTACGTTTGGCCTCTTTACCATCAGGTTTAATGATAACTTGAACAGTTACTTCTTTTGCTTTTTGCGAGGAGGAATTACCAGTATTATTACTGCAAGCGATTAAAACAAGACTCAGCAACAACATAGATATACTAAACAGTAATTTTTTCATGATGAAATCTCCTTAAAAAAGTTCCATTAGAATTATTAAAACATCTGCCTATCCCGCCCAATCAGCAGGATAGGTAACATACATAAAACGTGCTTTCTCCGGAACAGAGAATTGAATTTTGCTATCTTTTGGAATCAGAATAATTTCCCCAGGTCCAGCAGTAATTTTTTTACCATCAATAATGATGGTTAACCGACCTTCAATAACATAGTCTATTTCATCATAGGTCAAATGCCAGTCGAAACTTGTATGTTCCATCTCCATCAGACCGCAGCCAAGCCTTGGACTTTCTTCTAAGGTGAACAAATCACGCGTATAGACAATATCTTTTTCTTTACCTGTATCTAAACGATCTTGAGGGCGAGTTTGGAGAGAAGGCAGGGCTATTTTTTTAACGCCATGCATTGCAGAAGTTTTAAAAGTATCTTGTTCGTCCATAACTTCTGATAAAACTTCTCGAACTAGAGCTTCAATCTTAGACTGATTTATTTCCATGTATTAACCTCCTTTCAAGTCATTCTCTGGAAATTGCTTGTTAACAACTGCTAAGGCGATCACAATACCCACAATTCCTCCAATTAATTTACTAACAATCATTGGAACAACCAATTTAGGTGCAACACCGGCTGTAAAACCAAGATGATCTCCAAAAGTAAAGGAAGCACAGACTGCAAAAGCTACATTAATAATTTTACCGCGCTTATCCATATCCTTCATGGTCTGAAACATAGCTATATTATTAGCAAGTGAGGCTACTAGTCCTGCTGCAGAAACATCATTCATCCCTAAAACATTTCCAAGTTTCATCAGGGGTTTTTGGAAAAATTTATTAATAGCAAAAACTAATCCATAAGCACCTGCTAAGGTGATTGCGATTGTTCCGACGATTCCAAAAGCAGATGAGATGCTCTCAGCTGATTTTATGACCTTAACACCAGTCAACAGTTCAAAACCGCCTAAAACTAAACCAAAAACAGCTACTATCACAACACCTTGACCAAATACCTTAAAGCCTGAAATCATTTTTTGAGGAGCCTTCCATAAGCCCAAAGCTATTAAAATAGCCACTATAATAATCGGAATTAAATTTTGTATAACCAACAAAGGATTCATTCCCTGCAGAACTCCGCCCACAAAAGCACCAAAAGGAATGGACATCAAACCGCAAAGAATCCCAATTGCTAAGTATTCTTGATCTTCTTTTTTAATAATACCTAAAGATACCGGAATGGAGAAAACAATAGTCGCTCCCATCATAGCACCTAATATAGCACCTGAAAATTGGCCAACAGTTGTACTTGCTGCCATTGACTTAGCTAAAAAATATCCACCCATATCATTTGCTAAGATGGTCCCGGCAAACATACTGGGATCTGCCCCAATCAATTTATAAATTGGCACAATCACTGGACTTAGTAATTTTGACAGCAAAGGAGCAATGACAATGATACCTGCCATAGATAAAGTCAAAGCCCCCATTGCCATGATACCTTCCTCAAATTTTTCACCCAGTCCGATTTTCTTTCCCAGACAGTAATCAATACCTCCTAAAACCATAAAAATGGTGATAATCCAAATAACGATTTCATTAATTCCCATAATTTCACCTATTATTCTGTTATATCAAACGAGTCAATAATACCGATAATAGCCATATCTATCGGCAGATTCTGATCATTAAATGTGTATTTCGCATTTGTTCCTGTTGTCACCAGAACCGTCTCGCCAATGCCTGCTCCGACTTTATCTGCTGCTACTAAAATATCTGCAGCAACTGTTTGTTGACTAGTGAATTTTTGGATGACTAAAAATCTTTTACCATTTAATTTATCATCCTTTTTAGTTGACCATAAATTTCCAACGACTTTTCCAATAAACATTTGCCTCACTCCTTCACAATTGGGATATTTTTCTCACGAAGATAGTCACTGGCCAGTGCTGTCAGTATCATATTAGGACTAAGTTCAAATGTTGTCAGCTCATCCACTGGATAATTGTCCTTTAAAATTTTCAATGAAATAAGCTGCTTTTTAATATCGTTAGTTTTGGCTGCAGGTGAAGCAGCTGCAATTGTCTTATTAAATGGCGAAAAATAATCATCCAAATCATTTCCTTTAATAAGAGTAGCTCCCATGTCATTAAGATTCTTTTTGGCTGCATTTATTTTTGCAATAACATGACTGTTTATCGGTGCTTCGGCTGTTAATTTAACAAACAAAGGTCGATCGTCCAATAAAGCCTGAACAATCAGATCTTCTAATTGATTGGTTGCAATTAGATTGGCTACACGGATAAGCGACTGGACAGAGCTAATCTCTACAACGATAAAATGTTCATAAGTGAGTTTATCCAAAGACGGCAGTTCTTTTTTTACTGTCATCCCTTGCTGCAACAAGTAAGATTCAATTTTATTTAAATGAGAGCCAATAATATAATATATTGGCGTTTTTTGAGCCAAACGCTCCATTACCTTATCGGTCACTTGCTGAATTAATTGATTCATATCCATTTTTTCATCATCTCACAATAGTTGCTCTTGTCCCCTTTTCAAAGCCACAGGCATTGGCTTCATCATAGTCAATATGCATCATTGTACAAAATGCATCGTCTATTCGAATGACAACATCATCAAAAATAAGCGGCCTTTTTGTATTCATTTTAACTTGTACAATTTCTCGGTCTTTTACTCCTAGAAGCTTTGCATCAGCTGTTTTAACATGAATATGCCGTCTAGCTGCAATTGTTCCATGGTCAATCGTCAAAGCACGGTCACCATTAATGATAGTAATTCCCGGAGTCCCATTGATATCTCCGCTGAGACGAATAGGAGCATGGATGCCAATTTTTTGAGCATCAGTCAATGACAATTCAACCTGTGTTTCAGATCGTGTAGGTCCCAAAACAGCAACATTATGCAGAGCTCCTTTGGGTCCTAAAACTGTTAAACGTAGCTGTGATACAAATTGGCCGGGCTGTGATAGATTTTTAATTGGTGTCAGCTTAGTATCCTCACCTAGTAAATAGGTCAAATCTTTCTCAGATAAATGTATATGCCGGCCTGAGGCCTCTACTTCAAATGAAGGGAACATTTGTTTTTTTACTCTTGCAATCACTTCTGTTGTAATCGCATCAATGTTACTTAAGTCCATTTGATTTTACCTCTAAAATATTACAAAATACTGGTTTTATCGAAATTAAGCAGACGAAAACAGTATTGATTGTTTCATCGTTTATAAATAAATTTCCTTGTATAAGTTTGAAATAGGACTTTTCTTTTAAAAACTATCATAAACTGTCCGTCTGCTTTATCCTTAATTTTAGTTAGGCAAAATGCTGTCTACTTCTGTATGCGGACGTGGGATTACATGGACTGAAATCAGTTCACCGACAGCTGAGGCTGCATTGGCTCCCGCATCAGTCGCTGCCTTAA
>NZ_KE384084.1:392513-445576 GCF_000423725.1 Streptococcus devriesei DSM 19639
ACATTGGCTGCCTTGACCATTGCGTCAGCAGCTTCAATAGCTGCTACCAAACCTTTGGTTTCAATCATTCCTAGTGCATTATTCATTATCTTTTCCTCCTATTTATGTATTAAGTTTATTGATAACTCTTTCAACTAATAAATTAATGAGCTGCTCCTTAGAAAGATCTTCTCCAGCTATATTTGAAGATTGTTCTCCCGCTGCCCCGCGGATATCTTTCATCGTGCGAACACCCTGAACAACACGCTTAATATTAATTAAATTAAGTGGACTGATATTATCAGAAGTTGAACTTCCTCCAACAGCTCCGCAGCCCAACGTCAAAGCTGGAAACAAGTTTGTCGTTGCACCGATGCCGCCTAAAGTTCCCAGCGTATTAACCAGCAAACGTGATACTGGCTTTTCTAAAGCAAAAGCTTTAATAATATCATCATTTTGTGAATGAATGGTCATGGTATGTCCAGCTCCTTCATTCGTCAAGATTTCACAGCACAAACGGCAGGCATCCTGCCAATTATCAACTGTGTAAAAGGCTAGTATCGGTCCTAGTTTCTCACGAGAATAAGGTATTTTGTTTCCTACCCTGGTTTCTGGAGCAATAAGAACGGTAGCATCATTCGGCACATGCAAATTAGCTAATTTGGCAATAGTAGCAACATCTTTACCAACAATTTGAGGATTCATGGTACCGTTATCACGCAGAATAAATTTTGCCAGCCTTGCAGACTCTTCTTTATCTAAAAAATATGCTTTTTGCTTCTTTAATTCTGCAATGACTTGATCTTTAATTTTATTGTCTGTGATAATTGACTGCTCAGACGAACAGATTGTCCCATTATCAAAGGTCTTTGATTCAATAATATTTTTTACTGCGGTTGCGATATCTGCACTTGTTTCAATATAAGCCGGACCGTTGCCAGGGCCAACACCGATTGCTGGTCTTCCCGAAGAATATGCTGCCTTTACCATGGCTGAACCACCTGTTGCCAGAATTAATTTTGTCAAGTCGCTTTTCATCAGCTCTTCAGTTCCGGACATCGTTAAAGTAGTCTGAACACTGATGGCATCAGCCGGACAGCCAGCCTCAACAGCTGCAGAACGGATCAAATCAACCGTTTTGTGAATACAGTTTTTTGCAGCTGGATGGGGTGAAAAAACAATGGCATTACCTGCCTTGAGGGCAATTAGCGATTTATAAATAACTGTTGAGGTAGGGTTGGTTGAAGGAATGAGGGCAGCAATGACACCTATTGGGACTCCAATTTCTGTAAGCTTCTGCTCTTTATCTTCTCGCAAAACGCCTACTGTCTTCATATTTTTGATAGCTTCAAAGACCCTTTTTGAAGCAAACTCGTTTTTGATTACTTTATCTTGCCACTTACCAAATCCTGTCTCTTCAACAGCCATCTTTGCCAGCTCTTCACGGTTATCAAAACCCGCTTTTGCAATAGCTTTGCAGATACTGTCAATTTGTTCCTGACTCATTTGGGATAGCTTTTTTTGAGCTGCAGTTGCCTTTCGCAATAAATCGCGTGTTTCCTGAATAGAAGCTAAATCTTTATCAAGCACATTATTCAACTCCTTTTTCTCTTAATTTTTGCACTAAGGTTTGCTTATTAGCAAACTTAATTTCTTTTTTTGTTATGGATTCTAATTCTAAAGCATAGGCCAAGGAACGCAGTTCTGTTACTTTTAAGTCCTCAAGCCGCTCAATCTTTTCACGATTGATTCTTTTTAAAAACTGAGTATAAATTGATTTGATGCTGTTTCCCTGACTGATCGATACATTTTCAGGAGTTTTTTGAATGTTAGTATCCATTCTTTCAATAGACTTAGACAATGATTGCAATATCATCTTTTCAACTTGAGGATCGAGATTGGCAATGACATTTGAGCTAATATAGCAATTCATTTTACTGACCGACTCCCTTGCACTTTGTACCGCTTCCTTAATGGCTCCGACATCACCAAATAATTCCACACTTGTCAAACCGCCCTTTATCGTACTTTGATTCACAATATGCACCTCAGCAGTCTTAACGGCAACATCAGCAGCTACAATTGACCCCAGCAATCCTCTGACTTCAATCATCCCTAAAGCATTTTTTACCACTTGTCATCACCCACTTAATATTTAATAGGAGCATTTGCTACATCAGTCACTGCTTCTGCGAATGCTTCGCAGGCAGCTTTACAAGCAGATTGTGTTCCTGTTAGTAGGGCCCCAGCAAAATTTGTTTCTGAAGGGGGACCATAAAAAATTCCTAAACGGACCTCAGCAACCTTCAAAGCTGCATCAAGCGCTACAATAGCCTCGGCAGGAGGGGCTATAAGATAAGCAATTGCCTGTCCAACTGAAACATTTGCTGCTTCAGATAGATAACTGCCGCTCCTTGAGATACAGTGAGCAAAATAAGGAATAGAGTTATCTTCATTGGCACTGTAGAAGCTTGCTTCTGACTCTATAACACGAACTGCCGCTTCCAAACCGCTCTTTACTTCCGAAGGACTTGGTCCGGCCAAAATGCCTATTACTTCACCTGCTAATTTGGTTGATGCATTATTAGCACCAGCATACATACTTCTGCCATAAACTACTTCAACTTCAGCTGCCTTGGTGGCTTCATCTAAAGCTACATAGGTCACATCGTCACAGTCAGAAGTAATAATACCCAAACTTTTTTGATTTTCTTTTAAATCTAATGCCTCTATCAAACCTGCATCTGCATTAGAAATAACTTGGACACTGAGCACCTCAGCACCTAAACGTTCTCCTATCATTAAGTAACCTCCTTTCTTAGTACAAATCAACACCAGACTTCTTGGCATCCAACATCTTCTGTATTGTATCAGCAATGTAGGCTCCGGCTTCTACAGCAGGAGTTCCACCACTGTGAATATTAGAAATAACCGTACGTTTTGCTTCTGCTAAACCAGAATGAGGACGGTAAGCCATATAAGCACTCATTGATTCTGCAGTTGCTAATCCAGGACGTTCTCCAACCAATAAACAGATAACCTCCGCATTGGTGATATCTCCGATTTGATCCATTGCCGGAACTCGACAATATTTTATAAATAAAATGTCTCCTATTTCTAAATTATGATTTTGCAATCCCTGTTTTAATGAAGGCAATACCTGCTCAATATTAGCCTCAATAGCTGCAGAACTCAGACCATCACCAACTATGACAGCAACTTTAGCATTTGATTTGATGGTACTGCGGATAATCTCTGCATTTTCATCATCAAATTTTCTGCCAAAATCCGGGCGTGTCAAATATTCATCCTTATCTTTGCAAATTGTCTTGACAGGAATAAAATTCATTTTTTGGATGAGGGACTCATCAACATCACTGAACACAGCATCTTGGGCAGCTGCATGATCCAGACGAAAACGCAGCATTGGTTCTGTCAAATAACGTGTTCCTGTACGCCACAGCCCGACACGCGCCGGTGTTTTTGCCTTTAATTTTGCAAAAGCTTCCTTATTTAAGGGAGTTGGAACTAAATACTGATCTTGAATTCGGATGGCTGAGATATCCGGCAGCTCCTCATCACTGACATCAGTCTTAGAAAGAGAACTTGTTTTTTGTTTTTTCAATGTCTCGTCTGTCTTAATATCACCCTTATTCTCTGCTATAACTTCTGAAAGAATAGTTTGAATCATGACTTTTAATTCTTGGTCATTCACAACTTTCACCTCCCAATTTTTATTTAGTTAAGAAGTAAGAACCATCACCGGCCTTATCTGTTAATTTTCCATTTTCCATAAATCCATGCTTTTCCAGCCATTCTTCAAACTCTTTAATAGGACGCTTATTTAATAATTGCCGAATGGCTGCTGCTTCATGGTAGCCCGTTGTTTGATAGTTCAGCATGATGTCATCACCATTTGGAATTCCCATAATATAATTGACTCCTGCTGTTGCCAGCAAAACAGTCAGATTTTCAGCATCATTTTGATCAGCTTTCATATGATTGGTATAACAGATATCACAGCCCATTGAAATACCTGTTAGCTTACCCATAAAATGATCTTCTAAACCAGCACGAATAACCTGTTTAGCATCATATAAATATTCTGGACCAATAAACCCTACAACAGTATTCACCAAGAAAGGATCATATCGTTTGGCAAAACCATAACAACGTGCTTCCATCGTTACTTGATCCGTTCCGTGATTAGCATCAGATGACAATTCAGAACCCTGTCCAGTTTCAAAATACATTAGATTAGGGCCGGGAGCCGTTGACTTTTTCTTGGCAAGCTCATAAGCCTCATCCAGCATGGATGCCGAAATCCCAAATGCTTCGTTGCCCTTTTGAGAGCCAGCAATACTTTGAAAAACTAAGCCAACCGGTGTTCCTTGCTCCATTGCCTTCATCTGAGTAGTCACATGAGAAAGAACACAGTGCTGTGTTGGCACTTCCCATTCCTCAATAAAATCATTAAAACGATTTAAAATACGCTTTACTGATTCCAAAGAATCGTCTACAGGATTCAGCCCTATAAGGGCATCACCTGCTCCCATTGATATTCCTTCAAATGTTGAAGCCATAATACCATCAATATCATCTGTTGTATGATTAGGCTGCAGACGTGAACTAAAGGTGCCCGGACGGCCGACCGTCGTTTTACAGGTCTTTTCAATAACCATTTTGCTTGCTGCTAAAATCAAATCCAAGTTTGACATAATCTTACAGACTGCAGCCACCATCTCCGAAGTCAATCCATTGCGGATCATATGAATATCATATCCAGTTGTCGTATCCGCTAGCAGCCATTCACGTAAATCTGCTACTGTCCAGTTTTTAATTTTGTCAAAGATGGTCAAGTTAGTCTGATCAATAATAATGCGCGTAATTTCATCATTTTCATAAGGAACAGCTGGATTATTGAAAATATCATTTAATGTCAAATGGCTTAAAACATATTTTGCAGCTATTCGTTCCTGAGCATTAGCAGCAGAAACACCAGCTAGTTTGTCACCTGATCGTTCTTCATTTGCCTTATTCATCACTTCCTTTACTGATTGAAATTCAAAAGTGTCACCTGCAAATCTTGTTTTTAAAATCATAATATCCTCCTTTTACATTTGTATCATTTGAAGGTGTTATCAACTAAAGACCAATGTTTTCACTACCACCGGCAAAACTTCTCCATTAGCAATCGGCTCTCCAATATCAATATAATCGCCGTTTTCGGCAATAACACGGTCAATACAGATTAAGTAATTTTCTTCCTTTAATTTTGCTTTTAAATAATGTCCCAGTGATTTAGCCATATCATTTTCTACGACAACAACAATTGGAAAACCCTCCTCTCGAAGAAACTGACTGCCTTCATAAATCGCATCGCCAAGATTCATGATATTTTGATAGGTTGGATTTTGATAGCCAACAAAACTTAATGCACAGTTTTGTGGATCATCTGAATTGTGCCATAAAATTTTTTCTTTAATCAGTGCCGGCAATTTTTCCTGATCGTTCGCCTCTGCTATTGAAAAGCTGACTACTGGCAAGTTTTTCAATGGAATGGCATCTTTATCGTAAGCTATTGTACTACCGGAAATATCCATCGTATGAGATCCTGCACCAACTACAGTCGCGCGAATTGTCTCAGCAGTTTTTATAACGTCATTATCCTGGTAAAGCGATGATGCTTTTAGCCTTTTTCCAAAAATTGGGCCAATGTCCCCATATTGGTAAGGAGATAAATTATTTTTGATACAGTCTGCTACTCCTCCTGAAAAAGAAATATGAGTAATCTTGTCATAATTGTCTAAACTAAGTCCCTTATTTGTTATTAAAAGATCGTAATATTTACTCTTTTTACCTTGACCTATAGCGTTGCTCAGTACTTGGATAAAAATATCAATAACAGCATAAATTTCATTTAAATTTGGAGCATCTCCTTCTTTCAAAGACAGTCCCTCACTGTCAATCATTTTTTTCACCTTGGGAGCTATATAGGAAACCTTCCCCTCTTCATCAACTTTTATTTGACGACCGCCAATATCAAAGCATCCCGTATCAAGAATATCGCCATCACGGAAAACGACTATGTTTGTTGTTCCCCCTCCAATATCTAAATTAGCAACCAAATTATGATGCTCTAGGCTATAACTGTAAGCTCCGCTTCCTTTTCCAGCTATAATACTTTCCAAATCAGGACCTGCTGTCGCTACAACAAAGTCTCCGACAAAGCCACTAAGAGCATCTGCGACATTCTTAGCATTCTCTTTTCTAGCTGATTCCCCAGTAATGATAACTGCGCCCGTTTGAATATCTTCCTTGTGAATATCAGCTTTTTTATATTCCCGAACAATAAATTCTTGAATTTTTAAACTATCAATGCGATTTTGAGCATCAATCGGTGTTATGATAATATCACTTTTATAAATCACCTCTTTATCAGTAATGACAACACGCGGAACTGTAAAGCTTGATGCCATATTTTCAAAAGTAATGATTGATAAGATCATTTGTGTTGTCGAGGTGCCTATATCTATCCCAATACTTAATAATCTTTCGGCCAATCTGATACCTCCCTAATTGGAAATCGTTTGATCAAATGTTATCTTTACCACTGTTCCTCCTTTTTCAGGGAAACTAAAGGAGCAATCTCCCTTTAATTTATCTACTGTGAATGCCTTTATCAATTGAATTCCCAGCTTGTCATCATCAATGGCATCATAATCAAAACTCACACCATTATCCGACACTGTCAATTCTATATGAGAATTGACTTTAGTTAAGCTAACAGTAATTTTAGGCTTATCAATTGTTTGGTCAAAAGCATGTTCAAATGAATTTTGCATAATTTCATTTGTAATCAGTGCAATAGTAACAGCCGTATCGCTGTTTAAAACAAGCGAATGATCCAAAAATGTTTCTAAAATGATATTGTCATCATCAATATAAGCTCTTTTTAAATGATTAATAACTCGATCTAAAACTAATGATAATTGAACCTTGTTGCTCTTTTGCTTTGAAAGCAATTCATGTATGGCTGAAATCGCCATAACTCTATTAATAGATTCGCTTAGAACTTTTTTTGCCTCTTGACTTTTAACCCTTCGGGACTGCAATCTCAAAATGGATACAATAGACTGCAAACTATTTTTGACACGATGATGAATTTCTTGATTTTCAATCTTAGATACTGTATCTGAAAGCTGTCTGTCAAATTCCGTCAATATCATGACATACAAATTGTTTTCTACTAAGCGAATAGTTTTCTGGATGTAAGTTTTTTGATTAATATGGACAACTCTTTCTAGATAAGTCTTTCCTGTTTGAGAAAATTCTTTTTGCACACTGTCAAAAGAATCGAAATCCAAGGTGACATTATTGTAATGCAGCTTTTCAAGACGATTAATATAGCCAAATTCCTTGTACTTTCTTTTCGCAGCTTGATTGCAGCGAATCAATGTTCCATTCTTATCAAAGATCAAAACAACTTCTCGTAAATAGTCAAAAATCGTATTATCAATAGAATTAACCTCAGATACCACACCGCTGAACATATTAATATGGTCGGTGGAGTTGCCCAAATCAAATGTATCTAATATCTGCGAACTGATATCTTTTTCTGTAATAATAACACCAATAATACGTCCATTTGAACGAATTGGTGAGACCTCCTGCTCAATAAATTTTCCTTCTTGAGTCTGTGCATACAAACCAAGCGAATGCCGCCCCGTATCTAAAGTCCTAAGTACACCGGGCTCATCTTTGCGAAAAGCTAATTCACCTACAACAGTATGATTATAATTGGAAGAACATTGAGAAGGGAGACGATGAAATACAACCAAGCCCTCGCTTGTAATCCGATCGCGAACATCAATAAAAACATCCTTATCTTCATTACTGCAGTCTTGTAAAATGGAATCTCTAACTAATTCTAAATAGCGAATATCCTGTTCTGTCAGATCTGTCTGATTTAAACAAAGAGTTCTTATTTCTTCAAAATATGTATATGCCATCTCATTCACCAATTAGTATTCTTGAAAGTTCACTCATGGTTAAACGTTTTTCCATAGCTATTGTTCGTAACGTTTTGTAAGCCTCATCTTCTGTTAATTGCTTTTCAGACATCAACAATCCTTTGGCACGATCAATATATTTACGATCTTCTAATTTCCCTTTTAATTCTTCCAATTGTTGATCTAATTCTTGATAATTCCGTCCATTAGCAATTGCCAATTCAACAGCCGGAATTAAGGATCTTTCATCAATTGGTTTGACTACATAGCCTTGAGCGCCAATTTCGCTGGCTGTTTTCACTAATTCTTTATCGCTGTAAGCTGTCAACAGTAAAACTGATAAAGCGTAGTTGCTGCTGATTATTTTTTTGGCAGCTGATAAACCATCTAATAAGGGCATTTTCACATCCATAATCACCAAATCAGGATTATAATCTTCACACAGTTTTACTGCCTCAATCCCATCCTTAGCTTGAGCAACAACATCATAACCTGCATTAGTTAACATTTCACTAATATCTAAACGCATAATTGTTTCATCATCTGCTATTACTACTTTATATACCATATGCTTTTAATCTTTCACTTTATTATTGCTTATGAGATGCTCAACTCCACTGTATCGAATCCCATATCATTTTTTAATACCGATTGCATTGCTTCTAAACCATATTTCACAGAGCTGTAACTGCCGACAATAGCTAAAGAACCCGAAAAACGATCTAAAAAACCTATTTCAACCTCTGCGCTTTTCATCGCAATATCAACTGCAATGATCGCTGCTTCACAAGGGGTAACTGTAGCTAATCCAACAGCACAGTCCTCAAAGCCGGCAATCCCTAATTTTTCATAAACTTCCAAATCAGGGTGAGCGATCAAATGTATAACAGTCATTTGCTTTCCCGGCACATACTCTTGGATAATTCTCTCTTTTTCTGTCATTATCTAATAAGTCCTTTTTAATAACATTTCTAAGTCAGAAATATTCGGTTTTCTAGGATTTGTTGGTGTACAGCGATCCTTTAGTGCTGCCTGAGCAATAGCTGCTGTTGCTTCTGCATACTGCGATGCATCAATACCAAATTCACTGAACGTTTGCGGCATCTCCAATTGCTTTAGTAAGCGCTGAATATTTTGGGTTAACTGCTGAACTGCAAATTGAGGATTCTTAACGGTTACACCAATCATTTGGGCTATCTCGCTATACCTTTTCAGAGCTCTGTCTGTTTCCGGACAGCGCTGACTGTCTATAAGACCTGCATTGTAAAGAATGACATTTTTTAACAAAACACCATTAATTCTGCCATGCACCAAGTGAAAGGTACCACCAATAGCATGCGCCAAGCTATGGTTAATACCCAGTGAAGCCATCGTAAAAGCCAGACCTGCAATTGTTGACGCCTGATGCATCTTTTCTCTCGCTGCCCGATCCTTTTTTCCTGCTGCATAGGCTTTAGGCAAATTTTCGAAAACCAATCTGATAGCTTTTTCAGCTAAAGCATCAGAAAAAGGTGAGGCATTCGTAGAAACATATGCTTCAATGGCATGCGTTAAAACATCAATACCAGTATCTGCTGTAACAGCTGGCGGCAGCTCCATTACTAAATCAGTCTCAAGCAAAGCCGCATCAGGCAAAAGATCATCTTCTACCAATGGATACTTTAAACCTTTGTCTTTATCAGTAATAACAGCAAAATCTGTTACTTCTGATCCTGTTCCGCTCGTTGTTGGAATAACCACAAAATAGATAGAGCTTCTATCAATCTGGGTATTCACCTTACAAGCAAAATAAACAATCCCTTTGGCCGCGTCAATCGCTGAGCCGCCACCTATTGCTATAATTACTGTCGGAACAGTTTCTTCAAAAGTTTTAATTCCTGCAATGATATTTTCAATCGGTGGGTCAGGAACAACATCTTGAAAAACAGTTACAGTATTATTTATAGCAAGAGTTTCTTTAATCTCTGCAAAATTTGGTAAAGAAGAAATAAAATGATCTGTAATAATAACAATTCTTTCATTGACCATCTCCTTTAAATAGTCCAAAGCATGATCTCCAAAAATAATCTTTGGAACAAGATTAATTTCTTGCATCTTTAACCTCCTCATAAATAAAGTAAAAAAAGCGAAACCATCCTTACTTACAATTGGAAAGTTTCGCTTCATTGCGTTTTTACAGACATCATTGTCATTATAATTTCTTTAATTGTCAAAAATATCATTTTTAGTAATTTCTTTGTGGAACACCTTGCCGCCGCGATCGTATAAGGTATCAATCTGATGATCCCACTTGTTAATCGCTCTAGCCAATGCATAAAAATAATCAGATAAACGATTTACAAATTTCAAATCTTCAGGGAACATATCATTAGTCCACTGAAAAGCTACAACAGCTCTCTCAGCCCTTCGGGCTATTGTACGGCAAACATGAAAAGCACTGCCGGCAGGAGAACCACCAGGTAAAATAAAGGACTCCACTTCATCAGGAATTATTGAATAATCATCTATCCTAGATTCCAGCCATTCAACTTCATGCTGCGTAATTCTTTGACTTTTCATAGAAGGATCAGCTAGGTCGCTGCCACAGTCAAAAATCAGCTTTTGAACTGTAAACAACTCGTCAAATAGACTGTCATTATCCAAAAAACTCATGGCAAAGCCTAAAAAAGAATTAAGTTCATCCAGTTCCCCATAAGCAGTTACCCTAGTACTATCTTTAGCTAATTTTTCACCGCCAATAACTTTTGTGAATCCCTTATCGCCAACTCTTGTGTAGATTTGCATCATTTCACCTCGCTCAAATACTTTCTTAATTCATCTAAACCATCACCTGTTACAGATGACACTTCAAATATTTTTTCGGTACCTGCAAGCTCCAATTGCTTGCGGGAATGTTTGAGCTCTTCTTCTGATGCTATATCAATATAAGTTAAAACCCCAATAACAGGTTTATTGAAACTTTGTGCATAATTTGGTGAATAAACTTGCTCCTTTGCAGTTGCATTCAAAACAAATATCAGGAGAGAAGCATCCTGTGAAGTCACCTGTAATGCGATATTAAAATGCCTATGCTGGACAAACTCACCTGGAGTGTCAATAAAATCATCAGTATAAATAACATCCTGAGTTTTGTTATAAACCAGCTTTTCTTCAGTTAGTCTTTGAATTAAAGTCGTTTTCCCATGGCCAATCGGCCCTAACATCATTATTCTTGCCATTAATCTATGACCTTGTAATATTACAAACGGAAAAACTCATCAACGTTTGAAGTTCAGTCAATACTTTAGTCATGCTGGATTCTACAGCAGACACATCACCAATAACACAGACCGAGCCGCTGAAGCGATCAACAAATCCTATTTTGACATTTGCCTCTTTTTTAGCAAAATCAACAGCAATAACTGCAACATCACTTGGAGTAATAGTCAAAATTCCCATGGCATTAGCTGCTTTATCTCCTAATCCCAATTTTATAAATAATTTATCATCAGGATGAGAAATGATATGTGCCAGAGTGACCTGCTTTCCAGGGACTGATTCAAAGACTTTACGTGTTTTTTGTTCCAATGAGCTTTCACCTTCTTATAACCAAAATTTTGTAAAATAAAATCACAATTTAAAAGCATAGCATTATGCCATAAATTGTGAGTCTTAATTTATAGGTAATCAAAAAATACTTCGCCTTTGAATAATTATTGAAAACACTTCTAAAATCAAGACTTCAATTTTGTATTACTAAAACAGTCATGCATCATTGCACAATAAACCATTATTTAAACTTCTTTTTCCGCGAAAAAGTTCAAATATTATAGTAATAACCTTCAAAGACCTGACTCCAGCTAACGCTGATTACAGTGGCGGGACCGTATTGGAATTTAACCAAACTTCCATGAAGTGTTATACAATTATCCATTTATATTGACATTCTATCACAAGCTGAAAGCGATTGCAACAAAAAACTGAGAAATAAAAAACGAAAGATTCCCCTGAAATCCTCTTTGCTCTCATGTCCAAATCCTGCTAAAGCAGACTTTGTCAAAAAAATTATAACTCTCAGCTCCTATTAAAGCTGCCACCTTCAACAACCCCATGTAACCTTTAGGGGCAGAACGCAAAAAAACCTGCATAAAAGCAGGCTTTCTTTTATTTATTTTGCGATTGGGTAAACAGATACTTGTTTTTTATCGCGGCCTTTGCGTTCAAAGCGTACCACACCTTCAACCTTAGCAAAGAGTGTATCATCTCCGCCGCGGCCTACATTAGCTCCCGGATGGATATGAGTTCCGCGTTGACGGTAAAGGATTGAGCCGCCTGAAACAGTTTGACCGTCAGCAGCTTTAGCACCAAGGCGCTTGCTTTCTGAATCGCGTCCGTTAGATGTAGAACCGCCACCTTTTTTGTGGGCGAAAAGCTGCAAGTTAGCAAGATTCATTTTTAACATAATGTTGTATCCTCTTTTCAATTAATTTTCGATGACCCTGACAGCTACAAATTCTGATGAATTTTCTGCCAAATTGGTCATACCTAAGAGAAAGCTTTCAAACAAAAGCTGAACTTTCTCATCTTTTTTGTGTGTCACATGTGAAAGATCAATCTTCATGTAACCACCATCAATTTCATTTAAATCTAAAGCGGCCTTACAGTCTGTCAGAGCTTCAAGTGAATTAACAAAATTCATCGCTAGGGCTGAAACAGCTGCACAGACAATATCAAAGCCATATTCGCCGCTGCCGGCATGTCCGGTCAGCTGGATACTCTCCAGCAGATTATCATGACGAATAAAGGTTGCTTGAATCATAAAAAGAAAGATTAAGCGTTGATAGCGTTGATAACAACTTTTGTATAAGGCTGACGGTGACCTTGTTTACGATGGCTGCCTTTTTTAGGCTTGTATTTGAAAGTGACAACTTTCTTTTGTTTACCTTGTTTTTCAGCAGTACCAACAACAGTAGCTCCTTCAACAATCGGAGTACCGACAACAGTTTTGTCGCCGCCGACAAGAACAACTTCGTTAAATGTTACTTCTGATCCAGCTTCAACATCAAGCTTTTCAACGTAGATGGTTTGTCCCACTTCAACTTTAACTTGTTTTCCGCCAGTTTTAATAATTGCGTATGTGCTCATTATGCACCTCCTATAAAATATTGTTTGAGGTTTCCCTCATGTGAAGACTCGCCTTGCACCGTGAGTATAAAACTGCTTGGAACGGTGTTCGTGCGGTTGCACAGGATGTGCATTTAGTCAACTTTTATATTGTAACATGTTTATCTTTTCATTTCAAGCAAATAATCTAAATTATAAGGCATTTTTAGGCAGCTTGTTTTATAGAAATAGGAGCTACCATTTCAAGTCCACCAAATCCGTCATTTCTCGATAGGCGGTGTCAGCTTTGGCCTTCATCGCATCATCCAGCTTATGCCGGTACTTACCGCCCTTAATAAAATCTTCCAAAATCAAAACTCGGTAGTCCTTATATTCATAGCCTTCAGCACCGACTTCGCCTTTTCCCCAAGACCAGACCATGGTCGGGTGGGCTTTAACCGTTTTGATAGCTGTCTTACCTGCTTTTTTCTCAAACGTAACATCCATAAGCAGCCCGCGCTCTGTCCAATAATTTTGCAGATTTTCATAGGACTGGTTAGAGATAAAATTGCCCATAGAATAGATAATGAACTTCTTCTCTCCATCTTTTTTCAGGGTTTCAGACGGCTCTGCTACATGCGGATGACCTCCGAAAATAACATCTGCTCCCCATTTAACCATCTTATGGTAAAGTGTCTTTTGCTCTCCCGTCGGCTCAAGAGCATATTCCGTTCCCATCTGCGGCATAACAATGGTGACATCTGCTTTCTTTTCGGCTTCTTTCAGTTCGGCCTTTATTTTCTTTTGATTGAGATTGGAAAGATGAGCTGCCCGCTCTTTTTTCGTCAGGTTGGCTTCCATACCGTTATAGCCGTAAGCATAACCCAAAATAGCTATTTTGATCCCATTGACAGTTTTAATCAGAATTCCCTCTTTAGCCCGATTTTTCTTGTAAATGCCAATAGTATCCAGCCCTAAGTCATTAAAAGTCTTTACTGTATTCAAAGCGCCTGACAGCTGAGAATCAAGAATATGATTATGAGCCAAGTCAACAACATCATATCCGGTATCCTTCATGGACTGGGCAGCAGCCGGCGGCGCATTAAACAAAGGATAGCCGCCCAAAGGAAAGTCCGCACTGATAGTTCCTTCAAAATCTCCAATGGCAAGGTCTGCTTTAGAAATCCACTCTTTAGCATATTCAAAGTAGGGATTGAAATCGTAAGAACCGTCACTTTTTCGGGCACTCGTATAAAGGATATCATGATAGAGAATATCGCCATTTGCCACAACACGGGCCGTTTTAACCTGATCACCGGTGCCCTTTCTCACTTCATTTTTATCTTTGTCCATAAAATGATAGATCAGAAGCAATAGCAGCAAAAGCCCGAAACCGACTGCCAAAACAAGCGTTTCTTCTTTTTTACGATCCTTTATAAACCTTTTCTTTTCCATCTTTATCACCTCTCCAGCAAGAGAAACCGACGGTGCAACAGTTTTTATTTATTATATCATAATTTTTTCTGCCTCATAAAGAGACCACAAAATCCAAAAAAGAAAAACTTGCTCTTACATTTGATTAAAACTGCTGCTCTTTTAAATGTCAAGATTCAGTTCACAAAACGGTTAGTTAAACCGGCAGCGTTTAAGCTGCTATGGGATAATTCACCTTAGTGAACATAAAAAAGGCCGGAGCACTCCGGCCTTGCTGCCCAAACAGGATTACAATAAATCAGCAATCAAATCATCTACTTCATCAGTTTCTTGCGTCTGGGGTGTTATTTCTGTGACCTTAATGCCGGCCACTGCACGCGCAACCAAGCCATCAACGTCCAGTCTGGATTCATATTGTTCAACATTTTTAATCTTTGGATTGGTTTTTGGCCGATCAGGGGCAAAAATCGTACAGCAGTCTTCAAAAGGCTGAATGGAAATATTAAAGGTATCGATTTTTTCTGCAATATCGATAATCTCAAGCTTGTCCATGGTCACAACCGGTCGGATAACAGGCGTCGCGGTCACCGCATTAATGGCCTGCATGGATTCCAGAGTTTGGCTGGCAACCTGACCCAGACTTTCTCCGTTAATGATCACCAATCCTTCCCGCTTCTCACGGATACGATCCGTAATCCGCATCATAAAGCGCCGTGTCAGAGTCATCAGATAAGCCTCCGGTGCTTTGGCTTTAATTTCTTCCTGAATTTCCGTAAAGGGGACTTCGATAAATTGGATGTTGCCGCCAAATTTAGTCAGCTTACGGGTCAGATCATGAGCTTTTTTAAGAGCACCCGGACTGGTGTAGGGAGGACTGGCAAAATGAACAGCTTCAATATCAACACCGCGCTTCAAAGCCAGATAGCCCGCAACCGGTGAATCAATACCTCCCGACAGCATAAGCATGCCCTTACCGGCAGTACCTACAGGCAGGCCGCCGGCTCCCTTAATATTTTCATAAGACAGGTAAGCCGCCTCCTCGCGAATTTCAACCTTGAGGGTAATATCAGGATTTTTCATCTGAGCCTGTATCTGCGGCAAAGCCTCAAAGACAGCACTGCCCAATACTTGGTTGAGCTCACGGCTGTCAAGTTCAAACTGATGATCACTCCGTTTACTTGAAATCTTAAAGGTTAGTCCGTCACGGTAAAGACTGGTCATGATTTCCTGCACAGCTTTTTCCAAGACAGCAACATCCTTTTCAACCTTGTAAGAAGGAGAGAACGCCTGAATACCAAAAATCTGTTTAAGCGATTCGGCCACAAGATGATAGTCCGTTCCATTTAAATACACATGGGCACGGTCCCGGTCTGCTGCTACTCTGACTTCCGGATAAACCGATAAGACATGTTTCATATTTCGTTTTAATTGATTGATGAAACGCATACGGTTTTTGCCCTTGGTAGACAGCTCTCCGTAACGTACCATAATTTCTGAATACTGCATCATATATAAAGTTACAAAGACCCTCAAAATTAAGGAAACCACTTCTGGCACAGCTGAGATTTTGCTGCAGCGCTGCCTGAATTTCCAAACTTTTCGGGTCGTGTTCAATTCCTTTCTAAAAATACAAAAGTTAAAAAATATCCGGGGAAGAAGAAAGTCTTAGTCACCCTGAGTTATAGAAATCTTCTCTGCTTATCCAGCATCTCTGTTTCCCCAACCTTGCAGGCTTTGAAACAGACCTTTTACCGGACTTTTCTGGTTTGCTGGTAAATGTGTTTAAAAATCGTTAAAAACTGTTCAGCCTGGCTCATATCATTATCATCGTCCAGACTGATCCGAACAGCGGTCTGAGCCAATTTGGCAGGGATTCCCATCGAAATCAGGGTACCTGCAGGTTTGCCCGCTTTCGATGAGCAGGCGCTGGTTGTCGATACATAAATATCATGATCTTCAAAAGCATGTACCAGAACTTCACCGCGGACACCCTTAATACCAAAAGTCAGAATACTAGGCGCAAATTGCTCCTTCCCTGAAAAAAGGATGACATCATCATAGCCAGACAAACTGTCTGCAAGGGTCTCTTTGATTGCGTGAAGTTTTTTTTGTGCTGCTGCTTCTTTATCAAGCACCATTCTCAAAGCCTTGGCAGTTGCCGCAATGCCAGCCACGTTTTCAGTCGTGCTCCTAAGGCCTGCTTCCTGTCCGCCGCCATTTAAAAGAGGCGAAATCCGCTTGCCTGCTTTTTTATAAATAAAGCCTACACCGCGTACCGAATGAAACTTATGACCGGAAAAAGTTGCAAAATCAACACGGTCAGTCAAATAAGCTTCTTTGGCCACCTTGCCAACAGCCTGAACAGCATCCACGTGGAAAGAAATGGTCGGCTTATCAGCCAAGAGCTTAGATATGGCCTCAATCGGCTGAACAGAACCGATCTCATTGTTAACGGCCATGACAGAAATCAGCGTTGTCTCAGGTCTGATCAAGTCAGCCAAAGCCTTGACATCAACAAATCCCTTAGCATCAACAGGAACAAAATCAACTTCAAAGCCCTGACTTTGCAGCCACTTGGCAGATTCTTTGACGGCCGGGTGTTCAATATCAGAAACGATAATGTGTTTGCCGTAGTGCTTTTTCTCAAAAGCGACACCTTTAATGACCCAATTATCTCCTTCCGTTCCGCCGGACGTGAAAAAAATCTCCTCAGCAGACGTGCCCAAAAGATCTGCAATCTGCTGTCTGGAAGCTTGTAAAATCCGTGCTGCCTGACTGCCCAAACGGTGCAGACTGGAGGGATTTCCAAAAACTTTAGCCGCTGCTTCCTCATAGGTTTTAATAACCTCCGGATAAGGAAGCGTTGTCGCTGAATTATCAAAATAAATCATATTATCACCTTTTTAAATACAATAGCTACATTATATCATATTTCCCTATACTTCTTTAGAAAATAAGAACGACTTTTTTATGGCTTTTTTAGGGAAAAAGCGTATAATATTATAAAAAAGGAGGAAACATGGCAAACAATTATTCTCGTCGTCAACAACCCAATAAAAAACTGAAAGAACAAAACCGCAGACGCCCGACCGAACATATCAAAACAGGCTTTTCAGCCCTTCAAAAGACAGTTGCTATTGTCGCTGGGGTTCTGGGTATTATCACAGCCTTGATTACTATCAATAATTACCGCAACAATGCCAACAGCGATAAAAACGATACGACTTCTAAAACCACTATTATCAAAGAAAAAGAAGTCGATAATCAAGATGCAGGCAACAGCGGCAATGCTGATGGTGCTCAGGCCGGCGAAGCTGCTGACAGCAACGCTGCCGGCAACAGCAACAATTCTGCTGCTCAAAATCAAGCGGCAACGACAGTCGCAGACGACAGCAATGCTGCCGGCAACAGCAACAATTCTGCTGCTCAAAATCAAGAGGCAACGACAGTCGCAGACGACAGCGACAGCAATGCTGCTGCTCAATAATTTCAAAAGGCGGGAAATATCAGTTTCCAGCCTTTTTATTTTGCCCAAGCTTTGTCATCTTTTGACCTTGTTCATCAGAGATAATGATATAATAAAATGAATCAAAACTATCAAAGGATAAGATATGAACTATCAGCAAACACTGGAGTGGATCCACTCTTTCAAAGCCAATGGACGCAGGCCTGATTTAAAACGGATGGCCTTTCTTCTTGAAAATAGCGGCAATCCTCAACAAAACTTAGCTGCTGTTCATATCGTCGGCACCAACGGCAAGGGGTCTACCGTCAGCTTCCTCCAGCATATACTGACTGAGTCCGGCTATAAAACAGGCACCTTTACTTCTCCTTTTATCACCCGTTTTAATGAACGCATGGCGATTAACGGACAGCCTATTTCTGATGACGAACTCATTTGCTTAGCTGCAAGAGTAAAGCCTGTCATTGAAAAATTGCAAAGCACTTCTTCACTCGGTCAGCCAACGGAGTTTGAAATCATTACCTTCATGATGTTTGTTTATTTTGGACAAATCAATCCAGTCGATATAGCCATTATTGAAGCGGGCATCGGAGGACTGCATGACTCTACCAATGTTTTCAAGGCTTTAGCCCTTGTCTGTCCTTCTATCAGCAAAGACCATACCGAAACACTGGGCAACAGTTTGACAGAAATTGCACAGCAAAAACTCGGTGCACTTGACAAAAAAGTGCCTCTCATCTTTGGACCGATGCCAGATGAGCTCAAGCCTGTCTTTTACCAAACTGCTCAGCAAATGCGAAGTCCTGCTTATGAATTTGGAAAAGATTTTTCAATTAGTGAGAAGGACAAAACATTTGATTTTAGCAGTAAACTGGCAGCTATTGCCGATATTCGTTTGAAAATGCCGGGCCGCCATCAAAAAATCAATGCCAGTCTGGCTGCCATGACCAGCCTCATTCTTTCTCAAAAGTTTCCCAAAATGACGCCAGCTGTCATAAGAACTGGGCTTCAGTCAGCCCTATGGCCGGGGCGGAGCGAATTGATTACAGACAATCTGCTGCTTGACGGCGCTCACAATGAAGACAGCATTAAAAAGCTGATTCAGCTGCTCGAGGACGAATTTCCTGACAAAACAATTCATATTCTCTTTGCCGGCCTGAAAAGAAAACCGCTGGAAGAGATGCTGAAGCTCCTTGCCTCCTTTAATGTTACACTGACCACTTTCTCTTTTTATGGAGCTCAGCCGCTGCAGGATTACCCTGACGGCTATCCCAAGATACAAGACTACCGTGCCTGGCTGAAACAAGCTGAGAAGTCTGACGACCTCTTTGTCGTAACGGGCTCCCTCTATTTCATTTCAGAAGTCAGGAATTATCTGCTTAAAAAAACAAGGTCCAGCTGAACCTTGTTTTTTAATTCTTAACGCATGGTGACAAATTCTTCAGCTCCTGTTGGATGAATGGCCACTGTATTGTCAAAATCAGCCTTGGTAGCTCCCATCTTAATTGCGACAGCAAAGCCTTGGATCATCTCATCTACACCATAGCCAATGCCGTGCAAACCGACAACTTTTTCATCCGGTCCAACTGTTACCAGTTTCATCTTGCAAGCTTGACGATGGCTGGTAATCGCTGTGTACATGGACGTGAAGGTTGATCGATAAATCTTTACTTCCTTCTTGCCGTATTTAGTAAGGGCAGCTTCTTCTGACAGCCCAACTGAACCGATAGCTGGGTGACTGAAAATAACCGTCGGCACATTGGTGTAGTCTAATTTTTCTTCAGGCTTATTGTTGAACAGACGCTCTGACAGACGGCGGCCTGCAGCTACTGCAACAGGGGTCAGCTCCAACTTGCCATTGACATCGCCCAGTGCATAGACCCCTTCAACATTGGTATTTTCAAATTCATCCGTGGCAATAAAACCTTTTTTAGTGAGGGCAACACCTGTTGCTTCTAAATTAAAGCCCTTGGTATTTGCCTTGCGCCCAATTGCCCAAATCAAAGTATCAACAGTATATTCTTCCCCATTTTCCAAAACCAAAGTCAAACTATCATCAGCATTCTTAATGACTTCTTTCGGTACAGAAAAAGTATGCAGTTCAGGGCCGTCTTCTTTCATACTGTCAACCAGTGTCTCAACAATCTCCTTATCAAATTTTCGAAGGGGACGGTCACGGCGAACAAAGAGGTGCGTCTGACTGCCTAAGGCATGGAGAACACCGGCTAATTCGACAGCAATATAGCCGGCACCAACAACAGCTGTACGTTTAGGAACGGCATCTAATTCAAAAAAGCCATCTGAAGTAATGCCGTATTCCTTGCCCGGAACATCAGGAAGAAGCGCGTGCCCGCCCGTCGCAATTAAAATGTGCGGTGCCGTATAGCGTTCTCCTCCTGCTTCTACCGTGTGACTGTCCACAAAAGTCGCATAGTCGTAGACACGGTCAACCCCGTTATTGTCAAAACCACGTTCATAAGAGGCGTGGATGCGGTCAATATAAGCCTGACGATTTTTCTTTAACACTTGAAAATCAAAAGCTTTTTCTCCTATATCAAAGCCGTAGTCAGATGCATAGGTATTAATCGTGTCCGCAACCTGCGCGCCGTACCACATAACCTTTTTAGGCACACAGCCAACATTAACACAGGTTCCGCCGACTTCTTTAGCTTCAAAAAGAACAACTTTAGCACCGTGCATTGCAGCACGGTTGGCAGAGGCAATCCCTCCGGAACCGCCGCCGATAACAATATAATCATATTGTTTTGTCATACAAACAACTCCTTGATTTCATAATAGAATTACTGTATCACAAAAAAAATCAGCTGACAATTTTTTGATACTAAAAAAGCTGATAGCTCACCTGCGGACTGTCATAAGCCTGCTCATTAAAGGCAGACTGCTTTCAGATAAGCAGTCTGCCTTTAATGATCTCGCTGCTGATTCAACTAATTGTATTTCTGCAGCGTACGGCTTTTGGCAGCATTGTTGCTTGTGTTGCCTATCTTAGTCCGGATAAATATAGGTAAGACGTCCCCAGTAAGCGGCAGTCGGGTCAAACCAACCGCGAAAGTTGGCAATATACTGCTGGTTCTGATAGTTTGCCTCTTTGACTTGGATACGATTATTGCTGTCCACATGCGTCACATAGGCAACATGGCCGTAACCACCATCATCCCAGCAGGCAATGGCACCTACCTGTGCCTCATTTCCTGTTCTGAAACCTTTAGCACGCGCAGAGGCTGCCCACTGACCGCCATTCCCCAGCCAATTGGGTGCCCAAGGCGCCAGTTCCTTCACTCCCCAAGTGCACTGGCCGACCGGATAGGTGTTGGTCTCACTGATATAGGTTATAATTCTTGGTGCAGAAGGCTCAAGGGGCAGAGGCTCAGCTTGATTGAGCTGCAGATTTGGCAAAATGTGGCCGGCTGTCGTTCCATCTGTGTAATGTATATAGGCGTGAACATTATAACTGCCGCTCTTATTGCCATGTTTTTTCACATCAGCAGTAAGGGAAACCTGTCCGTTTGACAGATGGTCCGATTCATACCAGTGCAGATTAGCTTGATCCGCATCTGACCAGACAGCAAGGCTGATGGATTTGATTACCTTAGAATCGGCAGTCTCCATAACATTGACATCAAAAGTACCCTTTTTTAAATTATGATTGTTGATCGTTATTTGAGGATCCTCATAGGCCGCTATCGCATCAACGTTAAAGGCAGACGAAGCCAGACCTTCTAGCTGCTCATTTCCTAAAGGACCGCTGCCATATAGGTGAAGCTGGTAAGTGCCCAGCTCAAAGTTATGGTTTTTCAAAGTGATCGTCGTCTTAAAAGTACCATCTGCTGCTCTTGCTGCCCGATACCACTGAATGTCATCCTGATCGTTTTTATCACTCCAGACAGGAACATAAATGGAGGTCATGTAAAAAGGAACATTGCTGATAACAACTTCATAGCTTGTGTCCTTCACTTTGTTCAGCTGGTAGCTGGCACTGGGCCTAAGAAGCTGCAAGGTCTGAGCAGCAACAGGCCGCATTTCCTCATCTTCCCTCAAATAGGTATGAATATGATAAGTCCCATAACCCTTGTGACCGTCATAATCAGCCAGAGCGTACCCAGCAGCATCAGCTCCATACCACCGAATATCATCTTGACCTCCCTCATCAGACCAAACAGCAGAAACCAGCTCTCCCTGCCCGCTTGGTTTTAATTTAGAGAATATCTGAATACCATTTTGAGTCAAAGCCAACTGAGGTTCTGACAGCGCTAGCCTTTGCTTTCCCAAATCCACACCATGCCTGCTGCCATCCGTATAGGTCACATAAGCATGAACAGCGTAATCCCCAGCTTTGCTGGCATGATTGGCAGGATCAAAATGAACTGCTAAAGGATCGCTGCCAGTATTATAAGCTGAATACCACTGCATATCATCCTGTCCTCCTTCTTCTGACCAAATAGCAACATCTAAAGACTGGATTGTCTTACCATTCAGTGCCTGATCGGCCTTAACATCAAACGTGCCAAATTGTTTATTGTAATGGCTGATCCTTACCTGAGCCTCTTTTGTATCAGCCGCAGCATGACCCGCCATAGCCGCCATGCCCAAAATACTCGTCGCTAAAAGTACTGTTTTAAACTTTTTCACTAACATCTCCCTCTCGTTTTCTCTCACTTACCTTATTCGAAAAAAGAAGGTGGAATTGAGGGGGAGTGAAAATTTCAAAACTAGAATTTTTATTGCTTTGAACATCACAAAAAAAGAACTATTTCTAGTTCTTTATATTGAAATGTTTATATATTACAATTAAGAAAGGGATTTTTGCTAATTGATGAGTTACCCCTTTTCTTTAATAATATAAACAGGTCTTTTTTTTGTTTCTAGGAAAATCTTTGCGATATATTTCCCAATAATTCCCAAAGCCAATAACTGTAATCCACCAATGAAAAGAATAATAGATACGAGGCTGGCCCAGCCTGTTACAGCATCTCCAAACAAAAGTTTTCTACAAACGATAAATAAAATACTGAAAATGGAAACAATAAAAGAAACGGATCCTGTCCATGTTGCTATATTCAAAGGTGCTTCAGAGAAATTGATAAAACCATCCATAGAATAGCGCAGCAAACTCCAAAAACTCCATGACGTTTCTCCAGCTACTCGATCACGATTCTCATAGGAAATGTAATAAACATCATAACCAACCCAAGCAAATAATCCCTTTGAAAAGCGATTAACCTCATTCAATTCCAAGATACTATCAACAACTTGACGTGTCATTAAGCGAAAGTCTCGCGCACCATCAACCATTTCAGTACTTGAAATTTTATTAATTAACCAATAAAAAGTCTTGGCAAAAAAGGATCGAATAATAGGTTCTCCCGTTCGATCAGCACGACGAGTTCCCACAACATCATATCCCTTTTGAATATTTTGATACATCTCTACAAGAAGCTCTGGTGGATCTTGAAGGTCAGCATCCATCACAGTAACAAAATCACCATCTGCTGCTTCTAAGCCTGCCAGCAAAGCAGCTTCTTTTCCAAAATTTCTAGAGAAAGAAAAATAATGGACATTTTTATAGGTTTCCGCTACTTCTCTTAACTTTTCCAGTGTCTTATCTTTTGAACCGTCATTGATAAAAATATAATCAAATAACAATTCATGAACCATCTGAGCTTCGACTCTTTGACAAGCCTGTAGAAAAGAAGATATTGTTTTTTCCTCATTGTAACAAGGAATGACTATTGATAATTTTTTCATAGTTCTTCCCTCTTATTTCGTAAAAAAGATATAAAAATGTATCCAAGCAGTGAAGACCATCCCATAAATTCTATTGTAAAACCTATAATTTGCATTTTTGTTTTTTGGTAAAATATTTTAACCTTACCGCTGGTTTTAACTTTGATAACAGCTCTGCCATCATATAAAGCTTTTGTATTAGTTTTAGGTTTGTGTAAACGCTTATAATTTTTTATTTCATTCTTAGATAAACGCTTATTAATTATCTTTGGATTACTTCCAGATGCTCCATCAGAGTATTTTGCAACATAACCTTTATACCAAATTCTAGGTAAAATAATATCATTATTTGAATTTTTATCTTTTATTTGGTATTTAAATTCTAGAGAATTATATCTGTTTCTAACATTTGAAATACTAATATTGTT
Source organism: Streptococcus devriesei DSM 19639 (assembly GCF_000423725.1). Lineage (GTDB taxonomy): Bacteria > Bacillota > Bacilli > Lactobacillales > Streptococcaceae > Streptococcus > Streptococcus devriesei. Next base: position 416,657 of record NZ_KE384084.1, read on the forward strand.
TTTATCAAAGTTAAATTTATTGAGTGAGTGATCTCTTACATGATTGTGATTAATACTCAAATTAAAGTACTCATCTCCCGAAGTATCGTATGTCGTTAAAGAAGGATGAGTAAAAGCATTAATCCCCTTGGTATTTTGTTCTCTCATTACATTAATATTAGTTGTAGTCAAAGCATATTTTTGTGCATAATTTGCCGAATTTGGAGTAAACCTGACTGGAAACCAAAAGATATAAAACAATACTTGAATACAAGCCAAAGTCAATACAGTCGATTGTTTACATGATGTAGTTATTGCCATGAAAATTAAAATGGGCAAGAAATATGTTAACCTGCTAGTATATTGCAATGTCGCTAAAAAGGAATATTTTAAAATATCTTCCCATGGCAATATTCCCGATGAAATGGTAAAAATTACAATAACGATAACAACAAGTTGTTTAGAGAATCGAGTAAGTTTCTTAAATATCAATAGCAGGAACAGTAAAAATATCAGAGAAATAGGAAACATGTAATTCTTGATAATTACAAATAAATCATCTTCTACCATTAATGCTGACGTTGGGAAAGGGAAGTCTCTCAATATCCACGAAACAAAAAATAACTGAGATTTACTTTGCTCTAGATACTGTAAAATGAACCCTGCTGACAAAGCTAAAGCTATCAATAAGGACAAGAAGAAAGACAAAATCACTTTTTTAGTAATTTTTTTATAATTAATAACGACAAAAATAAATGATGTTATAGCTAAGACTACGGTTGAAATAATATGAGTTTGAACCAGCAATGCTACTGTAATTCCCAGTGGAATTGGATTAAATTTGTCTAAATAAAATACCTTATAAAGACAAAAAATCAAGTATGGCACCATAAATACTACCGCAGTCATACCAAAACCAAAAAATGGATAGCTTGCAGAAACTGCCATTGCAAATGCTAATGATTTGGGCTTACTTTTCGTTATCTGGTATAAACTATAATAGGATACCCATGTCGTTAAAATAACTAAAATAAAAGCGAAAGATGTAAAAGCCATTGTTGCAACTTTTGTTTTCAAAAAGACCAAGGCTGGAATGTAAAAAAGCCAATTTCCATAAAACATCGGAACAGGGTAACCAACTCCAAAACCATACAAAAAGTTTAGATTAGGCAAAAAATCATTATGGCTAATTGATTGAGCTAATCCTAATATTCTGGCCATATGAAAAGGGTAATCAAATATTTGGCTATTAGTATTAATTGAGATATAAGAAATTCCCGTGAAAATAACTGAATAAACTAATAAAACAAAGTAACTATTACATATTATATTTTTTGTCTTGTTCAAAATTTACCTCTTTCATCTAGGTATTCTAAAAAAGCTAGACTTATCTTTTAAATACTTTCTACCAGAGATTAAATCATACTCAACCATTTGCAAATCCTTTGCAGTCTTTTGCTGTTCTTTTGTCAATTTTTCTTTATCAACACTTGATTTATCGAGAACTTCTGTTAATAGAGCATAATAAGGAGATACTTTAGAAGACGTTTGCTTCAGCAATTCCGCCGAGAAATCACTGGAATTAACTAACGGATAAGTCAATTTCTTAGTAGGGTAGTTACTCCAAATGAAATAATCTGTTTCATATTGAATATTCGGATTATTTTTAAAAGCACTTTGAGGATAAAAACTTGGCAAATGATCTCCATAAAAAACAACTGTTATTTTTTGTTTTAATTTTTTTAATTCATTTAAAAAATTTAATGTAGAATTATCAGTATTGTTAAGCAATCTAGCATAATTTGATAATTGATTGTTCTGATCGTCAGAGAAGTTTTTTCCTTTACCATAAACATCAGAAGGATCTGAATAGCTCCAAGGAACATGGTTTTGATAAGTAATTACTGAAATAAATTTATTTCCATTTCCTATATTATTTAATACTGTAGAATAAGTTGATTCATCACTGGGGAAGAGACCTTTACGAACAAAATTTTTGACATTTTCGTCTCCATTTTTACTAGCAATAAATTTATTAAACCCCAATTTTTTATAAACATTTTTTCGAGAATAAGTTTGTGCATCCCCTAAATGAATCACCAATCTATTATTGGGTTTATATAGATTACTTATAGAAGGAACATAAGGCATTTTAGGAAAAACATCCGTAAAGAGAGCTGAAATACTAGGGGATAAGTTATACATAGGTAAACTGGTCAATGTTTGAAATTCCATATTTGCAGTACCGCCACCGTAACCATCGGATTTCATCAAACCACTTGTATTTGTGGATTTTAATGAATCAATATTAGGTAATATATTTTTTGATAGCTGTACCCCATCAATTCTTTTAGGATTCGAAAGGCTTTCACTTAAAACATAGATAACTGTCTGATCTTGAATATTATTAACTCTTCCTTTATTTATGTCTTTTGAGAGACTTTCATATTTTTTATAAATATGATCAATTTTCTCTCTACTATAACCTTTTGGCATCTCCATCACAGGAGTAGTCAATTGTTTAACCCATACAAACATCAACGATCTATAACTAGCATGTGTTGTTGTCCCCATCCAAAAAACATTATAATTATTATTTAATTGGGTAATAATAGGAATATCAGTTGGTATTTGCTTATTTTTTTCTGAAGCAAAAACATTTAAAGTTGAGAAAATAAAGAACCCAATTATTAAGTTTGTTAATAACCAAAATCGTTTCTTTTTAATTATTCTATTATGAAAAAGTTCTTTTTTAAAACAAAAATAACCAATCACTACTATTAATAGTAACATAAAAAGAGCATAAAATACTATCTGTACATTAATAAATTGCATGATTAGATCAATCTGCTTAATCCATGCAAAATCTGATGGAAGCATCGGCTCATTACGCATATCCTGTTTTAAAAAATTCACTATAGAAACAATAATCCAGAAAGTCATATTAACAACAGTTGCAATGATGTAATTATTTAGTAGAGAGTAAACAAATAAACAAAGGACAAATATTACTATTATTTGGAAAGTAGTCGCTGCTGGAAATACATACATTTCCATCAGCTCCCCTTGCTTAGCCACTCCCATTTGTAATGTATAGTTAAATATTATAGCAAATAATGAACTCGTCAAAATACAAAGTGAATAGGTAGCCTCTTTTTTCTTAAAGTCCTCTAATCCTTTTGATATTTGATAAAGCAAAAGTGAATAAAAGATAGTTAAAAAAAAGATTAATGTTGACTGACTATATAAATCATCATATTTTGTCAAAAATAGCTTATGTAATGTTGTTATAGATAATTTATCATTTAACAATACTGAAGAAAAAATAATAGATAATAAAAATTTATTATTATAAAACTCAAAAGAAATTGTTGAGCTTTTTCTAAATTTTGGCAGAAGTTTCTCCACTATTAATTTTCCTAAAAAAGCTATTATAGTCATAAAAATTATGACTGGTAGGAAATTAGACTGCCAAAAGTTATTTTCAACTATATTCCAAACTTCAAAATTTCTATTATTCAAATTTCTTGTAATAATAAGAAAATAAGAAATAAGCAAATATAGAAAGTACCCACTAAAAAGCTTTAAAATAAATTTCCAACTTAAATGACCAATTAGATAAAAAGAAATTCCTAAAACAGATAATATAAAGAAGGTTGTTGCTACACTTTCATGACCTTGAAAGATCTTATTTAAATCTTTTATTCCTTCCCAAATACTTTGATTAACAGTATAAAAATTGATAAAAAAAGTTAAAATTATCAATATTATGAAATTTATAATCTTAGACCAATTAATATTTTTCAGATCGTTTTTCATGATTTTATCTTTTGCAGAGAGCGTTTGATAATATATTTGACTGCCCTGGCCGGTCCGATGAAGATATATTTAAAAGCTCCCTTTATTCCTCCCATATGGTTAAAATCAACAAAGGTATTCGGTGCTGAATTCCCGCGTTCGTTTAACAGTTTATTATCGATGAATGGTGTCAAATCAACCGGATTCTTAGAGATTCTAAAGTCGTAGTGCTCATTCCAAGCGATATAGACTAACAGCCGCTCAATCGCATGCAGGATGGAATTTTGCGGCAGAGGTTCTGAAGGCACGTCTTTATCTGTCAGATCTAAATCAAAAAGCGGCTTTAAAGCATCGTATTTAAACCAGACAAAAGTACCATAACTCATGACAAAGGTTTGAAAAGTTTCAAAATCAACAGTCTTGCTCATTCCCATCTTCTGCCACAGTTCATTCATCTCCGGTGCGATCAAGTGCTCATTCCAAGCGGTAACAATCTTATTGTAGCGAAAGAAAGTCGGAATATCTGCAATAACCAGACCGATTTTAGGATTGCGGACAAACTCCGAAAGAATGGTGTCTGCCGGTTTAATCAGCATGCTGATCAGTTCCGTGCGCCAAGATTCACCTGCCCAGAAGTCGGCTTCCTTGGATTTTTTGGTATGAAAATGACCGACGTAATCATACTGAGACAGCTCTGTTTTTAATTTGAGCATGGGCAGCACATCGCGGCCGATATTGCCTGTCACAAAGAGCTCCGCCTGAACGCTGTGCTGATGCAGGATGTCCTCAATCTCTTCTTTTTTACTTTCCTGATCTGTTGTGATGAACAAATCATAGGCAAAATGAAAATGGGTAAAACTGCTCAAAAATTCTTCCAGCAAATCCACGTAAAACACATGAAGATGAACGGCAATCTTTTGAGCGCTCAAGTCAGCAACGGGTTTTCTTTTGATGTACTTATGACCCAGCAGATAACTGAAATCCGGATAATTAATTTCTGACATGTGAGAAACGATGAGATCAATAGGGTAAGATGACCTTCTCTCAATGTCATTCAAAAGATAAGGTGTTATAGACTGATTGGCATCAATGGCCTTAACCTTAATAAAAGGAACCTTGTGGTTTAAAATAGCTGTCGGGTGATAGTAAGAAAAGTCAGCATGCAGGAGCTGGCTGGCATCTTCCTCACGTGTGTCAAAAACCACACCGTATCTGAAACCAGCATCCAAAAGAACGGTTGTCACCTGTGTTTCATAGTGAGCAATGACCTCCTGAACATCTTGGTACTCTCTGACATTCTCCCAAAATTCTATGAAAGCACTGCTGTTGATAACAGGCTTCTGGAAAGAAATAAAGTAGCTTTGAATGTGCTCACGAAAGGCTTTGGTTGCACGGTTATTGGTCAATCCCCAGAAATCCACGGCCTCGTCTGCTTCAAATTTCTGATAGACTGCCGCCATATCCCAAAGCGGACCAAAGCAGGTATCATTCATTGTCGTAACGGAATCATAGGTTTTTAGCTCATCAAAGCCGATAAAAGCCATACCGTCGCGCCATGCCGCAAAATCAAAACCGGAATTTTGACGCTGAACAAAATGATCCATCAAATGCTCTTCTCTCAGCCGTTCAAAGTCCGCTGAAGCAAGTTCGCTGTTTGAGATAAACACAATTTTTGAGAACAGCGGTCTTAACTGTGTCAGCTGATAGATGACATGGGAGCTGAGGCGGTTATATTTATTAAAATGGACATACAAAAGCAGACGCTTCATTTCTTTCTCCTGAATAGATTGATAATTTTTGTCGGAATACGCCAGCGGCGGGAATAAATAACCGCATTATAACGATTAATCATTTCGTTAAGCTGCTTGTGATAGTGATCCCTATCAGAGGCGGCTTGCTGGTACTGATATTTATAAGGCAGTAATTCTTTTAATTCAGTTCTCGCTGACTCCAGCTCTTTCGCCAAATGATTAGCAACAAAATCGGGCTGATCAGGCCTGTCAGCATTGAACCACTCATAGGTCAGCTGAAATTCTCTGCCCTTCTGCTCAGGAATCTCATAGATAATCTGAGGATCAGGAGCTGTGAAATAGTAAGCTTCGCCAATCACTTTCGCATTGGTCCAAGCCGGCAGCAATTCCGTACCAAATTGGGTATTGACCAAGGAAACCCGGCGATAATAACTTGGTATTTCAGACAGGTCAACACGGATCTTTTGAACATCTTCTGCAAGTACCAGCTGGTGACTTCCTGAATAGTCCAAAGGAAAATGCAGACAGTCGTCTTCTGAAAAAGCCTCTTCCCGGCCGCGATCCAGATAAATGGTAATCTGCTGGTTGTGCCAGCTGTTCTCACCTTTTTGAGCTAAGGCTTTTTCAAATTCATTATGCTGAGGCAGTAAAAACTCTAAAACCTTCTTATAGTCACTGTCAGGGTATTTCGCGATATACTCCAGCTGTGTGGCTAAAAGTTTGTCAAAGCGCTGTCCTATCTTGGCGGAATCTTTTGTTCGGGAGTCGGATTCAGCGTCCATTCGGTAAACGGTCGTTGAATCCTCTAAAAAGGCTAATTTGGTCCTGCGGAACAATTCCAGCTGAATATTGAAGGTGTCATCAACCGCATGGCTGTCAATTTGACTGTTGACCTCTAACATCAGCTGCGTTTCCACAAGCCAGGTGGACGCCATGGTCATGCCTTTTAAAGCAAGCATTTTTTCATAGGAATCCATGAAAGGAATAATGCCGTTTTTCAAGACATTTTCATGAATGAGTGAACCCTTTGAATCCACCATATCAAAGTCCGTATTAGACCATTTGGACTCCGGAGATGCTTCTAAAAGTTCGACTTGTTTTTGGAGTTTTAGCTTATCCGTCCAGTAATCATCGCCGTCACATCTGGCAATGTACTCTCCCTTAGCTTCTTTACAAATATCAATCCAGGTTCTCGCAATCCCTTTATTAGTCTCGTTGAAAAAGAGCCTTATTTTATCAGAATAGCGCTCGCCATACTGCCGCATAATATCCGGTGACTGATCGGTTGAAGCATCGTCAACGACAATAATTTCAAAAGGAAAATCTGTCTGCTGAGCCAGAAAACTGTCCATAGCTTCCGCGATCCAATCTCCCTTATTAAAATTAGTACAAATAATGGAAACCTTCATACGTCTTCCCTATCTTATCCAAATTGCCACTGGCCATTGCGCTGATAAAGACCGCTGGCCGAGTCCAAGGCTGAAAGATCATCCGCCTCAATATCGTCACGGTGAACAACAATAATCGGTGTCTGATTAGCATCAGAGAAAGCCAGCATCTGATTGTCGTCATCACGAACGGTCACTTCCAATTTTAATTTGATATCATTCAGATGGGCAATATCACATTCATAGATGACCGATTTATGGCCGGCACCTGATGTTTTATAATCCATGGAATTATCATTGTAAACCCAGATATTGCGGTCTATATCTGTCAGTGACAGGGCAATATAGGTCGGAACGTCGTTGAGCACATCATAGGAAATTTCAAACCTAATCTTATCTTTGGGCGTCATCGGATTATCAGACAAGAGCTTCAGCGCTAAATTTTCAACGTGTGTGATTTGTTCTTTGTCGCTGTCAGCCTCAATCGTCTCACCATTGTCATCAACAACCTTGTCCGTATTGTCAAAACTGTATTGGTTGGCAACGTTGAATGGCTCACCGTAAGCTTTAATCAAGCCATCATCAATTAAGACAGCCTTGTTGCAGTACTTTTTAACTGCTGCCATATCGTGGGTTACAAGGATAGTTGTCTTGCCGCTTTCTTTTCTTTCCATAAAGTAGTCATTACACTTACGCTGGAAGGCTTCATCGCCGACGGCCAAGACCTCATCAAGAATCAGAATGTCTCCCTGCGCCTTGATGGCAACTGAAAAGGCCAGACGAACCTGCATCCCGCTGGAATAGTTTTTAAGCTTTTGGTTCATGAATTCTTTGAGTTCAGCAAATTCCACGATGTCATCATACATGGCATCTACTTCTTCCGTTGAAAAGCCCAGCATGGCGCCGTTCATATAGACATTCTCACGGCCTGTCAGCTCAGGATTAAAGCCGACTCCCAGCTCAATGAAAGAAACCAGTTTCCCATCAATCGTCACCGAGCCTTTTTCAGGTACATAAATCTGTGAAATGATTTTTAACAGTGTGGACTTGCCCGAGCCGTTTCGGCCGACAATTCCGAAGAAATCACCTTTTTCAACTTCAAAATTAATGTCACGCAGAACGTGCTGCTTCTTATAGCCTTTAACACCTTTAAATCGGTTGACCAAAGTTGTGCGCAGGCTGTTTGTTGATTCGACAGGCAGCTTAAAATATTTGCTGACATGGTCAACTTTTACTGCAATATTATTGTCTTTCGTCATTATAGAATCTCCGCAAATCTCTTAGAACTACGATTGAAAACGACTAATCCTATGCCAAAAATAATAAAGGGCAGTACATAAGGAATAGCGTAATACCACCAGTGATTAATCAGCTGCCAGATGGTCAGATTGGCCTTATCAATCAAGAGGTAACGCAGATCTTGAATCATCTGCGCCAGAGGATTGAGCATGATGATTTTACCGGCCAGCACTCCTTTGGCTCCCTGATTCGTGATAAAGGTCAAGGGATAAATAATCGGGGTTGCATACATACCCGCTTGAAGAATAACTTCCCAGATTTGACCGATATCCCGAAATTTAACATAGAGAGTTGACAAAAGAAGAGCTACTCCCCAAGCCATGATGAAGAGTTCGAAAAAGAGCGGGATGGAAAAGACAGCATTCCAGCCGATATGAACACCGTTGACCAAGGCAAAAATCAGCACAACAATCAAATTGATGCCGAAGTTAATCAAGGCTCCGCACACCGCTGAAAGGACAATAATCGATTTTGAAAAGTTCAGCTTGCGCAGCAAATCACCGCGGGTGACGATAGAGACCATTCCCATGCTGGTGGCTTCCATAAAGAAGGACCAGACGACATTAGCCAGCAAGAGCGCTACAGGGAAGTGAGGCACGTCTCCTCCCAAACGCAGAAAGCGAATGAAAACCAGATACATGATCATAAAGAGCAAGAGCGGTTTTAAAATCGACCAAAGGTAGCCGATAACACTGCCTTGATAGCGCAGCTTGAAATCTGTTTTAATGAGTTCTTTTAGTAGGATTCGATTTTTCTTACTAAGTAAGTCCATGATATTCTCCTATGGCTGATAGCCGTTTTTTAGATAATGACTATAGCCGATTTTTGTTGTAATTAAGGTTTTAAAGATCAGGGTATGAAAGGCTCGATTTTTAGCAAAACCATACGTTTTAAGAGCACGCCGTCTGCGCAGCCAAGGCTGATTGAGCAAAGTAAGATAGGCCGTCACCAGCTGGTGCTTCTCCTGCGGCAAATCCAGAGCTAATAAATAAGCAGCTTGTTTTTGGCTGGACGAGATCAGCCACCAATACTTAGCGAGCAGCTTATGGGGCTGCAGCCAGTTTTTAAAACGCTTAGACCAGGTTCTCGCTCCCAAAACATTACTCTCATGCTGGCGGTAGAGTTCTGTCGCAGTGTCCAAATAAACCAAGTCTCCCAAAGCGGCAGCAATCAATGCTAAGTACCAGTCATGCATGAGAATACCCTCGCAAACGGTCCATTTCTCAGCCAAGGCATGGTTAAACATGGCTGTACCGCCGGTTACTGTATTTTCGGTTAATTCCTGCAGCAATGTTTTGTTTGCATGGTGAGACTGTGTCTTGATCATGCTCTCATGCAGCACCTGCAGCTTTTTATCAACGACCTTCAAATCAGTATAAACCATCAAAGGCTTCTTGCTGTCATATTTTTGAGCTTCTGCCAGCGACAGTTCTAATTTATTAGGCAGCCAAATATCATCCTGGTCGCTTAAAAAGTAATAATCAGCCTTTTCATATTTAACCAGCGTATAAAAATTTTTAATCACACCGTAGTTCGTACGTTCAGCAGCATTTATAAAATGAATACGCGGATCCTGCTGCGCAAAGTCTGCAATAATTTTAGGCGTTTCATCAGTTGAGCCATCATCGCGAATCAGCAGTTTCCAATCCTTAAAGGTCTGCTGCTGAATGCTTCTAATCTGCTCTGCGATAAACTCCTGACCATTGTAGGCAGACATTACAATATTAACTTTCATGCAAAAACAAGTCCTCGTACTCTCCTACAATTTTTTCCCAGGTATAATGGCTGCAAATGATGTCCTTAGCCTTTTGACCGTATGCTGAAAAATCCGTTTGTCCGTCAACCTGCTCAATCAAATGCGCCAGACTGCCTGTGTCTTTAGTCCAATAACAAGCAGCATCCCGCGCAACTGAACGATTAAAATCAACACCTAAGACAAGATTCAGATCAGTGTGCGCCAAGGCTTCAAGCAAGCCAGGATTGGTTCCGCCGACTTCATGCCCATGAATATAAGCAAAAGCATGCTCACGGATATAAGTCAGCAGAGCACGATCATAAACCGTTCCGACAAATTTAACACGAGCATCCTTATTAAAGCCGGTCTTTTGCTGCAATTCTTCAAAATAGGCATTTCCTTCATGGTTGCAGATAATGACGAGATCGCGCTTACTTGCCGATGCCATAAATTCCCGGATAGCCGTCTCATAGTTGTTTTCCGGCACGAAACGGCCAACAATCAAATAGTAACCCTTGCTTTTGAGTGTCCATTGCTCATAGAAATCTTGAACTTTAGTCGCTTTTTCATCCAGTCCGGATGGCGTCAAATCAGTTCCATAAGCAATAAAAGCCGTTTTTGACCAAGGGTAGGTCTGCTTGATATAATCTTCAATCCCGATATTATCTGAAATAACCAGATCAGCCGTCTTTGTCATGCACTTTTCAGCATATTTCAGATAAGACTGCACAGGACGCGACCATTTGGATCGGCGCCACTCCAGACCATCCGGATTGATGTAAAATCGGCCGCCTGCCTTCTTAATCTTTTTAGCAAAGGGAGCCATGAAAGCACCTATTGTATTGCCTAACACATAAAAAATAGGGGCTGCAATATTTTGGGCCTTTATTAATTTTAAAGCGTAGCTGATAGCCATCATATCATAGGCAATCACTCTGGCAGGTCCCAATTTAGGTGCCTTAATGGTAAAACAATCAACATTCAAATAAGTAAAATGCTTATGGTGGTCAGTTTCACTGAGACAGGCCACATGGTAAGTCAGATCCTGTGACTGCCTGTTTTTAACTAATTCTTCTACAAAAGTCTCAAAGCCGCCGTATTTCGCGGGCAATCCTCGACTTCCGATGATGAATACATGACGCAAACTCTATTCCCCCATTTTAACAATACAATACATGTTATTATAGCATATTTCAGAGAATTTTGCGAAAAGAAACAGCAGGCTTAAGCCTGCTGCCATTTACAATATTATAAAGATTTAATTAAGACGTTTTTTCATCCTATTTTTTCACATCTTGTCTGTAAAATTCCTGCAGGGCTTCCTGCCAAGTCGGGATGACAAAACCGGTTGCTTTTGCTTTTTTCAGACTCATGGTTGAATTGAGAGGACGTTTAGCTTTGGCAGGGAATTGACTGGAGTCAACAGGTTTGACCGTAACATCTGTATCTTTCAGAATTTCACGGGCAAAATCATACCAGGTGGTATCTTCTGCTGCATCATTTGAAAGGTGATAGTAGCCAAATTCTTTTTGATTTTCAGCCAAATAGGTCATAAATTCAGCTAAGGTGCGGGTCCAAGTCGGACGGCCGTGCTGATCGTTGACAACAGTCAGTGTATCATGGGTCTTAGCTAAGTTTTGCATGGTAAAGACAAAGTTTTTCCCATAATTTCCAAAGACCCAAGCAGTACGGATAATATAGAAGTTGCTGACGTATTTTTCCACAGCTTCTTCGCCCAGACGCTTGGTGCGGCCGTACTCCGTTTTTGGATCCGGCTGATCGTCAACTTCCCATTCTTGTCCGACAGGCTTTTGACCGTCAAAGACGTAGTCCGTGGAGATATAAACCAGAGTTGAACCATATTTTTCACAGGCCTTGGCAATGTTTTCAGTTCCTGTCACATTGATAGCGTAATCCAGCTCTTTTCCTTCGTCCTCTGCTGCATCAACAGCCGTATAGGCTGCGCAGTGATAAACCAGACTGGGCTGTACTTGTGAAAAAACCTCATCTACTTTTTCCGCATTCGTAATGTCCATTTCTGCAACATCTACGGCTACATACTCTTCATTACGTTCGTCAAGCAGATGGCGTAATTCCGTTCCCAATTGACCATTGCTTCCTGTGATTAAAATCATTCGTATTCTCCTTTAATTAAGATACAAAGGGCGTGAAGAAATCCGTATAAAAATAGGAAACCGATGCTGTGTCGCTAAGACACAAGGACGTTTATCTTTTTTACTAGGATTTTAGCCCGTGTTTCATTAAAAATGTATTGCCTAAAAAGACAGCAATTCTTCCGACACAGGGCCTGAAGATCTGTGAAAAAGTAATATTCTCTTTACCGCGGCAGCGGCAGAAAAAGCGCTGACTCTATCAGCCTTTTTCAGCTAGGTCAGCCTTACTGACGCTTCTTTCAGACCCTTGTTTTAAAATTTTTGTGCAGCTGATCAGCGAATGCCCAAAGCAATCCGTGCATAGCGGCTCATTTTATCTACCGACCAGGCCGGCGACCAAACTAGCTTAACATCAACATCAAGAACCTCAGGCACATCTTTTAAAACATCATAAATTTGGTCAGTCAGCAAATCTGCCAAAGGACAGCCCATCGTTGTCAGAGTCATATCAATTTCGGTATGGCCTGAATCCTCAAAACGGATATCATAGATAAGTCCTAGATTGACAATATCAATGCCCAGTTCCGGGTCGATAACCATTTCCAAAGCTTCCAGAATTCTGTCTTTAATCTTTGTGACTTCTTCGGGAGTATAGTTTCTTTCTGCCATGGCTGCCTCTCCTTTTAATCCTCAACGAAATCACGCAGCTGCTTGCTGCGGCTCGGATGGCGTAATTTGCGCAGTGCCTTTGCCTCGATCTGGCGAATCCGTTCGCGAGTGACATTAAACACTCTGCCCACATCTTCCAGTGTACGCATCTTGCCGTCATCTAAACCAAAGCGCAGACGCAGAACATTTTCTTCACGATCAGTCAGTGTGTCAAGCACCTCATCCAATTGCTCGCGCAGCACAACACGCGTTGTGTAATCTACCGGGTTTTCGATTACTTCGTCTTCAATGAAATCTCCCAGATGGCTGTCATCTTCTTCACCGATTGGTGTTTCCAAAGACACGGGTTCCTGAGCGATTTTCAGGATTTCTCTGACCTTATCCGGAGTCATATCCATGCGCTCTGCAATTTGTTCAGGCGTTGGGTCCTGACCTAATTCCTGTAAAAGGTTGCGCTGTTCGCGCACCAATTTATTAATTGTTTCCACCATGTGAACCGGAATACGAATCGTGCGAGCCTGATCGGCAATGGCACGCGTGATGGCCTGACGAATCCACCAAGTGGCATAGGTTGAAAATTTAAATCCCTTAGAGTAGTCAAACTTGTCAACCGCCTTCATCAAGCCCATGTTGCCTTCCTGGATAAGATCCAAAAACTGCATGCCGCGGCCGACATACCGCTTAGCGATGGAGACGACCAGGCGCAGGTTGGCTTCTGCCAAACGCTGCTTAGCTTCAAGGTCACCATTTTCAACCGCAATAGCCAGTTCCTTTTCTTCTTCATTGGTCAAAAGAGGAACAACGCCGATTTCTTTTAAGTACATGCGTACAGGGTCATTGACCTTGGCAGAATTGCTTCCCAGCAGTTCTTCATCGGTCAGCTCTTCAGGTTTAATTTCTTCAACTGCATATTTCGACGAAGGATTGCCGTCTTTGTCAGTGATAGAGATGCCGCCGTCAGTCAAACGTTCCAGCAAATCATCAATTTGCTCAGCCTCAAGTTCAAAAGGGATGACGAGTTTTTCAGTAACTTCATCGTCAATTGCAACCCCTTCTTTTTTATGGTTGCGAATAAAATCTGCTACTTGAACATTAAAGGTGCTTGATGTTTTTTTACTACTACTTGCCATTTTTCCTCTATTCCATATTTCTTTTTTGAGCGATGAGAGCTGCTAAGCCCTCAACTGCAGTATCTATGTCCCCGTGATTGCTGTTTTCACGGATGGTTTTGCTTTGTTTGCGCATTTCCTGCTGCTGCAGGTATTTGTCTCTCTGCTCTTCGAGCTGCCTGATTTCACCCTCGGCAATCTCCTCAGGGAGATTTTCCTCTAAAACACGGTAATAAGCCTTTTGAAGTTCCTCAGGAAGCTGGGACAAATCATAGGCATTCAATTCACCCTTGCTTTTTAAAAGCTGATAAAGTTCCTGCAATTCCGGAGTTTCAAAGGTAAAATCATCCCGATTGCGAAATTCATTTAACAGATAATCATGGTGGAGAATCCGATGAAAGAGCTGGTTTTCCGCCTTAGCTACAGCCGTCAGATGCTTACTCATGGGCAGGTCTACCCTGATTGGCTGGCTGAGCGTCTGTTCACTTCTTTGCGAACGTGTCTGAAGGCGCTCATTGTTAACAGCCTGCTCTACCTGCTGGTAATTAAAGTCCGGCAGAATTTCAGCCACCATATTGATATAGGTATTCTGAGCAGTAATCGAAGGAGAAGCGGCAATGATTTTCGCCATTTTTTCCACATACTCAATCTCCGCCTGCAGATTATCACTGTTTTCAGGTTTTAGGTGGTGGAGCCAAAATTCAACGCTGCTGATTCTGGCCTGCGTCAGCAGTTTTTTCAGATCTTCCGCAGAATGTTCCTTGATAAATTCATCAGGGTCCATCTGACCGGGAATCCTGACGATTTCCACCGCCATGTCCGACAGGATGGCCAAGGATTTAGCAATGGCATTCTGCCCGGCACTGTCACCATCATAAGTCAAAATGACTTTTTTAGTGAATTTTTTTAAATGCTTGACATGCTCAGGTGTCAGCGCTGTTCCCATGGAAGCCACAGCATTGCTGATGCCCGCACGATAGGCAGCGATAACATCCATGAAACCTTCCATCAGGTAAATTTCATGTTCTTTCTTGGCAACCGCTTTGGCCTTATCCAAATGATAGAGCTCATAAGACTTGTTGAAAACAGCCGTTGCACGCGTATTCTTATATTTTGCCAGTTTCTTAGCAATGTCTGCCTTCGTCCAAATCCGGCCTGAAAAGCCGACGATGTGACCAAACTCATCTGTCAAAGGGAACATAATGCGGTTTTGGAAGGCGTCATAAACAGTGTTGCTGTCAGACAAATTAAAAAGACCAGAATTAATGATGGTATCTTCATCATATTTTTTCAGCATAGCCTGATAAAGATAATCATGTTCATCCGGAGCTAAACCGATCTTAAAATAATCAATCAGCTCATCCGTCAGTCCCCTTTCATAAAGATACTGCCGTGCTGTTTCACCTATCTTAGTCGTCTTTAAAACGGCCTGATAAAATTTGCTGGCATCCTCATTGATGTTGAAAAACCTTTGGTTGGGGTGTTCCTGCCTTGTTTCCTGACTCTTGTCTTGAACCGTAATATTAATTCCTGCGCGGTCGGCCAGCACCTGAACACTCTCCAAAAAGCTGATATTACGATAGTCTTCTATAAATTTAAAGACATCTCCTGAACGGCCGCAGCCAAAACAGTGAAAAAATTGCCTGTCTTCAATGACATTAAAGGAGGGCGTTTTTTCTTTGTGGAAGGGACAAAGGCCCAAATAATTGCGGCCAGCCCGTGAAAGGCTGACAACTTCGCCAATGACATCAACAATATTGACGCTGTTTTTAATGTCGTTAATCATTTCCTTATCGATAGCCAGAAATCATCACCTCCACATAAAAATCCCTATTTTAGCGTTGCTTTTCATTATAACATTTTTAGGACTTTTTGTAAATTAAAGAGCACAAAAGCACCCTCTTGGTTTGGTCTTTGCGACCAAGTCAGAGAGTGCCTCTATTAGGATATGTTAAGAGCAGCTGTCAATCTATATCGTTATCATAGACAGTGCCTTTGCGTTCTGTCTTTAAGTGAATGGCTTTAAACAGCCAAAGCTTATTTTTCTCACTGATATTAAGGCGATCAACCAAAGTGTTGCTGAACAGATTATTGTAAATCTTAATCGGTCCTACATCGGAAGAATGCTGACCGACACTTCCGCTGTAGGCTTTGATATTGCCCTTGCTGTCATAATAAGGAACAAAGGAATTATCAGTAATCACAATATTTCTGCTGAGCTGTCTGTCTTTATTGTGGGCGCTGTAATTAGGGTCAAGGCCCTTGAGCAAACCGCCGTCCCATACACCATTATCACTTGAAGCGTCTAACTGGATAGCCTCAGAATAGTAATCATGAAGGGAAAGATTGGCATCAATTTGTCTGGCATTAACCAGCTCAGGAGCATAGCCTGTAAATTGATTACCTTTAAAACTGGAATTTTGCAGACCTCCCATGTCAAAAACATGGCTGCCCATTTTATGAACCATGGTAAAACTATTGTTCAGAACCCGCCAGTGATCACCGTGGTTAGCCATAACCATAAAATGGTTGCCCTTATCCAAGTCACTGGCCTTGATGTTAAGATTGCGCATGGTGAAGTTTTTGACCCCGTCAGTGGCACGAGGACCAGTTGCCAAGGCAAACCAGCAGGCCACTCCTTCAACCAGAAGTGTCGTATTGTCGCCTCTGATTTCTGTGTCAGAAGCCAAGGTAATGTAGTCTTTTGTAGGTGTTTGACTGCCGATCTTAAATTTACCGCTAGGCAGGCTTAAAATGGTGCCCGGATGCTCCTTAGCATAAGCAAAGGCCTGTCTTAGAACGTCATTGTTTTGAGCGGCGCTGTTTTCTGCTTTTAACTTAACCTGATAAACAGTGTCCAGATCCCCTTCTTGGATATCTGTGACTTTTCCGCCGTCATCAAAGGTAATATCATATTTGTAACCGCCGGCAGCACTGCTGTGATTGTAAGAAACCTGCTCAACTCGGCCGGCTGATGCCCGATAATCAGCCAAACTGTGACCGTCTAAGTTCTCTTTGGCTGACGATGTTAACTTAACAACCTGACCCTGACGGTATCGTGATTTCTTGATTTTTGCTAAATCTTGTTCACTAACGTGTTTTACGGTCCGTCCATTGCCAAACTTAACGTCATAGATGTATGCTGTCTTTCGCTGTGAGGTCTCCGTCGTTTTTACTTTCTTGACTGTTCCGATCCAATTTTGATAATCAGCCAGCTTTTCACCAGATTTAATTTGAACCTTTTGGCCGGAAGAATATTGTGATTTCTGCTCAGCTTCCTTATTGACAAAAGGAAGAACGATCCCGACAGATTTTAGATGCAGAGTTTTGGCCAGAACCCCTAAAGAATTAGTTGCCGCCAGCAGCAAAACAGCTGATGAAACAAAAATAGTTAATACGATGATTTCGCTTTTCCGAACTAGTCCCTTTCGCTTATGTCTTCTGTTTCCCATTGTCTTCCCTTCAGAAAATATATTTTTTACAGCATTTCAATTTTATCATATTTTTGAAAAAAGTGAAGCACATATATTGTCAAATACCTCTTTTTCCCGTATAATAAGTAACTAATAATAAGAAAGGAAAAAAAGAAATGATTAAAGAACTTAAAGAGTTTTTGTTCCGAGGAAGTGTCCTTGAACTTGCTGTAGCCGTTGTTATGGGGGCAGCATTCAATGCTATTATCACATCCTTCGTTTCAGATGTCATCACACCGCTCTTCTTGAACCCTGCTTTGAAAGCTGCCGGTGTCGACAAGATTGCTGAACTGTCATGGAATGGCGTTGCTTACGGTAATTTCTTAAGTGCTGTCATTAACTTCTTGATTGTGGGAATAACACTCTTTTTCGTTGTTAAAGCTGCTAATCATGCTATGGCAATCAGCAAAAAAGCTGAAGAAGATGCTGCCGAAGCTGAGCCTACTGAAGTTGAACTGTTGGCAGACATTAAAGCCCTGTTAGAAAAACAAAAGTAAAAAATTGAAAGACAGCCTTGATTAAACAATCAACGTTGTCTTTCTTTTCCTTGTTAAACTAAAGACAGCCTAAATCAGGGCTGTTTTTTTTATGATTTTATTTATTTAGTATTTATAGGTGCAAGATAAATAAATTACCGTCAAAATTTCCATTACCTCATGAGGGTTAAATTCTAATGCCTCATTTCAGCTGAATTGACAGCAAAACAAAAAACTGAAACGCTGTTCCAGTTTTTCAATAATAATCACTTTAGAATTTTTTACGTTTGCGAGCTGCTTCTGACTTACGTTTACGTTTTACAGAAGGTTTTTCGTAGAATTCACGTTTGCGTGATTCTTGAAGTGTTCCAGCTTTAGTTACAGAACGTTTGAAACGACGAAGAGCATCGTCAAGTGATTCATTTTTACGCACTACAGTCTTTGACATGTATCTCACTCCCCTCAATTTCATTGTAACATTTACACGTTCTTAAACATTATACAAGAATGTGGAAATAAATGTCAAGGCATTTTCAGGCTATTTTAAAATTTATTTTCAAGAACGCTGAAAACCAAATCTAAAAATCAGTATTCTTAATCAACCTGCCGGCCGGTCAATTTAACCGCATCGCTGATAAACTGTTTGTACTTACCTTCTTTTTTAAGCTTTTTAATAACCTTATTCACTGTCTTAACTAATTTGCCGCTGTCTTTCGGCAGCGCAACAGCTTTGGCATCACCTTCACCTGTTTTCAAGGCAACTTTTGCCAGAATCAGGTCACTGTTTTGAGAAATATAACCTTCTGCTACTGGTTTTTCCAAATCGATAGCATCAACTTGACCTGATTTCAATTCATTAACCGCTTCACCCATTGACGTCAGAGAAGTGATATTTGATTTCTTAAGCTGTTCCTTGGCCAAGCCTTCTTCAATCGTTCCCTTTTGAACAGCCACTTTGGCCTTGCTGAAGGCAGCCAGCGATGGATATTTAGCAAGATCAGACTTCCTGATTAAGATAGCATTTTCTGTCTTGTAATAAGCATCTGAAAAATCATAGGCTTTGGCGCGTTCTTTGGTATAAGACAGACCGGAAATAGCGATATCAGCCTTTCCTGTCTTTAAGCTGGAAAGAACATTGTCAAAGCTCATTGATGATATTTCCAATTTGACGTCCAGCTCATCAGCAATTGCTTTTGCCAATTCAATGTCTGCCCCAACAACAGTATCTTTGCCGTCGATCAGAGCTTTGAATTCAAATGGTGCATAGTCCGGACTGACAGCAACAACCAGTTTTTTCTTTTCTTTTACTTTATCCTGCATGTCTTTCGCATTGGAAGCGCCGCAAGCAGTTAAAGCAACCACAGCCAAAAGGCTCAGGAAGGTCAGCAATAATTTTTTAAGTGTCATTTTTTTCTCTTTTCTATTTGATTATTCTGTTATAAATTTTATAACCTTTTATTAATTGAAGCGCCTCAAACACTGGGATAATTTTGACAAGCCCGTTTTTAAAATGTCCTTGTCACCGCAGTAGCCTAGGCGAACATAGCCTTCAAGATCAAAACGGTTTCCCGGAACAAGCAGCACACCATAGTCTGATAAGAGCTGTTTGCAAAAATCTTCAATGGGAAGCGGTACATCCAGCTTAATCAGCGAAGTGGAAACATGATCCGGCAGGATAGCATGAGCTCGCGGTTCCTCAGCCAGCCAATGGTTTAAAATCCTAAGATTTTCGCTGACAATCTTTTGATTTCTCTCCATAATGACCCGACGGTTTTTCAAGGCAAAGGCAGCCAGAATATCATCAAAGACACCGGCACAAATCATGGTATAATCGCGATAGTCCCTGAGAACGTCTGCTACTTCCTTATTTGAAGCCACCCAGCCTACACGTATACCGGGCAGAGAGTAGGCCTTTGACAGACTGTCAACTGAAATGCCCTTATCGTATAAATCAGCAATGGCTGGAGCTTCTCGCTGATTAGAAAATGATTTATAAACCTCATCGGACAGAATATAGGCCCCGCAGGATTCAGCGATAGCAACCAATTCCTGCAAATAGGCCTCGTCCATAATGGCTCCTGTCGGATTATGGGCATTGTTGATACAGATCATTTTAGTATTGGGACGGATCAGCCTGCGCAAATCATCCAAATCCGGCAGCCAATTGTTTTCCTCTCTAATCTGCCACAAATCCACTTCTGCTCCGAGAGATTTAGGAATGTCATAGAGCTGCTGATAGGCGGGGTAGACTGAGATAACGTGATCCTGAGGCTCAATTAGGGCGTAGAGCGCCAGCATATTGGCACCAGTTGCACCATTGGTCTGCAAAATCTGCTCAGGCTGAATGGTCTTATAAAGCCCGCAGACTTCCCTTTTGAATTCGGGCGAACCCTCTATCCAGCCGTAGTCCAGCTTTTTTCGGGAAAGTTCCTGAAAAAAAGTGCTCAGATCTTGGTGTGTCAGCTCAAAAAGCTCCTCCAAGGTCAAAGCCGAGATAGATACACCGGCAATATCATAGAGGGCATCCTTTTCATGAACATTCAGCCATTCTTCCACTCCAAAACGTGGTAATTTCATCTTGACTCCTTTTATTTTCCTACATATGATAATACTTAATAAGCAGGCACTTGTCAATGCTAAGAAATTAAGAACTCCGCCTCCGTTTTCTCATTAATAGCAGAAAACCCTCAGCAGGCTTTTAAACACCTGCCGAGGGCTGCATAAGTATAACATTTTTATTCTTTGCTGGAAACAGACAAGTTATAGGCTTCTTTCACAAAACTGTCAATTTTATTAGATTTCTTCAGCTTCTTGATGACTTTATCAACTTTTTTCTTAAGAGCGCTGCTTCCCTTAGGCATGGCAACAGCATAGGAATCAGAAGAGCCGGATTTTAGCTTGATCTCGGCAATGGCTAAATCACCGTTTTTAGCCACATAGCCTTCTGCAATCGGCTTTTCCAAAACAACGCCGTTAACCTGGCCCGATTTTAATTCATTGATCATCTCACCATTTTGAACGAGAGAGATAATTTTGGCACCTGTTAATTGCTTTTTGGCAACATCTTCCTGAATACTTCCCTTTTGAGTGGCTACGGAGAGGCCTTTCAGAGAATCGGTTTTCTTGTATTTGGCTAATTCAGATTTCTTGACAATGACCACATTGACAGACTCATAATAGGTTTCTGAAAAATCGTATACTTTTTGACGTTCTTTGGTTGCCGAAATGCCTGAAATCGCAATATCCGCCTTACCTGACTGAACACTTGACAGGACATTGTTAAACGACATGGCCGAAAATTCGACTTTGACATCCAGTTCTTTGGCGATAGCTTTAGCAATCTCAACATCTGCTCCGACGATGGTATCTTTACCGTTGACTAAGGTTTTAAATTCAAACGGAGCAAACTCAGGGTTCATGGCAACAACGAGCTTTCCCTTGTCCTCGATTTTTTTCAAAGAATTATCCTTAGATGAAGAGCCACAGGCGGCAAGACTGACCAAAGATAAAGCAGCAAAGGCTCCCACTAACACTTTTTTAGCTAATTTCATAACAATCCTCAACTTCTATTTTTATTAAGATAGGATTATTATATTTTATATTTATACATTTGTCAAGTATTTTTTTATAAAAATTCAATATCGATCTCAATCTCCGATTGCCGAATTTAAACAGCTGTTAGATTTCACCAAAATTCTCTCACAAAATCGTCTTTCAAACGTTCACTGTAAAAAAGTTCTGAGAGCTCCTCTTCTTCAAAGACGCGCAGCAGATTGAGCAAATCATAGGCCAAATCCATGCGAGGCAGTTCCTCACGCGCTGCCCAGCGCACTTCTCCCTCATCGGATGACTGAATTTCCCCTTCAAATTCATCGGCACAATATAAAAAAACAAGGTAACGAATCCCTTCTTTGGTGTGCCAATGTTTCATACCAACCAAGCTGGGATTAAAAATAGTTAAACCAGTTTCTTCAAAAATCTCACGAACAACCGAAGCATGCAGAGATTCTCCAGCTTCAATATGGCCTCCCGGCAAAGCTGCCCCTGACCAAGCGTAGCGCTTAGGGTCACGATACTGTATAACAACATTGCCTTTTCCATCTTCAATCAGGCACATATTGGTTAAAATAACATTTTCACTGCGTGACATATTGACTCCTTTTTAATGTAATATCACTATTCCTTTTACAATTTAGACCACTTAACTAAGAATTTGGCTGTTTTCTCCTAATCCCAAAATTATCCAAAGAATTTTCAAGCCGTTAAAAAATAAAAAAGCAGATGGCAAAAAAACAGACCATGCAGAGTTTGCGTCTTTTCTCTCAAATAAGTAAAAAAGACAGCCATCAGACCGGTCAATAAAAGAGCCAGAGGTTTAGCTGCAAATTGTGAAACATAGCAAAAATGAGCCAGAAGAAATAAAATCGGCAATAAGCCTAAAGTCAGCTTGAAAGACAGGTACTGACGCAAGTAATTTTGCAAGAGGCCAAAGGTAATATAATCCTGCCAAATGACAGATACTGTCGTAAAAAGTAAATAGTAAACCGCCGGCAAACCAGTCCAGTGGTAATGCAGCAGTGTGCTGATACCGGCCAGTAAGAGGATAAGATAGAGCAAGTAAATACTTTTCTGTCTGACTGCTACTAAGTCCTGCGTCCAACTGCGATGAGTGACTGCGAGAACGATTAACCCCAGAAAATTAAGCAGTACACCGCCAACAATCATGCCGCTCTCATCAAAATATAAACTCAGCAAATCATGAGAAAGGCCAAGATTAACCGTTAAGCCAAATAAAATAAACCAAACAACAATGGCAAAAATCTCTTGAAATAAGTATTTACGGTTTGTAACAGGTTCTTGCATAGTAGTTCCTCTTTCTGCGTTATTTCTTGAATAGCTAATCCATCGCCTTCAGCTCCAGCACCATATCGCGGAGTTCGGCAGCCAGCTCAAAGTCAAGCAGTTCGGCCGCTTCCTGCATTTGTTTTTGCAGCTTCTTGATGACTTCTTGGCGTTCTTTTTTGTTCATAGCGCTGTAGTCCACTTGCTCTTCAGCCACATCGCTTTCTGTTGATTTGCTGATGGCGATAAGATCACGAATATCTTTTTTGATGGTTTGGGGAATAATGCCATGCTCTTCATTGTAAGCCATCTGAATTTGCCGCCGGCGGTGCGTTTCATCAATAGCCTTTTTCATGGACTGGGTCACCGTGTCAGCGTACATGATAACATGACCCTCACTGTTTCGTGCCGCCCGGCCGATGGTTTGGATAAGGCCACGCTCATTGCGCAGGAAACCTTCCTTGTCCGCATCGAGGATCGCAACTAAGCTAACTTCCGGTACGTCAATACCTTCGCGCAGCAGATTAATCCCTACAAGCACATCGAAAACGCCCAGACGCAGATCGCGGATAATTTCGGTCCGCTCCAAGGTCTTGATGTCCGAGTGCATATATTTGACCTTGACACCCATTTCCTTGAGATAGTCGGTCAAGTCTTCTGCCATTTTTTTCGTCAGAGTGGTGATAAAGGTTCGTTCGCCTTTTTCGGCACGCACGGTGATTTCACCCAGCAAGTCGTCCATCTGTCCCATGGTCGGCCGGACTTCCACTTCCGGATCGAGAAGGCCTGTCGGACGAATGATTTGCTCAACGATCGTATCTGTCTGTGCCAGCTCATAATCTCCCGGAGTGGCAGACACGTAAACAATCTGATGAACATGGCTTTCAAATTCTTCCCGGCGCAGCGGACGGTTGTCCAGGGCACTCGGGAGACGAAAACCATAGTTGACCAGCATTTCTTTACGTGAGCGGTCGCCATTATACATCCCCTTAATCTGCCCCATGGTCATGTGGCTTTCATCAACCATGATCAGAAAGTCCTCAGGGAAAAAGTCCAGCAGCGTATAGGGCGGCTCGCCTTCACTTCTTCCGTCCATATGGCGGGAATAGTTTTCAACACCGTTGGTATAGCCCATCTCCCGCAGCATTTCGATGTCATAGTTGGTTCTTTGTTTCAATCGCTGAGCTTCTAAGAGCTTACCTTCTGATTCAAAGAGCTTGAGCTGTTCTTTCAATTCCTCTTGAATCCTTGCTATGGCAATCTCCATGTGCTCGTCATTGGTCATAAAGTGAGTCGCCGGGAAAATGGCTAAATGATCGACTTCTCCTAAGACACGGCCGGTCAGACTTTCAATCTCCCGAATACGGTCAATTTCATCGCCGAAAAATTCAACACGAAAGGCATGCTCGTCTCTGGAAGCAGGAAAAATCTCAACCACATCGCCGCGCACGCGAAAACGGCCGCGCTGAAAATCGATGTCATTGCGCTCAAACTGAATATCAACTAAACTATTAAGTAGCTGATCCCTAGAAATTTCCTGACCCGGCCGCAAACTGACAACGCTGTCCGCATATTCCTTAGGCGAACCCAAACCATAAATACAGGACACAGACGCTACCACGATAACATCATTGCGCTCAAGTAGGGAGGAAGTCGCCGAGTGGCGCAGTTTGTCAATCTCATCATTGACCGAACTGTCTTTTTCGATATAGGTATCGCTGGAAGGCACATAAGCTTCCGGCTGATAGTAATCATAGTAAGATACAAAATATTCTACGGCGTTGTCAGGGAAGAATTCTTTAAATTCTCCGTAAAGCTGGCCGGCCAAGGTTTTATTATGGGCGATGACAAGAGTTGGCTTATTGACCCTTTGGATCACCTGACTCATGGTGTAGGTCTTACCCGTACCGGTTGCTCCCATCAGGATTTGCGCTTTCTCACCGCCTTCAATATTATCCACTAACTGTTCAATGGCCTGCGGCTGATCGCCCGACGGCTGGTATTTAGAAACAAGTTTAAACTGGTTATTTTCTGTCTTATCTATCATTCACTGCCACCTCATTTTTCTATTCTCTATTTTATCATAAGAAAAGCCTAAAAGAAAAAGCCTGAGTTCAAAATCAAGCTTCTTTATAAATAGAGTTACTCTCTTTTTTGAGCAAAAGAGTAAGTATGACGATAGCTGCCAAAAGAACCAAACTGGTCAGGAGACTTCCTTCTGTTCCAAAGGCACCACCTGAAATCCAGTCAGCCGCGCCGGCTTTGCTAGCAAAGTGAAATAAAGATGTCCCTGCACCCTGTCCGCTGACAGCTACTCCATAGAGATTACCCTGGGTAAAATTCCAGGCACCGTGCAGACCGGCAACGCCCCAAAGGTTATCTGTTTTTAACATATAAAGTGCCATAAAAACACCTGATAAAATAATACTGAGAATTGAAAAAACGGTCACGTGGCTGTTCGCTAAGTGCATAAGTCCAAAAAGACTGCTGGAAATCCCGACAGCTGCCGCAAGATTGCTGCGCTTATTAATCAGGGGCAAAAGCCAGCCTCGTGTCAGCAGTTCTTCTGTCCCGCCCTGAATAAACCAAAAAGGAATAGTTGAAAGAACAGACAAAACAGCGGCTGTAGAAAAATTAACAGACCGCAATTCGACACCGCCAAAAAGGTAAGTTAGCAGAAAAGCTGCAGAAAAAACAAGCATGCCTACACCCCAGCCTTTGACGATATCCTTGATCCAATTTTCTCTGAATAAGCCCAAGCTAGAAATTGGACGCTTTTCAGCCCACTTCACCCAAGCAAAGACCAAGAGAGCAACAAAGAAAAACAAGGATAACTGGAAATACAGGCTGCTAAAAGCCACAGTAAGACTGAAACCTGTCGGATTGATGAGGTAAAGCACCATTATCGGCAGAGACAGCATTGCTCCCCCGACAAAACTCCCCAGAAAAACAAAGAGATAGACCATGATACAAGCTAAAATGATAAAGAGCCAGTTGGGTAGTTTCTGATAAAAAAGCGTGGGTGCCTCTAAAATTCTTTTTTGCATAGATGATTTTTTCCTTTAACTATTTTGGCAAAGATGCCTTATAATATCTTGCAATTTACACTTTTTCCCCTTAAAAGTCAATATCAGTTCTATGTTATGTTTTCTTACATAGTGTGCAGGGCTGTTCTTGCCTAAATCTGTAATATTTGGTATAATAAGGTAATTTTTATGAAGGAGTACGAACATGAAGCGAAAGATATTTGCTCTTATGACAGCATTTTTGACACTGGCTTTTATGTTTGGCGCAAAAGTTTCTGCTGATACGATCAAGATTGTCTCAGACTCCACTTATGCACCATTTGAATTTAAGGACAGTGACCAGGTTTATAAGGGAATTGACGTAGATATCATCAAAAAAGCAGCTGAAATCAGCGGCTGGGACTATAAGATGACTTTCCCGGGATTTGATGCGGCGGTCAATGCCGTCCAGTCCGGTCAGGCTGATGCTTTGATGGCAGGAACAACTGTCACCAAAGAACGTAAAAAAGTCTTTACGTTTTCAGATACTTACTATGACACCAAGATTGTCATTGTTACTCGCAAAAAAGACAAAATCACTAAGTACAGTCAGCTCAAAGGAAAAACGGTCGGTGTTAAAAACGGGACAGCAGCTCAAAGCTTCCTCGAAAAAAAGAAGGACAAATATCACTATAAAATCAAATCCTTTGATACCGGCGATTCCATGTATAACAGCTTAGAATCTGCTTCTGTCGATGCTGTTATGGATGATAAGCCCGTTGCCCAATATGCCATCAATCAGGGGCAAAACCTCCGCATTGAAATGGACGGAGAACCTATCGGCAGCTTTGCTTTCGCTGTCAAAAAAGGCAGTAAATACGAATACCTCATCAAAGATTTCAACAAGGCCTTAAAACAAATGAAGGCTGACGGCACCTATGATGAAATCATGAACAAGTGGATTTCTTCTAAGTCTGCTTCTGCTGCTGCTAATTCACAAACCACCGGCAATGCCAAGGCCAAAGCAAAACCGGTTAAAAGCAGTTACAAGATTGTAATGGATTCTTCTTTTGCTCCCTTTGAATTTCAAAATGACGGCGGTAAATATGTCGGGATTGACGTTGATCTGATCAAAGCCATCGCTAAACAGCAGGGCTTTAAGATTCAAACGGAAAATCCGGGCTTCGATGCTGCTCTTAATACTGTTCAGTCAAGTCAGGCAGACGCTGTTATGGCAGGGATGTCCATTACTGACGAGCGCAAAAAAATCTTTGATTTTTCCGACCCTTACTATACATCAAATACACTATTAGCTGTCCGTAAGGGAAGCGACCTTGTGTCTTACAAAGATTTGAAAGGCAAAAAAGTCGGTGCCAAAAACGGAACTGCTTCTTATGCTTTCCTCGAAAAAAATAAAGATAAGTACGGTTATACCTTAAAATCATTTGACGAAGCGTCAACCATGTATGATAGCTTGAATTCCGGTTCTATTTACGCCCTTATGGATGATGAAGCAGTCCTTAAATATGCTATTCAGCAGGGACGTAAATTTGAAACACCGATTCCGGGTGAAAAGTCTGGAGAATATGGTTTTGCTGTTAAAAAGGGCAATAACCCTGAACTCATCCAAATGTTTAACAACGGCTTAGCTGCCCTTAAAAAATCAGGTCAGTACGATAAGATCATCAACAAATACCTGTCTGATGACAAGCAAGATGCTAAATCCAAATCAGCCGTTGATGAATCTACCATTTGGGGGCTGATTACCAACAATTACAAACAGCTCCTCTCCGGCCTTGGAACAACCCTGAGCTTAGCGCTTCTGTCATTCGGCCTTGCCCTGATTGTCGGCATTATCTTTGGTATGATGAGTGTCAGTCCTTACAAGGCACTGCGTATTATCGCTGCTGTCTTTGTTGATGTAGTGCGCGGTATTCCGCTGATGATTGTCGCTGCCTTCATCTTCTGGGGAATTCCTAACCTGATTGAGTCTATTACTGGTCATCAAAGTCCTATCAACGACTTCGTAGCAGGTACCATTGCTCTGACCTTAAACGGCGGTGCCTATATTGCTGAAATCGTTCGCGGCGGTATTGAGGCTGTTCCAATCGGACAGATGGAAGCCAGCCGCAGCTTGGGTATTTCTTATAAGACGACCATGCAAAAGATTATTCTGCCGCAGGCCTTCAAAATGATGCTGCCTAACTTCATCAATCAATTTGTTATTTCACTTAAGGATACCACCATTATCTCAGCTATCGGACTGATTGAGCTTTTCCAAGCCGGCAAAATCATCATCGCCCGCAACTACCAATCATTCCGCATGTATGCCATTCTTGCTCTGATGTACCTTGTAATCATTACACTCTTGACACGTCTGGCAAAACGCTTAGAAAAGAGGATTAAATAATGACTGATTTAAAAATTGATGTTCAGGATTTGCATAAATCTTTCGGACAAAATGAAGTCCTCAAAGGCATTGATGTACAATTTAAGGAGGGAGATGTTGTCTGTATCATCGGTCCTTCGGGTTCCGGAAAATCAACTTTCCTGCGGACGCTGAACCTCCTCGAATCTGTTACCAGCGGCAAGGTTATCGTTGACGGTTATGAGCTCTCAGACCCTTCTACCAATGTCGATAAAGCTCGGGAAAATATCGGAATGGTTTTTCAGCACTTCAATCTTTTCCCGCACATGACCGTCCTTGATAATGTTACTTTTGCCCCGATTGAACTCGGTAAAGAATCTAAAGAAGAAGCTCAAAAGCACGGTATGGAGCTTTTAGAAAAGGTTGGTCTGTCTGACAAGGCGCAGGCTTACCCCGACAGCCTCTCAGGCGGTCAGAAACAGCGTGTCGCTATCGCTCGCAGCCTCGCCATGAGTCCTGATATTATGCTCTTTGACGAACCGACATCAGCTCTTGACCCTGAAATGGTCGGGGATGTTCTCAATGTTATGAAAGATCTGGCAGAGCAAGGCATGACCATGCTGATTGTCACCCATGAGATGGGCTTTGCGCGCAAGGTCGCCAACCGTGTTATCTTTACCGATGGCGGCCAATTTCTGGAAGACGGCACTCCGGAACAAATCTTTGACCACCCACAGCATCCGCGGCTCAAAGACTTCTTGGATAAAGTGCTGAATGTTTAATGTGTTAAGTTTATCTGTGACTAAAGTCACTAGCTAAACTATGCAAGGTCCTATAAGACCTTGCTAAACACCTTACTAGTAAAAAAACTTAGTTATTGTCGAACTAAGTTTTTTTACGTCGTCATATCAGCC
>NZ_KE384084.1:446221-806358 GCF_000423725.1 Streptococcus devriesei DSM 19639
CTATAGTGGACTGACGTACACCCTTACTAAGTTAAAAAGCAAGGCATTATCGGCCTTGCTTTTTAACTGTCGTAGCTGTTTTGACAGCCTCAACTTTTCAATCTCATCTGCTGCAAAGTCCTTTAAGACCTTTAAATTTTTTATTATAACATGCCCCATTGACTTTTTGAAAGCGTTTTGCTAAACTGATTTTATAATATCATTGGAGGTATGGTGCATTGAAAAACTAAAATTCTTCATATTGGATATACTTTATCTAGAAGAATTTTTTGTGTGCACCAAGATCCAAAAAATTGCAACCAATACTCAAATAAAATCAAAATGATGCTAGGTGACAAGCTGCAGCCGGTACTAAAAGTGACATCACCGACCTACGACCTACCATTTTTATTTTCAAAAAGTATAGACTGCTGCTGTTTTTGATAGCATAAAAAATGCCCTACTAGATAAAGTAGCGGCTTTTATTGTTTGAAAAAGAAAGGAGGACAGTCTATGCTGCAACTCCAGCATCTAACGATTACCCACCAGAAAGATTTGCAAACACTTATTCGAGATCTTAATCTTGTGGTCAACCCTGGCGACAAGCTGGCTCTTATCGGTGAAGAGGGAACTGGTAAGTCTACCCTGCTTAAAGCCCTTCTCAATCCTCGCTTGATTGCTGGCTATACCATCATGGAAGGAACAATCACCAACCGCTTTAGCCGTACAGGGTACCTCCCTCAGAATATAGCGCCAGTAGATTTAGACCGCAGCTTAAGCAACTATCTCTACCATGATATAGACTATGACAGCTTTGATTTTAATCTTTTTTATCAAATGGCAGAGCTCTTTCAATTTGATACTAATCGCTTTGATGACCATGAACAACTGGTCAGAAACCTCTCAGGCGGGGAAAAATTGAAATTGCAGCTGCTGAAAATCTTAGCCAGTGGCCCTGATCTCTTGCTCTTTGATGAACCTTCCAGTGATTTGGATCTAGAAAGTCTGCAATGGCTGGAAAAATTTGTCAAAAGGACAGATAAGACTGTTATCTTTATCTCACATGATGAAGAACTCTTAACAAACACTGCTACTGCTATACTTCATCTTGAATTATTGAAAAAACGTCAAGAAGCTCGCGCCAGCTATTTTCATGGAGACTACCGAAGCTATCGTCAGCAAAGACGTGAACGGTTTGAACGCCAACTGCAGCTGGCCAATAAGGAGCGCGAAGAACACGCTAAAAAATCTCAGAAATACCAGCGCATTCAGCAACGCATAGAACATGAACTGCGCAAGACTAAAAATGATGTTACAGGACGGCTTCTAGCCAAAAAAATGCATGCCCACCAAGCTCAAAAAGGCCGCCTAAACAAAGAGGCGGAGCAATTCACTGAAATTCCTCAGGATATGGATACGATTGACCTTTTCTTTTCAGATATTCAGGCTCTGCCTGCTAGCAAGGTCATTCTTAAATGGGAAGCAAGAGAATTAGTAAGCGGACAAAAAGTCGATTGGCAAATCCGTGGGCAGGACAAGCTGGTCATTACAGGGCAAAATGGCATTGGCAAAACACTTCTGCTCAAGCAGGTTTTGGAAGAATTGAGAACAAGAACAGACCTTTCCTTGGGCTACATGCCCCAAAATGACGAGGAGATTTTAGATGCCCACCAAACTGCTCTGAGCTTTCTATCGGATGTCGCAAGTCCAGAGAAGGCAAGAACTTTCCTTGCCAGCCTGCAATTCACACGCCAAGAAGTCGGGCACACCGTTCTTGACCTCTCCGGTGGGCAAAAAGCCAAGCTCTTTCTGGCTAAAATGGTCCTGGAAGGAAATAATGTTCTCATTCTAGATGAACCAACACGCCACTTCTCGCCAACCAGCCAGCCGCTGATCCGGCAACTTCTTAAGGATTACCCCGGCTGCATCATCAGTGTTTCCCATGACCGTAGTTTTATAAAAGAGATTGGTAACACTATCTATCAGCTCGACCAAAAGTACCTCCGAAAGATTCAATAACTAAAAGAGAGTGGAGAAAAATCGGTAAATCGTCATGAAATAGCGATTTCGATTTTGTTGTCCCACTCTCTTTTCATTCTTAGTTAAGCTCATTTTTAAAATTCTTTGGTTTTCATAATACCAATACTGATTTTTAAGGAAATCGCCAAAATCAGAAGGGCTGCAAGAATTAATAAAGCGACGAGTGCTTCTGCGCTGAGAACAGGCAGGTGATTGAGTAAATTTGCCAAATCAATGTCAAAAAACATGTTAGCAGTTTTAAGAAGAACAATACCTAGAACAACCAGTCCGGCAATGCTTGCAATTATTGCGATACGGCCTTTTTCTGCTCCAAACTTCAGCTGAATCGGGAGCATGATAGCCTGCATTATCACAACCAAAGGGAAAATAAAGCTGGCTGTCATCAAAATGTCTTTGACTGACATTCCCCTCAAACTTGCAGCTACTATTGCCAAAAGGAGAGCAGCTATCCAAGAGCTGAAACTCAGCAGAACAGCCAAAATATATTTCTCAAGAGCATAGTTACTGCGGGTGATAGGAAGGGTGAACAAAAAGGCACTTCCGTTGTCAAGTTCATCATAGCTGGTAGTTGTTAAAGCAAATAAGGAAACGGTAAACGTCATAAAATATAAGGGAAAAGCAATGTCATCTGAAAAGCCAACCAATCCAATCACAACAGCCAGCAGCAAATAAAAGAAGTTTTTTTGCTGCCCAATCAATTTAAAATCTTTTATCAAAAGCCCTTTCATAGTTTATCCCCCCTTATCATCAAGGCTGTCACCGTGTCAATAGTCCCCTTTTCAAGAGCAATCGCGGGATAGTTTTCCAAGTAAAATTGCTTTTGATTGGTCAGACAGCTATAGCCAAATCTTCCTTTTTTAAAGCGAAGAATAAACGATTTATCCAATTCAGCAAACTGTTCTTCTGTAGCTTTCAAGACAGCATAATCACTCAGTAAAACATCTGTTTCCTCGTGCAGAATAATCCGGCCTTCATCTATCATGTAGAGATCATCGCACAAACTTTCTAAGTCGCTTGAAATATGGGAGCTAATCAGAATAGAACGTCTGTCGTCCTGCTCCATATAATCTCTCAATAAGTCCAGCAATTCATCTCTGGTCATAACGTCCAGACCTGCTGTCGGCTCATCCAGTATGAGCAGTTCTGCCTGATGAGAAATAGCAACCAGGACTTTTAACTTGGCTTTCATACCTGTTGAGAAATCTTTTAAAAATTTTTCTTTGGGCAGCTGAAATCTATCCAGCTGTTTAAGAAAGAATGCCTTGTCAAAAGCCGGATACATAGCTTCTAAAATCGAAAGAATATCGATTATCCGTAAATAGCCGCTGAATCCAGAATCAGAAAGCACCACGCCCAGTTTTTCTTTGTCCTTAGCTGTCAAACGCTGACTGTCTTTTCCAAAAAGACTAATCTGCCCGCCGTCTGTTGAAATCAAACCTAAGATAGACTTAAACAGTGTCGTTTTGCCGGATCCATTTTGTCCAATCAAACCGGTAATCACCCCCTCTTTGATGTCTAACGAAGCCTTCAGAGAAAAGCGATCATATTGTTTCCTTAAATCGTTGATTTTTAACATGGCTTAATCCTCCAAAATCAAATCAAATAGACTCCTGATCTCCTTGTCAGAAAGGCCGTAACGCCTTCCTTTTTGAACGGCGCGCTCAAAATCAGTCTCTACTTCTTTTTTCTGCTCTTCCAATAAGAGTGCCGGGTTTACAGCGGCAACATAGCTGCCCTTGCCATGGACAGTGACTGTAAAACCATCGCTTTCTAAAACATCATAGGCCTTTTTTACGGTCAGTGCACTGATTTTTAAATCCTTGGATAAAGAACGAACGGACGGCAAGAGGTCATTTTCTTTTAACTGGCCTGTTCGGATGCCTTTCTTTACTTGCTCCACAATCTGCTCATAAATTGGAACCATAGAAGAGTTATTAATTATTATTTGCATCATCTGATTTCTTCCTTCTTGTTATAAACAGTATATAACAGTATACAACTCTTGTCAAGTGTTATATACTGTTTATAGAAAAATTTTTAAAAAAATACCAGCCGATATTCACATCAGACTGGTATTTTGCGTTATTCTGCTTTTTCTTTAGCAATTTTTTCGCGTTCCAAACGCAGCTTGCGATTGGGATTGAGCTTATTAAAAAGTTTTTCTAATTTCTCAGCATTCCAAACATCGGCTGCTGACACAAAATTGCCATCTTTATCTTTAAATGATATTGGCTTATCACCCATAATAAAACCTCCATCTTGATTAGGTTTAATATTTAGTTACTCGTAAAGGCCGGCTGAGCTTAACTAATTCTATAGTGGCTAGAATTCCTTTTGCCAGCCAAAAGCCTGGTGTTACGACAGGCAGGCCGCCAGCAGTTTCTCCTTTATTCATGAAAAAGTCACGACGTGAGAAAAACGATTCGAGACTAATCGTTTTTCGAGCTAGTAAGTCGCTTAGCCAAATATCCTAGCGATTCTCACTTTTCCACCGGATACCTTTGCCAGCTAAAAGCCTGGTGTTACGACAGGCAGACCGCCATAGCGGCTGCCGTTGTATATCTAAGTACTTTAGTACTTAGATATACTTCCAACATTAATCCACAAACTCAAATTCAAACTTACCAATACGGACAGTATCGCCATCCCTAGCACCGCGCTCACGCAGAGCCTCATCCACTCCCATGGCACGCAATTGCCGCGAGAATTTCATGATGGCTTCATCACGCTCAAGATTAGTCATGACAAAGAGTTTTTCAAGTTTTTCACCGGAGAGTACCCAGGCAGCATCATCAGCCCGGGAAATCTCAAAGGCTTTTTCTTCCTCATCAAAACCATAGTAAGCTTCTTCCTGCATTTCTGAAGCATCATAAAGAAGAAAGTCATCGGTCTTGTCTAATAGCTGTGCCGTTGCATCCAGCAAAGCATCGAGTCCTTGATGAGTAATTCCTGAAATTGGAAAAATCTGCGGCTGCTCATCAAACTCATCATAATTGGCTGCCAGCTTTTCTTTGAAGACCTTTAGGTTTTCTGAAGCTTCCGGCATATCCATTTTATTGGCAACAATAATCTGCGGCCGCTCCATCAAGCGGAGATTATAGGTTTCAAGCTCCTTATTGATCGCTAAATAGTCCTCATAAGGATCCCGGCCTTCCGCTGCTGACATATCAATCACATGTAAAATAACACGCGTACGCTCAATATGCCGCAGAAACTGTGTTCCCAAACCGACACCCTGACTGGCTCCTTCGATCAGCCCGGGTAAATCAGCTACAGCAAAGGAGTCGCCGGACTTGGTCCGAACCATGCCTAAATTAGGAACGATGGTGGTAAAATGATAGGCACCGATCTTTGGTTTAGCTGCCGTAATAACGCTGAGCAAGGTTGATTTCCCTACTGAAGGAAAACCGACTAAACCGACATCTGCCAAAATTTTCAGCTCCAAGGCTAATTCACGCTCTTCTCCCGGTTCCCCATTTTCAGAAATCTCAGGCGCCGGATTTCGAGGTGTTGCGAAACGAATATTCCCACGGCCGCCGCGGCCGCCGTGAGCAGCAATAAACTCCTGACCATTGGTCACTAAATCTGCCAGAACCTTACCCGTCTCCGCATCTCGAACTGTTGTTCCTTGCGGTACCCGCACATAGAGGTCCTCTGCGCCGCGGCCGTGCATTCCCTTGGTCATCCCGTTCTCACCGGCCTTGGCTTTAAAATTGCGGTTGTAGCGGAAATCCATCAGCGTACGGAGCCCTTCGTCAACCACAAAAATAACATTGCCCCCGCGGCCGCCGTCGCCTCCCCAAGGACCGCCGTTGGCAACATATTTTTCACGGCGGAAAGCAACCATCCCATCACCGCCG
The DNA here is from genome assembly GCF_000423725.1 of Streptococcus devriesei DSM 19639. Classification (GTDB taxonomy): domain Bacteria; phylum Bacillota; class Bacilli; order Lactobacillales; family Streptococcaceae; genus Streptococcus; species Streptococcus devriesei. The sequence goes on from NZ_KE384084.1 coordinate 452,101, forward strand.
CGGCCAGCTTTGACTGAGACCTTAGCAGTATCTAAAAACATACTCATATCTTTTCTACCTTGTCTTGATTCGCTTAAAAAAACGCCCGTAAGCGTTTCTTTTTAAATAATGGCACTGAGTGCGCTGAGAACTACCGCTCCGACAGTGACCAAAACCATAATGATAACGACAATTAACGTCAGTTTTTCAAACGGTGTTTTCTTACGTGGTCCGTTTTCTCCAAAAGCCAATTTTTCTACCTCTTTCACTGCATTTTATCTCATTTATCTTACCACGAATCAAAGGAATAAGCAAATACCAAGCTAAAGAAAAATTCCTTAGGTAATTAGTTGTGATTTGCTTTTAAATATGCTAGAGTTAATTTGAAAAATGGCAGTAACTGCAGCTGCTTGAACAGCTCAAAATTTAATCGATCTTCGCTAACAAATCTGTCATACCAGCAAAAGGAGGCCGCTTATGTCCATTTACAGTAAATCTTACACCACTGCGCCCAAGCATTCAGCTATGCATTTGGGTTCCGGCTGCTTAAATGTATTATCAACTCCCAGCATGACTGCTTTTATTGAAAATACAGCCTTCCTCTACTGTGAAGAAAAGCTGGATGTTTCAGAAACGACTGTCGGAGCGCAGATTACGGTTCAGCACTTAACCCCGACCAAAATCGGCCAGGCCGTTGATGTCAGAATATTGGAAGCTGACAAAGACGGTCGGCGCTTCCATTTTAAGTTTGAAGTTTACGAAGGCGATAAGCTCATTGGTAAGGGAGAGCACACCCGTGTCACCGTCAATATCCAAAAATTTCTTGATAAATTAGATTAAAAAAATGAAAAAAGCGGAAAAATCTGTTTAGGCAAACACATGATTTCTCCGCTTTTGCTACTTCACGCTGCCTGACAGGCAGCTTTTTTTGTCAGGGAAAATTAGTTTGATTCAAATTGTTTCCAGTCCAATTGGCTAACTGTTTGGTACAAATCCCCAATCACTCCTTTGTAGCCAATGTCCTGCCCCTTATAAGTCAGCGACACAACTCGGTAATAATCCGGCAGGGTGAGACAGCCGCTCAGTGCCAGCATCAATTCTTCAATAGTGTTAAAGTGGTTTTCTTTTTTAGCTTGGTAAGCGTCTAAATAAGTTAATACAATCATAAATTTTTTCCTTTATTAATTAGCTGTTCATTTCAGTTCAGCTTTTGCCTAAGTAATTGTTCCAACGAAGCAGCCGGGCGTCCAAGGACACGCTCAATATCAGAAGAAACCCCTGCTTGTTCGCCCTCTTTAATAGCTGTGTAGGTGCTGACCCAGGCATCGTATTCCCATGCTTCCGCCGGCCAGGCCTTGCGCGATTGGTAGGCCTCTTCAATCGTTTCATCAATATAACAAACAGGCTTTTTACTTGCCTCAGCAACCGCCGTCACAATATCATCCATTGATAAATCTGCCGGTCCGGTCATATCTAAGATTTGATTTTTCCATTTATCGGGATTGACCAAAATGGCTGCTGCCACTTCAGATACATCCTGTCTGGCTACGGCAGATACTTTCCCCTTGCCAGCCGGTCCGCGAATCTCACCATTTTCTAAACAGAGATCCAAAAAGAAATCCAAATAAAAATTGTCCCGCAAAAAAGTGTAGTCAAATCCCTTTTCCTTGATATAATTTTCAGTCTTAGCATGATCACGCGCCAAAGTGAAGACAGCATCATCTGCAGCATGGTAAAAAGATGTGTAGATGATATGCTTGACACCCGCCTTGTCAGCTGCATCAATAAAATCAAAATGCTGCTGCAAACGATTAGGACTTTCTGAAGCAGACACCATCAGCAAGGTGTCAATGCCCTTTAAAGCTTCGATCGTTGCCGAAGAATTTTCAAAAGCAGCTTTAAGCACCTCAGCATTGTCATAATCAGCTGCCTTTTGCGGATTTCGAGCCAAGTGTCTGGCTGAAATACCCTTTTTTGCAATGAGTTCAGCAGTCACACCGCCCAGCTTGCCGGTTACACCTGTAATAGCAATTGTCATCACAACCTCCTTCAAAGTTTATAAACTTATTATACCATTAGGAGGTTAAAAAAGAATGAATTTAGTTTGCTGGGAAGTTACTTATCAGGACTGACTGAGTTCTGCTAATTTGCTGTAGAAATCAGGGTATTCTTTTTTAATATTGACAAAGCTGCCGCTTTGAGATAAGAAACTGTGTTCTGACTGAGCCCGACAGACCGTTTCCCCCTTTTGATTAGTCATTTCATAATGAAAGATCAATCGTGCGGCTTTAACGTTTTCTACAGTAATGACAATGGCAATCTCATCAGCAAAAGTTGATGTTGTCAGGTACTGACAGTTAACCGAAACGACCGGCGATATGATGCCTTCTTCTTCCAGGGTATCATAGGGCCAGCCGATTTCTGTCAAAAAATGAACACGCGCCTCTTCCATCCAGCGGATATAATTGGAATGATGGGTAATGCCCATGCGGTCCGTTTCATAATATTGAACCAAGTGATGATAAGTCGTCATGGTAACCTCATTTCTTCAAGAGTGTATCTTCTGTTACTTTCGTTCGCAGCAATCGTTCTGCTATTTCTGCCCAAGCCATTTTTAATCATGTCCGTAGCTGTAAAGCCGCCAAGGGCCGCCTTTTTTTCGGACTAAAATCCAATTCCAATGGCTGTAATGACTATTAGCACTAAAACCTGCATCAGGACAGCCGTCAGTGCTGAAGCTTGATTGGTAAACAATGCACTCATCATAGGTCTTAGAAGCGTCTTTTTTATCATACTTCTCCTTGTACCTGTCAGCATCCATATGTTTTTTTGATACTAACATTTCCTGAGACCTTTTATCTGAAGTATAGTCCAATGTTTCCAGGCGGCAGCCATTAAAGGCAATGAAATTTCTCCTTATCAGATTAGCAGCTGCTTTTCGATCCTTCAGGGTGTAGATTTTAGAGTGTCCGTAGCTGATTTTGGTATGCAGGACATTTCCCGGCATTCCCCACCCCACAATATAGATACCTCCAGCTAGAACAATGACAAGAAAAATAGCTGAAATCCAGATAATTATTTTTTTCATCAGATTATTCTCCCATTGGCATGCACTTTAGTGATTGCAAACTAAATGCTCATTCGTTTGCGCGCTCTCCTGTCACAAACATAGTAAAAGTAGCTTTGGCTACTTCCTGATCTAATTGATTGGTAACTGTAACGTCAACAACCTTAGTTGTCCGTCCATCGTGAACACAGCGGCCGTCAATCAATAAGGTATCTCCCAGCTTTCCGGATTTTAAGTAATTGATACTGGACTGAAGTGTCACCGCATCAAACCCGGTTGAAATAGAGACCAAGCCGCTGATTTGATCACACAAGGTAAAGATATAGCCGCCGTGCGCAAAACCATAATAATTTAAAGACTTGTCTACGACTTCTGTGGTTACGACTACATGGCCTTTCTCAAAAGAAACCATATCAAAATTTTCAAACACACGAATTTCGTGTAAATGATCTTTTTCCATTTTCTCTCCCCTAACAATTAGCAGTTCTTTGTTCATTATACCACTTTTGACACAGCTGAGAACAAAGAAAAGCCCTTATCATAGCTAAAACGATTTTAAAAAAACTTACGCAAGGGTAAGTTTTCATTCGCAAGGCTTCTTTTAAAATCCTTAATGCCATTTTTTTATTCCAATATTTAACCTAAATCGACAATATTTTTGACGTCTTCCAGCTGAACCTCCTCAATTGGAACAGTTAATTCGTACTCCGACTTCCCGACCGTTGAAAAGCTGAGCTCATCAGCTACCTCACCATCTATTGTATACAGTAAAATGGATTTCCGTTTATCTTTTTGACGTCTATTTACTGGGAATGTATGTCCCTTGTAGTGACAATAGGTGCGGATATTGTATACTTCTCCGAGTTCTTTTGGTTCAGCATAGCGGATATAAAATCTGCCGTATTTTTTAAAACCAGCATGAGGACCACTCAAAAAATAGTTCCCCTTCTTGTCGAGATAAACATCGCATTCTTTTTCCTCAAAAATAGTTCTTCCAATATATCTCGCCTGATACATGGGATGGTTTTCATCGATCTTTCCCGCATTTCTAGAAAGTATAGTTGCTAAGTCTATCCCTGAAACGCCGGTACTAAATACTGTACCCAGCAAAAAAAGCAATGTCAGTGGAATGAGGATAATAAGTCCGATAATTTGTGTTGCTGTCAAGTGCCCAAAGTCTCGAAGATTGTACCAAATCGTGTATAGGCCAACACTGGTCACTCCAAAATACAGACAAAATATAATTACTTTTTTATATTTTGATTCCAAAACTTTAAGCATCAATACATTCACTAGAAATCTTATAATTAATCGCATCTGTTACCCCTGCTTTAACTGCTGCTCACTAAATGAAGAATCTTCGCTTGTCTGTACAAGCTGAAGTTTATTTTGCTATGAAGTTCAAATATCCGTTCACTGTATGAATCATAAAAAACAGAGAAGCAGAGCCAACCAGCAGAACATTGCTCGTCCACAATCCGAAGAATAAATAATACAGCGGAACGGCTGCAAATTGAGTGATAACAATCAGCCATCCGTACTGATGTCCCAGATCATAAAATATCCAACCAACAAAATTGATCAGAATCATGAACATGGTCACAGCAAAGAACACCTTTTCTCTTATCGTTGCAATCGAAAAGGCCTTTGCATCGTCACGAACGATCAGCAGCAGCAAAATCACCGACAGCAGGCTCAATATGCCTTGTGTAATCTCAATCCATTTGATTTCCTTCTGCATATTCATAATTGGGTTCGACTTAAGATGAATGAACGGTATGATCATGTACGGAAGTTCCTGTATGATAAATGCTGCCAATCCAATCAGAGAAAATCCTAAATAGTAATGCTTAAACAAGTGCACAATCTTTATAATGATAATCACCTCCGCAAATTCCCATTTGCTTTTCTAACATCTGACCCAAACATTCAACTTTGCCGCTTTTCGAGCCAAACCAGCTTTGGATAAGTTAGCGCAGAGTGTTTTATCAGTCTTGATGCCAAATTTGTCTGATTGCTTGAAAGGCAGGCAAGCGATTTTTACGGCTCATTTAATGCTCTAATGCTTTTCTTTTCGTAAGCCATATCGTTATTCCTAAGATTTTTTAAGTATATTATACCATGAAACCACACAAAAACTGCAGCCTTTCGGTCACAGTTCCTTCAAAAAACTCCCTTCCCTAATCCTAATTACTTATTAAATAATTTTGCCCAGTTTTGCTTTGAATTCATGATACGAGAAATATAGACATTATAGTCCAGCTTTTGAGGATTGCGGCCGTGAAGAATGACTTCGTGTCCTTCTGTGGCCAGCCTTGTCGCCAGATGCTTACCGATACCATCAGTCGCACCTGTAATAAGAATAGTTTTAGCCATTCTATACTCCCAGGAAAGCTTCTAAATCTTTAGCGAATTGGTCAGCGTACTGAAAAAGTGAGCCATGACCAGCATTTGGATAGATGATGAGCTGGCTGTTATCAATCTTATCGTGCATGATGTAAGAATTTTCCGTCGGCACCATCATGTCCTTGTCACCATTGACAATCAAGGTCGGTTGGCTGATAAAGCTCAGGTCGTCCTCTGCTGACTTGCCCCAGCGTTTGATTGCTTTCAGTTGACGTAAGAAAGACGGCACAGCCATTGCCTTATCAGCATAAGCCTTTTTGCGACTGTCTAAACGACCGAGAACCTTATCAGCTTCTATTTTTCCCTCATCATCATGCCCGTAAAAAATGTAGCGTTTAGGGTCCACACGGTGGAAACCAGCACGCGCCATGTAACGAAAGGTCGTTGATGTTACCTTATCAATACCGACTCCGCCTCGGTGTCCCGTCCCTACTAAGATCAAACGATTCACTAAGTTTGGCGCAAGCCGAACGACTTCTTGAGCGACCATGCCGCCCATGGAAAGTCCCAGTAGATTGACGCTGGTATAACCCATGGCCTTGATAATGGCGATCACCTGCTCAGCCATGCCCGGAATAGTTGGAGCAACCTTGCCTCCGCTTGCCCCAACTCCCGGTAAGTCAAGCAGGATAACATGTTGTTTTTGGGTCAAAAGATCGATCAGCTTGGGATCCCAGTTATCCATGGTTGCTGCTAAATGGATCAGCAAGACCAAGGGCCGTTCTGACTTACCTTTACCGATTTCACGGTAGGCGATTTTGTAGTCATTAACAGTAATATATTGGTTTTTAGTTGTTAAATAGGCCATGTTTTACCCTTTCATGCTGAGAACAGTTTTACCACGTGAGCGACCGTTTGCTACCTTGTCCAGAGCCTTGTTGATATCTGAAAAGGCAAAGACCGTATCTAGGGACGGTTTAATATGGCGGTCTGTAAAGATATCTGCCACTTCCTGCAACTGTTTGCCATTACTTTCAACGAAGATAAAGTCATAATGAACCCCATATTTATCAGCCATTTTATCGAATTTACGGCCAGCTTGAGCAAAGAGAAGTTGTTTAGGTTTTGACAGGTTCATGCGTTTGGCAAAGCTGCCGTTTGGCATGGCACGAAGCGACACCAAGTGACCAGAAGGTTTTAAGATGGTCATCTGTTTCTCGGTTTCAGCACCGCCTAGTGTGTCTAAAACCAAATCTATATCTGACAAGAGCTCGGTATAATCTTCCGTTTTGTAATCAAGAAATTGATCCGCACCAAGCTCAAGGACACGCTCACGACTATCAGCTCCGCCATTAGTGATAACGGTCAATCCCTTAGCTTTAGCAAGAGGGATAGCCATAGCACCGACACCGCCGGTTCCACCAGAGATAAAAAGTGTCTGCCCCGCTTTGGCATCCATCAACGCTAAGGCCTGCATAATAGTTAGGGCAGTCAGTGGCACACCAGCGGCTTCTTCATCTGTCAAATAATCCGGAACGATCGCAAGAGCATCCGCATCCACCGCTATATATTCGGCAAAAGCACCAATACTATCTAGCGGCAGGCGACCAAAGACACGGTCACCAAGGTTAAAATCGCTCACCTTACTGCCGACCTCCTCGACAATACCGACCACTTCATTACCGGCGATGAGGGGTGTTTTGTAAGGGACAATCATCTTAACCTCACCACGAGTAATCATGTTGTCCAGCGGATTAACTCCAGCAGTCAAGACCTTGATGAGGACTTGATTGACCGCTGCGGTTGGTTTTGGGACATCAACTAAATCAAGGTTGAGGTTGGTTTTGCTATATGCGTTTAATTGTGCTGCTTTCATGGTTTTCTTCTTTCTATTTTTGGAAAATGGCAGAGCTGGGTCTGCTAGTGATTGATGTGAATGTTGGTTTTCTTGTTCTTATTTTCAATACAGATACAAGATGGTTTTAATAATTAGCCAAGCTTATCACTTGACTAAACTCACTTGTTTGTAGAGATTTGCAATGACATCTGCCAGACTTTGACCAGCCAGTTCCTGAGCCAGTTGATTCTCCGCCTGTTGGAAGACTGGGCTGATCGCCCCTTCGATATGCTTGCCAACAGGGCACTCCAGATTAGCATGTTGGTGAACTTGGAAAAGCTTGACCTGAGTCACTTCTTGTGTCGCATAGTAGATATCAAGCAGACTGATGTCCGACGGTTCCTTGGTTAGCTCATAGCCGACCTTGCCCTGATGCGATGTGATGAGATCTGCATTTTTCAGCAAGGCAATAACCTTTCTGATATAACTGGCATTGGTTCCGACACTTGTTGCCAAGGCCTGAGAAGAGAGGCTTTCTTTGCTCTCGCTAATCATTGTTAAGATATGCAAAGCAACTGAAAATTTTGTGTCCATGGTACTCCCTTTCTACAACAAAGAATATTCTTTTGGCAAAATCTTTGTTGTTCTTGTTTGTGATACAAGTATATGATGCCTTTTAAAAAAGGTCAAGCCCCACGCTTAACTTTTTTCAAAATTTTTATTTTAACTAATCACGCTTGAATTGTTGTCTTACCTGCTCCGCTTTGGCCACCTAATAAGATAGCTTGAGGATTTGCTGAAGAAGTTTTTCCTCGTGTCAGAGAACGAATACTCCGTTTCAAAGCTAGGTCAAAATCTGTCTGACTAAATGCTTCTAGTTCCATTCAGCCACCACCTGATGTTTAGCAAGATCTAACATGCGCTCAATACCATCCAAATAACCATTGTAACGTTCGATCTCATCAAAGGTATTAACAAGATAAATTTTAGTATTGATTAGATCCGACAAGTCAGCACTCATCAAAATCCAAGGATTGGTATCATCATCAAAAGCGATCTTTTGACTATCTTGATAACGATACAGTTGGGATAAAATAGCTGCGCCACGTTCTTTGATAACTTCAATTTTCAGAGTCAATTGATAGTCTTCTACTGGTGTTAGCATCTTTTCTTTTCCTACAATATCAACGTACGAAACATTAAATTTCTGACAAATACGGTCTATGAGTTCTGTCGAAACGGAACTCGTCCCATTTTCATAACGGCTAAGACTATTGCGTGAAATCCCAATCATTTCCGCAAATTCCGGTTGCGTCAAATCACAGTTTTTTCTCATTAAGACTTTCTCACAGAAAGCCTCTATTTTCAAGCCTTCCCGGCTATGACATCTAACCTGAACAGCCGACCCTATCACATTTCAGCCGCAAATCGTTTTCAGAAAGCTTTGGATAAATTACCACGAAGCGGTCATCCACTCGACCATCCTGAGACGGTCGAAACCCGGAAAGTGCCTTGTTTCAAGGGCTTTTGCACACCTTGCGACATCAAGACTACTGTCTCGATGTGATGCGTATGCGAGAGTGAAAGATCCACTAGACCTTTTTAGTAACTCACTCTGAGATAAGAAAGCATGCTGGACTCTTAATCTGCGGCTCTTTCTAATAATCCGACTGCCTCACAATGTGGTGATAGGAATTACCTATACTATAAAACGAAACGAAGTGGTTAAATTTAGGATTACACTTTTAAACGAAAGTATTTGATGTATGCATACTTCATTCTTGTATTGGAATGTAAAGTTAGTATAAAACTCAACATGCTAAAATAGAAGTATCCCAGATGGCTGGAAACAGATCGCCTACGATCATATTGCAGTTTATCAATCAGATCTTGACATTCCTGAAAACAAAGATATATAGAAAAAACTAGGTCCAAATGGAACCTATCCCTATATTAGATATTATTGTCTAACTTTAGGAGTGGTCCAAATTGGAACCTAGTTTTCTTTTTCTTTGACGAACTCAATGTACTTTTGTCCAAAGATATTGATTTGATCAAGGACGCTGGTAAATTCTTTCCCAAGGTCACTCAGGTTATACTCGACCTTAGGTGGGACTTGTGGATAGACTTTGCGCGTGATCAGTCCGTCTTCCTCTAATTGACGCAGTTGCTTGGTTAAGGTTGCTTGTGAAATGCCCTCAATCTGACGGTGGAGTTCGTTGAAGCGCACGTCGCCATCTTCCAATAAATGTAAGATAATAATAGACCACTTGCCTGAAAGAACTTTCTGAGTGGTCACATAAGGACAATCGGGAATAGTATGTTTTGTAAATGTTGCCATGATTCACCTTTCTATTGTAGTCTAGTATAGCAGATGTACTATCAAAATGTAAAGTATGCCTAAGAAATAGAGTACCGCAAAAAAATATCATTTTATTTTAGCCCGTAACTATACAATTCTATCTAAAAAAATAGTATCTATTCGAAAAAAACCTACTTTTCAAAAATATTGTATCCTGTATAATAAGAGCATAAACAAGAGAGGAGGACGACTATGAAACTTTATTATATCTGGGATGCCTACTGTGGTTGGTGCTACGGTTTTAACAGTATCTTTACGGATTTCCATGCCCAGCATCCTGAGCTTGAGCTAGAGACGATTTTCGGTGGACTATTTCTTGGTGACAATAGCAGAGCTATTGGAGAGTATGGCTTTTTTGAGTCAGGAAATGCCAAGATTGAAAGCCTGTATCCTGTGACCTTTGGCGAGGGCTATCAGCTTGCTCTTTCTGAAGGCAGCATGGCGCTGGATTCAACTGGTCCAGCAGCAGCTTTTGCCCTCTTGCGTGAGCACGTGCCAGTCTCTCGTCAGTCAGAGCTAGCTTTCGCTATGCAAAAAGCCTTTTTTGAAAATGGCAAGAGCTTAAGTGAGGTTGCTACCTATCTTCCCATTTTAAAGGCTTTCGACTTAGATGAAAAACTAGAAGAGCAACTCACCCTTGCATTAGAGAACGGTCAGCCTGCCCAGTTAGATTTTCAAAAGGCGAGAGCCATGGGCATCCAAAGCTATCCGACGGTCATCGCTCAAATCGGTGACAAATACTATGATTTCAGAGGGCAAGCCATGACAGCTAGTGACCTTGAGCAACAATACCAAACCTTATTAGATATGGAGAACTAAAATGAAACAAATCAATACTGCAAATTACACCATCACAACTTTCACAACCAATGACCAAAGCTTCTTAGTGACTGCAAGTTTGCTTGAGAAAGATGGGCATGCCTTTTTAATCAATACAGCCTTCACAAAGACTAGTGCCCTAGAAATCGTGGCTTATTTGAAAGCCAATCAGTTGGAACTTGATGAGGTCTTTCTCATTCACGGTGACCCAGATTATTACTTTGGAGCAGAGGTGATTAAGGCAGCCTTTCCTGAGGCGATTATCCGAGCGACCAAGGAAACTCAAGAACACATCGTTCAGAAAGTCTTAGGTAAATTGGCCGTTTGGTCAGGTCAGCTTGGGGCGGATGCTCCTGTCAATGTGGTCTTACCACAGGCTATTGAGGGAAATGTCATCAACTGGCAGGGTGTAACTCTTGAAATGGTTGGTGATAGTCACCGTATCAACCTTTATGACAAAGACCAGAAAGTGATGATTGGTGGGATTGACACCTTTGATCAAGCTCATGTCTTTTTAGCTGATAGCAAGACAGTTGAGGAAATGCAGACTTGGGCAGCTCGTCTGGAGGATTTGGAGCAAATGGATATTGCCCACCTCATTCCAAGCCATAGTAATCCAGAAAGCAAGTTTGACAAGACTGCCTTAAGCTTTACCAAAGCCTACCTCGAAAAAACTATCCAGGTAGAGTCAGAAAGTGCAGATTCTGCAGCCTTTATGGCAGCCATGAACCAAGCCTTTCCAAATTTACCAAACCAAGGCGTACTGGGACTGAGTGCCAAGGTTGTGATGCAAGAAATGCCATGGGGGTAAGAAAATGACAGAACACGATTATCAAGTTATTTTAGCCAAAACCTACGAACTGACTGGACAGGGGAAACTAGAGGAATTTGCCACCTATCTAGCAGATGATGTCTCTTGGACAGAAGCTGCCGGATTTCCCTATGCCGGGACCTATGTAGGCAAAGAAGCAGTGCTCAACAATGTTCATAAACGTTTGGGCACCGAGTGGATTGGCTATACCGCTGAGCCTCTTCACTATGCCTTTAATGGTCAGCAGGTCATGGTATACGGTCGCTACAGTGGCACTTATAAAAAATCTCAGAAATCCTTCCAAGCAGACTTTGTCCATCTTTATACCTTTAATGCAGACAATAAAGTCAGCCAATTCATCCAAGTTGTAGACAGCTATCCGGTTGTAAAGGCTATGGAAGGGTAGGAAAAGAGTCTGGGATAAGATTTTTCCGACTGAAGAAAATCAAACGGCTACACAAAGTGAAAGCAGGAATCGTAAAGACTCCTGCTTTTTATCTATCCATTTTCTGTTTTTAAAACCATTCCATCTACACTACTTAAAGCAACTGACTTGATTATTTTAGGAGTAATTAAAGTTTGATATTGTACTTTTTATTTTTTGATAAAATTAATGTCACACAAGCACCAACCACAAGTGAGATTGATATTCCAATCATATAGTTTAAAATATCAGTCGATTTGATTGATACAAATCCTAAAATACCTGCAGCACCAGGTGATACATTCAAAACATTAGTTAGAGTAACATATGCGGCACCGATAGCAGAACCAATCATTGCACCATAAAATGGATATTTTAATTTTAAATTTACTCCGAACATTGCTGGTTCTGTAATTCCAAGTAGTGCTGAAATTCCTGATGATGTAGCTACAGTTTTAATATTCGAATCTTTATTTAATAATGAAGCCATTAAGGCTGCTCCCCCTTGAGCAACATTATTACACGCTGCAATTGCAAATAGGAAACTTCCGCCATTAGCGATCAATTGTATATCTACCGGTAACAAGCTATGATGCATACCAGTTAAAGTTATCGGAGCATAGAAAAAGCCAAATAATGCACCACCAAAGATTCCTAAAGTATCTCTTGCCCAAAGGATTCCTTGTGTAACAAAATCACCAGCAGTTCTCATAATACCTCCAACAATCAAAAATGTGATAAATGCAGTCAACAAAATAGATAGCATCGGAGTTACTAAGGTATCCAAAGCTTCTGGGACTTTCTTATGAAGCCAAGATTCCAATTTAGCTAATATATAACTAGATACTAAAATTGGTAAAACAGTTCCTTGATAACCAACTTTTTCTATGCTTAATCCAAAAATATTCCATGTAGGAACTTCATTATTTAAGATAGCATTACCATAGCCATAGGCATTTAATAAGTCCCCAGATACCATAATCATGCCCAATGCGGCTCCAAGATAAGGGTTACCACCAAATATTTTAGTAGCTGAGAAACCAACCAAAACTGGTAAAAATGCATATGCTGCACTTGCAAATGTATTAATCATACTCGTAAAATCTGAGATAGCAGGCCAAGCTTCTACAAGAGATTGTTTTTCAAAAAATAAACCTTGAGCAGTAAGAATATTGTTGATTCCCATCAAAAGTCCAGAAGCTACAAGAGTAGGTATAATTGGTACAAAGACATCAGATAGTGTCTTCACAGCTCTTTGAATGGGATTTAATTTTTTATCAGCTTCAAGTTTTAATTCTGCTTTTGAAACTTCATCCACGTCAACTAACTTTACAAATTCTTTAAAAACTTCATTAACGGTTCCACTTCCAATTATAATTTGAAATTGACCTGCATTGCTGAAGTCACCTTTTACAACATCAATTGAATTAAGTTTTTCATGATCTACTACATTTTCATTTATTAAAACCAATCTAAGACGTGTAGCACAGTGTGCTGTAGAGATGACGTTTTCTTTCCCCCCGACTGCCAATAAAATTGACTCGGCACTTTTTTTGTAATTAATAGGCATAATATTTACTCCTTTTTATCTGTTAGAATAATTGCTTCATATGGTCTAAGCCCTATTTTATTAGAAAGTTGAATATCTTGATAATTACTATATAAAACTTTTAGATTACTAGTATCTAGACTAAAATCTGTCTCAACTTGGTGAAAATTACATATAATGTATAAGGTTTCATTATGGCTCGTCCTTCGGTATGCAAAAACGTGTGGATGATCAAATTCTAATAACTCGAACTTACCCAAACGTAACGTACCATTTGTTTTTCTTAAATTAACCAAAAATTGATAGGTATAAAAAATAGAATCATTATCCTTCAAAGCTTGCTTAACTGTTATACTTTCAAAGTTTGGACTTAATTGCGTCCACGGCTCTGTATCAGAGAAACCTGCAAATTTCGTATCATCCCATTGCATTGGTGTACGTCCACTGTCTCTTGCTTTAAGTTGTATAGCTCTTAATAGTTTTTTAGGATCATCACCTTTAGCCAATCTTTCTTCAATAATATTTTTTGTCTCAATATCACTATAATATTCTAAACTAGGAAAATTTGGATTCGTCATACCAATTTCTTCCCCTTGATAGATGTAGGGAGTTCCTTTCATCCCATGTAGTAATATAGCTAACATCTTAGCACTTAGTGTACGATAATATCCGTTATCATTCCCCCATCTCGAAACTATTCTAGGTAAGTCGTGATTATTCCAAAATAAACTATTCCATCCATTATTCTCTAAACCAAGTTGCCATTTAGAAAAAACTTGCTTTAAATCCTGTAAATCAAGTTCTTTTAAATCCCACCGTTGCCCTCCCGGAATTTTATCTAAGTTTATTTGTTCAAATTGAAATATCATTGAGAGCTCATTACGATCTGGACGGCTATATAGCGGTGCGTTTTCAATAGTAGCCCCCCACGTTTCTCCAACTGTCATTAAATTTTTTCCCTTAAAGCAATGAGTATACATTTCTTGGAGATAATTGTGTAATTGTGGCCCATTCTCTTTTATACCTTCAAATGGCTTTTTCCCTATTAAATCTATTACATCTAATCTAAAACCTGCTACTCCTTTTGAAATCCAAAAATTTATCATTTTATAAATTTCATTTCTAAGGTTTGGATTTTCCCAATTTAAATCTGGTTGCTCCTTCGAGTAAAAATGAAGATAGAATTGCTCTAAATGTGGAACATATTCCCAAGCCGATCCAGTGAAATTTGATTGTAAATTAGTTGATTCGTCACTCCAAATATAGTAATCATGGTAAGGATTATCTCTAGATTTCGATGCTTCTTGAAACCACCGATGCAAATCACTAGTATGATTTAAAACTAAATCCATGATTATCTTTATTCCTAATTCACTGGATTTTTGAATAAGTTCTTCAAAATCTGTCATTGTACCATATTTAGGATTAATAGAATAATAATCACTTATATCATAGCCACCATCAATTTCAGGAGATTGATATATTGGTGTTAACCAAATTACATCAATCCCCAAATATTTTAGATAAGGTAATTTACTAATTATACCTTGTATATCACCAATTCCATCAGAATTACTGTCATTAAAACTTTTGGGATAAATTTGATACACTACACTAGAATGCCACCATTTTTGAATATCACCCATAATTTCTCCTTGTCATTTATCTTTGATATAATTATAATGGATAAGAACAAAAAATTTTATAACTTTTTTGGCAAAAAATATAACAAAATTATCATTTTTGAGGACAATATGACTTATCAAGATTTGAAAGAGCAAAGAGAGCATGGTAAACCAGATTTCCGATTTCAGGTAATAAAACATGTAGATATGATTGGCAACTATTCTGTTCCTGTACACTGGCATACTGATTTTGAAATAGTATATGTAGAATCTGGTAGTATGATTATCTCAAATAATAATGAGGAATTGACAATGTCAGGAGGGGAATTTTGTTTCATCAATAGCAATGCATTACATTCCGTAATTAGTTTGACTCCATCAGTTCATCATGCGATTATTTTTCATCCTTCATTATTAGACTTTAGGCAGTATGACTTGGCTCAATCCAACTTTATTCAACCACTGACCAGTGGAAATTCTAAAGTTATTACTACAATTTTACATAACGATAATTTCAAAAATAAAATACACGATCTTGCATATACTGAAGAGACTGAATATTTGCGCATTAAATTATTATTGTATCAATTGATACTTGATTTTTACGAATACGAACTAATCAATATTAAAAATCAAGAAGATCGAATGTCTAAAATCAAACACATTATCACTTATTTGCAGTTACACTACAAGACTAATGTGAATTTGAAAAATCTAAGTAAATATATGGGTTATTCAGAAAATTATTTATGCAAGTATTTCAAGGAAAGAACAGGTCAAACTATCTTTCAGTATTTAAACCAATATAGAATACACAAATCTATATATTTATTAGAGCAAACAAATAAATCAATGATTGAAATTGCACTAGATTGCGGATATGAAAGTGATTCATACTATATCAAGCAATTTAAAAAACAGATGAATCAAACTCCAAAACAATATCGTAAATTATTTCAAAAAATTAAATGAGTATCTTTTTAAATTTTAACACGATAAGAATTATGCCATTAACCATATTTTCGTGCAATTCTCATTATTACAATTTCAATATTTCTTATTTTATTCTGCCTAAAAAAACTGTTCTCAACCTCATTTTTAGACTCTTATTAAATCTTATTTATTTACCTTTTTAAATATTTTTAACCAGCTATAGAAATCTGTACGCACTCTTTCAAAACTTATACCTGAAAACATCAATTCGTCACCTCCAAATACTTCACCAGATTCGATATTCTCATAAAATGACTCACTATCCAATCCAGCGAGTTTAATAATTGGAACTCGATATGAGTTCGGAGAAAGTTTTTGAATTACTACTACTGCAATCAATTCAGCATTTTTGGATATAATTTGCCACGCATTATAATTACTATTTGACGAATATAGCTTGGAAAATTTTCCAAACTGAAATAGACTTCTGTAGCTTTTGTAAAAATCAATTTGAGATTTTATGATAAATTTTTCTTTATCATCTAGACAGGTCAAATCAAGCTCATAACCAAGTATGCCTAGCAATGCCACATTAAATCTTGTTTGAATAGGTGTGATTCTTCCAACTTGATGATTTGGAATATCAGAAACATGGTTACCTAAAATTGAGGGAGGGAATAATATACTAGTGCCTTCTTGGATATTTATACGTCCAATTGCATCAGTATTATCACTAACCCAAGCTTGTGGCATATATCTCAACATTCCAGGATCTAGCCTCCCTCCACCACTCGAACAGTTTTCAAAGAGTACATCCGGAAAACATAAATTTAACTTTTCTAACAGTGAATATAGTCCTAAAGTATATCGGAAGCTTAGTTCACCTTGTTGAGAATTTGATAAACCTGCGGAAAATAAATCCGTCAAATGTCGATTCATATCCCACTTTATGTATGTCACCTTGCTTTCAATAATGATAGTTGATATCTTTTCAAATAAGTAATTTTGTACATCTTTAATACCCAAATTCAGCACAAATTGATTTCTAGAATTTATTGGTTCATACCTATGACTACATATAACCCAGTCTGGATGTTGTTTAAACAAATTACTATCCTTTGAGACCATTTCCGGCTCAAACCATAATCCAAATTCTAATCCCATTTCACGAATTTGCTTCGAAAGTGCAGCGAGACCAGAGGGGAATTTCTCTCCATCTACAACCCAATCACCTAAGCCAGAAGCATCTGAATTTCTATTTTTAAACCACCCATCATCAATTACTAATAATTCAAACCCTAAATCCTTTGAAACCTTTGCCAACTCTAATACTTTAGTTTCGTCTATAGCATTATAAAAGGATTCCCAAGTGTTAATTAAAATTGGTCTCTCTCTTTCTCTAAATTGCGGTCTAATAACTCTACTTTCAAATAATTTATGAAACTCATTCGACAACCCATTTGTACCTTCATCTGAAAATGCAATAATCGCCTCTGGAACATCTAATGATTCTGAAGGATTGGAAACCCAAGAAAAACCATCCGAATTGATACCAATCTGTGTACGAATACTACCAAATTGTGCTTTTTGAACAGTAGCCTCGAAACTTCCGCTATACATTATAGTAATCCCAACACAATCCCCAACAAATTCATTAGACTGAGGCTTTAACAAACCAATGAACGGGGTTGCTTGTGGACTGCTGGTTCCTCGAGAACTTTCAATCCTTATTTGATCTGATAATATTGCTCTTCTATTTTGACGTTTTTCATCTAAGTGAGAGCCAGTCAAGGTTAACACTTCCCAATCTTCATCCAAAAAATCAATATTCATGCTTAATAATTTTTCCACACAAATTGTTTCAGTACTATCATTGATAAATTTTACGCTTCTTGTGACAACTGCAACATCCTCATATATGTTATAAAATAATATTATCTTTAAATTTCGAATATCATCTAATAAATAAATTTCTAATGTAAGTGTATCATTTTCATTTCCATCAACTTGAGGTAATCCAGACAAATCCTGCTTACCACGATAAATCTTATGTCCTGCGAATTTAAATCTTGTTACTGCATCTCCATCCTCAGACCTGATTCGATAGGCAGCTGTTCTAAAATCGCCCTGAAAAGTGTCAGGAAACTCTCTTAAAATTACATCTAAAGAAAATTGTTTGTCTGCATTATCTGGGTTTGATAAAAACCCCCTATCATATTGCCAATGTCTACGGCTCATATTAAATGAACGAATTCTCTTTCCAAAATATTGAGTTACTAGAAATTGATTCTTTTCAACTGAAATCACGTAACTTAATTTTGAATTGTACAAATGAAAGGTATTATTTTGTGAATTATAATCTATATTCATTTTTTCTACTCCTTCTATATATTCCAATTATAAAATTTAGAATTCAAAATTAAAATAGTAATCTTAACCCTACTATGGTAAAATATTGCTATAAATATGAAAGGAGTTAATTTAATGTCAAACTTTACTTCTATTGGATATCACTTTGAAGAATATTTACCATATCCTATGATAATTGGACTAGGTGAACAATCAATCACAAATCATTCATACTATTGGGATAACAACAACAGGCCCGACAATCATTGTCTAATTCAATATACACTTCGAGGACAAGGAAAATTAATTTATCAAGGAGCATCATATATACAGAGGCCTGGAGATATTTTTTTAATAAATATCCCCAGTAGAAGTAAGTATTTTCTGCCCGCTGATTCCAGTTTGTGGGAGTTTATCTACATAGAATTTTCTATAGAAAGTATTTTACTATTTAGCCAGATAATAAATTTCTCTGGTCCAACACTAACTATAGGAGAAAATATTAAAATAATTGAACAGATAAAAGAAGCCTATCATATGGCATTAAATAACAAAATCTCTACCATCTACAATAACAGTAAAGTAGCCTACAATTTACTTATGGATTTACTAGAAGCTTCAAAAAATATTGGCTCAGAAATTCCAAACCATACAGAATTAGCAAAAAAATATATTGATTCAAATTATTCCTTACCAACCATTAACCTAGATGGTGTCGCTGAAGAAATAGGGGTTTCAAAATTTCACCTTGCAAGAGAATTTCATAAAAAATTTGGTATTACAGTAAACAACTATTTAACAACAATAAGAATTGAACAAGCCTGTAGATTATTAAAACAAAAAAATTTTTATTCAATTAAAAAAATTTCGGAATTAACTGGTTTTTCAAATGATAGTTATTTCGGAAAAGTATTTAAAAAAGTCAAAGGACAAACACCCCTAGAGCATAAGAAACAAAACAATAATTATGATATAGTTTGAATTATTTTTAATAATCCTCATAAAAATAATCTTGAAAAATAAAATGCCCAAAAAACAAATTACAATGTTTTCCCAAAATCATACTTTCTTAAACCTCATTAATAGGTGGGGACGTTTCTATTCCCACAAACTCCTTGTCAATGGAAACAAACACGTACCCACAGGGTAAATGGAAATAAAATCTGATAATCTCTAGCTATCACTTCTACCCACTCCAAAAATTTTCTCACTCTGATACTCCCCAAAAAACGACAAAAAGCCTTGATTTCAAGGCTTTTCAATATCCCTTTCGTTCCAAGGTTTCTAGGCTTTTACAAGCAGAGCAACACACTCCACGTGATGCGTCTGTGGAAACAAATCTACTGGCTGCACTTTTTTCAGTTTATAGCCCAGCTCTGCATAAAGCTTGATGTCACGCGCCATGGTGGCTGGATTGCAGGAGATGTAGGTGATTTTCTTGGGCTGCATGGCGCTGCTGGCTTTGATGAAGTTTTCAGTCAGGCCCTTGCGCGGCGGGTCTACCAGAATGACATCTGGCTGGATGCTTTCTTTACTCCACTTAGCCATGGCGTTTTCAGCGGAATCCGCCACATAATGGGCATTGGTAATGCCGTTTAGCGCAGCATTTTGCTCAGCGTCCCGGACAGCACTATCCACGACTTCCACACCGTAAACGGCCTTGACCTGCTTGGCAAAGGACTGGCCAATGGTGCCGATACCTGAGAAGGCGTCAATGATAACATCGTCAGCCGTCAATTCAGAAAAATCAATGGCTGTCTGATAAAGCTTCTCAGCCATGACCGTATTAACCTGATAGAAGGACTGGGCGGAAATAGCAAAACGATTGCCCAGCATGGTGTCCTCAATGGTGTCTGATCCGTACAGCGTGCGGAATTCTGAGCCAAAAATGGCATTGGTATTCTTATCGTTGATGTTTTGGATAATTGATTTGACATTAGGAAATGCTTCAATGATTTTTTCGATCATCTGCTCAATGAGAAAGATTTTAGGCCGTGTGGTCACTAAAACCAGCATCATCTGACCCGTATAATGACCGCGGCGAACAACCAGATGACGAATAAGGCCGGTCTGCTCTGTTTCATCATAAGGTTTAATGTCAAAACGGCGCAGCAAGTCACGCATGAAATTGATGAGCTTATCAATTTCCTTATCCTGAATATAGAAATCATCAATAGGCATGAGGTCATGCGAATTCTTGCGGAAGAAACCGGTCTGAAGCTCCCCATTGACACGGCGGACAGGGATTTGCGCCTTATTGCGGTAGGCGACAGGATTTTCCATGCCGAGCGTCTCAGCAACTTCTATATCTGCAATCCCTGCTGTTTTGTAGAGATTATCTGCTACTTGCTTGCGTTTAAACCTCAGCTGCTCACTGTAAGCCAAATGTCCTAAATCGGCAATGCCGCTTCTCAAATAAGCGGTATCTAAGTCTTCGTTTCGGTAGGGTGACTTGGTGAGATACTTCTCCACTTTCCCATACCCGATATTCTTTTTGACTTTAAGCACGCGCATCAGGATCTTTTCACCCGGCAAAGCATTGTCTACAAAGAAAACTAAGCCGTCAATCTTGGCAACACCTGCACCCTCATGGCTCAAATCGACAATTTCAGTTTCTGCAATATCATTCTTTTTTAACATTTTTTCTCCAATACAAAAGGCGGTCTCGTCTGTACCGCCTTTTATTATACCATAATTAACGAACGCCTAATTTTGACAGTTTCTTTTTATATTTTTTAAAGTTAATGGACAGAGCCTGACCGCCATACATATCATAATCGTCAATCCAGTCACCATTCTCAGGAATCGTCACTTGCTCAATCTCCTTGCCGTTAGTCATGACCGATAAACCATGGCTGAGCAAAAAGCCATAAGACACATTGGTAGAGGTCAGGGCATAGATTTTACCTAAGGCTGCCGACCCGGTAAAGAGTTTGGTCGGATTCTTGATTTGCGACATGACAGCCGACATGACCTGCTGCTGACGTTTGGTTCGGCCGAAATCACCCTCGTCGTCCTTACGAAAACGTGCATAGTTGAGGAGGGTCCGGCCGTCCATTTTCTGCTTGCCGACAGAAATGGTCTGGTTAGGAACGACACCGTTTTTCATGTTCAGATCATCCGGCACTTCAACAGAGTCCACCGCATTGCCGTCAACAGTAGCAAATTTGGCATTAATCTCTACTCCGTTAGGGAAAAGCGTATCTATAGCTTCTGCAAAAGTTTGAAAATCGACCATAACATAATATTTAATGTCAATGTCAAAATTGCGCTTAAGGGTCTGACGCATCAGCTCAGCTCCCTGATTATTGTCCTGTTCACCGACATTAAAGGCTGTATTGAGCTTGTTGTCATAAGAATAACTATCAGCACTGACCCCTTTAATATTGACAAGGGTATCACGCATGAAGCTGACCATCTTAACCTTTTTATCTTTATTGCCGATATTTAAGACCATGATGGTATCTGTCCGCGCTTCTGACGATCCTTGTGTGATGCGCTGGTCACTTCCCAAAACTAAAATGTTGGTTCCGTCTTTGGCATCTTGACCGTTAAATTCTTCGACAACAGCTGGTTTATAGTCATCATTTTTTCCGGAGGAGATGTCATGCATTCCCTTGATAAACATAATGATCATACCGACAAACACTGCCAAGAGCAGAAAGCCGATAATTTTTAAAAACCGTTTAAAGCCCGGTTTATTTTTCTTTGGCTGAGCCTTAGTCAGTGCCTGAACGGCCTTTTTCTCCTTGCGGCTCTGGCGGGAGCGGCTTGATGTCTGCCCCGGATAAACAGGCAGTCCCTGATCGGTGTACGGACTGCTTGAAGGAGTATCATCCCATGAATCGGCATCTTGATAATCATCGTCATTATAGCCATCATAAGACTGGCCATAATCCTGATAATAATCTTCCTCAGGCTCATCATAATAATAAGAGGCTTCTTCAGCGCTGTTAGCTTCAACCTTCTTTCTAAGATAGTCAAACTCAGCCTGTTCACGCTCGCTCAGATAGGCTATGTTTCTTAAGAGGTACTCGTAGCGCAGCTGCTCATGGCGGCTTACTTTCCCCTTGTCGTTTCTGCTCATTTTTTAATGTCTCTAACTTAATTTTTTTCTATACTTATCGATTCTTTTAAAGCCTGTAAACGGCATACATACC
The DNA here is from genome assembly GCF_000423725.1 of Streptococcus devriesei DSM 19639. Taxonomy (GTDB): domain Bacteria; phylum Bacillota; class Bacilli; order Lactobacillales; family Streptococcaceae; genus Streptococcus; species Streptococcus devriesei. The sequence continues at coordinate 474,362 of NZ_KE384084.1, forward strand.
CAAAATTTTATACTGAATTCCGATACTTGTCAACTCTTCCAAGGCAAAAGAAACTAATTTTTTATTGTGATTTTCAAAATCGATAATAAAAAAGTACTCGCCTAGAACAGTTTTCAACGGACGGCTTTCAATTTTAGTCAAGTCAATCCCTCGCCAAGCAAAGGTAGACAGCGCCTTGTAAAGAGCACCGGGGAGATTGTCAGGCAGTGTCAGAGCAAGTGACACTTTGTTATCAATCTTTTCCAGAGGAATATCAGGCACTTCGTGACCCAAGACCCAAAAGCGCGTAAAATTCTCTTCAATTTCCTGAATGTCCCGGGCAATAATAGACAGACCGTATTCATCAGCAGCAGCCTTGGGAGCGATAGCCGCAAAATTTTCCTGAGGATGCTCAGCTACCAGTCTGGCCGCATAGGCGGTGCTTGCGGTCATTTCAATTTTGGCATTGGGATAATGACGCTTGATATATTTTTTCCCTTGCGCAATGGCCTGAGGATGAGAGAAAATCTTCTCAATTTTTTTATCTGTTCCGGTAGCCATCAGCTGCTGCTTAATGGGCTGAATAATTTCAGCCACAGCTTGAATTTCTGCCTGATGAAACAGATAGTCAGTGGTTTCATGGACACTGCCCTCAATCGAATTTTCGATAGGGACAATGGCAAAATCAACCTTTTGATCCTCGTAAGCCTTGATAACTTCTGTAATATTAGCAAAAGAAAGCAAATTAGCTTCCGGAAAAGCATGCATGGCAGCATTATGCGTAAAAGACCCGTTGGGGCCCAGATAAGCAATTTTCATTTATTTTATTTCCTCAATGATTGGTTAGGCTGTTTTATCAGCAGCATTACTAGTTTTATTTGTCTTTTCATATCCCGCCTGTCTTGACTCAAAAAGCTCTGAAATAAATGATTTTATCATTTCGAACAAGGGTATGGCGGCAATTCACGTAAACTGTCAGTCTTTAATAATGCTTTCTAAATCACTGAAAAAACTAGGGTAGCTGGTATTGATCGCTTCAGCACGCTCTAACTCAACATCACCATCATTAACCAGCAAAGCTGCAATAGCTGTCATCATTCCGATGCGGTGATCGCCAAAGGTATTGACCTTAGCGCCATGAAGACTTGTTCTCCCTTCAATAACCATGCCATCTTCTGTCGGTGTGATATTGGCACCCATAGCCGTTAAAGCATCGGCGACTACCTGAATACGGTCAGTCTCTTTGACCTTAAGTTCCTCAGCATCCCGAATAATCGTTTTGCCTTCGGCCTGTGTTGCCAAAAGAGCGATAACCGGCAGCTCGTCGATTAAGCGCGGGATAATATCCCCGCCAATCTCTGTTCCTTTAAGATCAGACGTTTCAACTGTAATCGTTGCTGATTTAGCAGTTTCATCTTTATCAGTCAGCCTGATCTTGCCGCCCATAGCCTCAATGACTTCTAAAATACCCGTCCGTGTTTCATTGATGCCGACATTTTCAAGAGTCAGTTTAGCATTGGGAACAATGAGCCCTGCAACCAGCCAAAAGGCTGCGCTGGAAATATCACCGGGAACAGTGACTGTCTGTCCAGTCAGCTGCTGACCGCCGGATATCCGAATTTCTTTGCCATCTACGTCCAAATAGCCGCCGAACTGCCTGAGCATATCCTCCGTATGATTGCGGGTTATCTCCTTTTCAAGAATAACACTTTCACCGTCAGCCTGAAGCGCTGCAAAAATAAGGGCTGATTTTACTTGGGCAGAGGCCACCGGAAGCTGATAATGGATAGGTTTAAGCGCTTTGGAGCCCTTCATTTTTAAAGGCGGCAGATCACGCTCAGTTCGGCCGGACACCCTGACACCCATCTGCCGAAGCGGTATCGTTATCCGATCCATGGGCCGCTTAGAGAGGCTGTCATCTCCAAACATCTCAACTTCAAAATCCTGTCCCGCCAGAACACCAGAAATCAAGCGGATAGATGTCCCGGAATTCCCCATATTCAGAGCATTCTGAGGTGCCTTAAGCCCGTCAAATCCCCGGCCGTGAATTTCGACAGCATCTCCCTCGTCTTTAATCTCAACACCCAAATCGCGAAAAACCTGCATGGTAGAAAGCACATCTTCACCGCGTAAAATACCATAAACAGTTGTCACTCCTTGAGCTAAACTGCCAAATATGACAGAGCGGTGGCTGATTGATTTATCTCCCGGAATTTTCAGGTAACCTTTTAACTGTTTTGCATTTGTCCGTAGTTTCATTCATTGCTCCAAAAATTATTTTCCTTTATTTTACCATAATTTCACAAACAAAAAAACCACCGCAAGGGTGGAATCCTACCGTCTGGCATGCAAGAAATGCCTTACATGCATTCAATAATTTTGGCCACTTCTTTTGGAGTGCGGTGATCGGTATTGATAATCAAATCCGATAAGCCTTCATAGAGTTTCATACGGCGGTCATAAATCCCATGAAAGTCCTCTTTGGAGTTATTTAAAAACAGCGGACGTTGGAACACTTTATCATGTTCAATACGGTCATACAGCACTTCAAAAGACGCTGCTAACAGCACGTTATTCTTGCGATTAGCCCTCAGCAATTCGCGATTGTGCTCTGAAATAACGACACCGCCGCCTGTGGAGATGATGATATTGCCATCCAGTGCCAACAATTCTTCTAAGACCTGAGACTCAATCTTACGGAAGTTAGCTTCTCCTTCACGCGCAAAATATTCTGAAATAGACATACCGATACGCTCTTCAATGATAAGATCCATATCTAAAAATTGATCAAAGCTTTCTTGCAGTTCCCCTGCAACGGTCGTCTTGCCGGCACCCATAAATCCAAGTAACACTTTTGCCATAATAAATTCCTTTAATTTTTAACTTAGTTAAACTAGATCTGAATTCTATATTCCTTCTCAAAGAAGTTATATCTATATTATCATATTTATCACGATTTTGCTAAATTTTCAGATTAAAGAAAAAGGCTTTTTTGAGGCTCTTCTTTCCACCTCAAACAGTCTTCCAGACCATTTGAGCAACTGGTAGCAATGAGGAAACTTTCGTTTCCTTATGATCAGCTTTATGACAATTTCAGCCTAGGGAATTCCATACCTAAGTGCAAGATACGAAGGGCGTCTGCGGATTCTTTTTGCTTATTAAGGTAGGCAAATGAAGGTTTGTCTACAGTATGAAGATGACTTCCTAGACGGAAATCCTCTCATGTTGTAGACAAACTTTCAAAATTAAATTCTCTCTAAAATTTCATCATAGAATCGTATCACTTTTTTATTTTGTAAAATAATATAGAAACTATCAAAACCTAACCCGATACTTTCCGATGTAGCAAAAGAGGCAGAAACATTGAGTTTCTGCCTCTCGGAGATTTTGAGACCTAGGCTCAAAATCTAGATATGGAATTCCGAAGGAAGTCGCTATGACGATTGCCGTTAGAAATCGATACTATTTCTAACGGCAATCTAATGCAAAACCTAGTCAAGAGCTATAGCCTTGGCGTTTGGTTTTGCCGTCCGTGCTACCTAAGGAAGGTATCATAATAAAATATTACTTTTTGAGAAAATAGACTTTTTCTTCAGTCTGAGATGACTTCTTAAACGGAAATCATCTTTTTTATATTTTGCAGTTGAAAACTGATATACAGTTTTCTCATTTAAAATCTCAGCGTGCAAGTTTCTTTTTAATTTCTTCAGCAGCCAGCTTGCCGGATGTCAGAGCCCAAGCATTATTTGCTCCGGACGGTGAGTCTGTTCCCATAACACCGCCCACAACTTCGCCTGCTGCGTAAAGGCCGTTAATAACCTTGTCATTTTTATTGATGACTTCCAGTTTTGAATCAACAACAAGACCTCCCATGGTAGTTGCAAACCGCGGTTTTTGCTCTATCAGATAGTAAGGTCCGTCGCCAATAGGCTTTTGCAAAAACTTGGACGGTCTTCCAAAATCTTCATCCTTGCCTTGTTTGACAAATTGATTGTAGCGTTCAACTGTGTTAACCAAGGCATTTTTGTCCATACCAGCATGAACAGCCAAATCCTCTAAGCGATCTGCACGGAAGAAATAAGGCGTCGTTGAACCATTGTTTTCAACCCAGGTGTCAATATCACTGGCAGAAATGCCGCCTTCAGCTACTTCTTCTCGGAAAATTGAGAAATGTTCCTGATCTAAGAGTAAATAAAGCATTTTGGATTCCTGCTGCATGAGAACATCAAGAATATCATGGTTGCTTGCACGCTCATTAATCACCCGGCGCCCGTTGGTGCTGACCAAAAGGCCATTTTCTTTAAGCACTGCAATATTGCCGCCTATAGTTGATTTCGCAGATCCCGGAGCAACTTCAATCCCATTTGGATAAATCTTCCCTTGATCCAGCATCCGCGTAGCTGCATCTACGCCCGGTGCCTGTGCCATTTGCAGTCCTTCACCCATGGAAGAGCTTGTACCGTAGAAAAGAACATTTTTTAGTCTCTCAGGAAGAAGATATTTGTTATTTCCATAACCGCCAGTCGTTAAAATAATGGCGCCGGCAGAAATCCGGTGAGTTTTCCCATTATCCTCAACGGCTTCGATGCCTGTTACATTGCCCTTATCATCTGTAAATAAGTGCTGCGCCTTTGTCTGGAGAAGAAGCTTAATAGCTGAATGCGCCATTTTTTTACGAACGGTTGCCGCAAAACCATGACCGCCATCTTCATAAGCCAGTTCCCTATCCTTACGATATTCGGCCAGAACATGCAGGCCTTCTTTCATATCGTACTGAACACCAATATAATCATGCACCCAGTCTGTTGCTGAGCCGACATTTTCAGCTAAAAGAGTCAGTAATTCAGGAACATTGGCATTGTTGCCGTTTTTCATGAAATCTTCATACATTAAAGCTGTGGTATCATCTGTAACGCCTGCTTCTTTTTGCAAACGGGAACCCATGACAACCTGATTTCCGCCTGATACCGAAATAGCACCGCCAATAAAGCTCAATTTTTCAATTAAGGTAACAGATAAGCCTAACTCATCAGCTCTAAAAGCTGCTGCCAGTCCGGCTGCACCGCCGCCTACAACAACCACATCAGTCTGTTCTTCACTGATTTCTGTTGATTTTTTAACAGTTGGTTTATGGCGATTTTTAAGAACATCCACCGCATCTTGACCGCTTGCCATCAAAGCTGCATCAGCGACGCCATCAATAACGCCTTGACTGGTAGCAGAAGCTCCTGATACAGCATCAACATTTAAGGTTTGAAACTCAATGATCTGCTGAGGCAATTTTTCAAAGACCAAGTCTGAAAGTCCTTGCGATTCTCCGGAAGAATCAATTTTAATATCGGTAATTTTAGAATCGCTAAACGTTACAACCATCGGTAAGCTGCTATTGTGACCCTTAGCGATGACATTATAGTCACCCGGCTTAAATTCAAGCGATTTTCCCATTAATTTAATAAGCCGCTTTTGCTTTTTCATTTCTGCATCGGAGTCTTTGACCAAATGGAACGTTTCATCCATAAAATGCCAAAGAGGTGTCGGGATAACAAGATTCTCTCTATCATGGATATCTGCAAAACTTTTAACTTTTTTGCCCTCTTTGATAGCTCGGGCCCAATTGGGCTCTACCAGAAAGCCTTTTGCAACAGCTATCAGGTCGTAGCCAACTTCCAAAGCATTTTCAGCATCTTCTTTTTGAAGGATGGAACCAACTCCGATAATCGGAATTTCTGCCAGCCTGTCGGAACGCTGTGCTAAATACTTAGTGATCAGCATCTCCGGATCATCTGATTGAACAATGGAATTGCGGGTGTAAGATCCCATAGAAAAATGGAAATAGTCTAAACCATATTCTGCCAAGGTATTCAGAAGATACATGGTATCGTCAAAACGAATTCCCGGTTCTTCCAGTTCTTCGGGTGAGAATCGATAGCCTAAAATAAACTTGTCAGCACCTTCTTCTTTGATCACTGCCTGGGCGGCCTTAACCACTTCAATTGGAAATTTAGCTCTTTTTTCAATCGTTCCGCCCCAAGCATCTTCACGACGGTTGGAGTGAGGAGAGAAAAATTGTTGAATGAGATACGTATTAGCTCCGTGTAATTCAACCCCGTCAAATCCGGCCTTAATTGCCCGGCGTACACCCTCCGCAAAATTGTCAATCATATCTAAAATATCGCGATGGGACATTTCTGTCGGTACCGGCGCATTAGGTCTTAGGGCTGCTACTGCTGAAGCAGAAATAGGATTAGCACCTTCGTTCATTTCCGGAAAGCCCATTCGACCGGCATGATAAATCTGAATGATGGCTTTTGACCCCTTCTCATGAATCGCCCGCGCGAGCCGAGACAGGCCTTCTATTTTGTCATCCTTATCAATTCCCAGAGCTCCAAAAAATCCGCGGCCCTTATTTTCAACAAAGGCTGATTCAACGATAACCGCACTGACCTCACCAGAGCGATTGGCATAGTAACGAATCAAGCCTTGAGTGATGCTGCCATCGAAATATGCTGATTGAGTTGTCATCGGCGCCACTAAAATTCTATTTTTCAGCCTTGCTCCCGAAGGCAGAACAACTTCTTCAAAAATCTTTTTTGTCATCCGTATAACCTCCAATAGATTTCAAAACATTATAAATACCTTATCTTTTATAAAATTTTTCTATCTATTTCTTTTGGAAAAAGTCCAAAGTAAATTTTTTGGACTTTATTAATGCCTTAGTTCAATTTTAACGTTTCTAACATGCCGCGCAAAACAGCAACCGGCACTTGCCCGGGTGCAGAAGCTTTGGCTGCTGCTCCAAAGGTGGCAGCCGAACCAAACAGCTCTCCGCTGACCCGGCTGACCATCCCAAGAGCTCCCATAGACATGGTAATAAGAGGGCGCGTTGCCTTAGCTTTCATTTCTGAAGTTGCTTCCAGTAAGGTCAGCACATCAGAATTAGAATGAGGCATGACTGCTATTTTGCAAATATCGGCACGGCGCTCTTCCATCAAGCTTAAGCGTCTGACAATCTCTTGTTGACTTGGTGTCCCATCAAAATCATGGTTGCACATAATAACCTTAACATTTTGTCTGTGGGCCAAGTCAATGGTTTCTTGAACGTGAGTCTCAGGCATAAAGAGTTCAACATCTAACAAGTCTGCAGCACCACTTAGCAGGACTTCTTTATAAATGTCAAAATACAAGTCATCAGAAATTTCCAGCTCACCGCCTTCTTTTTTACTTCTAAAAGTAACCAAAAGAGGCTTTTGGACAGCTGCTTTGACCTTATGCGATAAGCTGGCAACGTCTGCAGGAGACTGAGCCTGATCGTAAAAATCAACCCGCCATTCAATAATGTCACAGTCCAAATCTCTAAATTGTTCTGCAGTTGTGAGAATTTCAGATTCTGTTTTACCTACGATAGGAACAAGGATTTTTGGACGTCCTTCACCTAATGTAACATTTCCTACTGTAACTGTCTTTGTCATAGTTGTCACCTCTTATTTTGACTTATCAACTGTTTGATTATAGCGGATAAAGACGATAACCGCGATAATAAATCCAATGACAGCAAATACCGTATCCAATAGCATGATATTTCGAACACTGTTTGCTTCAATTGCAGCAGCCCAAATCGGTACTACGAAGGAAGCAATAGAGCCAAAGGTATAGAAAATACCTGTAATCGTGCCTTTTCCTGAAGGGAACATTTCTCCCATGACTGTCAGGCCCAGCTGCATAACACCGCCCGCTGCAAAGAAACCAACAGCCGCAGCACCGATTTGAACAACAATCGGTTCAGGGAAGATCCACATTGTTCCAATCGAAATCATAGACATAAACGTATAAAACAGCATCAGATTAACTGAACGCAGACGCAGACCAACAATTGCTGTAAAGGCCACACAAAGCAGTGAACCGGTCGAATAACTGGACAGGAGCAGTTTAGCAGCGGCTGCTGACATTCCGGCAACTTTTTCACCATAAACGGAAATGAATTGTGAAATCAGATAGAAAGTTGCTTGGGAAATGAAACCATAGATAATGAAAGCAACACCTTCCAACCAAATTTTAGGTTTTGATTTAAAGGTTACTGCTGAAACAAAAGCTTCTTCTGCTTCGCCTTTTTCGGCAGCTTCTTTAGCATCAGCATCAGGAAACGGCAATTTCAAAACCAAAAAGATATTCACGAAAAGAACTGCAGCTGCGATAAAGAAGGTCAGTCTCCAAAAGCCCATGCTAGAGGCAAGAATCAAAAGAAAAGGAAGAATAAACTGACCAATTTGAACTGCTGCCTTAATCAAAACATTAGCTGTACCCGCATGCTCTGGAAAAGATTCCATCAAGGCCGGATAAGTTCCTGAGTCCAAAAAAGAATTAGCGATACCGGCTAAAACAGTCAAAAACATGGCAATACCGATATTAGGACTGAAAATCAAACCGAGGAAGTACAAAATATAAGTTGCAGCCCCTAAGATAACAAAGGGCTTGCGTCCGAACATATCGGATAATTTACCTGAAATCAAAATCGCAATTAAACGGCCGATACCAAGCATGGCAACAACACTCATGACCTCCTGAGCATTGGCTCCCCATTGCAGGGCAAGCTCATCTCTGTGCTGCGAAATAATGATAACACCAATACCATGAATAACATAGTTTAGATATAACGATAAGGCGGTTGGCAAATAACGATTTTTCATAAAAATCTAAAACTCCTTCTTCATTACTATTTCTTTGTTTTAAGCTAAAAAACAGGTTTAAAACAAAATGGATTTAATATAATCAACCGGCATGTCTTCCCCAGTGATTAGTTTGAATGCTTCTGCACCTTGATAGAGCATCATTCCAAGACCGTTATAAACTTTAGCAGCCCCATTTTCTTTAGCAAATTTCATGAGTTTTGTTTCCCTAGGTGCATACACCACATCAAAAATAACAAGGTCGGGACGGATAAGAGATGGATCATCAATCAGGCTGACATCTTCCTGCGGATGCATACCTGCGCTTGTGGCATCAATGTAGATATCACTTTCCGAGATAGATTTTTTAAATGCTGTTTGATCTTCTAAAGGTGTAACGGTTGCGACTGTGTCGGTGTTTTCATTGATTTTTTTAGCATTTTCAACTGCTGTTGCATAGTGATCGTCATCACGGTTAAAGATTCTAATTTCTTTAGCACCGTCTAAAGCCGCCTGAATAGCAATCGCCGTTCCGGCACCGCCGGCACCGGCCAGTGTCACTACCTTATCTTTAATATCAAACCCTTCATCCTGTAAAGCACGCATACAGCCTGTACCATCAGTCACATGACCTACCAAATGGCCGTTTTGATTCACAACTGTATTGACAGCACCAACTAATCTGGCAGCAGGCGAAAGTTCGTCTAATAAAGGAATAATTTTTTGCTTATTAGGCATTGAAACATTAGAGCCTTTAATATCAAGTGCTCGAATACCTTTTACGGCATCTTCAAGCTGTTCATTGCCAACTTCAAAAGCTAGATAAGCATAATCCATCCCTTTTTTGGCAAATGATTCATTCCACATGGTTGGTGACATAGAGTGACGAATGGGTGTAGCAATTAAACTAACTAAAAGCGTATGACCTGTTAAACGTTCAGACATAATAAAATTCCTTTCTTTAATAAAGCAAACGTTTTTGAAACGTTATAGTGACAGATACCTTTATTTTCCTAACGTTTAAAAAGCTGCTGGTAACGCCTTTTAACAATAAACATTGCCAGAAAACCGATAACTGCTAAGATAAAATTATAAATAAAGGCTAAATAAACAGACTGCTCAACCATCAACCCTGTGATATAAGGTGTTGACATAACAGATAGAGCCGTTGAAAGTGAGTAAAAACTGGTAACAATTCCCTTATTCATGGGGAAGAATTCCAACAGCAAGGCCAGCCCCAGCTGCCAAATACCTCCTGCCGCAAATAACCCAACGAAGGAACTGGCAAGAATGATAGAAAACAAGGAGGGCAGCCAAATCATATACAATATTGAAAGACTCGTCAGACCTAGGCAAACTAAGATTAGGTTTGATATATTGACCTTCTTCTTGACAATAACGGAGGTAGCAAAGACAGATACAAATGAACAGATGCTGTAAATACTGACAAAGAGTAAGCTGTCTGCTTTATTGATGCTTAAGACCCTCTCTGCAAATGTTGGTATCCAAAAGACAAAAATATTAAATAATGAAACGGATACAAATGAGAAAATCATCAGGGCAAGACCTTCAATGTGCAGCTTAGCTTTTTTAGGACGAACCGCTGTTTTCTCGCTTAAAGTCTTTTTACTTTTAGGACGACTATTCTGCTTTTCAGGATAAGATAGCTGCATGAGCAAAATTAAATTTAAGAGCAGACCTATGTCGCAGATAAAAAATACCCAGCCGAAGTAAATCTTATTGCGAAGTGTCCAGCGAACAACAATCGGCAGGACGAACTGTCCTGTTGAAATAAAGGCTTTATTCAAAACACTCAGGGAACCATTGTCACTTTCCGAAGGAAAGGACTCAACAACAATCGGATAGGTGCTCGTATCCAAGAAAGCGTTACCAACTCCGGCCAGCAAAGCAACTATAAAGGCAATAAAATAGTTATTGGTAAAAACCATGCCGACAAAGAAAAGCATATCTGCAGCAACACCGACCAGCACGGTTAGTTTTCGGCTGAAATAATCAGAAAACCATCCGGCTAAATTGAGCGTCAAAATCCTGCCAAGACCAATGGCACTGATAACCAGAGTCACTTGGCTGAGACTGGCACCCCACTGATTTTGAAAAATGGTTAAATTTTGCGAAATAACAATCGAAGCAATCCCTTGAAAAAAGTAGTTTAAATACAGACTTACAATTAAAAAGATATAATTCTTCTTTTCCAGTTCAGCACCCCCATTTCATCAATGTGAACCAATTCACAATAAAAAACGCTTTCATCTATTAAAAGTATACTGCTTTTTGATAAATTAATCCAATCTATTTTTTAAATAGAATTTATCAACTTTATTTATCAAATAAAAAAGAGTATAATAGATAAAAAAATAGTAAAGAGCAAAAAATGAATATCCAGCAATTAAACTATTTTATCGCTTTAGCTGAAAACGAGCACATGACCAAAACGGCCCAAGACCTGAACATCTCCCAGCCCAGCTTAAGCTATACGATTTCGGAGCTTGAAAAAGAACTTGGCGTTCCCTTATTTAAAAAAACGGGCAGAAATATCCGCTTGACCAAGTATGGGAACTACTATTATCAATATGTCAGGCAAGCCCTAAAGCTGCTTTCCCAAGCGAAAAAAACTATTAGCGATGATATCCATCCGTCCGTCGGAAAAATTGATTTTGGTTTTATATATACCATGGGAGCGGTCAATGCGCCTCAGGTTACCAAAACTTTTTTAGAAACCAATCCAGACGTCCGCTTTTCTTTTAAGCAAAATAATTCGAATAATCTCCTCCAAGATCTGCGTGATGAAATTCTTGACGTCATCTTTGTATCTCATGTTGAAGGCTATGAGGATATCCATTTTGAACCACTGTTAACTGAAAAAATTATCGTCGCTGCACCGCTGCAGCATCCCATCAGTCAAAAAGACCTTATTTCTCTCGAAGAACTTGCTGAACATAACTTGGTCTATTACAATCATTCCAGCGGGTTAAGGTCCTATCTTGATCAGCTATTTCAGGAAGCGCACTTAACCATTTCCAGCAACATCGAAGTGGAAGACGACCAGACTGTATTGGGATTTGTATCCAGAGGCTTCGGACTTGCGATTATGCCGGATATTCCTACGATTAAAGCCTTCCCTGTTAAAACTCTCAAAATCAGCAATCCCATAAGCCCCAGAATTATTTATTTAGCAACCAGAAAGAATGCCTATCTTTCTCCCACGCTAAAAAAATTCAAAGCATTTTGTCTGTCTTACTTTAATTCAGATAAGGCCAAAAAAACCTCGAAACACTAATGTTTCTGACAGCTATAGAGAAGCTTATCTGCCATTACAAATGTAAAACAGCATAAAAATTTTGGGAACTATATACCATTTTACACCAGCTACAACATAGCGTAGGTTAGATAAGGAGGAACAAGAGATGAACACTCTAAAAACAGAGGAAAGACAGGTTAGAAAGTGGGGTAATGGATTAGGGCTTCATATCCCTAAAACAATCGCTGATAAGTTAGACCTGTCTATCGGTGATAATGTAGTATTTGACATAACAGACCATGATAGCATTATGATTAAAGTAAAAAGACCTGAAAACGAGGTATTTATTCCTAAGTACAATTTCAGCGATTTATTAAGCAGCAAAGACCAACAAGTCACTGAATTAGATTGGGGAACCCCTCAAGGGGAAGAAAGGATTTAACAACCTATGCCATTTAAAAATTTTGGGAACTATATATTGTGGTTGCGTAGACTGGTATATAGTTCCCAAAATTTTATTAACCAAAAGGAGTGGGTATTATTGTAATTTCCCACTCCTTTTATGTTGCAAACGATTTTGGTAGATATTTTTATTACTCAAAATCGTTTTTTAAAGCTTTATCAAGGTTGTCTCTGATAATCTTGGCAGACTCAGCAAGAGAATGTTCTTCACTTGAATTTAATTGAAGCTGACACTCTTCAATAATACCGGAACGCCCGACAACAGCAGGATAACCCAGGTAGAGGTCTTCTGCTTCAAAATAATGAGATACCGGCATCAGCTCATGAGAATCGTTTAAAACGGCTAAAACCAGACGAATCGCCGCCGTGGCAATCCCATAACTTGTATATTTTTTACCTCTAAAAACAGTATGGCCGCCTTTCATCGACTCATACCTAACCTGATTGCGTTCTTCCGAGTTCAAGAAAGCTTGAATAGCCTGACCCTTAACTCTTACCTGACTCCAGGCAACAAATTGAGAATTGCCGTGCTCTCCTAAATTATAACCCTCAATACTTCTTGGATCAACGCTCAGTCTGTCGCCAAGTGCCCTTTTCATTCTGGCAGTATCCAGAAGGGTTCCTGTTCCGATAACTTTTTCACGAGGCAGACCCGTGTATTTTTGATAAAGCTGACTGATGACATCCACCGGATTCGTAATAACGATTAAGATCCCCTTAAAGCCAGATTTTTTAATCTCCTGACCGACGCCGATAACTTCCTTGCTGGTAAAAGGCAATTCTGCAAAACGGTTATCATCTTTATTATCCTGTAAAATAATATTTCCCAATGCTGAAACAATAATATCAGCATCAGCTAAAGCACTGTAATCATTGACAATAAAATTAGCATGATATTGAGAATTGGCCAAAGAATCCTGAAAATCAAGGGTATCAGCGACTACTTTTGCTTCATTGCTATCAATGAGAACATAATCATCAAAAATTCCCTGAGCTATCAAACCATGTGCAACGGTGGAACCAACATGCCCCATTCCAATAATACCGATTTTCCGTGTCATTATCATCACTCCTAACTAATTCTATTATAAAACTTTCTTGAAAAAAGAAAACCAAAAAAGAGTGAAAGTACCCAAAATATTTACAATCAGGTTTCATTTCACTCTCTTGCTTTTCAATAATAGCTTAAAAATCTGCTGAAATGCTGGAGCACCGCTGTGCTAAAACAATTTCCTAGCAGCGAATGACAGTTAGCTGATGCTCCTAAGCAACTCGTCTAAAAGACAGCGGATTTTTTATCCTGCTTTTTACATGAGATCTTTCATCGGCTGGAAAATAATGCGTTCAATGTCTGTCATATACACTGAAAGAGCCTGCTGAGCATCAAAATAGGGTTTTAAAACAGCGTTTGCTTCAATACGTTGGCTAAGTTCCTGCATTTCCTCCTGATGAGCTTTCGTTGGCAATTGACCAGCTTGAGCCATACTTTGCAGTTTAGTTTGAAAATCAACAAATTCTTTTAAGAGCGCTGAAGCTTGCGGATCAGCATCCACCTTCACTTTGGCATCAGCTACACTTTGATACTCAGGAAGCGACCGGATACCGCGCTCTAATTCATTAGCTAAATCATATACGTTTACTGACATTTTTTCTCCTTTAATCTAAATAAACATTGTAGGTTGTATTTTGACTGATTAATTTTTGAGCCCTGATAAGATCTGCTTCCGTTTTGAAAGAGATATGCAAAACACCGTTGATATCATCTCGGTTTTCTTCATTGATATGAATATTGACCAGAGAAGTTCCGCGCAGCAATTCCAGAATTTCCAAGATGACATTTTCTCTATCCGGAACATCCACATAGATATCGTAAAAGCTGTCAACGCCGCCTCTTTTATGAATTTCCATCTCTTTTCGCTTTTGCCTGCCATTATCAAAAAAATGCCAAATAGCTTCTGCATCTCCTTGATCAATGAATTCAGCTATTTCATCAAGACGTCCTTTAAAATCAGAAATTCTTTCCAAAACCGCCTCGGCATTTGACAAAAGAATACTTGTCCACATGCCGGGTTCGCTCTCAGCAATACGTGTCATATCCCGAAAACCGCCCGCAGCAAATCGATTCGTTAGCTGATGATTAACCGCATAATCACCCGCTTGCTCCATTAACCCTGAGGCCAGAATATGAGGAAAGTGGCTTATCTGACTGGTCACCTTATCATGCTCTTGGGCATCAACTTCAATAAAGCGCGCATTAAGCCCCGACAGCATTTCCTGCATTTCAAGAATGGTAGATGATTTTGTTAAACTGCTGGGGCAGAAAATATAGTAGGCATTTTCAAAAAGATTGACATTTGCCGCAATAGCACCCGACTTGTGACTGCCGGCCATAGGATGGCTTCCTACAAACTGTACCGGTTTATGCTTAAGATATTTCTCAGCAGCTTTGACGATTTCAAACTTAGTGGAGCCTGCATCGGTAATAATGACGTTTTCTTTCAATTCCAAATTTGCCAGAATTTTGATGAAATCAATTGTCTGTTTGATGGGAACAGCTAAAATGATGACGTCAGCCAGAGGCGCAAATTCTTTGAAATCCGCTGTTGCTTCTTCAACAATTCCGCGTTCCAAAGCAATGTTACGCGACTTGTCAGAGCGATTATAGCCGATAATTTTATAGTGAGGATGACCTCGTTTAATACCGAGAGCAAGTGAGCCGCCAATCAAGCCCAGTCCTGCAATATAAATTATTTTTTCTTCCATCTTTTCTCCACTGTCATTCCGCTTGGCCGCATTTTCCATCAGCTTTTTGCTCCCCATAGAATTCCTGAGAATTTTTTAAAATTCTTTGACAAATTTCCGATGACGCTCTACAGCTTCTTGTAATTCTTCCATATTGTCAGATGAGAATTTGTCCAACACTTCTGTGGCAAGCACTGTTGCCACAACGCTTTCCATGACTACTCCTGCCGCCGGAACAGCCGTAGGATCCGAACGTTCAACGCTGGCTTTATAGGGTTCATGCGTTTCAATATCAACACTCATTAAAGGTTTATAAAGCGTTGGGATAGGTTTCATGACACCGCGAACAACAATGGGCTGACCATTAGTCATACCGCCTTCAAAACCGCCCAGATTATTTGACTTGCGGGTGTAACCATCTTCCTTGGACCAGACAATCTCGTCCATAACGTCGCTTCCTTTGAGGTAGCCGTCTTTAAAGCCCAATCCAAACTCGACACCTTTAAAGGCATTGATCGAAACAACTCCTTGAGCAATCTTAGCATCGAGCTTACGATCCCATTGTACATAAGAACCCAGACCTGCCGGCACGCCGCCGACAACAGTCTCAATGACACCGCCAATGGTGTTGCCTTCTTTTTTGATACGATCAATATAATCCTTGATTTCCTGCTCACGCTCTTGATTGACAATTGACACTTCAGATTGGCGGGCACGTTTTTTAATCTCAGCAACTGTTAAATGATCCGGTACATCAATCTCAATCCCGCCAAAGACGACTACATGGCTGGCAATGTCCATATCAAGTTCTTCCAAAAGCCGCTTAGCTACAGCACCAACCGCAACACGCATGGTTGTCTCACGCGCACTGGATCTCTCTAAGCTGTTGCGCAAATCAGAAAAGCGATATTTCATCCCGCCTACCAAGTCAGCATGACCCGGACGCGGCTTGGTGAGCTTACGAATGGATTTTTTCTTTTCCTCAATATCAGCAGCACTCATGACTTCGGTCCAATTCTTAAAATCACGATTTGTGACATTGAGTGTAATCGGACTTCCCATGGTCAAACCGTGGCGCACACCGGAAGTGATTTCTACCTGATCAGATTCAATCTTCATGCGGCCGCCGCGGCCATACCCGCCTTGACGGCGCTTAAGCTCAGCATTAATGTATTCAGCTGTCAGGGGAAGACCCGCCGGCACCCCTTCAATAATAGCTGTCAGTCGAGGGCCGTGTGACTCTCCGGCTGTAAAATATCTCATCTCACTTCTCCAAATACTCTTTCATTTCTTGCAGACTGATCTGGTTGATAGCAGCCTGTCCTAATTGAGGAACAATCACTGTCTTAATCATCTGACCGCGGGCTTTTTTGTCGTGTTTCAACGCTTGGTACATCTTTTCGACATCCCATGGTTCATAGGCCGTCGGCAGACCGAATTTAGCACACATGGCTGCAATCTTTTCGGTTATACCCTCCGGCATCAATCCCTTTTTCTCGGCAACCCGAGACATCTGAACCATTCCGATTGCCACCGCTTCACCGTGCATCACTTTGCCATAACCAGCTGTTGCTTCAATGGCATGGCCGATAGTATGGCCAAAGTTCAAATAAAGACGAATGCCATTGTCCAGTTCGTCTTCAACGACAACCTTGCGTTTAACCTCGCAAGAACGGTAAATAATCATTTCAGAGTTATCCAAAATAGAAGCTGCAGAACCATCCAGAGCGTCCAGCTTATCCCAGAGCTCGGTATCCGCAATTAAACCGTATTTAATAACCTCGCCCATTCCTTCAATCAGTTCACGCTGTCCAAGCGTCTTAAGCGTGTCCGGATCGATCAAAACGCCATCAGGCTGAGTAAAAGTTCCCACCATATTTTTAGCAAAAGGGGTGTTAACACCGGTTTTGCCGCCGATTGAAGAATCCACCTGTGCCGTCAGGCTGGTTGGAATCTGCAGGAAATGAATACCCCGCATGTATGTTGATGCAACAAAACCCGCCAGATCTCCGACAACACCGCCTCCCAGCGCAATGATCCCATCACTTCTGGTCATGCCTTGCTTAACCAAAAATTCATAGGCCTTGTTAACAGTTGTCAAATTTTTACTGGCTTCACCTTCTAAGAAATCAAAAACGACTGTTTCAAAACCAGCATCTTCAAGGCTGAGTTTAACTTTTTCAGCATAAAGGCTGCCCACACGGTTATCAGTAATAATAGCTATTTTTTGCTGCTGCCAGAGCCCTTTTACCCACTGGCCTGCCTTAGCCAGACTGCCTTTTTCAATGATAATGTCATAAGGATTTTGAGGGAGATTAACGTTTAATTTCATTGAGACACCTATTTTGTATTGTATTTTTCTTCCAGTGCCTGCCAGATTTCCTGACTCGGCATTTCCTTACCCGTCCAAAGTTCAAAGGCTTCAGCCGCCTGAAAAAGAAGCATGCCTAAACCGTTAATAGCTTTTAAACCGCGGCTGCGAACCAAATGTAAAAACGGCGTTTCAAAAGGCTGATAAATAACATCTGCCACCATCAGATCTTTAGGAAATTCAAAATCATCATTAATAATCATTGATTTGCCATCCATACCTACGCTTGTGGCATTGACAAACAAATCAGATGCTAAAACCTTCTCTTGAATCAGCTGCAAATCTTCAACAGGGAAAATTTCCAGAGGAACACCTGTTTTAGCTGACAGCTCCTTGGCTTTCTCTTTGGTTTCCTGCAAAAATTCTGTTTGGTTGAAAATGTTAATTTTTGCAGCACCATTAATAGCAGCCTGTGCAATAATTGCTGTAGCAGCTCCGCCGCCGCCGAGAATCGTCATCGTTTTATCTTTAACGTCAAAATCAGCAAACACAGCTAAGCTTCTGAAAAAACCCAGACCGTCTGTATTGTAGCCCAACAGTCTGCCCTTTCGGTTGACAACAGTATTGACTGCACCGATTAAATCGGCTGCTTGAGTCACTTCATCAAGATAGGGAATAACAGCCTGTTTGTAAGGCATGGAAATGTTAATGCCAAACATATCATAACGTCTGACATTTTCTACAGTAGCCTCAAGATCAGACTCCGGAATATCCCAAGCGACGTAAACGCCATTGACACCAGTTTTGTCAAAGGCATAGTTCTGAATAAAAGGTGAAATCGAATGTTTAATCGGTCTTGCAACAACTGCTGCTAAACGTGTATGACCATCAATCTGCATCTAAAACCTCCTTAATCTTGCGCATATCCGTCAGTGCTATTTGTCCCGGAGCGCTTTCTTGCTCGAGACTGGCAAAAGTCCAGGAACTGCCTGTCAAATCAGCTGCTAAACGCGATATCTGTCCCAATTTAGACATGGACATGGTGACATATTCCTGCTCAGGATTCAGGGTCTTGAACCCCCTTGTATAATTCATCAAATCAAGAACATCCTGCTCATTTTGAGGCATAACAGCTATCTTGACCACACGCGGTGCCAGTGCCGTTAACTCCGAAAATACTTCCATCAGATTTTCAGGGGTTTCCTCAAAATTATGGTAGGATAAGACCAGATTAGAAAAATCATACATGTCTTTTAAGATTTCACGATAAGAAAAATACTCAAAGTCAATATAATCCGGCTGATAGAGTGTTGCAATATCGCGAATAATCGCAAGATATTCTTCACTGGTCAGCGAAATATGACCGCCTTCTTTTTCTGTACGCAGGGTGAAGATCACTTCATGCCCCGCAAATTTCTCAAAAATAGCCGGAGCTACTGTCAAAATATCGTTCTTAGCCAAATAATCAGCCCGCCATTCGATAAGATCGGCGCTGCCAATTTTTGCTAAATCAAGCTGGTTAACCTCTTCAATGTTTCGAGGCATAACAGAAACTACTATTTTCATGAATAATTAAACCTTTATTGTAAATACTTTTAAATAATTGCTGCTTTCATCTTTGTCATTGACAGCAAAATCACTGGGTAACTGCTGCAAGTCAAGATAAGTATGCGGTCGTTTCCCAAAACCTTTTTCAAGCTGTTTTTTAAACTGAGCTGCGGTCATATTAGAAGCATTGGTTGAAGCAATTATCAAACCATCCTCAGCCAAAATCTCAAGTCCCTGACTAATTAACTTATGGTAGTCTTTCGAAACAGAGAACGTCTCTTTTTTATTTCTCGCAAAACTCGGCGGATCAATAATCAAAACATCAAAGGTCAGCTGATGGCGCTTAGCATATTTTAAATAAGCAAAAACATCCATAACAACCAGCTGATGCTGATCCATTTCCAAATGATTGACCTTAAAATGAGCTATAGAAAGCTCCTTAGAACGTTTGGCAAGATCCACTGATGTCGTCGCAACAGCGCCGCCCATGGCAGCTGCAACAGAAAAAGCAGCTGTATAAGAAAATAAATTTAAGACCCTTTTCCCGGCAGCCAGACCGTTTACCAAACCGTTACGTACCTGATGCTGATCCAAAAAGATACCTGTCATTAAGCCATCGTTTAAGAAAACACTGTAAGATACGCCGTTTTCTAAAACTGTAAAGCTCTTGGGTGCTTCTTGACCGTACAAATGAGCTGATTCATAATCAGGCCCCTTGAAGCGAATTTTTTCATAGGCTCCTAAAAATTCCGGATAAACCTGACGAAAAGCAGCAGCAATCTGATCTCTCAGCTGGTAAACAAAGGCATTGTACCAAGAAAAAAGAGCAAACTGACCATAGCAATCGACAGTTAAGCCGCCAAAACAATCGCCGTCCTGATTGAAAAGACGATAGGCTGTTGTTAAATCAGAGTTTGCCAAAGACTGTCGCTTTTTCTTAGCCTTTTGAAACAGCTCAGCAAAATAAGCCTGGTTGAGTGTCACTTTTTTGGATGACACCAACCAGCCAACTCCCTTATTTTGCTTGGACAGATAAGCTGTTCCCAAAAAATCGCCTGCCTGAGAATACAGATAAACCGTCTGGTCACTCAAACGTATATTCGGAAAATCGTTACTGTTTAATAACTGAACTCCCCGTTTAAGCTTTTTTTCTGCCGAAGAACCCACCATAAGTCTATTCATAACAACCATTATAACAAAAAATTAAGAAATTTTCTCCCTTAAAAAAACATTTCTTCTATATGCCAAAAATAAATTTATGTTATAATCAAATAATAAGATTTTATCTTTAAAATGATAAGGAATCGGTATAATGAAAAAAATAGTTAAATTTCTCCTAAGCGTTGTCAAGACGCGTTTAGGATTTATTTTGACACTTGTGCTCATTTATTGGCTCAAAACGCTATGGGCTTATAATATTGATTTTAGTTTAGATATAGGAAATTCCTATCAGTTTCTTTTAACATTGATTAATCCTATTCCGGTATCTCTGCTGCTTCTGGGACTGAGCCTTTACATAAAAAATACACGCGCTTTTTACATTGTGACAGCTGTTATTTACACTGTCCTCAATGTTTTATTATTTGCAAATTCGATTTATTTCAGGGAATTTTCAGATTTCATTACGGTCAGTGCAGCTCTCGCCAGCAGTAAAACTTCTGCCGGCTTAGGAGCCTCAGCCCTTAATTTATTAAGGCCTTGGGATGCTATCTATATTTTAGATTACATCGTCTTCATCACGCTTTTTTCGCTTAAAAAAATCTCTTTTGATTCCAGACCTTTTAATAAGAGAGCCAGCTTTGCTATTTCAGCACTGTCAGGACTTTTCTTTTCGGTCAATCTCTTCATGGCCGAAATTGACCGACCGGAATTGCTGACACGCGGCTTTTCGAATATCTACATTGTTCGTGCCTTGGGTCTTCCGGCTTTCAGCGCCTACAGTGCCAATCAGACCTATCAAACGCAAAAGGTACGCTCTGAGGCGACTGCCGATGAACTCGGTACTGTCAAGGAATACATCAAGGAGCATTACGCCGCTCCAAATCCTAAATATTATGGCATTGCCAAGGGTAAAAATGTTATCGTCCTTCACTTGGAGAGTTTCCAGCAGTTCCTGCTTGATTATAAACTCAATGTTGATGGCAAAGAGTATGTTGTCACACCTTTCCTCAACTCCCTTTACCATTCCAAAGAAACATTTGCTTTTTCGAACTTCTTCCATCAGGTTAAGGCCGGTAAGACATCCGATGCTGAGACCCTCATGGAAACATCGCTTTTTGGTCTCAATCAAGGCTCTTTCTTTGTTCAATACGGCGGTGATAATACCCAACAGGCTGCACCTCATATCCTCAATGATACCAATAACTACAGCAGCGCTGTCTTTCACGGTAATATCGGTACCTTCTGGAATCGCAATAATGCCTATAAACAGTTAGGCTATCAGCATTTCTTTGACCAGTCCTACATGTCTAAAATGACCAAGGATAATTCCTTCCAGTACGGTCTTAATGATAAAGTTATGTTCTCAGACTCCATCAAGTATCTGGAGCATCTGCAGCAGCCTTTTTATACCAAGTTTATTACGGTATCCAACCACTATCCTTACCAAAGCTTGGCCGGCGATGACACCGGTTTTCCTCTTGCTAAGACAGATGATGAAACCATCAATGGTTACTTTGCAACTGCTAACTATCTAGATTCTGCCATCAAAAGTTTCTTTGATTATTTGAAAGCCTCCGGCTTGTACAAAAATTCGATTATTGTCCTATACGGTGACCATTACGGTATCGCTAATTCAAGAAATACCGATCTCGCGCCGCTTCTGGGCAAGGATCCGCAGACATGGACAGAATACAACAATGCTATGCTGCAACGCGTTCCTTACATGATTCATGTTCC
The DNA here is from genome assembly GCF_000423725.1 of Streptococcus devriesei DSM 19639. GTDB lineage: Bacteria > Bacillota > Bacilli > Lactobacillales > Streptococcaceae > Streptococcus > Streptococcus devriesei. The sequence goes on from NZ_KE384084.1 coordinate 496,224, forward strand.
CGGAACAGACAAGGGCTTCATCAGCAATACCTACGGCGGTGAAGTTGATGCCCTGCCGACCTTGCTTCATCTGCTTGGAATTGACAGCAAGAACTATGTTGAATTAGGTCAGGACCTACTGTCGCCTGCTAATAAGCAACTGGTTGCTTTCCGTTCTGAAGGCAACTACATCACTCCTAACTATACCAACTACAGCGGACGTGTCTACGATACTAAAACAGGTGTTGAAATCACCAACCCTGATGAGATAACAACCGCAAAACTCAAAGAACTCCGTGAAGCGGCTGATAAACAGCTTGATATGAGCGACGAGATTCAAACCGGAGACCTGCTGCGCTTTGATAAGGACAGCGGTCTAAAACCGATTAACATCAGTTCTATCTCATATAAGAACGATTCCCTTGCTTCTCTGAAAAAGATTGAAAAGAAATTAGGTCAGAATTCGACCAGCCTTTACAGCAAAAACGGCAATAAATCAACACAAGATTTGTATAAAGCACCGAGCTATAAGGAATTACATCCGGAAGCAGCCAAGGAATCCTCATCAACAAACACAGATTCGAAAAAATAGCCCTGAAAAAAAAGGATTGGGACAAAGCACAATGCTCTCTCCCAGTCCTTTTTAAGTATGGACATTTTATTGACGAGACCGGACGCCCAACTGGACAAGCAATTTAAATCAAATGGATTTTATTTGCTGGCTCTAGCTGCGTCTGGCAGATGTCTTATAATTGACAGACACATTCTTCATACTGTCGTTGCTGAATACTAAAAAAGCGGGACACTGTCATCCCACTTTTTGTTTCTTATTTGCCCAGCTTTTCTTTAGCTGCATCTGCAAGAGCTGTGAAAGCTGCTGCATCATTAACTGCTAAGTCAGCAAGCATCTTGCGGTTAACTTCAATTTCAGCAAGTTTCAAACCATGCATCAATTGTGAGTATGAAAGTCCGTTCATACGAGCTGCCGCATTGATACGAGTGATCCATAATTTACGGAAATCACGTTTCTTTTGACGGCGGTCACGGTAGGCATAGTAATATGAATTCATTACTTGTTCTTTTGCTGTACGGAACAAGATATGCTTTGCACCATAGTAACCTTTAGCTAATTTTAAAATACGTTTACGACGTTTGCGTGAAACAACGCCACCTTTAACACGAGCCATTTATTGATCCTCCAATAGTTCTTTCTAATTTTCTAAACTGCCAGCTGCGCTTATTTCAAGCGAGTAAGCATTGATTTGATACGTTTGAAATCTCCTGAATGCACCATTGATGCCTTACGGAGATGACGACGCTGCTTCTTAGTTTTACCATGGAAACGGTGTGATGTATAAGCGCGGAAGCGTTTCAATCCACCTGAACCTGTACGTTTAAAACGTTTAGCTGATGCGCGGTGTGTTTTTTGTTTTGGCATTTTAATATTCTCCTACTTTACTATTTTTATCGACTTATTTTTTGTCTGGAATTGGTGCAAGCTGCATAAACATTTGACGGCCATCCATTTTAGCTCTTTGCTCAATAATCGCAATATCCTGCGTTGCTTCAGCAAAATCAGCTAACACCTTTGCTCCGATTTCCTTATGAGTGATCATACGTCCTCTGAAACGAATAGAAACTTTGACCTTATTTCCTTTTTCAAGGAATTTGCGACCATTGCGGAGTTTAGTCTCAAAATCACCTTTGTCAATAACAGGACTGAGACGGACTTCCTTAACAGTCACAACGCTTTGTTTTTTGCGCTGCTCCTTTTGTTTCTTCTGATACTCAAATTTGAACTTACCATAGTCCATGATACGAGCAACAGGCGGTGTAGCCTGCGGCTGAATTAAAACTAAGTCAACATTGGCATTATCAGCCATAGACTGTGCTTCTGCCAGTGGCTTAATTCCTAGTTGTTCACCATCAAGGCCAATAAGACGAACTTCGCGAACACGAATTTCATCATTAATGAACAAATCTTTTTTAGCTATGTTCTTCACCCCTTTAAATTTTTTCGAGAAAAACGAAAGCGGACTTGACATTTCAAGCCCGCACACATACATAATTTTCCTTATATAACAGGAATTTTGACATGTTGGGCCAGACAACCTTAGTCGCAAGGCGAGAAGTTCTCACTTCTGCTTTTCTCACTGTTAACCAGTATAACATGCCAATTAATGACTGTCAATCATTTTCTTTGCTTTTTCTTCAATAAACTGTACAACACCATCAATTGTCACACCTGTTGTGTCAAAAGTAATGGCATCCTCAGCTGCCTTGAGCGGAGAAACCTTTCGGTGGCTGTCCTTGTAGTCGCGCGATGAAATTTCTCTCTTGAGCTTAGCTAAATCAGTTTCAATTCCTTTTTCAAGATTTTCCTTATAGCGGCGTTCAGCCCTTTCGTCAACAGAAGCAACCAGAAAAATCTTCAACTCGGCATCCGGTAAAACAACTGTTCCGATATCACGGCCATCCATGACAATACCGCCCTGATCAGCAATCTGACGCTGAAGTTCCACCAAGGTTTCACGCACTAGAGGTAAGGCTGATACTGTAGACACATTATTGGTCACATCATTTTCCCGAATAGGAAGGCTGACATCAACATCTCCGACAAAGACTAGCTGCTGCCCATCCTCGCGGCGGCCAAAACTAATGGGATATTCTTGTAACAGTTTAACAATAGCGTCTTCATCCGTCAAAGCAACATCATGCTGAAGGGCCAGATAAGTCGCGGAACGGTACATAGATCCTGTATCCAAATAAGTATAACCCAGATCCTTCGCAATAATTTTAGCAACCGTACTCTTCCCGCTTGAAGCAGGTCCGTCAATAGCAATTTTAATTCCTGTCATACAATCCCCTTACTTAATTTTGATATTATCACCGGGATTGGCATACCAATATCCCTTTGTCATGTGATCCGGATTTAACTCGTAAAGTTTCTCAACAGAAATACCTGCACGCGAAGCAATAGCTGCCGCACCTTCACCGCCTTGAACAGTAAGGGTATCTTCTCCATCTGAAGAAGTCGTTGTCTCTGCTTGAGTAGTCTCAGCCTCAGTTGTTTCTGTCACTGTTTGTTCTTCCGACTCAGAAGACTGGCTGGCTTCCTTTTTAGATTTTTTAACGGTCTTGGAAGAACCATAAAATCCTGAAGTCGCCGCTTTCTCATCGCTGCCGCCATTAGAAGTATAAAGTACAAAAAATAAAATACCAATAATAATTAAGAAAAAAAGACTCAGTAAAATCGTTAAAACCGGTGTACTGACAGCACGGTCATCTTTCGAATTTCTTGTTAATTCTTTATTTTCAGTATCTGTTTCTGTTACTTTTTCTTCCCACGGTTTGTTGGACATGATTTCCCCCTTGTTAAATATCAATAATAGTATTACAATGTTACTATGAAAGTAGCTATTATCCCAGAAAAATGTATTGCCTGCGGGCTTTGTCAGACTTATTCAGCTGTCTTTGATTACGATGATGACGGCATTGTCAAATTTGCAGGCAGCAGCGAAAATGTTAAAACCTTTATCGAAGATCCCGCTATTCTTACTGCAGTCAAATCTTGTCCAACAAAAGCACTTACTTTACCGTAAGGGCTTTTTTTCGTCCTTGTAAGCTTCAAAATAATCCAGATTCACAAAATTATCAATCAGCTCAACTTCACCTTTAAAATCCGGATGAACAGCCAAATCATCTAAGAAATATTTTTTCGGCCACTTCCGCATGTAAAAGAGACTTTTCTTTTTATCTTTGACAAACAGCGTTACTGTTGATTTTGTGACTTCTACTTTTTCAATATCAGCAATAATAATCTTAGAAGGTCTGAATATATTTAAGGATACAACTCTTAAAATACCCTTATCTTCAATAATGAAGTAGCGGTGAAACCCAATGCCGACCAAAACAACAAAGGCAATAAACAAAATAAAGAAATACTGCGGAATGCTGGTTTGCTCATACAAAAGTGATAAGGCAATGAAAATCGGCATAATGGCAATGGACCAATAGATGATCAGCCAGGACAGTTCGGGCTGCCAATGATATCTCACTTTCCCAAATATTTTAATCACTTATACTTCCTCCATATTACATTATTTTATCATAGTTAAGTGATTTTTTCCAAAATTTAATGCCTGAACCTAGCTATGCCTATAATGACTTCAACTGCTTTCTGCATAGTCTCTAAGCTGACAAACTCAAAGCGGCCGTGCATGTTTTCACCACCTGCAAAAAGATTAGGTGTCGGCAGTCCCATAAAAGATATTTTAGAGCCGTCTGTCCCACCTCGAATAGGCTCAATAACAGGTTTTATCGCTAAATCTTCCATCACCTTCTTAGCGATAGTAACACAGGTCATATCTTTCTCGATTACTTTTCGCATATTGTAATATTGGTCATGAAGTTCAAGCTGTACCCGTTTTGTTCCTAGCTGTGCGTTCATTTTTTCAGCAATTTGCTGCATCAAGGCTTTACGATCAGCAAAGCTCTTATCCTCAAAATCGCGGATAATGTATGAACTGCATGCCTCTTCTACTGTTCCGTTAAGACTAAGCAAATGATAAAAGCCTTGATAGCCGTCTGTCTTCTCAGGACGATCATCAGCAGGCAATTGCTCATGAAAATCAATAGCCAGCTGCAGTGCATTGACCATCTGATTTTTAGCAGTTCCCGGATGAACATTGCGTCCCAAAAAATTAATTTCTGCCGCTGCCGCACTGAACGTTTCATACTGCAGCTCTCCAAGCGGTCCTCCGTCCACAGTATAGGCAAAATCAACATCAAAATCAGCCACATCAAATTTATCAGCACCGATGCCGATTTCTTCATCCGGCCCAAAGCCAACACGAATTTCGCTGTGCTCAATTTCAGGATGACTGGCCAGATATTCCACTGCTGTCATAATTTCAGCAATTCCAGACTTATCATCGCTTCCTAATAAGGTTGTTCCGTCTGTCGTAATCAGAGTCTGTCCGATATAGTTTTTAAGATTAGGAAAGTCTGCCGGATCAAGAGTAAAATCGGTCTGACCAAGCTGAATAGAGCTGCCATCATAGTGTTCAATAACTTGCGGATTCACACCTTCAGCATTAAAATCAGCCGTATCCATATGGGCAATAAAGCCAATTTTATAAGGAAAATCACCATTGGCAGGTAAGGTTCCTACTAAGTAACCGTTAGGCAAATAGTGGACATTTTTGAGACCGATGCTTTCCATTTCCGGTTTTAAAATAGTCAATGCAAAGTCAACTTGACCTTGCGTTGTCGGAGTTTTCGTACTGTTTGCATCGCTTCTTGTATTGATTTTAACATAAGTTAAAAAGCGTTTTAACAAATTATCGTAAGTCATTTTCTACCTCTTATCCTCTTAATTATAACAGAAAAAACCACAGATATCTGTGGTTTTTGAAATATTATTCAGAATTTTTTCAGTCTTATTAATGCTGCGATACATGATAATAAGCGTCATCTGCCAGCTTATTACTGCTCAAACTCTCAGAAGAAATGATGCGATCTTTTGATTTATCAGTTGTATCTGTTCGCCCGTTTGAAAAGTACTGCTGCGGCAATGCATGGTTTGCAGGGACCATATAGAGGGTCACATTTGTTTTGTTCCCTGTTTCTACATTCAGCAAGAGAATACCATCCTGATCAATATCCAGCAGACTGACTGTCATTCCAGAAGTTGTCAAGCCTTGCGCATTAAAGCTGAGAATCTGACCTTGCCCATTCTTCCAGGTTCCTGCTGCAGTGCTGTAATCAGCTTTTAAGATAGCACCTGTATCAATAGGAGCAAGATTTTCTGCCTCATGGCTCTCTTCACTAGAAGAACTGGATGACTGACTGCTTTCCGGAGCAGTCTCTGTTGTTTTCTCTTGTTCAGATGAGCTATGCTTATCGCTCTTCTGTGACTTCGTCTGCAGACTTGTTTTAGGTGAAGCTGATTTTTCTCCGCCATGATCCTTTTTCTGAGCTGAACAGCCAACAAGAAGAACAACTGACAACAGTATAATCGCAAGGCTTCTGAAAATAGGTTTCATTTTCATAAATCAAACTCCTTATTTACGACTGCCGGGTAAAGCGACCGGTATAGTCGATATTTTCATCTAAAGGATGAGATAATTTTGGAGAAACACTTGTGTATTGCCAAGCAGCTGCATTTGCATAGTAATTAAAGGATTTGGCTTCCTCTTGGTTCATGTAAGTGTAGCCTTTGGCATAATGTGCAATCCAAAAGTTATTAAGACCGAATTGCCCTGTATTGACACTTCCGCCGCGAATATCCAACCAGCTTGCCATGGTATAGTGAACCAAGTTGCTGTATCCTTGACGCCTCATCTCAGCCTGCCAGGCTTGAACATTAGCATTAATATTGTTCAGCATTGAAGACTCTTCCATGTCATTTACCATAACAGTTGAAGAAGACAGACCATGTGCCTTAGCAGCGTTGACAAAATAACGCGCTTCCTCCTGTGCTCCTGCTGCCGATGTATAGTGAGAATAGTGATAGGCAGAAACTTTGACACCTGCCGCTTTGGCATTAGCAATTTGTGATTTTGCATAAGGATTAATATAGCTGGTACCTTCTGTTAACTTAACAACAACTCCCTGAATCCCTTGCTGCTTTAAGCTCTTAAACTCCGCAACAGAAATACTGCCGTTATGGCTGCTGATATCAATAAAGTAAGATGGCAGAGCAATCGCCGGCTTTTCAGCTTCCAATCGATAAGTTCCTGTATCAAAACCAACTTCTTGGCCATCTTGATAGGTCACATAAGCATGAACATGGTAGCTGCCTTTGATATAGCCATGATTTTTTTCGTTAACCGTAATGCTGATTTTGCCGTCCTTGACAGCGCTGTTGGTATACCAGTAGAGATTGCCTTGTTTATTTTCTGACCATGCAGCAACCTTAACAGATTTTAGTTTTTTAGAATTACTGTTTTCTGTAACGACAACATCCAAAGTGCCTTTTTTAGCCTGATGATTGGTTACGGTAACCTTGGCATTAGCGATTTTAGCCGCAGTAACTGTAAACTCTTTTCCGCCCATACCGATTAGTTTATTATTTTCCAGTCTGCTTTTGCCATAGACATGCGCATTGTAGCGCCCTGTTTCAAACTGATGATTTTTAAGGAGAATTTTCGCCTCATAAGTTTTATCTGCTACCTTACGGGCTCCATACCACTTAATATCATCTTGATTGTTCTTGCTGGTCCACACAGGAACCTGTACGGAGGAGATATAATAAGGCACATTTTTTAGAGTAACCGTGTATTCATTGTCACTCGTTTTAGCAATGTTCGCTGTCACAGCCGGCTTAGGGACTGTCAGAGTCGCTGTCCCAAGTCCCGACAGTCGGCCATTTTGATTGTGATAGACATGAATATTATAAAGGCCGTAACCCTTGTGATTATCATAGCTGGCAACTGCTTCGCCTTGTTTATCTGCCTGATACCATTTCAGGTCATCCTGACCTTTTTCATTTGACCAAACAGCAAAGGAAACTTTGCTCTTATCCTTAATGTTAGCGGCGATGAGTTTTAATGAAATACCTTTGGAAGTTAACTTAGCTTCAGCGGCTGGTTTGGTAATCTTGTAAGCTCCCAAAATTTTTCCTGACTTCGTTCCGTCAGTATAGTCTGTGTAAACATGAACATGATACATCCCAGAGACATTTGCGTGGTTTGCGATATTTATTTTAGCCGTCGCTTGATTATTGGTAACTGCTGGTGTATACCATTTGAGGTCATCCTGGCCTTTCTCTTCGGACCAGACAGCAACGCTGACAGATTTTATCACTTTTGTCTTTGGGCCGCCCTTGACAACAACATCAAAAGTACCAGAGGTTTCCTTGTAACCGACAACTGAGGCAACCGCATCGGAACGGCTGTCAGCATTATCAAAACCTGAGCTTGTGCCTAAGCCAATTTGAGACTGAGTAACGGTACTGTAACCGTAGATGTGAGCTTGGTAGTGACCCAGAGTCTTTTTATGATTTTGCAGATTGACTGACGCTTTATAGCTGCCATTAGCTGTTTTTGCGGCCTTATACCACTTCAGGTCATCCTGGCCATTTTTATCTGACCAAACAGGAATTTGAATCTGCGTGATGGTATTTGGAACATTGGAAACAGTAATCTCAAAATTGTTAGCTGAGGTTTTTTGAATCCTTGTTTTAATCTGCGGCTTAGCAATCGTAACAGTCATTGCATTGAGCCCTGTCATCTTACCCTTTTGATTAGCATAGGTATGGACATGATAGACTCCATATTCGCGATGATTTTTGAACTCGGCATAGGCAGCTCCCATATTATTAGCAGTGTACCACCTAAGATCATCCTGTCCTTTTTGTGCTGTCCAAACTGCAAACTGAATCTTACTGCCCTTGGCAATAGGCTGTTTGTATTGCAATTTTATCCCTTTTGCCTCAACTGTGGCAGCTGTTACTTTTTTAGGTGCCTTTTGCACAGCTGCAGCACTTGACCGAGAAGTATTTGTGACAGCTATTTTTTTCAACGGTGCTACAGCCTTCTTAAAAGACTGATAAGACGAGATTTGTTGGCTTTGAGTGCCAGCTGCGGCTCTTGTCGTTGGCTGACTTTGAGCTTGAACATCTGCCTGACTGGATACAGGCTGGCTCGTGGTTACAGCAGCAGCCTTATTATCGTCTTGAGAGGACTTTGCTGCTTGTGACTCAGTAACAGTTGTCTGAGCAGGCGCCTGCCCCGATGTCTCTTGACTGACAGGCTGGCTGACGCTGCTTGTGCTTGGAGCCGTACTTGCCGTTGATGCCGATGTTTCGGCGCTGCTTACTGCTGCTACTTCAGAAGACGATACCTTCTCTGAAACAGGGGCCGTTTGAGCTGTTTCATCTGCGGATACCTTACCGGCAGTTATAAAAAGAGTTAAGGCCAGAGGAATCATCAGATAGGTTTTAACATTATTTTTTGCCATATTACTTTCCTTCAAAATATAGTTGTTTTCATTATAACATATTCGCAATTGCCTCTCAAAATCAAGAATTTTTTCTGCAGTATTTTATGTCGTATTTTTTACAATTATTAATTAATAAATCCGAGCAGCCAAAAAGACCCCAGCATCTGGCTAGGGTCTTTAAAAGGTTATTCAATCACCGATTATTTTTTCAAATTGTAGAATGATTTCAAACCGCGGTATTCAGCAACTTCACCAAGTTGATCTTCGATACGAAGCAATTGGTTGTATTTAGCAATACGGTCAGTACGTGAAAGTGAACCAGTCTTGATTTGGCCGGCATTAGTTGCAACTGAGATGTCAGCGATTGTTGAATCTTCAGTTTCACCTGAACGGTGTGATACAACAGCAGTGTAGCCTGCTTCTTTAGCCATTTCAATAGCTTCAAATGTTTCAGTCAAAGTACCGATTTGGTTAACTTTGATAAGGATTGAGTTAGCTGCACCTTCTTTGATACCGCGAGCAAGATAGTCAGTGTTTGTAACGAAGAAATCGTCACCAACTAATTGAACACGTCCGCCAAGGCGTTCTGTGAGAGCTTTCCAGCCTTCCCAGTCATTTTCGTCCATACCATCTTCGATAGTGATGATTGGGTATTTGTTAACCAATTCTTCAAGGTAATCGATTTGTTCTGCAGCAGTACGTTTTGCACCTGTTTCACCTTCGAATTTAGTGTAATCGTAAACGCCGTCTGCATAGAATTCTGATGATGCACAGTCAAATCCGATGAATACTTCTTCGCCTGGTTTGTAGCCAGCTGTTTCAATAGCCTTGATAATTGTTTCTACAGCATCTTCAGTTCCGTCAAATTTAGGAGCGAATCCGCCTTCGTCACCAACAGCTGTTTCAAGTCCGCGTTCTTTAAGGATTTTCTTAAGAGCATGGAAAATTTCAGCACCCCAGCGAAGAGCTTCTTTAAATGTAGGTGCACCGGCAGGTACAATCATAAATTCTTGGAAAGCAATAGGAGCATCTGAGTGAGAACCACCGTTGATGATGTTCATCATTGGCGTTGGAAGAACTTTAGTATTGAAACCGCCAAGGTAGCTGTAAAGCGGAATTTCAAGGAAGTCTGCAGCAGCACGAGCTACGGCAATAGAAACACCAAGAATAGCATTAGCACCAAGTTTACCTTTGTTTGGAGTACCATCAAGAGCGATCATAGCACGGTCAATAGATTGTTGGTCACGAACATCGTAGCCGATAAGTGCTTCTGCAATAACATTATTTACGTTATCAACAGCTTTTTGAGTACCAAGACCACCATAGCGTGATTTGTCTCCATCGCGAAGTTCAACTGCTTCGTGTTCACCGGTAGAAGCTCCTGAAGGAACCATACCACGTCCGAAAGCACCTGATTCAGTATAAACTTCTACTTCAAGTGTTGGGTTACCGCGTGAGTCAAGGACTTCGCGAGCGTAAACATCAGTAATAATTGACATTATGTTACTCTCCTTATGAGTTTTAATTTTTACATGTTAATAATACCACAAAGTTGGAACTTAGGCAAACTAAAAAAGGTGTGTTTGCCGCACTTCCCTAAAATAAAAAAGGAAAGGCGTTCTTTTCTGCCATGTTTTTATCGGAGAAACAGTTCCCTAATAGAATAAAACCTGAGAACAGAGCAGCTGTTCCCAGGCTTGCTGTATTTTTTGTGCAGGTGTTCAGCTGTCAAACTGAACGCGATTTTTTTTGATAGGCAGACTGAGGTACCCAGTAAGCATTTCCGAAATTGACGATATAAGGGGATGTTTTAGAGATGGTAAAATAAATTTTGACATCAATGGTCTTCCCCGGTTCAATGGTCTCCGGAATTTTTTCATTGGCGGCATAGTCGCTTAAGTCTGCAATATCAAATGTTCTGTCGTAGATATAGAAATCTTGGGGACTGAACTGAATCATGTTCCTCGTCGTATTTTTCACGCTGACAGTCAGAGCAATTTTTTGATCGCCATCAGAAGTTTCTTTCATCTTAGTGTTTGATACTGTTTTGACACCTGTTACAGTGACTTCTTCACCGCTAGCCAGCTCAGCGCTCTCGCCAAAAATATACTGCTTAATTTTATTATTTGGATCACTGTACCAATCATCATAGCTGCCGCTGCCGTTTCTTATCCTATCATAGAGCTTTAGCCGTTTAATTTCTTTTTTCTTGTTGGCAATGGTTCTGTCCTGCATAGCGTTTGTCGCCGTCCATTGATTAAAATTTTGTCTGGATACTATATAAAGAGCACTCATAACAAGAGTAATGAGAAAGAAAAAAACTGCTAAGCTCATAAAGACAATACTGATAATTTTCCAGACATTCGTTCTTTTTTCCATTTTCGTCTCCTTGCTGTCCGCTTCTAATCATCATAGCTTCCATCTAAACCGCGGTTCCAGCTGTAGCGATAATAAGTATTTCTAATATCTTTAGCTTCTTTTTCCTTATACTTTCTCGCTGTTTTTCGATAGTCAGAAATTTTATCTTCCTTATCTTCTGAGCTTTCAGTTAACTGATGAACGTCCTGCTGGGATAAAATGTAAACGGTTGTCATAGTCACCGTTGAAATGACAAAAACACTGGTTAAAACAATGAAGACTATGCCGAGAACCTTCCAGACATCTGTTTTTTCTTCCATTTTTCCTGCCCTCCCTCAACTTTTCTTGGGTTGATTATATCACTAAATTTCCCTAAAAAGCAAATTCTGCCTTATCCGCACAGCTTTTCTCTCTAAAATAGTGTATAATTTTTATAAATGACAAAACGAGGTGAACAATGACTGATCTAGAGAAAAAAGTTTTGGAAAGTGCTCAGGGGGAACGCCGGTTAAACCCTGATGAACAGCGCAAGTATTTGGGGACTTTTGCTGAACGCTTGGTGCTGAGCATCCTTTTGGCAGACGCTGAAAAGCGCGCTGTTTTTGAGGATTTCGATGCTATTTTAGCAGACCTCAAAGCAAACTATGATGAGTGTTTCCTAAAGATTTCACCCAAGCTCTCATTAAACAGCCAGATGCTTTACATGAAAAAAGCGCAGGAAGCTGACCTTCCTGCTACAATCGTTGATGAAGACAGCTGTCAGTCTCCTTTTGGCTTGCTGGCTCATACAAATAAGGCTGAACACCTTGAAAATACGGATATCAAATATCTGTATCCACAGCTGTTTGCAAAAGAAAAACAAGAAAATCCCCAAAAGAGAAGTCTGTGGCAAAAATGGTTTTCAAAAGATTGAGGAGAAAGCATGTATCAGACGATTTTATTTGATTTAGACGGCACTCTGACCGACTCCGGACAGGGAATTCTTAATTCTATCCGCTATGCCCTGACCAAACTGGGCCACCCTATTCCAAATGATGAGCTGCTGAAAACCTTTATCGGTCCTCCTTTGAAAATCAGTTTTGAACAAACTTTAGGTATGTCTTTGGCTGAAAGTCAGGCAGGCATCAATTTTTACCGGGAGTATTTCAGAGAAAAAGGAATCTTTGAAAATCAGATTTACCCAGGCGTTCCGGAACTTCTGAGATCCTTGAAAGAGCAGAACAAACAGCTCTTGGTAGCTACATCAAAACCTGAAATGTTTGCACGGCAAATTTTAGAACACTTTAAACTCAGTGATTTTTTTGACTACATCGCCGGCGCCAGCATGGACAGTTCCCGCAGTAAAAAAAGTGATATTATCGCCTATGCCTTAGACAATATCAGCAGCACAAGCCTTTCTGCAGCCATGATGGTTGGCGATCGGAAATATGATATTTTAGGAGCTAAGGAAAATCACATTGCTTCAGCCGGCGTGCTTTATGGCTATGGCAGCTTTGAAGAGTTACAGGCTGCAGGAGCTGACTACCTTGCCAAAAACACGCAGGATTTAAAACGGATTGTGCTGGAAACCAGCAAAAACAATTAGCATTTAAGGTATAAAAAAGTGAGGAAAATCATGATTTTCCTCACTTTTTAGGAGATTTATGAAAAAGAAAGTTTTAGGATGCTTATAATATAACAAGGAAGGCTTAAACGAAACTTAAGATTGTTTGCTGTTTATAATTTTTATTTAACCTTGCAGAATAGCCTTTTTACTTTTTTCTTTCAAATATTTTATAAGGACGCCCGACTTTGGTATAGATGACACGGCTGTTGAGATATGTATGCTCTTCTAAATAAGCAACATATTTGCGGATGGTAACGTGTGAAATCTGACAGCTGTCGGCCAATTCCTGAATAGTAAAGGGAGCAGCCATACCCCTAATAGTCCTCTTGATTTTTTGCAAGGTTTCTACAGACAAGCCTTTATCCAATTCTGCGGCAGCTTGAGACTGCTCTGCTTTGCTGCTGTTCATGAGCCGGTCAATTTGAGCCTGCTCTACAGTTTCTTTGTTTAGATTGGTTATTTGTCGGATAAAGAGATTAATGCTCTGCTGAAAACGCTGATTGGTAAAAGGCTTGATCAAATAATCAATAACACCTAAACGAAGCCCCTCTTTAACGGTCTGAGCTTCATTGGCAGCTGTTATCAGGATAACATCACTATTGCTGTGACATTTGCGAAGTTCACTAAGCAAATCAAGGCCGCTGCCATCTTTCAGCTGGACATCCAGCAATATTAAAGCCACCTCACACTTTTCCAGAAGCTCCTTAGCGTCTTTTAAAGAATTGGCTGAATAAATATTGTCAAACTGCCCGCCTTTTTCCAAGTAATTGCGGTGAATAAATTCAACCATGGGGTCATCTTCTATAATAAGTACATTCATGAGCTTCCCTCCCTGTATGGTGAAATCAAGATGAGCTGAATAAGATTACGCTCTGCTTTCATTTCAAATACTGCCTGATTTCCTTTAAGCATCTGTCTGAAAAAATGATTGTCAAAATGGTTTTGCAGCTGCTCTTGCTGCTCCTGTGACAAGGTCAGAAAATACCTGCTGGTCAGCTGATTATTTTCATAGTGAATTCCTAATGAAAGTTCTCCCGGCAAGACGAGCTGCAGCAACACATGGTGAATATAACGGTAAAAGTTGATTAAGGCCTTGGTGTCTTCTTCATGCCGGTTGGCCGGTATTTCAGGTGAAATATCAATCAACAGCGGCACTTTGCGTTCACTAAATTTCTGCCGTTCACCGTTCAAAAAGCCGGCAATCTGAGGATTTTGTACTAAAAATGACAGCTGGTAAGCAAATTCCTTATCAGGCGTCAGGATATCTTCTAAATAGATTTTCAATTCTTCATAGGCATTGAGATCAGCCAAGCCATAAATGACATGGAGCCGGTTGACAAATTCATGAGTCTGTGCCTGCAGCGACGACGCATAGGCAGTTGTATTGGCCAGCTGATCCATTATTAAGAAAGATTCGGTAGCATTTCTTAGAAAGATAATCCAGCCGATCAGCTTACCGTTGACCTCAATCGGGGCAGAAGAAAAAATGTAATCCTGTCCCTTTTGACGATAGACCTGCTCTTTTTTGTCCTTGAGCATCTCTTTCGAAAAAGCTGTTATCAGCTGTTCAATCGGCTGATGCACTAAGCTGTCTTTTGCTCCGCTTTGTTTGCGATAAAGTTCCTCAGCCGCAATATTAGCCAGATTTATCCTGTACTTAAGGTCAATCACGACCATGGCATCCTTTGTCTGATCCAGCATGGCATTGCGTTCTTCAAACAGACGAGAAAGCTCCCGCGGCTCCAAATTCAGGAGCTGCTTTTTTAGGTAAAAAGCGAGGCCGGTTGCAGCTGCAAAACCTATTGTCATGCTAAGAAGCAGCGCTAAAGAGTAGCCCTGCCGAGAATTCTTAATAAGCGTACTTAAAGACTGCACCTTAATGCCCAGTACCGCAACGCCGATTTGCTTTTTCTTAGCCTTATCAGCATAGATGGGAACAAAGCCTCTCAACGATTTGCCGAGGCTCCCCTGACTGACCGAGATTTTGGTCTTTCCTTTGAGGGCAGGCAGCTCATCGCCCCCTTCAAAGTGCTTGCCAATCTTGCTTCTATCGGGATGGGTCAAACGAATGCCCTGCATATCCATAACCACTACAAAATCCAAATGATGGATTTTAGCAATTTTTTTAGTATATGCTTCAAGCTTATCATTTCTCTTTTTAGTTAAAAGTGCATGTCTAATCTGCGGATCGAGAGCCAGCTGGCGGCCGACAGAAATTAAAAGCTTCTCTTGCTGACTGCGCATGAGCTGTGAATGCTGGTAAAGAGTCAGTCCATAAAACAAAGAAGCCATGACTAACAGCGTCAGAACAAAAACCATTGTCAATAGATTTCTCAGATGCAGCCCTTTCTTCATAGCACTCCCCCGTTTTCAGTCTAACAACGAATCTGCAAGCGTTTTTATTTGTCAATTATAACATATTCATGAGCCTGCATTTAGCCTTAAAAAAGTTGACTTACTTAAATTACTTAAATAATCTTAATTTAAAAAATCTTTTTTCCTATAATGAGGTTACTCAATTTTAACAGGAGGAAAATTTTATGGCCAAAGAGAAACTAACAGCTGAAAACTCAGCAGGCTGGGAAAAATGGATGAATTGCTATGTCGGATCTGTCCCTTTGCCTGTTTATGTCACCTTATCAGTCATCATACTGATTACGGCCTTATTGCAGCAGCTACCTGTCAACATGCTGGGCGGCTTTGCAGTCATTTTGACTTTGGGCTGGCTCTTAGGAACGATTGGTGCCAACATTCCAATTTTAAAAAACTTTGGCGGACCGGCAATCTTTTCATTACTAATGCCTTCCATTTTAGTCTTTTTTAATCTCATTAATAAGAATGTTTTGGATTCTGCCGATATCCTGATGAAACAAGCTAATTTCTTATACTTCTACATTGCCTGTTTAGTCTGCGGCAGTATCCTGGGAATGAACCGTAAAATTTTGGTACAGGGACTGATGCGAATGATTATCCCTATGATGCTGGGCATGGTTTGCGCTATGGCTGTCGGAACCCTCGTCGGAGTGCTTTTGGGACAGGATTGGAAACATACACTCTTTTTCATCGTAACCCCAGTTCTTGCAGGAGGCATCGGTGAAGGTATTCTTCCGCTGTCGCTCGGCTACAGCGCCATTACTGGCATGGGAAGTGAACAGCTGGTGGCTCAGCTTATTCCTGCCACGATTGTCGGTAATTTCTTTGCCATTATGTGCACGGCTATCCTATCACGCTGGGGCGAACGGCGGACGGATCTTTCCGGACAGGGGCAGCTGGTAAAAATGAAATCAGAAGACGATATGGCCGATGCCCTTAAAGATAACTCAGGACCGCTTGACATCAAAAAGATGGGAGCCGGGGTGCTTACGGCTTGTACTCTTTTCATCGTCGGCCAGCTGCTGCAGCATTTGACTGGTTTTCCGGGACCTGTGCTGATGATTGTTGCTGCTGCTGCTCTCAAATATCTCAACGTTATTCCAGCAGAAACACAGCATGGTGCTAAACAGCTCTACAAATTTATCTCAGGCAACTTTACTTACCCATTAATGGCGGGGCTGGGGCTCCTCTACATTCCTTTAAAAGATGTTGTCGGTGTTTTAACGCTGCCTTACTTTATTATTGTTGTCAGTGTTGTCTTTACGGTTATTTCAGTGGGATTCTTCGTTGCCCGTTTCATGAATATGTACCCGATTGAAGCTGCTATTATTTCTGCCTGCCAAAGCGGTATGGGCGGCACAGGCGATGTTGCTATTCTAAGTACGGCAGACCGCATGAATCTCATGCCCTTTGCACAAGTTGCGACACGTCTCGGCGGGGCGATTACCGTGATTACAATGACAGCTATCCTGCGGATTATCTTTTAATATTTAAGTAAAAAATAGAAATAGGAGAAACTATTATGGCAAATGAAGATGTTAGAGAATTGGCCTTGCAGCAGGCAAGGGAAAACGGCGGCAAATTAGAAGTTGTTTCCAAAGTTACTGTCGAAAACAAAAGGGATTTAAGCATTGCTTATACGCCCGGTGTAGCTGCGGTTTCATCAGCTATCGCAGAAAATAAAGACCTGGCCTACGAACTGACAACCAAGAAAAACACTGTCGCTGTCGTCAGTGACGGCTCTGCCGTTCTTGGTCTGGGAAATATTGGAGCTGAGGCAGCTATGCCTGTTATGGAAGGCAAGGCAGCACTCTTTAAACGCTTTGCAAATGTTGATGCTGTTCCGATTGTTCTTGCTACACAGGATACTGAGGAAATTATCGCAACGGTTAAGGCCATTGCCCCAACCTTTGGCGGTATTAACTTAGAAGACATCAGTGCCCCGCGCTGTTTTGAGATTGAGCAGCGGCTCATTGAAGAATGCCCTATCCCAGTCTTTCACGATGACCAGCACGGAACAGCTATTATCGTTCTGGCGGCTGCCTTTAACAGTCTGAAATTAATTGGCAAGACCCTTGATGAGGTCAAAATCGTTGTTAACGGCGGAGGCTCCGCCGGCTTATCCATCACGCGTAAGTTCTTAGCCGCCGGCGCCAAACATATTACTGTTGTAGATCGTACAGGCATTATCAACGAAGAAGACAGCAGCCTTCCTGCTCACCATGCCGATATTGCTAAGGTTACCAACCGTGAACACCTCTCCGGCGATTTAAAAACAGCCCTCAAAGACGCCGATATTTTCATTGGGGTCTCTGCACCAGGTGTCCTCAAAAAAGAATGGATTAAAGAAATGGCAGACAAGCCTGTTATCTTTGCCATGGCCAATCCGACACCTGAAATTTTCCCGGATGAGGCTATTGACGGCGGAGCTTACATCGTCGGCACAGGCCGCAGCGATTTCCCTAATCAAATCAACAACGTGTTAGCTTTCCCTGGCATCTTCCGCGGAGCCTTGGACGCTCGTGCCAGAAAGATTACCATTGACATGCAGATTGCTGCAGCACACGGCATCGCTGATCTTATCCCGGATGCCGAACTCAGCCCGACCAATATTATTCCGGATGCCTTCCAAGAAGGCGTGGCCAAAACAGTGGCGGCGGCTGTCAGAGAAAGTGCCGCACACTAGAGTCACAATTCAAAGGCCTATAAACGACTCCGCATAAAGCAAAAAAGACTGAATCTGTACTGTTTTTCCCAATCGGACATCAAAATCCAATTTAGGGACAGCCAGATTCAGTCTTTTTGTGCAGCCATTTTAAGGATCAGTCTGCTTTTTTGCTTTGGTGTACTTGATCTGCAAATGCTTAGACAATTTGCGGTAAGTAAATTTAGAAAAGTTAAAGTCTTCAAGCGATTTCGTGATTTCTGGATTTTCCATAGTCCAAAAATAATCAATTCGCTTGCCAGACCTGACAGGAATAATCTCATCCGGGCGCTTGCCTAAAATTGTTAAGCTTTTGACTTCTTTTTTATTGTGCCACATGCCAAAGTATAAATCCTGCTCTGCCATGGCTGAGACACCTGCTCCCGGCGTATATTTAAAGATGTACTCTTCGGAAATACTGTCACAGGCAGCATCATCACAGTCATATAAGTAATAATCATCTAAGTAATCTTTCATAAAATATTCTTCCACAGCAGGTTTAAAATATTTGCCGTCTTTCACCTCCAGCGTATATACTGTAAAGGTCTTTGATTTGCTGGAAGTGTAAAAATAATGGATAGTGTCCCCTAAGCCTTTAATGTAAAAGAAATCTTCATTCGTTTTTCCCTTTATTTTTTTAAAATGATTCAAGGCTTCGCTTTCAGTTGAGTACAAGCGACCATTTTCTGATGGTTTTTTCTGTTCTTTATGCTTATTTACTGACTGATTGAATGAATGAGTCGATCGGACACCAAAGGACTGAACACCATCAGAAACATCTGATTTTATAGTAAAAACAGTAACAAGAAACATAATGATCACTGTCATAACAGAAGCCAGGCAGGTCAGCAGAATCTTTTTTAAAATCTTTTGATACTTGAGCATAAAGGCAGCGCTAATCAGCATATTGAAAGGCAGAAAAGCCATTATAGCAATGACCAACACTTTCATCTGCACAGGCGAAGCATCTTTAGGCAAAAAATCCGTAACAGCATAAATCATCAAACTGACTAACAAGAAACTGCTCACAATAATCATACTTGCAGCCAGCCATTTTCTTAGCTTAGACCGTTTTCCCTTTTGCTTAACAGACATAGTTTTTCCTCTTTTCTGTCAATAAATTTTTATTCAATATTGTTGACATTTGTCTTTTTTGCCATTATTTTCCTCTTTTTAACAATTTTATTACACCTATTATTATAGCACTATAAAATGCTATTTATATCAAGACTTAACTATTTTTGTTTAGTTTTCCCGAATAATCTCTATGAAAACCATTTGACTTTGTAAGTTCTTTTGTATATACTTGATGTATACAAAAGAGTTTAGAGGTGATTTTCATGGTAACAGTAAAAGCGAGAAAGGTTGGGAATTCTATGACGGTGACGATTCCAAAGGATTTAAAGGTAAAAGAAGGCACTGAGTTCTCTGTTTACAGAGGGGTAGATGGTGTGATTGTTCTGGCACCAAAGCTGGCTAATCCTTTTGATGGCAAGACTGATTTAGCCATGTCCGACGATTTTAAAGGAGTGACTCTGCTAGATAATGAAGCCTAATTACATTCCTCAAAAACAGGATTTGGTCTGGATAGATTTTGATCCTTCTCTTGGCAGAGAAATTCAAAAACGCCGACCAGCCTTAGTTATCTCCAGTCAAAACTACGCCAAACAGACTGGGTTTGTGGCTGTTTGTCCCATCACCCATGGACAAAGGAAACTGAAAGCACAAAATCTTCTTGTTAAGGTCCATCATCCAGAGATAGATGGCGCTGTTAATCCTTTTCAACTTCACACCTTTGACTATCGTGCCCGCAACATTCAAAAAGTCGGACAGCTGGACACTTGGGCTTTTCAAAAGGTGGCACAGCTTTATCCCTACATTTTTGAAGATTTAAAGGGCTAATTCTGCATCAAAAAAGAGAGTGGGACAAAAATCGGTAAATCGTCATGAAATGGCGATTTCGATTTTGTTGTCCCACCTCCGCACAGTTTATTAGGGATTGACATGAACTAACGTTCATATAATTGGATATCCTCCAACAGTTCCCCAAACTGTTGGAGCTATCACTTGCGTAGCAAGGGATAAGGACTTCCAATAAACCACTGCGTTAATATGTGATACTTCATAAATTGAAAGAGTTTGAGACTTTTGTCCCAAACTCTTTTGTTTTGCTGTATTCTTATAACAAATAGTCATCTCCCGACTTAAGCCGTTTGATCTGTCTTTTGAGTGATTGATTTTCCTGCTCTAAGGCGTCCAAGGTTGCTATCATCTCATCAAGAAAATCATCGACTTCCTCCTGATTATATCCTCGAAATTTGACAGAGAACAGTTTGTTGCGGATGTCCTGCCGGCTTAGCATTTTGATGCTCCTTAATAATTTGTGATTTCTTTTCGGTCGTGGACATTGCTTTTTTTCCCCTGACGGGCTGCCAGCACTCTATTGACATCGTCCGGTGTCACGCCGGTTTCAACCAGCATGACGGCCAAATGATAGAGGACGTCTGCTGTTTCGTTGGCAATTTCGTCCTTATCTGCATTTTTGGCAGCAATAACGACTTCTGTGGCTTCCTCGCCGACTTTCTTTAAAATCTTATCCAAGCCCTTGTCAAAAAGGTAGTTGGTGTAAGACCCTTCTTTGGGGTTCTGTTTGCGGTCAAGGGCTTCTTTATATAGTGTTTCTAACATAATTAAGATGTGAGAGCGTCTAAAAAACGACTGAATTTTAGGAAATTATCGGAAAATCCTGATTTTCCAAATAATTTATCTAAATTCCGATCTTTTAGCTCAAACTCAATTCCTTTCTTTCGATTTTTTGAAAAATAGCAGAGCTTATTGCTGTGAGTTTTCTTCGCTGTATATCTCATTAAAAAAACAGCTGTAAGCACCCGTATGGCAGGCTGCGCCGACTTGCTCTACAGCAATGAGCAGGGTGTCGCAGTCGCAATCGGCTGTGATCGATTTGACATATTGGTAGTGGCCGCTGGTTGCGCCCTTGTGCCAGAGTTCCTGCCGCGAGCGGCTCCAGTAGTGCATTTGCTTGGTTTCAAGGGTCAGTTGGTAGGATTCTTCATTCATATAAGCCAGCATGAGGACTTGCCCTGTCTGATAATCTGTGACAATGACAGGGATCAGCCCATCTTGCTTAGCAAAATCAAGTTGAATATCTGTCATAGTCTCACCTCAATTCCCGCGTCAGCCATGGCTTTTTTGGTGTCAGCGATAGCAACTTCTCCATAATGAAAAATCGAAGCCGCCAGGGCACCAGTCGCCGGGGTCTTCTCAAAAACCTCTACTATGTGATCGCTGTTACCCGCACCGCCTGAAGCGATAATGGGCACGTCCGCCACTGCTGCTACAGCATTGAGCATGTCCACATCAAAACCAGATTTTGTGCCATCCTTATCCATAGAGGTGAGGAGAATTTCACCCGCACCCAAACTAACGGCTTCTTTGACCCAGTCAATCAGATCTCTGCCGGTATCCTTGCGGCCGCCGGCCACATAAACATGCCAGCTTCCATCAGCTTCTTTGCGGGCGTCAACAGCTGCCACGACACACTGACTGCCAAATTTTTCAGCGCATTCCCTGATGAGCTGGGGATTAGCAAGTGCAGAAGAGTTGACAGCGACCTTATCGGCACCGGCCTTGAGCATCTTATTCATGTCATCGCTGGTGCGGATACCGCCGCCAACTGTAAAAGGAATAAAGACCTGATCGGCGACGCGGCGCACCATGTCTACCGTAGTATCGCGCTTTTCATGGGTTGCGGTGATGTCCAAGAAGACCAGTTCATCACAGCCGGCCTCATAGTATGCACGCGCCGAGTCAACAGGGTCACCGACATCCGTCAGATTAACAAAATTAATTCCCTTGACAACACGCCCGTCCTTGACATCCAGACAGGGAATGATCCGTTTTTTCAGCATTTCACTCCTCCAGTTCTTTGAGCTCCTCTAAGCTGATATTGCCGCTATAATAGGCCTTGCCAACGATAGTGCCTGCTACTCCCAACTCTTTTAGTCTAGTCAGATCAGACAGCTCAGCAATGCCGCCGGAAGCAATAACCTGAGCGGTTGTCAGCTCAGCCACCAAACGCTCATAATGGTCAAAATTAGGACCCGTCAGCGTGCCATCGCGGTCAACGTCTGTATAGACAAAGAGCGTCACACCCATTTTCTCCATTTCCTTAGCCAAGCTGATGTAGTCCACGGTGCTGGTCGTAAGCCACCCTTCGGTCGCCACATAGCCATTTTTGGCATCAATGCCAACCACAATCCTATCCGCCCCAAACTGCTCCAGCGCAGCCTTGACGAAATCAGGATTTTTGACCGCCATAGAGCCAATGATAACACGGTCGATACCGACATTGAGGTAGTCTTCAATCTGCTCCAGCGTGCGAATGCCGCCGCCGACTTCAACGCCAAGACCAGTCGCTGCTTTCAGTGCTGCAATCAAATCGCGGTTGGTCGCGCGGCCATCCAGAGCGCCGTCCAAATCTACAACATGGATAAACCGAATGCCCGCATCCGCAAAAATCCGTGCCTGACCCAACACATCAGGGTTGACCACTGTTTTCTGGTCAAAGTCCCCCTTAAATAGGCGGACCGCCTGTCCATCTTTAATATCAATCGCAGGAAGAATTTGCATAATTAAGATACCAAGAGCGTTAAGAAAGCGAGATGAAAATAGGAAACTGACGACGTGTGCCCGCACACAAGGAATTTATCTTTTTCACGACGCTTTTAGCTCGGGTTCAGTTCAAAAAACTTACTTGATCTTATCCCTGAACCTTCCTTTCTTTTTTTATTATCTAGTTCAAAATAACGCGGAGAGTACATTGGTTTGGAACCTCTGACAAAAAGTGTCTTAGGTTCTTATTTTCTTAGAGGAATACCCTCTGATACAGTGGCGCCGTCAGAGCGAACAAGCTATTTTTTAACTAACTTTCGAGCCAAACTCTCTCGAACGATTGCGTCCTATTCCACTAGGGCGAGGTAGCTGTTTCTACTCACTTCGTTCGCAATAGCTGAGCTACTTGCACAAATCAACAAATTTTTTGAGAATTCCCAAACCAACCTGCCCTGACTTTTCCGGATGAAATTGGGCGCCGTAGACATTGTCCTTATGAATCATAGCCGGCACTTCGATACCATAATCAGCAGTGACATCGATGTATGCTTTAGGGACATCTGTAAAATAGCTGTGCACGAAATAGACATCCTGCTGATCCAACTCCACTGTCAGTGCAGTTGCTTGCTTGACCTGCAAATCATTCCAGCCCATGTGGGGTACTGGAAAACCATCCTTGGCTGGGATTTCACGTGTCGCACCCGGAATAAAGCCCAGACCAGCCGTTTCCTGGTGTTCCAGCCCTGTTTCGGTCAGTAATTGCATACCCAGACAAATGCCCAGCAAAGGCGTTCCGGCAGCTACAGCTTCTTTGACAGCAGTGACCAAACCTCGCTTTTCCAGCTCTGCCATGGCCGTCGGATAGGCACCGACACCCGGTAAAATCAAGCCGTCTGCTGCTAAAATTGCGGTCGGATCGGCCGATAACTCAGCTTCAACACCAATTTTATCCAAGGCTCGCAGGACATTGGCCGTATTGCCGGCATCGTAATCAATGACAATCATTTTCATATCACAGCATCCCTTTTGTAGAGTTGACACCCTTAATTTCAGGATTGAGCGTAATGGCCTCACGCAACGCCCGACCTGTTGCCTTAAAAAGACTTTCAGCCTTGTGATGGCTGTTTTTGCCATGCAGTATTTTCAAATGCAGATTCATCTGCACATTAAAGGCCAGAGCTTGGAAGAACTCTTCTACCAGTTCGGTATCAAAATTACCCAGTTTTGGATTATCAAACGTGCAGTCAAAGACTAGATAGCTGCGCCCCGACAGGTCCAGACTGGCCATTCCAAGTGTCTCATCCATAGGCACAAAACTCGTGCCGTAGCGGTTGATGCCGGCTTTGTCACCGAGAGCTTGGCGCAGCGCTTGACCCAGAACGATCCCTACATCTTCGACCGTGTGGTGGCTGTCTACATGAAGATCGCCATCTGCCTTAACCACCAGCGATAAGCGGCTGTGGCGGGCAAAGAGCGTCAGCATGTGGTCAAAGAATCCTACACCCGTATCAATGTCAACGGGCTCCTGCGCATCCAAATTCAAACTGAGTTTGATTTTTGTTTCAAAGGTATTGCGTTCGATACTTGCTTGTCTCATTTTTTCACCTCGTCTAATATCTCAATCACCTTGTACAAATCAGCTTCATTGATTTGGTAAGGTGCCTGCTGGCGCACAATGGGTTTGGCACAAAAGGCAATGCCGATGCCAGCTTCGTGAATCATGGGCAGATCATTTGCTCCATCACCCATGGCAACAGTCTCTGCCAGCATCAGCCCATTTTCCGCTGCCCAATCGCGGAGTTTTTGCACCTTAATCTCTTTAGTAACTACCTCACCGTAAGTTTGACCTGTCAGAACACCGTCTGCTACCTCCAAATGGTTCGCCATGACATAGTCAACGCCTGCTTCCTCGGCTAAGCGGTCAACCGTTTCATGAAAACCTCCTGATACCAAACCAACCTTATAACCGCGCGCATGAAGTTCAGCTACCAGCTCCTTGGCACCTTTATTAAAGTGAATGCGCTGATAGACCTGATCAAAAATGGATTCCGGCAGTCCTTTGAGGGTTCCCACCCGCTCTTTCAGCGCCTGTTTGAAATCCAATTCTCCCCGCATGGCACGCTCGGTGATCTCCGCAACTTGGGCACCGACACCGGCCTCATCCCCCAGTAAATCAATGACTTCTTCCTGAACAAGGGTGGAATCCACGTCCATGACCAAGAGTCCTCTAACTTTTCTCATTTCTCACCTCAATCGCTTTCGCATGTGCTTGCAGACCCTCGGCATAGGCCAAAGTTGTAATATCTTTTTCTGCGCTGTTGACCGCTGCCTTACTGTACTGGGTATACTGGATGCGTTTGACAAAGTCATGCACCCCCAGAGCAGATGAAAAGCGGCTGGTTGCTGTGGTCGGTAGGATATGATTGGCACCGGCATAATAATCACCAATCGGTTCGCTCGTATAGTGTCCTAAAAAGACAGAGCCGGCATTTTGGACCTTGTCTAAATAGTCATAAGCATTTTCCATAGCAATTTCTAGGTGTTCTGGCGCAACCTTATTCATAAGGTCAAACATATCATCCGCATTTTCTGCAATAATGATGCGGCCGTTATTTTCAATAGACGGACGGGCAATGGCCTCACGCGGCAGCTGCTTTAACTGCTTTTCAATTTCTGCTTCAACCGCATCAGCCAGTTCTTTAGAGTCTGTCACCAAAATCGCCCGCGCCCGAACATCGTGTTCGGCCTGTGACAGCAAGTCTGCTGCTACATAGACGGGATTGGCTGTGCTATCCGCAATCACACCGATTTCTGAAGGACCGGCAATCATATCAATACCAACAATACCATAGACCTGCTTCTTAGCCGTTGCCACAAAGATATTACCAGGGCCTGTGATTTTATCTACTTTTGGAATGGTTTGAGTGCCATAAGCCAGAGCAGCGACTCCTTGAGCCCCGCCGACTTGGAAAATCTTATCAACTCCCGCCAATTTAGCAGCCACCAAAATAGCCGGCACAAAGTGCTCCTGCGGCGGTGTGATCATAATGATTTCCTTGACACCAGCGATTTTAGCCGGAATAACATTCATGAGAACTGAGGACGGGTAGGCTGCTGTTCCTCCCGGCACATAAACGCCCACGCGTTCAATCGGACGGATAAGCTGGCCGCGAAGCACACCTTCCGACGGCTGATCCTCAAAGCCCGTCTCCAGCTGCTGGCGGTGGTAAGATTCAATATTAGCTTTAGCATTTTCCAGCGCCGTCAGAACATCCTTGTCGACCTCAGCAAAAGCCTGATCAATCAAGTCCTGTCCAACTTCAAAGTCTGTGAGCTCGACCTTGTCAAATTTTGCGGAATACTCACGCAGCGCTTCATCGCCGCGTTTTTTCACCTGATCAATAATGGTGCGGACGGTTTCCTCTACATTTGTATTCTCCCGGCTCAGCTCCAGCTGTTCCTGATAGAGAATCTTCGATATTTCTTCATTAGTTCCTGTTAGACGTTTCATTTAAAAGCTACCTCCCGATCTCCGACCAGTCCTTCAATTTTTTTAATAAAAGGCAGCAGCTCAGGCTTGTTTTTTAAGCTGGCCTTGTTGACAATCATCCGTGCCGAAATGCGGCAAATATCTTCAAATACCTCTAAGCCGTTGGCTCTTAGGGTGTTGCCGGTCTCCACAATATCGACAATGGCATCTGCCAGACCGATAACAGGGGCAATTTCGACACTGCCTTGGATGGAAATAATTTCCACATCTTCTCCCTTTTGGTTGAAGAAGTTTTTAGCGAGAGTTGGGTATTTTGTGGCAATGCGCTTGCGCTTATGGTCAGTCGGATTATAATCTTTGGTCGATGCCACGGAAAATTTACAGAGGCCGAAATTCAAATCCAG
Organism: Streptococcus devriesei DSM 19639; assembly: GCF_000423725.1. Taxonomy (GTDB): domain Bacteria; phylum Bacillota; class Bacilli; order Lactobacillales; family Streptococcaceae; genus Streptococcus; species Streptococcus devriesei. The sequence continues at coordinate 522,716 of NZ_KE384084.1, forward strand.
CATTTCCAAATAGCCTGTCGGGTGCTCAATCAGAACGTCCTTGCCAACCACACCGATATCAGCCACCCCGTGGCGGACATAGGTCGTCACATCCGGTGCCTTGACTAACAAAAAGCGAAACCGTCTGTCAGGACTTTCAAAAATCAAATTGCGGCCCTTATCGGCCATAAAAGACATATCAAATCCTGCTTTTTCCAGCAGTTCCACTGTGCCTTTTTCGATCCGCCCTTTGGTCAGGGCAATGGTTAGTTGCTTAGTCATAATGCCTCCTAAAAACGAATCTGATCATGAATGGCCTGATAAACACTGTCAATATCGAGCGCCCAGCCAAAAGCCGTCAGTTCCTTGGCACCAAAGCGCTCAAACAGCTTGTCATAGCGGCCGCCGGAAACAAAGGCATCCGGAATTTTATCGCCAAACACCTTAAACATAATCCCCGTATAATAGGGCATGGCAGCAATTTGTGCCAAATCCAAGGTAATATCTGAAAGCATATCATCCAGACCTTTAAGCATGTTTTCCAGATCAGCCAGAGCCTGTAAAATACCGGGATTTTGACTTAAACGCCGAGCCTTCTCCAACACCTGGGTACTCTCACCAAACAAGAAAGGCAGTTCTCTGATAAGGCTATCGAACTCACTGGGATAACGAAAAGTAAATTCATTGAGCCCTGTAATATTTTTATCCTGAATGAGCACAGCCAGCTCCTCTTTTGCATGAGCCGGAATCTGCAGAGACGCAAAGATAGTCTGCAAAATATGCGCATGGGAAAACTCAAATTTGTAATCTTTCAGACCGCTGACTCTCAGGGCACTGTTTGCGGACAGCAGGGCATCTTTGAGGGCAGCCTCAGCCTCGTAGCCGACGATTTCAATTCCTGCCTGAGTATGTTCGTTCAGCAACCCGCGCAGCTCTTCATTGTCCTTAAAAACCTTGCCGGAATAAGAAAATTTAATAGGCGTTTCAACACGGGTTGAAGCAATAACCCGTCCGATCTGGCTGGTGATGTCAGGCCGCAGACTTAAAAGATTGCCTTTCTTATCGAACAGATGGTAGTGTTCCGGCAGCACCTCATCTGCAAAGACTTCAAAATGCTCCAAAGTCGGTGTTTCAATCCGATTAAATCCTTCTTTTATCAAAAGATCGCTGATATCGCGTTCAATCTCATACATGGCACGCGCCCTTTTAAAGAGCTTATCATGCATGCCGACCGGTAAACTTGTTTTTTTCATCCCTTTAATTCCTTAATTGTTTCAATAACTTTTTCCATCTCTTCTGCTTTTCCGATGGAAATCCGCAGATAATCTTTGATTCTCTTAACTTTCGGAAAATAGCGCACGTAAATTTTTCTGGACTGCAGCACCTCAAATAAATCCTTAGCAGAAATACCTGCCGGTTTTGTCAGCACAAAATTCGTCTTGCTGGGCAGAACTTCAAAATCTAAGGCTCGCAGCTGCTGGGAAAACCAATTCCGTGTCTGCTGGATCCTTTGCGCATTGTTCTGATAATAGTCCCAATCCTCAACAGCTGCCGTTGCCAAGGCTTCTGCCAGCAAGTCCACCGAATAGGGATTGATAGAATGTTTGACCGCAGTCATCACCGCAATCAGCTCAGGATTTGCAATCGCATAGCCCACACGCAGGCCGGCCAAGGCTGCATCTTTGGAAAAAGTCCTGATAATAACGAGATTATCATAATCCTTCAGCAAGGAAAGTGCAGACTGACCGCCAAAATTGATATAAGCTTCATCCACCACAACAACCGTCTCCGGATTAGCTTTGAGAATAGTCTCGATTTCTGCCAAGGGCTTGTAAATGCCTGTCGGTGCATTGGGATTGGTAAGGATGATCCCCCCGTTATCCCTTAAATAGTCTTCTGTCTTGATGGTGAAATCATCAGCCAGAGGAATTTCCTCGTAAGGAACCTGATACAAGTCTGCCCAGACCTTGTAAAAACCATAGGTTAGATCGGGGAAAAGAACAGGCTCCGGATTATTAAAAAAGGCCAAAAAAGCTATAGACAAAACATCATCAGACCCATTAGCTATGATTAATTGTTCAGGCCTAACACCTAAATTTTCAGCCAAAGCCGTCCTCAGTTTAGCCTGATCCAGCGTTGAATATCGGCGCAAGTCATCAGCCTTAAACGCTGACAGAGCCTTGCGAACTCTGGGACTGGCACCATAGGCATTTTCATTGGTATTTAACTTAATGATATCTTTTTCAGCAGGCTGAGTGCCCGCCACATAAGGTTCAATTTGCCGCAATCCTCTAATCATCTCATCACCTTCCGCTAACGATTCAAAAAGCGCCCCCGCAAAATTGCAAGGACGCTTGAAACGTGGTTCCACCTTTACTTCAGCAGCCTGTCGCCAGACTGCCCTCAGGGAGTTAAAACTCCAATTCGTAACGTGAATAACCCGTCAGGCACTACTTTCATACGATTTGGCACCTGCACTCAAGAATGTGTCGTCTAAATGCCCTGTATGTTCTCAGCTACCATACTCTCTGTTTGTGTCAGACGGATATATCAGCTTGTCTGTGCCTATAACCCACCCGGTGACTTAGACTTTTTCTCTCATCGCTTTTCTATTTTTCTCTATTCTACAAGAAAATTCTGAATATTGCAAGCCCTAAATTGTTATCGGACTTCTAAATAAAGCCTTGGTATGCTTCCTACTAAAAACTTTATTCTTTCTGAAATTTGAGCAATACTGTCTCGAATATTTAAAAAGCAACGGTATCAAAACCGTTACTTTTTTGTTTGAGCTGGGTCACTAGTGTTCCAGTTCTTGGTCATTAATTTATCTATCTACTGTTTTTCAGATGAAAATTGAGCACCCAGAAATCTCCAACCAACTGAATTTGAAGCCCCCGCGATTGCTGCAAGCTGACAAACTTGGCACAATCGCTAGTTTTCTATCTATTTTTCATAAAATCGACAATGCCTTTGAAAATTTTTGTAAAATCTTTCCAGCAAAATACAGTGACTAAGATAGATTCAGCTATAAAAAGTCCAAAAATAATAATCTTTACCGTTGTATTTTCTGAAAAAACTGAGACTAATAAGATAATTGGCAGGCTAAATAAATATCCATAACTCAGATAAAGTGATCTTTTTGAAGGTATCATAATGACTTGCCTTTCCATAGATGATAGATAAACGACTTATTAAAATGGTAAGTTATATCCGGCAATGCCTCCAGTAATAGCACCGCCGATACCGCTGATTGCGGCTGAGGCTCTTTCAGCCACAGATAAATAGTAATTGCTGGTGCAGAGAAATTCAAATCATTAGCGATTAAAATAATTATTTTTCAAATAACTATAAATAATTGCCAGTGCATTAACCATGAGTAGGGCATAGATGAACAGGCTCATTTTATTATTTGGAAATATAACCAATAAAAGTAACAGTATTGGTATAGCTCCCATGATAATGCTAATAAATTTAGGAAAATGCATTTTCATACCTTCTTTAAATCCATGATTCTCATGTATCAACAGCCAAACCAGTAATACCAAGCATCAAACCGCCCCTTCTGATTCTCAGAAAGGGCCACTCTGTCCGCTTGCCTTAAAGCTGTCAAACGTTCTTGACTAAACGATAGTTAGCTTACCAATTTCCCTTTCATTTGGCAATATCATTAAGCTTGTTTTAATCAAATCTCAAAGTTAGTGTTGCAAGAAACATAATTTTCTGTATTTTTTAATTTCCATCTATTTATCTGTTGATAGAAGAGAGAATCACTCGTCAGCTGCTATAGCTTAAAATGAGCCAAAAACACTGATTAGCCTTGCTAATCAGTGTTGTCAGTATTATTAAAAGCGAATGGTTTCACGTGTCTTTTCATATGAAGAAACAAAGCGGTCTGTAACACCGGGTTCTACGGTTTCCAAAGCATAAGAAATTTCATCAAATGAGCCTTGGTAGTCGTATTCTTCTTCAAAGAGCTTAAGAGCAATATCAAAGCTTTCCTGAACACTTGGCTCAAAACTGCGGTAACGGTTTGAGTACTGCAGGAGCTGCTCAGTCAGGGTTGCATTTTGAACCACACGATAAGCTGTTTCTTCCACATTATCAACAGCAGCCGTTGCAGCTTCTGTCAGACGGTTCACTGTTTCAATATGGATACGGGCACGGTTGAGCTCATCCATCAAAGCCTCCAGCTGAGCGCTGGTTGTGAAGAAAACACTCAGAAATTCTTGAGGGATTCCCGGAAGATTGCGTTTCTCCATGAAACGTTTGATGGCGTGCAGCTGATTGATGTAGCCGTCCAATTTTTGACGCGAGGTCTTTTCAATATTTTCAATATCTTTCAGACTGTTGAAAACGTCCAGCTGACCTTCTTCAACGAGATCCAGTTTCTTGATGGCACGGTCAAATTTATCCTCTAAAAGGGAGAATGGTTTTTCCTGTACATCAAAATTCTCAATAATCGGCAGAACATCTTTTTCAATGGCTGTCAAATCTTCATTGAAATCACGGACATTGATTTCTTCTTTTTCATTCAAGACATAGCGATGCGTCAGGCGCTCAATTTCTGCTTCCAGCTGTTCGTTGTTTTTCTTAGCATGTTCCAAATAAGCCGGAATAATCTTCTTGCTCTTAACAATTTTCTTATGAGCTCTGATTTCCCGTTCAAAAATATCATAGAGGGCATCAATTTTTTCTTGGATGGAGTCATTTTCCGACTCAGCCTTATCAAGATCCAAAGAAACCAGCTCGCTGGAATTACTGCTGATTGCTTCACGGATTTCTTGGAAACGTTCTTCGATATTTTTCTCAGGGAAGTGATAATTTTCTTCTAAGAGACGGCGGTAGCCAGACTCCAAATCGTCCAGCTGATCAGGGAAATCATCCTCTAATTTAGCAACAATGGCCGGAATCTTTTCAGTCATTTGGCCCAATGCAATAGTGTGCTCTTCGGCACGGTCGAGAATCTCAGAAGCTTCTACAGGATCGCCTGATGAATTCAGGGTGACAAACTGTGAAAACTCAGCTTCAATATTTTTCAGCTGCTTTTCAATTTCAGGCATGGTCGTCCCAAAATTGCTGTCTCCTTCTTCTACTGAAGCCTGCAGTTTTTCATACATTTCAAGCGCATGCAGAACACGGGCGCTGTTCTTTTCTTCCTGCTCTTTTAAGACAGCAAGGGCTTCTCTGATTGATTTGATATCTTCTTCCGCAAGGTTCAGCTGGCTTTCAATACTGTTGATTTGGTTGTGAGCACGGATAAAATTGAAAGTATCGTTGAGATTTTCTGCTTCAAAGATATGATTTTCAATATCGCTGAATGAGTTGAGGGATAAATCAACCCACTTTTGATTCCACTCACGGAAGGCCGTCTGACTCTGACCGATTAAATGCAGTTTCTTAACTTCTTCAATCTCATCATTGACAGGCAAATCAAAAAGATTTTGTTTGCGTTCTTCTAATTTTGTGATTAACGAATCATTTCGTTTTCTGATGATAATAGCAATCAGGTAGGCTGTAATAACTACCAGCACTATTGCCACTATCAGCAATACAATTCCGCTAGACATCTTAATCTCCTTAAATTGTCTTATTATTGTCAAAATAGGCTATAACGTTACGATTATAACATACTTCCGGCTGCTTTTCAAAAAAATCTCCGATTAAATGTCAAGCGTACTATAAACCGCATTTTCTTCAATAAATTCACGACGAGGTTCTACACGATCCCCCATAAGCATGTCAAATATCTTATCAGCCTCAGCAGCATCATCTACAGAGACACGGGCCATCAGGCGATTGTCAGGATTCATGGTCGTTTCCCACAGCTGGTGGTCATCCATTTCTCCCAGACCTTTATAGCGCTGAACGGTCGGCTTAGAGCGGCCCTGACTGTATTTTTCCAAAGCTTCCTGCAGTTTTTCTTCCTGATCATTGCCCGGCTGAATATATTCTTTGATGTCACTGCCGACCTTGACACCGTAAATCGGCGGCTGAGCAATATAAACGTAGCCGGCCTCAAGAACAGGACGCATAAAGCGGTAAATGAGCGTCAGGAGGAGGGTTCTGATATGGGCACCGTCAACATCGGCATCGGTCATGATAACCAATTTTTGATAGCGTGCCTTGGAAACATCAAATTCTGCTCCAAAGCCTGTTCCCATAGCTGTAAAGAGACTTCTAATCTCATCGTTGGCTAAAATCTTGTCCATGGTAGCTTTTTCAACATTCAAGATTTTACCACGAATGGGCAAAATTGCCTGAAATTCTCGGTTGCGTCCGGACTTAGCAGAACCACCGGCGGAGTCTCCTTCCACGATAAAGAGCTCATTTTGCATAGGATCGTTTGAGGAGCAGTCTGCCAGTTTACCCGGCAGATTAGAAATTTCCAAGCCCGACTTCTTGCGGGTCACTTCACGCGCCCGTTTAGCCGCAATCCGCGCCTTAGAAGCCAGTATGCCTTTTTCAACAATCTTTTTGGCAATCTGTGGATTTTCCAATAAGAAACGGCTGAGAGCATCGCTGAACAAACGGTTGGTAATCTTAACCACTTCTGAATTACCAAGCTTAGTTTTAGTCTGTCCTTCAAATTGAGGATTGGGGTGTTTGACTGAGATGATGGCTGTCAGACCTTCGCGAACATCTTCACCGGTCAGATTGTCCTCATTTTCTTTAAGAATCTTATTTTTCTTAGCGTAGTCATTGATAACCCGGGTAAGAGCTGTCCGAAAACCTTGCTCGTGCGTTCCGCCTTCATGGGTATGAATGTTATTGGCAAAACTCATGATGTTTTCATGAAAGCCGGTCGTGTACTGCATGGCTACTTCAACAGCAATGCCATCCAGTTCACCGTCCGTATAGATAGGCTTATCAAAGATGACTTCCTTATTTTCATTGATAAATTCCACATAGCTGACAATACCGCCTTCATAGTGAAATTCTTCGTTTTTTTCCTGACCGGGACGCTTATCCGTAATGGAAATTCTCAATCCTTTATTCAAAAAAGCAAGTTCTTGGATACGTTTGGCCAGTTTGTCAAAATCGAATTCTGTCGTTTCGGTAAAAATTTCAGGATCAGGTGTAAAATGAACGACAGTTCCTGTAATATCAGTATCTCCGATAACCTTTAAATCATCAGCAACAGCACCGCGATGGTATTCTTGGAAATGAATCTTGCCGTTTTTGTGAACACGGACATCTAATTGTGTTGACAGGGCATTAACAACCGATGAACCAACGCCGTGGAGGCCGCCCGATACCTTGTAACCGCCGCCGCCAAATTTACCGCCGGCATGAAGAACCGTAAAAACAGTTTCAACTGCCGGACGTCCGGTTTTTTCCTGAATATCAACCGGAATCCCGCGGCCGTCATCAATAACCGTAATTGAATTGTCCTCTTCGATGAAAACCTGAATATGGCTGGCAAAGCCTGCCAAAGCTTCATCAATAGAGTTATCAACAATTTCCCAGACAAGATGGTGGAGGCCTTCTTTAGAAGTCGAGCCGATATACATACCCGGACGCATACGTACCGCTTCCAGACCTTCCAGAACCTGAATCTGACTGGCATCATATTCTTGAGCTAATTGATCTAAACTTTTATTTTCTTCTGTCATTATCCTAACCTTTATTTTATGATTTCTATCAGAGATTTAGAGCCATCTGCCAATACCGTGTCAAAACCTGCTGCCTGACCAGCTTCCATATCAATCTTGCGGTCACCGATAACCAGTGCCTTTTTGATAGCATATTTTTTCTTGAGATAAAGCATACTGGCAGGGTCCGGCTTTCTGGCAAAGCCATTGCTGCTGGTGACAACCTCCGTAAAAAGAGGCGCAATTTTCGTTTTTTCCAAAATGTCCAAAACCTGATTATCTCGGTGGGACACTAAAAAATTGCGTCCTCCGCTTGCTATAACCTTCTCAAGAACGTCTTTAGCCCCCTCAAAAAGAATGGGATGCTCTAAAAATTGAGCCTCCTTTTTCTTGTAGGCCCTTAAAAAATCCGGCTGATTAGGCACGAAATAAGCAAGCGCAGCATCTGTTGACTCTCGCAGCTTCTCATAGACTTCCCGATGAGAAGCCGCAATGCCAAAATCTGCCAGCGTAGCAACAAAGGCTCTGGTTGACATGCCGTAATTATCAAGCAGCGTTCCGCCTAAATCCCAGATATAATCCTGATAATTCATATCTTTCATTGTAACATATTTTTAAGTTTTTTGACAGTTAGAGCCACAAGAAAAAGACCCACTGTCTAAAGAATGAGTCTTTGTTATCTTGATTAGTCAGAGAAGCTGCAAACACTCTCTAAAGCTTTAACACCAGCTTTCCGCTTCAAGCCTTAGAAGCTGTTTTAGCTCCTGATTTTTTCTTAGGGTACTTAAAGTGTTTTTCCATTGCTTTTTCTTGACTGAGACTGTTTTGATAAGACATGGAAAGAACCAGACCGACACCGATCAAATTTGAAATCAGGGAACTTCCCCCCTGAGAAATAAAGGGAAGCGGAATCCCGGTCAGCGGTAAAATGCCAACGGCTGCCCCAATATTTTCAAAAATATGAAAGAGAATCATCATAATGAAACCTGTTGAGATATAAGTATAAAACAGATTATTGGACGCAAAGGTCACGCGCAGCATGCGGTAAATTAAAATCAAATACAAGGCCAAGACAATACTGCCGCCGATAAAACCAAAATTCTCAGCAATGACTGTAAAAATCATGTCGCTTTCCCGCACAGGTACGGGCAAATCAATGACATTAACTCCCTTACCTAAGAGCCCGCCGCTGCCAATCGAAATCATCCCTTGGGTCTGCTGATAAGCAATGCTGCCGGCATAGTCAAAGGGATTTAACCAGGCCGAAAGACGGTTGATCTGATAAGTGTCCATGCCCATGTGATGATAAAGAAATTCCTTGCCGCCCGGCACCAAAAAGACAACCATGAAAAGTGCAGCTATAAGAACTGCTGCTCCTACAACCGGCAAAATAATCTGCCAGGAAATACCGGCAATCAAAACCAGACCGGCTAAAATGGCCATAAAGACCATGGCCGTTCCTAAGTCTTTCTGCAAAGCCAGCAAAATCATAATGGGCATGGTCAGCAGGGCAAACCACAGCAAAAGTTTGCCGTCCTCCTGTAAATCCTTCTCCCCATCCTTATATTTCTGCTTAAAGCTGACGGTTAAGCGCGCCAGAATTAAAATATACGAAATTTTCATGAATTCAGAGGGCTGAAATAACGTAACCGATCCGATAGAAACCCAGTTTTTAGCACCGGTTGAAGCCACCAGCTCCGGACTGTAGAAAATCAAGGGCAAAACCATCAAGACCAGACCAAAACCATATAAATACGGTGTGATTTTCCAGAGAAATTCTGTACTAAAAAGCATGACAACAAAGCTAATGATGCCTCCCATAATCAGCCAGATCATCTGCTGTCCCATGACAAGGAGAATCTTATTTGGATAGTCATGAATAGTTGCCGTATAGACCGAGTAAAGCCCAATCAGCACTAAAAAGAAGACCGGTAAAATAAGAGAATAATCCACTCGACTGTCAATAGGTTTTTTTTTCGCTGCCATGTTTGCTCCTAAGAATTTTATAGAAAATATTATATCATTTTTATGACCTCATAGTATCTTAAAAGCTAAAATACTGTAACAAAAAACAAGACCGAGCTCCAGAAAAAAGCGGTGAGATGTCAGCAGCAAAACCAATCTACAGACTAAAAATCTTTAACAAATCAAAAGCAGACTAAATTCGAACATCTTTCAAATTTTACCATCCAAAAAGTCTTTCACAGCTTCGAGAGCTAAGGAAGTTCCTGCTTGGCAGTGCTGCTCTCCGCCGGTTTTTTCTGTGAAAAGGCAGGAGCTTACTCTCCCTGCGTTTACTAGCTCTTTCTTTAGCTGCCTCAAACGCCTGACAGGAACATATTGATCCTTTTCCCCTGCCAATAACAGCACTTCTTGATTAATAAGCGGCCCTAAATTTTTCATACTGTGGCGCTCCAAATCTTTCAATAATTTATAGGGTGTCCTAATTCCTGTCAATTCATAGCCACGGTTAATTTTCCAGCTCAAATCCAAACTTTTCTTCATTTCGCGGCTGATAAGAGTGTCAATCAATTTTTCCTGCCTGCAGACGATTAAGGTCTTTAAAAGTGTTGCCGAAATAGGATTTAGGCCAGTCATCAAAGCGTCCAAACTTTGATAAAAAATATCTAAGGCAATCACCTTTTCAATCCGCTTTTCAAAGGCTGCCGCCCGCATCACAAAATAACCGCCCCAAGAAAGTCCCAAAGCAGTTACTTTGTCTAAAGCGAAGTAATCTAAAACCGCAGCTGTCGGTCTTTCAAAATTCATAATAAAATGGCTCTTTTTATCTTTAAACAGCATGTTACCCTGCCCCGGTCCTTCAAAAATAACCAGATTGTAACCGCTGTTTTTCAAAGGTGCAAACCACAAGATAAGCTCCTCCAGATTGCTGTCATAACCTCCAAAAATCAAGAGATTTTTGTCAGCTTTCGGATGACTGAATTTGGCTGCTGATAATTTGGTGTTTTCGTAAGGAATTTCATATTTTTCAAACCCTAAATCTGCATAAGCCTGATAAAAATTCTTTAGACGATGCCGCTGAATAAACTCCCTGTCCTTATCTCCTTCCAGCAAGTAAAAGCCTGCCCCAAAGAAATAGGTAGCTGCAATATCATAATCTCCCTTTGCCTCCCGCATAAGGGCATACTCTTTCCAAACCTTATTCCAAGAGGGAATATCTTTTAATTTAGGAACGATCTCCTTTAAATCGGCCTCCACCTTTTTGTTACCTTCAAAAGAAAAACAGAGGCGGTTAATTTGTAAATCAAATTGCCTGTTGCCTGTATAGTGATGAAACATTTTCTCCTCCTTCAATATGAGTAACCTCAGTATAAACGGAAAAGCCCTTGACAAACAAGCAATAACTTCTTATAATTTGTAAGAAATCAAACAAAATGTTCGGGAATTATCCGTTAAACAACAAAAAGGAAGTCATTGTATGCCAGAAGATGTTCGGGTTTTTAAAAGCAAGCGCGATATTGAAACAGCTCTTATCCAATTAACTTTGGAAAAAGATTTTCACCGCATTACGATCCAGCAGATTTGCCAAAAGGCTCTGGTCAGCCGCTCCACTTTTTACAGTCATTATTTAGATAAATACGATGTCATTGAACAGTTGGCTGCAAAAACTAGAGCTCAGCTGGAAGAAAAATTTTCCCAAAAATATCAGGCACAGATCTCCGCAGATAATTTGCAGGATTTTCTGGCAGACATTTATAATTTTTACCAAGAAAATCGATTGACTTTAAAGGCTCTCCTGAAAACACCTCTGACAGGAAAAGGAAACTTTGAAGAAAGTTTTCGTCAGCTTTGCCAAAAATACACTAACCAGCTCTTTCAACAAGAAAATGCTAGAACTGATTTACCGCCTCAGCTGCTGACTGAGCTTTTTACCGTTAATATCCTGACCCTTATGAAATGGATGCTGGATCATCAGCCCTCAGCAGAAATTACGGCTTTTGCCAATCAGATGCATCGCTTTTTCCTGCGGTTAATCCAGAACTAGGAATACCAGCAAAAAAGTGTTAATTAGGCAGCATGTTTCATTTCTAATGATTACTATTGCAATGATCTGCCGCTGCTTTTACGCAAAGCCAATTAAAAAGCATTTTGGAGCAGTCACATTTTTTGCTGACTGCTCCAAAACGCTTTTTTATGTTTAAACGAAACGAGAAAATCTTTTCTTTGTTCGATTTGTCAGTAACACAAATATCCCCTGCCGGAATCGAACCAGCAACTGCTTCTTAGGAGGAAGATGTTATATCCATTTAACTAAGGGGACCGATTAACTCTTTCTATTGTACCTTAGACTAAAACGGAATGCAACTTTTATTTACCTGATTAAATGCCTCAATCACCATTAACCAGCGGCTAAAAGCTCAGCAATAAGGCAGGCAGTTCCAATAACAGATAACTTCAGCTATTCTAAAACAGTTCCATGAGATTTATGGAAATTTAAAAGGGCCTTCCTATGGAAGCCCTTTTAGGTTTATTGACGTTCTTTGATACGTGCAGCTTTACCTTGCAATGCGCGCAGGTAGTAAAGTTTAGCACGACGCACTTTACCATAACGAACAACTTCGATTTTTTCAACACGCGGTGTGTGAATAGGGAAAGTACGTTCAACTCCGACACCGCTTGAAATCTTACGAACAGTGTACATTTCTGAAATTCCTTGACCTTTGCGGGAAATAACTACGCCTTCAAAGATCTGAATACGTTCGCGGTTTCCTTCAACAACCTTGGCATGAACACGGACAGTGTCACCAGGACGGAAACTTGGAATATCAGTACGAAGCTGACCTTCAGTCAAACTTTGGATTAATGGATTCATTTTTTCTTCTCCTTATCTTACTAATCATAAGAGCTCGGTCCCAGCGGATTAGCCGTTTTTATGCGTCCATTACACACAAAGAATATTGTAACAAAATCTGCAGCAGCTGTAAAGTAAAATATCACAAAAGTATGTGTCTTATTTTTTGAGAAAATCTAAAATCACTGTCAAGGAAAAGAGCTGCTCATAAATGAAACAAAAGACTATTGCTCATTGTCTGCTGTATTTTCTCTGATTTTCTGAAGGGTATAGATGGAGTGTCTGCGGTTGACAACATAGGCAAAAGTGGCTGCAATAAAGTAGGCCGGCAAATTTTGGTAGCCAAAAACCTCTGCCCCAATAAAAATAGGTGCTAAATAAGTATTAGTAGCACTGCCAAAAACACTGATATACCCCAAGGCTGCAGCCAGCTCAGCCGGCAAGTGAAAGAAGCCGGCTAAGAGAACTCCCAAGGAAGAACCAATTGCAAATAAGGGCGTTACCTCGCCGCCTTGAAAGCCGGCAGACAGGGTCAGGACTGTCAGAATTAATTTTAAGAACCAATCGTAGGCATAAATCTGCTGCCCGGAAAAACTGGCTGCAATCAAATTGGTTCCCAGCCCTGAATAGCGTCCTTGATGAAGGCTGAGAAAAAGGATGCTTAAGACGAATCCGGTCACTAAAATTCTCAAGTAGGAATTAGGAAACAGCCCTGCCTGTACTTGTTTGATCCTTGCTAAGAGATAGGCAAAAAGATTCCCGGCTAATCCAAAGAAAAGGCCAAGAATAAGCAATTCTATAAAGAGTTTAGGACTTAGCGGCAGAGCCTCAGAAATCACATGAGAAAATTTTTCCAGTCCAAGACTGTGTGATGTCAGACTGGCAGTAAAAGAAGCAACCGTCATCGGAACCAAAGCACCAAGACCGAGACTGCCGACAATTAACACTTCTAAGGCAAATAGTATCGCAGCCATGGGCGTTTGAAATAAACCCGCAAAACCAGCTGCCATACCAGTAAGTAGAAAAATACGCGATTTATTGGGAAAGTAAAAAAAGCGGCTGAACCAATGAGAAACGGCTCCCCCAAGCTGCACCGCAACACCTTCACGGCCGGCACTGCCGCCAAAAAGATGCGTCAGCCAGGTTGTTACAATAACCATCGGCACCAAACGTTTGGGAATCGTTTTTTCTACGTCAAAACCAACCTCAAACAACAAGCCCATACCTTTGCTGCTCTTGCCGCCGATGCTGCGGTAAGCATAGACAATCAACAGACCAATAAATCCTAAAAAGGGCAGCAAATACCAAGGATGCGCCGTCCTGACAGCAGTCAGGTACAAAAGCACACGACCGAAAACAGCATCAATCACTCCTGCAATACCGCCTATAAGGATTCCCATTAGTGCCAGCAAAAGCAAGGTAGCATACGGAAGCTCCTTTGCTTCCTGAATTTTCTTTTCAGTCATGCAATCTCCTTTTATAAAGCTGCTAAGTCCTTTGTACGTTTTTTAAAGCTTAAGGACTTGCCTTTTGGGCGCCGTAAACGCTGATGCGTTTTTTAACAATGCTGGCAAAACAAACAACAATAAAAAAATAAGGAATGTTGTCAAATCCAAAAATTTCACCGCCGATAAAAATAGGCGCCAAAAAAGTTCCCGTTCCGCTGCCAAAGACACTGGCATAGCCAAGCGCTGCAACAAAGGCTGCCGGCAAGTGAAACAAGGGAGCAAGCACCGCCCCAAGCGTGGCTCCGATTGTAAACATGGGCATTACCTCACCGCCCTGATAGCCGGCAGACAAGGTTAAAACCGTTAAAATCATCTTGAAAAACCAATCAAAAGGATAAACCCCGCCCTTCTGTGAAAAGCTGGCTGCAATCAGATCTGTACTCAAACCAGAATAGCGTCCCATCCCCAGCACCAGCAACAGTACGCTGAGCAGCAGACCCACAATCACAATGCGTTGGTAAGGTCTTCTAAAGCGCAGTACCAAAGCCAGTTTCGTTCTTCTCAATAAGTAGGCAAACAGCGTTCCTGCCAGACCAAAGATTATGCCCAAAAGAGCAAACTGTATAAACAGCAGAGGATTAAGTTCTAAGTTTATCTTTACCAAGTGGGTAAATTTTTTCAACCCCAACAAATGTGACGTGTAGCTGGCGGTGTAAGCGGCCAGACAGGTTGGTAAAAGTGTCGCCAGCTCCAGCCGACCGATAACAAGCACCTCAAGGGCAAACAGTATCGCTGCTATGGGCGTTTGAAACAGGCCTGCAAAACCGGCTGCAATTCCGATAATCAAAAAACTTCTCGAGGATTCTTTAAATGAAAAAATGGGAGAGAAGGCATGAGACAAGGCTGCCCCTATCTGGACAGCCACTCCTTCACGGCCGGCACTGCCGCCAAAAAGATGGGTCAGCCAGGTTGAAAAAATCGCTAAGGGCACTAATCTTTTAGGAATAGCCGCCTCCCTTTCATCAGCGACATCAAAAACCAAGCCCATGCCCTTGATACTTTTACCGCCGAAATGATCATAAAGAAAGACGATTAAAAGGCCTGATAAGGGCAAAAAAGGAATGAGGACTAAAAAATGGCTGGCTCGAAATGCGGTTAAAGCATTCAAAACAACACCAAACACCATGTCCACAACACCGACCAGCAAACCGACAAGAACAGCTGCTGCTGACACCAGCAGCAGACGGCTGTTTTTTTCCCAATCAAGAAAGGCTTTCATTTAAATCCTCTCCCAATGTTTTAAGCTGATAGTTTCTTGAATGTTTGAGAATATCAGTAAAAGTCGCTAAAACAGCCGGACGGTAAGCATCATCGGTCACCAATTCGGCTATTCTTTGCAGCAAGAGCTGCTCACGCTCAGGATCCAGCACTGCCTTGCCGGTTGCTTTTTTATAGGCAGCAACTTGACTGACTAAAGCCATACGCTTTTCTAAACAAGAGACTAATTCCCTATCAACAGCATCAATCTGCTCTCTAATATCTTGTAAATCCATCATCTACTCCTTTGCTTCATTATAGCAAAAAAAAGGCCCTGCTTCTAGCCCTTCTTTTGTTCAAAACCTTTATAAATAATCAAGCAGACAAGAATAACAGCAACAATGAAAAGGAGCTGTTTCACATCTCCCAGCATCAGGGCGTGGCCGCCGAAAGCATAGAGAACACTGGTCGGAGTTACCCCCAATATCAGGCAAAGCAGCCAGCGCTGCCATGGTACCTTTGTATCAAGAACTGTATAATCCACCAAAAAAGACGGTATAAAAGGAATCATATAGCCCAATGTTAAAGCCAGATAAGGATTTTTAATCTGTGCAAGTTTATCCAGCCGCTCATTTAATCTGCTGTCTTTTTCTGTCAAATCTATGCGAGCCATGACTTGAATCAGGAAAAAATGCCCCAGCACATTGCCACTGATATTCATCAAAATACCCAGCCAAGGTCCAAAAACCAGTCCGTTAAAAACAGACAGGACAGAGCTGGACAAAAACGGGATGGCAGACGTCAGGCCGGTTAAAAGGGTTAAAATGACAAAATTCAGTATATTTTCTGAACGCAGCTGCTGTTCAAAATCTTTAATAGTTCTTTGAGGATTAAAAAGTAACAGCCACCGATCCCAATATTGATAAAGAATAAAAGCAAGATAGGCAGCCATTATGACCAATCCCAGCCAAAGAAAGAAGCGGCTGACTTGCCTGTATTTGACAGATCTTTTTTTCATAGTTCATTTTTTCTAACAGGACACTTAAAAGAAAGAGAGTGGGAGAAAAATCGGCTAAACCAACAAGTCTTATTCCCAACCACTGCGTTAAATATGTGATACTTCATAAATTGAAAGAGTTTGGGACTTTTGGCCCAAACTCTTCCAGGCTGCTGCACGCTGTCAGCCGACTGAGCCTTCCATGCTCATGTTGATTAAAGCGTTTAACTCTACCGCATATTCCATGGGCAGCTCTTTTGTGATCGGATCCATGAATCCATTGATAATCATGGCCGTAGCCTCTTCTTCACTGATTCCCCGGCTCATAATATAATAGAGCTGTTCTTCAGATACCTTGGAAACCTTAGCTTCATGCTCCAGAGACACATCTGAATTATGAATCTCATTAAAAGGAATGGTATCTGAACTGGACTCACCGTCCATCAAAATGGTATCACATTCAATATGCGACTTAGAGCCTGCACTGTTCTTGCCAAACTTAACGGTCCCGCGATAGTCGGTTTTGCCGCCGTCTTTGGCAACTGATTTTGAAATCAGCGTGCTGGAAGTCTTGGGAGCATTATGATAAACCTTGCAGCCGGCATCCAAATGCTGACCGTAATTGGCAAAGGACATGGACAAAACAGAGGTTCTGGCATGCGGACCATTTAAAATCGAACAAGGATACTTCATATTGACCTTGCTTCCCAGATTGCCGTCAATCCATTCTAGAGTGCCGTTTTCTTCAACCGTACCTCTTTCCGTGACCAGATTGTAAACATTGTCAGACCAATTCTGAATGGTCGTGTAGCGGAATGACGCATCGCGCTTGACAATAATTTCCACTGTCGCTGCATGCAGACTATTGGTCGAATAAGTCGGCGCCGTACAGCCTTCAATATACTGAATGGATGCACCTTCTTCAACGATTATGAGAGAACGCTCAAACTGCCCGGCATTCTCACCGTTAATCCGAAAATAAGTTTGAACAGGAATCTGGCATTCAACCCCTTTGGGCACATAAATGAACGTCCCGCCTGACCAGACAGCTCCATTTAAAGCCGCAAATTTATGCTCAGCCGGCGATACCACTGTCGCAAAATATTTTTTAACAAGGTCAGGATATTTCTGCAGGGCAGTATCCGTATCCGTGAAAATAATTCCTTGCTTTTCAAATTCTTCTTTCATATTGTGGTAAACCACTTCAGACTCATACTGAGCCACTGCCCCAGATAGGAACTGGCGTTCAGCATCAGGAATTCCCAAGCGCTCAAAGGTCTTTTTAATGTCATCAGGAACATCTTCCCAGCTTCTGGACGGCTGGCCGCTTAACTTTTGATAATAGATAATATCTTCAAAATTAATGCCTGATAGATCCGGTCCCCAGCTAGGCATAGGCAGCTGATGAAAGAGCTTTAAGCAGCGTAGGCGATAGTTCAGCATCCACTCAGGCTCATTTTTTATCTCAGAAATATCTCTGACAATTTCCTCAGTTAAGCCTTTGCCAGTTGAATAAAGAGGCTTTATATCATCGTGAAAACCAAAGGCATAATCTCTATTTTTCAATTTCCTTCACCTCACAGTAAGATTTAAAAATTAGTAATATTAGTGAAAGCGCTCGCTTTCGTTTTCATTATACTCCTTTTCCTGTGAAAATTCAGGCATGCAGCTCTCAAATGCTGTATGCGCAATAATTAAAAAAGGCTGCAAGCCGGCTGCTAACAAGTACATGTTAATTCTCCCGGCTCACTGCCTCAGTCTATCTTATTTAGCTGACTTTACTGGAAATTTCTTCTGCAAAGCGCTCCAGATTGTCAATGTCTTCATCCTCTGCTGCCAAATCAACTTTGACAGAGTCAGCTCCTTTTGTAGCACCCGTTCCTTCAAAGGCCAGTTCAAAATCATCAACTGATTTGCAAAAATCATCGTAAAACGTATCGCCGGAACCAACAACACCGTAAATTTTGCCTGAAAGATCAAGGTCTTGCAGATCTTCATAGAAATCTACAATCTCATCAGGAAGATCGCCGTCACCATACGTATAGCTGGCTACAATGGCAATATCCGCATCCTGAAACTCATCAGCGTCTACTGTCGTACACTCATCCACATCAACTGTGTGTCCTAATTCTTCTAACTTTTGAGCGACAATGTCAGCAATCTCCTCTGTATTTCCCGTCATACTAGCAAAAACAATTTTAGCGAAAGCCATAATTCCCTCCAAAATAATACTGCTGTTTATTATATCACAGTTTCGGGACTTTTAAAATACTTTCGCTGAGATAGGGTGCATAGGCAGCTCTTAACCTTTCAAAAAGTTCCTCTTTTTCAGAATCAGAAGCAAAGGAAGCTTTAAGGGCGTTTTGATTGAAGCGGTAAAAATCTGCCAAGCTGGTGCCAAAATAATCTGCAAATAATTGGTATTCCCTTGTTAGATTTGTCTGTGAGACCGTCCGGTTATCCGTGTTAATCGTTATCTGAGCACCGGCATGATAGAGTTCATAGTAAGGAAATTCTGCCAGCGACCGGGCAGCCTTGGTTTGCAAATTGCTGGTCAGACAGAGTTCTGCTGTTGCTCCTTGTTTAACAAATTCTGCTAAGATGTGGGGATGGTTGTGAATAGCTGTTACATGTCCCAAACGCTTAAGACCAAAGGCAAGAGCTTGGGCGATATGACTGGGACAGCCGCATTCACCGGCATGAAAGGTCATAGGACGCT
This sequence comes from Streptococcus devriesei DSM 19639, assembly GCF_000423725.1. Classification (GTDB taxonomy): domain Bacteria; phylum Bacillota; class Bacilli; order Lactobacillales; family Streptococcaceae; genus Streptococcus; species Streptococcus devriesei. Next base: position 541,521 of record NZ_KE384084.1, read on the forward strand.
CCAAATTCTGTGTATAGCGAATGAGTTCTTCCATATCTTCCGGCGGAAAATCGTGTTCGTTGCCGGCAAAATCAAAACCGCCATAATCCAGACCCTCTGCGCTGTTAATCTGCTTAAAAATAGCCTTTGTCAGCTGCTGAGAAGACTGCCGCATACCGCAGATTAAGGCCTTGGCAACAATACCAAAGTCAGCCTGAGCCTGTCTCAATCCCTCTTCCACTGCTTCTACTGTCTGGACAGCAGTTAAGCCCTTATCCATAGACAGCTCTGGCGCAAACCGAATTTCAATGTAAACAACATGTTCATCAGCTGCCTGCCTAGCCACGTCATAGGCGGCTAAGGCCAGAGCCTCCTTGGTCTGCAGCAGCGGGCGGATGATATCAAAGGCTTTTAGATAATCAACAAGGCTCTCCGATTTTGCAGGAGCCGTCACTAATTTTGAAAGTTCACTATCAGATTCGGGCAAAGTAACATCTGCCAGTGCAGCTAATTTTCTTATTGTTTCAAAAGACAAAGAGCCATCTAAATGACAGTGCAGCTCTGCCTTTGCTAAATGATATAAGCTATTTCCCATTGTATCACTCCACTTTCGTATTGCTATCTATGATAACATATTTTAGTTGATTTTATCTTTTTTCTATGATATATTTTGAAAACATCTGGAAAGGAGAAATTATGTCTCATTATATACCACCAAAAGTCTGGTCAGCTAAGGACAGTGACCAAGGAAAATTTTCCGGTATCAACCGTCCCACTGCCGGAAGCCGTTTTGAACAAGAGCTTCCTCAAGGTAAGAAGCCACTGCAAATCTATTCTCTAGGCACACCTAACGGTATCAAGGTAACTATCATGCTGGAGGAGCTGCGTGAGCTTGGTATTGAAGCAGCTGATTATGACCTTTTCAAAATTTCTATCATGGATGGGGATCAGTTCGGTTCTGATTTTGTCGCTATTAACCCCAATTCAAAAATTCCCGCTCTGCTGGATCGTTCGCAAGAGCCAAACATCCGTGTTTTCGAGTCAGCCAGCATCCTGCTCTATCTGGCAGAAAAATTCGACAAACTCATGCCCAGCGATCCTGCGGGCCGCACAGAAGTCCTCAATTGGCTCTTTTGGCAGACAGGAGCAGCGCCTTTTGTCGGCGGCGGTTTTGGCCACTTTTTCAACTATGCTCCTGAAAAATTGGAATATCCTATCAATCGTTTCACCATGGAAACCAAGCGGCAGCTGGATTTACTGGATAAAGAATTCGCTCGGAAACCTTATATTGCCGGTGATGATTACACCATTGCCGATATTGCTATCTGGTCTTGGTACGGCCGTCTGGCTCAGGATGCCCTTTATGATGGTGCTTATGAATTTCTTGACCTTGACAGCTACAGCCACTTAAAAGAATGGACTGACCATATTGCTCAGCGTCCAGCTGTGCAGCGAGGTTTAGCAGCTGATTATAAAGACATTAAATAAAAAGAAAAGTCAATCATTTTTTAGATTGGCTTTTACTGTGTTATAATAGGAAAAAAAGAATAGGAACCTTTATGACTACTTTTAAAGATATTTTAGACAGTATTAAAGCTTACGATACTATTATCATTCACCGGCACATGAAACCAGATCCGGATGCACTGGGCAGTCAGGTTGGGTTAAAAGAAATTATTCAGGCGAATTTTCCTCAAAAAACCGTTAAAGTGACCGGCTATGATGAACCAACCTTAGATTGGCTGGCTCAAATGGATGTGGTCGCTGATGACGATTATAAAGGTGCACTTGTTATTGTTGTTGACACTGCTAACCGACCGCGAATTGATGACAGCCGCTATTCAACAGGTGATTTTTTAATCAAAATTGACCATCATCCGGATGAAGACTTTTACGGCGATTTGTCTTATGTTGATACAACAGCCTCCAGCGCCAGTGAGATTATCACTGATTTCGCCCTGCAAAATCAGCTGGAGCTGACGTCTCAGGCAGCACGGCTGCTTTATGCCGGTATTATCGGCGACACAGGCCGTTTTCTCTATCCTGCAACCACATCAAAAACTTTAATAATTGCCAGCAAACTGCTTAAATATGACTTTGATTTTGCAGCTTTAGCACGTCAGATGGATTCTTTTCCTTACAAGATTGCTAAGCTGTTGGCCTATGTTTTTGAACATCTCGACATTGATGATCAAGGAGCAGCCCGCGTTGTCCTAAGTCAGGAAGTACTGAAAACTTTTGAGCTGACAGATGCGGAAACATCAGCTATTGTCTCTGCTCCGGGAAAAATCGAAACTGTCCGAGTCTGGGCCATTTTTGTTGAGCAGCCGGATGGCCATTACCGCGTCAGACTTCGCAGCAAAACCGCTGTTATCAATGAAGTAGCCAAGAGACATGCCGGAGGCGGACATCCCTTAGCAAGCGGTGCTAATTCTTACAGCTTGGCAGAAAACGATCAAATCTATCAGGAACTGCAGGATCTGCTTAAGGCTTCAAAGTAAGAGCTTTGATTTTGGGCACGCCATCAGTCCAATATGAACTTGCACTATAGGGGATAAACGCTCCGCTATTACACCTTATTTTAATAGAAAAAAATGTATAAAAGTCTTGTCAAATAACACTTTATCTGATAAACTAGAGAAGTTAGATTAACTATGGCTCAAAGTGGGCTATGGCAGAAAGGAAATTTTTTAAAATGAGAAAAGATATTCATCCAGAATACCGTCCAGTTGTCTTTATGGATACTTCAACTGGTTATCAGTTCCTTAGTGGTTCAACTAAGACTTCAAACGAAACTGTTGAGTTTGAAGGTGAAACCTATCCGCTTATTCGTGTGGAAATTTCATCTGACTCACACCCCTTCTACACTGGCCGTCAAAAATTCACTCAAGCAGACGGACGTGTCGATCGTTTCAACAAAAAATACGGTCTCAAATAAGCAAAGCTATTTGCATTATTACATCGGTAATCAAAAATCCTTTTCGAGCAATCGAAAGGGATTTTTTGTTAGCATCTTTGCTGTTAGAAGCGGCTGTTTAGCAGCAATCTTTTATAAGGCTTCTGTTATAACTCAATCTGCAGAATTTTACTGTCTTCAAGAGCATAGAGATTATGAACCTGATCAGCAGCAATACTCAGCATGCCTTGAGCCTCAAGCAGGTATCTTTCATCTGCTGTCTCAACTTGAAGACTGCCCTCTAAAACCTGAATCAGCTTTGTCAGTTTGCCGGATTCATTGCTGATGGACTCACCCTTTGCCATGGCATAGAGTGTTACGGGGGTATCAACAGTTAATTTTCTGCTTAAGGAACGGCTGGCAATTTGACCGTCATGGTATTTGATAAGATCACAAATATTATCAATCATGATTCACCTCAGGTTTGACAACTGCCAAAAGCATTTGAAAGGCTTCTTTGGCGTAAAGACTGTGAGGAATGCCTGCCGGCATGATGATGGTCTGTCCGGCAGCTACTTCAAAGACATCACTGCCAATCGTAATCTCTGCCATGCCGCTTAAAACGTTAACCATGGCATCGCCTGGTGATGAATGGCGGCTGATTTCCTGATCCTTATCCAGCGAGAACAGTGTCATCCCCAGATCATCCCGCTGTACCAGTGTTTTACTAAGCATCTGCTCTTCTTCAATCGGAACTTCTCTCTTTAAATCTAATACCTTACCAAGCGGAAGTTTTTCAATATAAGCCATCTTTTCCCCCTTCTTTTAAAACCAGACTTTATCGCCTGCCGCAGGGCAGACTGAACCGTCGTTATTTTACCTGAAAATCTTAATTTAAAACAATAACCTTACCAAATCCTGCCGTGCTTTCGATATAAGCGTGGGCTTTACTGATTTCCTCCAGTTTAAAAATCCTTTCAACACGTATGGGAACATGAAATCTAGCCACGTAATCCAGCATCTCCTGCAGCCTTTCTTGGTCAACATTACCAGAATAAAACGTTGTCAGGTAACTATTGTGCTTTAATTCCATAATGGGATCAAAGTCTTCCAAATACCAGCGGCCGCCCAGCTGGCCATTAGAGCAGACGATTCCCTGCTCTTTAATATGATCAAAGGAATCTTTGATAGAAGCCGGACCGATTAATTCTAAAATCTTATCAAAGCTCAAATCAGTCTGCAGCACGTTGTCTTTATCCAGAATAATCCCATCATAGCCTAAGCTTAGCAAAGTCTTTTCTTTTTCTAAATGACGGCTGCTGCCAAAGACCTTATTTTGAGGGAACTGTGCCTTAATCAGGCCAAGCATGGCCAGACCAACACCAGACGCTGCTCCCCGTATCAGGGTCACATCTCCTGCTTTAATCTGCAGGTTTTTAAAGGCACCGTAGGCAGTGTAGTAGGTTTCCGGCAGAGCAGCTAATTTTTCTATGGGCAAATCTGTCTTAATAGGATAAATCTGCTCATCAGGCAAAAGGGTATACTCTGCATAGGAACCGTCAAAATCACGGCCCATCTCTCCCATGATAGAGATAATCTGCTGACCGACCTTTAGATGAGGCGACTGTGTTTTGACAACCTCTCCGATACATTCAATTCCCAAAACTCTGGGAAAGACAACACTGGGAGACAGCCCCTGTCTTGTAAAAATTTCCGAATGGTTGATGCCAAAACCTAAAACCTTGATAAGACTCCATCCTGCTTTGGGTTTAGGGAGCGGTCTCTCCTCAATGACAAAAGCGTCCGGACCGCCAGCTTTATAAACAACTGCTGCTTTCATAAGGACTCCTTTCTAATTACTGTTATTATAAGAAATAGCAGGATTAATTGCAAACGTTTACTCATCTACTACCAATGAGCAGACTTCCTTATTTCTTCGATGATACAAAAAAAGCAGGGCAGCGCTTGATCTTAAGAAGAGCTGCTGCCTTGCTTTTTTATGATTGTGAGAAGCTGTCTTTAGTGAGCTACAATTTCCTGAGCAATTTCCCGGCCGCTTAGCTTACTTGGATAGTAGGTTGGCCAGTTTTCCAGTTCTTCCAGAAGTTTTTCCTGACTGTCACTTCCCCAGAAAAGATGGAAATGCTCCGCCTTTTGAGGCTTGATACCGTGGTCGCTGAATTGAATATATTTAAAAGATCCGGCATTCTTTGCTGTCGTTTCAAAAAGATAGCGAACACCCCGATTGCCTTTTGCATAGTTAAGAATCTTGTAACCAGCGTATTTATAGGTATATTTGTATTTCTTGCCTTTTTCTGTAAAGGTAACCGTATTTGTCTTGCCGTCAATGACAATCTTTTCAACATCTGTCTTATAACCCTTATTATAGTAATCTTTGTACTCCTGAGCTGTCATATCTTTCTTAGATTTGGCCTTGTACTCCCAGACACTGTCTAAACTTCCGTCTTTTAAATAAGGATAAACAGACTGCCACTTGCCTGCCCAGTCAGAGAGTTTGCGATCTTTCACATCCTTATCCTTAAAGTAACCGTTAGCGACAGTCTTGCTGTCATCTGTTTCAGGCTTAATCGCTTTGCCGGCTGCATCTGTCGTCTTTTGGAGTGCTTTTAAATTGCGGCGCATGACAGAAAAATAATCTTCGCCAGTATCCATCTGCTTTTGTGTCAGACTTTCAAGAGGGCTAAGGACGGCTGTCTTAACTCCGGCTTCATCGGCTAAGGTTTTGGAAACGGCTGAAGAAGCATTTTCTTCGAAATAAATATAGTCAATCCCATATTCCTTTACATATTTGGACAGATCAGCCAAGCGTTTGGCTGACGGCTCAGACTCTGCTGTCAGGCCGGTAATAGGGATTTGTGTCAAGCCATAATCAAGGGCTAAGTAGCCGAATGCAGCGTGCTGTGTCACAAAGGATTTTTGCTGCGCCTTGATAAGCGTATCGCTGTAGTCTTTATCCAGAGCCTGCAATTTTTTGATGTAGGCAGCTGCATTTGTCTTAAAAGTCTTAGCCTTGTCAGGGAATTTCCGTGACAGTCCGTCACGAATGTTCTCCACCAGTATAACAGCTCGTTTTGGTGACAGCCAGACGTGAGGATCATAGGCATGATGATGGCCTTCATGCCCGTGCTCATGACCGCCCTCTTCTGTCCCCGGCGCTAAAATCATATTGGCAGTTGCTTCGACAAAGGGGACTTTTTCAGTATCAACAGATTTTTTAACAGACTTAACCCAGGATTCCATGCTGTCAGAATCGTAGACAAAGGCATCGGCATCTTGAATTTTGGTAATGTCTCTGGTTGAAGGTTCAAAGTCATGGACCTCTGTTCCTGCTTTGATCAAGAGAGAGACCTGCCCTTGATTGCCGACGATATTTTTTGTAAATTCGTACATCGGATAAAAGGTCGTGACAACATCTATCTTGCCATCAGTTTTCTTGGTCCTTTCCTGTCCCATTAAAAACGCGATGGCTCCTACTAATATGGCAATGAGAAGTGAAATGATGATAACAGGTTTTTTCTTCATGTGAATCTCCTTTTGTTAACCAGTTAATTATTTACTGGTTAAGTATACCATATTTTTATTTTTTTGCAAGCCCTAAAATTATTATTTTTTACCAACGCTAAAAATCTTAAAAAGAAAACTGTTGACAGGTATTGAAAAGAAAAAAGCAGGGCACTTGTTTGGAGTTTTCCCTGCTCATTTATCATCAGTCGCTGATACCGTAATGGTTGGTCATCAGGTTGCTGGCATCAAAAAGAATTTTGTGAAGGAGGGCCTGCGTCTCAGCCTCAATAAAATCGCTCATCACTTGGTTTTCTTCTTCAAAGTCCACTGTTTCTCCTTTTGCCAAAGCTCTGTCAACACGCTTAATCATCGCATGACCCTTTGCCATGGTCTTCTCAGCATAGGCCTCCAGATCAGACTCGTGCTTGCCATAATGAGGATCAGCGATCGCGGCAATCAAGCGGTTGGTCCAATAAAAATTATCGGTAGAAACGTTATCGCTGGTATTGGCAAAATAATCCGGTGTCTTTGAAACCTGTGTAAAGAAAGGAACCATGGTATTAAAAGGCATGGAGCCGTAAGAAAGCCATTGGATTCCTTGAGTCGGCTGAGGCTTATCGGGCCTTATCTGCAGCAAAGCAGTCTGGCTGGTACGATTAATGCCAATGGTTCGAAAAGCTGTCCGGCTGACGCGGTCGCCTTCAGGTCCATAAGGGTCAAAGGCTGTATCTTGATAGTGATTGCTCAGGACATATTTAATATCTTCAACTGTAATCTTGCGATAGGGCTTTTGCGACCAGGGAATAAAGAAACTGCGCGGATCCTGCTTAATTTCAGGATTCAAAAATCGCTGCATGGCCCAGGCACGGGGCGTATTGTAATGCCTGTCCTTATCTTTTTGGCTGCCAAAGGCATAGCGGGGATTAAAATGCTCATTGGAATAGGTCAAATCAAGATGATTGTCGTCGATAAAGTCTCTCAGATCACTAGAAAAAAGATAGTCCTCCGGATTATTAAATTCAAAATGGTCAATTCCCAGCTGATTAGGATTGGTCACATAGGAATCATCCGGAACACGGCGCGCAATCCAGTGGTGGCCGCCAATGGTTTCCAGCCACCAAATTTCATCTGCATCTGAAAAAGCAATGCCGTTTGATTCATAGGTACCGTATTCTTCTAACAATTTTCCCAACCGCTCCACACCTTCACGGGCTGAGCGAATATAGGGCAGTACCAAGGTCAGCATGTCTTCTTCCCCAATACCTGCTGCAACTAAGGGATCTGCTCCCAAGACACGGCTGTTTGTCGTGATGGTTTCAGTTGCACTCATGGCGACATTCACCTCATTGATGCCTGCTTCTCCCCAGATACCCTCCTTAGCCAGAGCATCGGGAACAGAGGTATAAGACAAGGGATTATCCGGCAGATCTAGGGTAAAAGAGGATAAAACGGACTGGTAATGTCTGGGCTGCTTTTGCGGACTAATCACTTCAAACTTTTTAGGGCAAAAATCACCGCTTTGTGAATCTTCGGTTCTGGCAATCATGGTAGAGCCGTCATAACTGGCTTTTTTCCCGACGAGGATCGTTGTACAAGTCATTGCTTTCTCCTTTACTATAATTCTTCTGCTAATTTATTAATCTTTCTGAGCCTGTGATTGACGCCGCTCTTGGTCAGCGGTACATCCAAACTGTCAGCAATCTGCTGGATGGAAAAATCAGGATTGGCAACTCGTATTTGAGCAATCTGCTGCAGTTCTAGCGGCAGACTTTCCAAACCAACACTGTCTCTGATTTTAATGATATTATTGATGGTTTTCATGCTGGCACTGATGGTTCTGGCAATATTCGCAGTTTCGGCATTGCTGGCCCGATTGACATCATTTCTGGTTTCCCGCATGATTTTAATTTTTTCAAAGGCCAGCATGGCATCCATACTGCCGATAATAATCAAAAAATCCATGATATCTTCAGCTTTTTGCAGGTAAGTAACCGCACCGTGCTTGTGCTCAATCACTTTGGCATCCAGCATGAATTTTTGCATCAGCCTGGCCAAATCCTCCGCATGGTCCAGATAAACGGAGAAAATTTCCAGCTGGTATTTGCCGGATTCCGGATCCCGAATGGAACCGCTGGACAAAAAAGCCCCCCGTAGATAAGAGCGTCCGGCATCATCTTCCGACAGAATTTTCTGCTGGATCCCTGTTTCAATGCCAAAAAAAGCATCCGACAGCCGCAGATCAGACAAGATACTGTCTACATGATGATCAAGAAAAACGGTGTAAACCCGATTTTTTCTCAGATTGGTCTTTTGATGGTACTTGGTCTCGGGGACAATTTGGTAAAACTGCTCCAGCAAGGCATAGATATGACGGGCAATTTTGGCATTTTCGGTAATAATGGACAGGGTCAGGCCCTGATGAGTCAGGCCCAGATTGCCAGACATTTTAATAATAGCTGACAATTCATTTTTGTCAGCTGAATCCAAATTTAAAATTTCTTCTTTGACGGATGTCGTAAAACTCATAATTCCTTCATTCTAATCAGGCTTAGCAATTCGGCGACAACGCTGTCACCATTGTGAAAGGCACCGCCATTTTCCAGACAGAGGAAATTCGATGAAACCACTCTTGGCACCTGCTCTTTAAGGCCGGCAAAATCGTGTTCGACCTGAACCAGATACTCATCGAATTTATTGGAATTCATATATTCCTTAGGTACCTTTTCAACATTGACCAAGACGGTATCAATAAATTTTTGTCCTAAATGACGGTTGAGCACGCGCACATGGTCGGCATCAGTAAAGTGCTCGGTTTCTCCATACTGTGTCATGATGTTACAGACATAAGCCACCTCGGCCTTTGTCTCACAAAGCGCCCGGCCAATTTCATCAATAACTAAGTTTGGCAAAATAGAAGTAAAGAGTGAGCCGGGACCCAAAACAATCATGTCACTGTCCATGATGGCATCGACAACCTTGCGGCTGGCAGCCGGTTTAGCATCATCATAGCTGTTGGTGACATAAACATAGTCTATCATGCCCTTATGTTTAGCAATCTGACTTTCACCGACAACTTCCTGTCCGTCTTGAAAGACGGCGTGAAGTGTCAGGGCTTTTTCACTGGAAGGATAGATTTTACCGGTAACATGAAAAAATTTTGACAGAATCTGCATGGCATTGTAGGTAGACCCTTGCATTTCTGAAATACCGGCAATGATTAAATTGCCAAGCGGGTGCCCGGCAAGTGCGCCGTCTTCAGCATTAAAGCGGTATTGAAAAATTTTCTCATAAAATCTGGGCATATCGCTCATCGCTACTAAAACATTGCGAAGATCGCCGGGAGGTGTCAGCTGCATGACATGGCGAATGGCCCCGGAGCTGCCGCCATCATCTGCTACCGTGACAATCGCCGTGATATCCACATCTTCATGACGCAGACTGCTTAGAAGAACAGGCAGGCCTGTCCCGCCGCCGATAAGAGTTATTCTTGGTTTTCTCATGAGCGATTCACTGTCTCCTTACGTCGATTTTTATCACGATGGCTTTCATGAACAGTCCAATTTTGCTTCAGATCTTCAGCCAAGCGATGGGCAAAGGCCACGCTGCGATGCTGACCGCCTGTGCAGCCGATGGCGATCGTTAAAACGGATTTCCCTTCCTTTTGATAACCAGGCAGGATAGGCTTTAACAGAGCTAAGAGATTCTGGTAAAATGCCTCTGATTCCTTATGATTCATGACATAGTCTGAGACATCTTTATCAAGCCCGGTCTTATTGCGCAGTTCAGGCTTGTAATAAGGGTTGGGCAGAAAACGCACATCAAATACCAAGTCAGCGTCCAAAGGCAGGCCATATTTAAAACCAAAGCTGACAACTTCCAGATGAAAACTGTCCTGATCTTTTTCTCCAGAGAACTGATCTGAGATCGTTTTGCGCAGCTGCCGCGGTGTTAATTCTGTCGTATCAACAACATTCTGACTGAGATTTTTTAAAGGAGCCAGAAGTTTTCGCTCAAGGGCAATACCGTCCAAAACACGCCCGGTTGTTGCCAAAGGATGGCTGCGGCGGGTCTCTTTGTAGCGTGACACCAGCTCACTGTCAGTAGCATCTAAAAAGAGAATGCGAAAATTAATAGAATCATTCAGTTCTATCTTGTCCAAAATTGAGCTGACTTCCTTGAAAAAAAGCCGGCTGCGCATATCAACGACCAGGGCAACCTTATCATTTTCACCGCTGCTCTCAACCAATTCTAAGAACTTAGGCACCAAAGCCGGCGGCATATTATCAATCGTAAAGTAACCTAAGTCTTCAAAAGACTGGATGGCAACGGTTTTTCCGGCACCGCTCATGCCTGTGACAATGACAAGATCAATTTTTTTGTCAGACATTTTCACTGCTCCTTTTTTCTAACTCTCCCACTTTTTCAATCAAGGCCTGATTTTGCTCCTGCATATCTGCTAACTGTTTGGTGATAGAAACCAGCATTTCTGCCTGCAATTTCTGAATTTCCAAAAGATCTGACTGGTCCTGATGCACCAAATGGTCAATCTTAGCATGCAAAAGCCTGATGCCTTCTTCAGATTTTTTGTTAACGTTATAATCATTTTTAGCCTGCAGACGGTCATAGTCCGAGGCACGGTTTTGGCTCATCATAATCAAAGGAGCCTGAATAGCCGCCAAGGTAGACAGAGCCAAATTCAAAAGAATGAAAGGATAGGCATCAAAGACCAAGCCAAAAGGTTTAATAACATTGAAAGCCATCCACAGAACCATCAAGGCTACAAAGCAGATGATGAAGGTCCATGAACCGCCAAAGCGTGCGACATCATCAGCTATTCGCTGACCAAATGTAATTTTGCTGTCCCACTCTTCCTGCAGATCTAAGGGCATATAGTCCTGATTTTTGCTTACTTCATAGACCGTTTCACGGACGTAATCGTTCTTTTTATTAGCCTTTTTAACAATCTCCTGTAAAAACATCAAGCGATACTGCGCCAGGTTCTTATGGCTGATAAAACTTTGCTCAGTCAGCTGAGGATGATGCTGCAAGAGGAGCTTTTGCAGACGCTTATCCAAATCAGATAAAAAAATCCCTTCCTCTAACAGATAGCTTTTATGGTCAATAGCATCCACTAACCGTTCATCCTTGGTCATATCCTGCCTTCTTTCTATTGCTTCTATTATAGCAAAAAAACCGCTTTAGCGGACTTTTTTAAGGAGCGGATCGCTAAAAAACGGACTTGAAACAGCGCCCGCTTTTAATCACGATTAATCGTCACTCCCAGAACAGTTAAATGCCCATTGCTGACCAGAGTAATAACCAGGCGTGCCAGTTCTTTAGCGGGCATGTCAAAATCAGATTTGATCCACCACATGAGCGTCCCTGTAAAAATACTGGTCAGATAAGCAACGATAAAATCCGTAGGCACTGACTCGCCAGATTCTGTAACGTTTAATTTTTCCAGCAAATCAGCATACTTTTCTCTTAAGAGCTTGCCGAAATTTTCCTGCATGATTTCCTGCGAAATACTCTTTAAGGCGATTTTGGCAATGGAGCGATTTTTTTCCAGACTGTGATAGAAATTGGCCAACAGATTTTCGGCTTTTCTAACCTGCACAATATCGCCGTTTGTCACCTGAGCCGCATCAATCATATCAGATAACTGCTGCAGCAGCTGCCTGTGAATTCCCTGCTGCAGCTCATCCTTGTCCGCATAATGAGCATAAAATGTCGCACGGTTAATCATGGCTTCATCGGCAATATCCTGCACTGTAATTTTTTCATAAGGCTTTTCACTCAGAAGCTTGGTGAAGGCATCAAAAATAAGTTTTTCCGTCCGCAGGTAGCGAATATCTGTAAATTTCATGAGCATTCTTTCTATTAAGACTAAACATATTCCCTAATCAATTCACTGAAACAGTCACCCGAATCAGCCATCATAAGCAACACTTTGTTTCAGGGTGTTGTTTAAGCAACAGTTTTCAAAAAATCAACGATTGAATTTGTCTTGCTGAGTTCTATAATAATATTATAACAGACAGACTGTTGACTAAGCAACAGATTGTTGCAGGACCGACAGCCTGTCGCCTAAAATAAAAGAAAGGACCAAGACGGGCGACATTTCAGCAGCTCATGCGATCTTGTTCAGATTTTCAGAGCTATCAAACTTGTCATAAGCTCAGTATGCGGAGAGATTTCTCCACTTTCTGCCGCTTTTGCCCGTATGTACTGTCTTACTATGTATAGAGCAGGAATTGATGTTGGGTCAACAACCGTTAAGCTGGTTGTCTTTGATGAAGACTATCATTTAATTTTTTCACGCTACGAACGTCATTTTTCAGACGTCAAAACAGCGACTGTTAAAGTATTAAGAGAAGCTATTGCTGACATCGGCGATCAAAAGGTCAGTATTGCTATCACCGGTTCAGGGGGAATCGGCCTGTCTGATGCTGCTGATATTCCCTTTGTCCAAGAGGTTATTGCGGCTACTACAACAGTTGAAAAACTGATTCCTGAAACCGATGTGGTGATTGAGCTGGGCGGTGAAGATGCCAAGATGACCTTCTTTGGCGATACTCTGGAACAGCGGATGAACGGGACCTGTGCGGGCGGTACCGGAGCTTTTATTGACCAAATGGCAGAGCTTTTAAAGACTGATGCCAACGGGGTTAATGAACTTGCCAAAGATTATGAAACCATCTATCCCATTGCCAGCCGCTGCGGGGTCTTTGCTAAAACCGATGTGCAGCCTCTCATCAACGAAGGCGCCCGCAAAGAAGACATTGCCGCTTCTATTTTTCAAGCTGTGGTTAATCAAACGATTGCAGGTCTTGCTTCAGGCCGTAAGATTACAGGGAACATAGCTTTTTTAGGCGGTCCGCTTTTCTTTATGAGTGAGCTGCGTCAGCGTTTCATCGAGACTTTAAATATTGCCCCTGAACATGTGATTTTCCCAGAAAATCCACAGCTCTTTGTTGCCATGGGAGCAGCTCTTGAAGAAGAGCAGGCCCAGCTGAGCCTGACACAAATTATTGACAACCTTGAAAAAAATACCTCGCAATCCTTGGTTCCTCAAAATACCTTGGACTGTCTTTTTAAAAATCAAGCAGAGCTGGAAGACTGGCGTGAGCGCCATGATGAAGCCAGCGCTAAGTACAGGGAGATCGGCAGCGTTTCTGGTCCCGTTTTCTTAGGGATAGATGCCGGCTCGACAACTTCAAAAGTCATCTTGACAGACCCGGACGGCAATATCCTCTTCCAGCACTATAGCAACAACCAAGGCCAGCCCTTGGAAAATGTTATTGCTGTTTTGAAAAAATTGTATCACCAATTGCCTGATGGGGCCTTCATTGCTCGTTCCTGCGTGACCGGCTACGGTGAAAACCTAATCAAGGCTGCGCTGCGGGTGGATTACGGCGAGGTTGAAACCGTTGCTCACTTCAAGGCCGCCAATTATTTCAACCCCGGCGTTGACTTTATTTTGGATATCGGCGGACAGGACATGAAAGCCATGTCTGTCCAAGACGGAGCGCTGTCAAGCATTCAGCTTAATGAAGCCTGTTCGTCCGGCTGCGGTTCATTCATTGAAACCTTTGCCAAATCACTCAAATATGATGTCAGAGATTTCGCTCAGGTTGCCCTCTTGGCTGAGCACCCTGTTGATCTGGGGTCAAAATGTACCGTTTTTATGAATTCCAAAGTTAAACAAGTCCAAAAAGAAGGAGCCACTGTGGCTGATATTTCTGCGGGACTGTCTTACTCAGTCATCAAAAATGCCCTCTACAAGGTCATCAAGCTCAAACGCCCCGAAGATCTAGGCCAAAAAATTGTCTGCCAAGGCGGCACTTTCTACAATGAGGCAGTGCTTCGTGCCTTTGAACTGGTCTCGGGCCGTCAGGTGGTTCGGCCCAATATTGCCGGCCTCATGGGCGCTTATGGCTGCGCTCTTATTGCCCAAGAAAAATACGAAGACGAACTGGCCTTGGACCCTCATGAACAAACTGACCAAACTGCTGCCCGGCCAGAAATGACTCTGGCCTAAAGGAGAATGCTATGTCTGAACAACTGATACATCCCAACCGTTCAAGCATCATGAATCTGGATGAATTAGATAGCTTTACCGCTGAAAAAGAATTTACACGCTGCGGCCTGTGCGAAAACAACTGTGCCCTGACTGTCACCATTTTCAGCGACGGTTCAAAATTTGTTACCGGCAATCGCTGCGAACGCGGAGCCGAAAAGGTCACCAAGATTAAATTTGACCGCAGCCAGCAAAAAGAAAATCTGGTTGATTATAAATACAAAAAACTCTTTAAATTTAAAGCATTGTCAAAACGCGATGCCGTTCACGGTGTGATAGGAATTCCGCGCGTCCTCAACATGTATGAAAACTATCCTCTCTGGCATACGGTGCTGACCGATCTTGGTTTTCGCGTGCAGATTTCACCCAAATCTGACAAGAAACTCTTTGAGAAGGGAATCGAAACCATCCCAAGTGATACGGTCTGCTACCCAGCTAAGATGGTGCATGGTCATATTCAAGCCTTGATTGACAAGAAGGTTGATGCTATTTTTTACCCGAGCGTTATTTATGAACGCATGGAAAACAGCAAGGCACCCAACCATTACAACTGTCCTATCGTCCAAGGCTATCCGGAAGTAATTGAAAAAAATATGGACCCCATTCGCGACGGCGAGGTCCGATTTTTCCATCCCTTCGTCAATCTAGCTGATCCTGAAACCCTCGTTCATTCTCTGTCACAGGCCTTTGCTGACTACGATGATATAACAGCCGAAAAAATTCGTAAGGCTGTTGAACATGGCTATCAAGCTTTGGCTGATTTCAAGGCTGATTTGCAGGCCAAGGCAGATGAGCTGCTGACCGCCATCAGCATGAAGGGAGAAAAAGCAATCGTTCTCTCTGGACGCCCTTATCATCTTGACCCGGAAATTAATCACGGCATTGCCAATATCATCGTTCAGGAAGGTTTTCATGTTTTGACAGAAGATATGGTGTCAGGCTTAGAAGAAGTCTCCGGTTTGCGTGTTGTCAATCAATGGGTCTACCATTCCCGCCTCTATGCGGCAGCTAAAGTCGTCGCTAAAAATCCCAATCTGGAACTGGTTCAATTAAACAGTTTCGGCTGCGGGCTTGACGCTGTAACAACCGATCAAGTGGAAGAAATCATGCGCGGCCACAACAAACTCTATACCGTCCTTAAAATTGATGAAGGCAGCAATATGGGAGCTATCCGCATCCGGCTGCGTTCGCTCAAGGCCGCTGTCAAAGAGCGCGATAATAAACTTAAAAAAGCAAATCTGGACCACATTTTCAATCAAGCTCCGCAATTTACCAGTGACAGTCAAGGCAGTGAAGAGGAAGATATGCCGGCCGATAAACCTGTCTTCACTAAAGCAATGAAAAAAACGCATACGCTGCTTATGCCTATGCTGTCTCCCATTCACCAAAACGGGCTGATCGAAGAAGCCTTCAAGCAAGCCGGTTACAATGTTGTTATTCTGCCTGCCATGGACCGAAAAGCTGTTGATGTCGGTCTCAAATTTGTCCACAATGATGCCTGCTATCCTGCTATCATCACTATCGGCCAGCTGGTTGAAGCCTTAGAAAGCGGCAAATACGACCTCAACAATACCAGTGTCATGATGACTCAAACAGGCGGCGGCTGCCGGGCAACTAACTATATCCCGCTCCTGCGCAAGGCTTTAAAAGATGCGGGCTTCCCGCAAATTCCGGTTGTTTCGATTTCCATGGGCAATCAAGGAACCGAAGAAACCCCGGGCTGGAACATCACCCTGCCCTTTGTCAAGCGGCTGCTCATTGCCGTGCTCTACGGCGACCTTTTTGAACGTGTCCTCTACCGCGTCCGCCCTTATGAGAAAGTTCCCGGCTCTGCCAATGCCCTTTATGATAAATGGCTGAGTACCGCCAAGAAAAATATCAAATCGGGTTCTTACTTTGAATTCAACCGCAATATGAAACGGATCATCAAAGACTTTGATAACCTTGAAACGGTTGATTTTGATAAGAAACCCCGTGTCGGTGTGGTTGGTGAAATTCTGGTCAAATATGCACCCACTGCTAATAATGATATTGTCGGTATTATCGAAAGGGAGGGCGGTGAGGCTGTCGTTCCTGATCTGATTGGCTTTATGAACTACTCCCTTTTCAACCAAATCTGGAAGGCCGATGAACTCAACATGAGCCAAAAGAGCAAACGTCTGGCTAAATTGGGTATTGATGCCATCAATCTCCTTGAAAAACCAATGAACAAGGCTCTTGAAAAATCACAGCGCTTTGAAGGTATCGAATCCATTTATGACATTGCTGACGGTGCGTCTAAGATTATTTCCATCGGTAACCATACCGGTGAAGGCTGGTTTTTGACAGGTGAGATGATCGAACTCCTCAACAACGATGTCAAAAACATTGTCTGCCTGCAGCCGTTCGGCTGTCTGCCAAATCACATTGTTGGTAAAGGCATGATCAAGGAGCTGCGCCGCCAATATAAGGGAGCAAACATTGCTCCGATTGACTATGATCCGGGCTCATCAGAAGTCAATCAGCTCAACCGTATCCGTCTTATGATGACGACCGCCAAAAAAATGCAAAAAGCCTAGAAACTCGCTGATGATCATGGCAAAAAGCCCGAGCGTTACTGTCGCTCGGGCTTTTTTCTGCTTTTTGACTTAGTCAATATAAGCAATCACTTCAATTTCAATCTTAGCGTCTTTGGGCAGATGGGCAACCTCAACAGCGGAACGCGCCGGGAATTCCTGACCGAAAGCTGTCGCATAGACTTCGTTGAAAGGTACGAAATCCTTGATGTCGGCTAAAAAGCAAGTCGTTTTGACAACATGGTCAAAGTCCGTGCCCGCTTCTGATAAGATAGCTGAGATATTCTTTAATACTTGCTGGGTTTGTTCCTGAATGGTCTCGCCAACAATTTCGCCTGTTTGAGGCGATAGGGCGATCTGGCCGGAGGCAAACAAAAGGTTACCGGCAATTTTTCCCTGAACATAAGGCCCGATAGCTGCAGGCGCTTTATCTGTCTGAATTTTTTTCATAGCTCTTCCTTCTTTCTTTTATCTGGTTTACAATTGCTGACCAAGTTGATCGACTGTACGGATGGCCTGCGCAAATTTTTCAGGATCAAAAGGCGTGTTGCGGTATTCATTGGTTGTCAGAGCAACCTCAACAATCTTAGGAATATCTTCCTGAGTCAAGCCCAGTTCCTGCAGGCTTACCGGCAGCCCTAATTCCTTGTTGAACTTGGCTACACGTTCCAGCTCTTCCTGCTCATCAAAATAAGCATGCAAGACCAGCACACCGTAGGAAACAACCATACCGTGGAGATATTCCCCTTCACGCTTAATGGCAGTTGTTCCATTGTAAAAAGCATGCGCATGACAAGAATTATAGTAAAAATCAGGCTGATTGACTAAATTAGAAGCATAGCCGGTTGATACCACAATATCAAGGGCGATTTCTTCAACTGCCTGAGATGCCTTGTTATTGCGAACATCTTCCAGCCCTTGCGGACCATAGCGGTAAAAGGCATCCTTTGAAGACAGAGCCACAGCCTCACCCAATGTTGCGGTATGAGGAAAGGCTGCTGCTCCTTTTTTCTTTGCTTCCGAGATAGCATGCTCTACCTCAGGAGCTTTCGAAATACCATCACCAATACCGGCCCAGAAGTATTTTTCAGGTGCTTTGGCAATGACTCGTGTATTGATGAAAATATGGAGCGGTGAGTCAGGATAACCATATTTTAAAAGGGAATGGTCATCATTATAAACGACCGCTATTGCTGTTCCGGCTGAACAATTAGAACAAATTGTCGGGAAAGTAAAGGTCGGTTTATCCAGTTCTTTAGCAACCATTTTAGCGGTATCCAGTGCTTTTCCGCCGCCAAAACCAAAAATAGCATCCGCCCGCTGCACATCAGGATTAGCTGCCAGTTTATCAATGTTTGTTTGTGTCGAATCAACGCCGTAAACAAAGCTGCCCGTCACGTCAATACCTGCCTGTACCAAGATAGCACGAACCTCATCTTCGCTGCTGGCCAAGGCTCTTTTCCCTCCAATTAAGACCACACTTTTAATATGGTAGGGTTTTAGGACCTCAGGAATTTCTTGGTAACAGTCTTCGCCATAGCTATAGTTTGCCATTACAGTAGTTGTCATTACAGTTCCTCCTATGAAACAAGCGGCCATCGTCTTTTTCTAGGCGGTGACAATCTATTAATGAGACAGAGACAAAAGATTACTTTCAAGCTGCTTGAAAATCACCTCCTGTAAGTGCCTGATGCCTCCTATTATAGCAAAATATTCAGAAAATTAAAATAAGGACTTTATCAATAAAAAAGAGCGGGACAAAAATCAGCAGACTAAGTCTTGATTTCTGTCTCACGCTCTTTTTCAGATTCTCTGCTGCAGCTAAGAAATATTATGGTTCAATGCGATGCAGCATCCGTGGGAAAGGAATGGCTTCACGGATGTGTTTC
The DNA here is from genome assembly GCF_000423725.1 of Streptococcus devriesei DSM 19639. GTDB lineage: Bacteria > Bacillota > Bacilli > Lactobacillales > Streptococcaceae > Streptococcus > Streptococcus devriesei. The sequence goes on from NZ_KE384084.1 coordinate 560,445, forward strand.
GTTCCTGCCACAAAGGTCACCATGCGCTCTAAACCAAGACCAAATCCGCAGTGGGGAACAGAACCGTATTTGCGCAGGTCAAGATAAAAGGCGTAGTCATCCGGATTAAGGCCGTTCTCTTTAATTTTCTCAAGCAAGGTGTTATAATCCGTTTCACGCTCAGAACCGCCGATGATTTCACCATAGCCTTCCGGAGCAAGCAAGTCGGCACAAAGCACACGATCCGGATTGCCCGGCACCGGTTTCATGTAAAAGGCTTTTAAGCTGGCCGGATAATTGACGACAAAAGTCGGCAGGCCAAAGTAGTTGGAAATCCATGTTTCGTGGGGTGAGCCAAAATCATCGCCATGCTCAACATGTTCATAATCAGCATCTTCATCTGCTTCATGCTCCTGAAGAAGTGTGATGGCATCATCATAAGAGACACGCTTAAACGGTTCAGCAATGTATTTCCTGAGTAAATCAGCATCACGCTCTAAAATGTCAAGAGCCTGCGGTGCCCGATCAAGAACACCCTGAATAAGAGCCTTGACATAGGCTTCCTGCAAATCAAGGGACTGTTCATGTGACATGAACGGGTATTCCGCATCCATCATCCAAAATTCTGTCAGATGGCGGCGCGTTTTTGATTTTTCAGCACGGAATACCGGTCCGAAGTCAAAGACCCGTCCAAGCGCCATGGCACCTGCTTCCAGATAGAGCTGACCGGACTGACTGAGAAAGGCGGGTTCGCCAAAATAATCTGTCTCAAAAAGATCAGTCGTGTTTTCAGCCGCATTGCCTGATAAGATTGGACTGTCAAATTTGATGAAGCCGTTTTGATCAAAAAATTCATAAGAAGCATAGATAACTGCGTTACGAATCTGCATGATGGCCATCTGCTTGCGCGAACGCAGCCAGAGATGGCGGTGATCCATCAAAAAGTCTGTTCCGTGTTCTTTAGGCGTGATAGGATAATTTTCTGATTCTCCAACGACTTCAACACCTGTTACATCAAGTTCATAGCCAAATTTTGACCGTTCATCTTCCTTGACAACACCTGTTACCAAAACAGCTGTTTCTTGGTTGAGGTGCTTGATGGTATTGAATTTTTCGGTTCCTTCTTCTTCACCGAATTTTTCGATAAAGTTTGGTTTAAAGGCCACCCCTTGGAAAAAGGCGGAGCCGTCACGCAGCTGAAGAAAGGCAATTTTACCCTTGCCCGACTTATTGGCAACCCAGGCACCTATGGTTACCTCTTCACCAACGTGTTTTGGAACATCAATAATAGATACTAAATCTTTAGACATGTTTAGTGGTTCTCTTTTCTACTTTCTTATTTCGTTATGATTTCTTTGATGGAGATGAAGCTGATGGCAGGTTCTGAAGACGTTTTACCATAGTGTTTTGTCTGACTTTCGACAGTCACAAGATAGTCTTTATCCAGACTTGTTTTCTCCCAGGGACGTTTATAAGACAGTTTAAACTGGTACCGGCCATCTGCCAGCACTTTCCCTTTAAGATAGGCAAGGTCTGAGCGTCCTGCCCGCAATTGATAATCAGCTCCGGAAAACGGTGACAGATCTTCAGTGGTTATGTCATCTAAATCCAGCTTTTCTGAAACATCACTGACTTTCCAGCCATAGCCAGTCGAGCCATTGGACACAAAAGTCAGCTTAAAGGTATCACCAGACTTTTGAATTTGAATGTCTCCTCGGTCAAAGGCAAGATGCATAGCCTTTTCTTTAACAGTTTTGAGCTCTCTTTTGGTTTGAAAAAGAGCCCAGCTGAGACCTATGATGATTATAAGCAGAATGGCCGGGATGGCATAACGACGAAGTATTTTAGCCATGGCTTAGTTCTCCATAAAGACCTTGAGACGGCGGACTGCTTCTTTTAAGGTATCCAGGTCAGTCGCATAACTCATGCGGACATTTTCAGGAGCTCCAAAGCCTGCTCCCGTCACCAAAGCAACGCCGGCTTCTTCCAAAATTGCAGTTGTAAAGGCGGTCACATCTGTATAACCCTTCATTTCCATTGCTTTTTTAACATTTGGGAAGAAGTAAAATGCTCCCTGCGGCTTCACAACGTCAAAGCCGGGAACTTCTGCTAACAGCGGATAAACCGTATTGAGGCGCTCCTCAAAGGCCTGACGCATTTCTTCAACGCTGTCTTGAGCGCCGGTCAATGCTTCAATAGCCGCATACTGAGCCGCCGTTGTCAAATTAGATGTTGTCTGACTGACGATTTTAGAAATTGCTGCAACAATTTCAGGATCTGCAACCACATAGCCGACACGCCAGCCGGTCATTGAGTAGGTCTTGGAAACGCCATTAACAACAATCGTCTGCTTACGAATCGTTTCTGACAGGCTTGAAATAGGAACAAATTCAGCACCGTTGTAGACCAAACGGCCGTAAATATCATCAGCCAAAATTAAAATATCATGTTCTACAGCCCAGTTGCCGATAGCTTCTAACTCTTCTTTGCTGTAGATCATCCCTGTCGGATTTGAAGGGCTGTTGAGCAAAAGCATTTTGCTTTTATCCGTCCTTGCTGCCTCCAGCTGATCCAGGCTGACTTTAAAATGATTGTCTTCACTGGTTGTGACAAAAACCGGAACACCCTCATTCATCTTAATCTGGTCAGCATAGGACACCCAAAAAGGCGTCGGAATAATGACCTCATCTCCTGAGTCAATAAGGGCTGCAAAGAGCGCATAAAGCATAAACTTAGCACCGGTTCCGGCAACGACCTGATTGCGTTCTACAGAATAGCCATAGAAGTTTTCAAAGTACTGGCTGACGGCGTCTTTTAGCTCTGGCAGGCCTGAGGCAACTGTATAAAAGGAAGCACTGCCGTCTTGGATAGACTTAATAGCTGCATCTTGAATGTGCTTAGGGGTTATAAAGTCCGGCTGCCCCACAGAGAGCTCCAAAATATCCCGCCCTTGCGATTTTAATTCTTTGGCACGCGCACTGGCAGCCAAAGTAACTGATTCTTCCATCTCTAAAACACGCCTTGATAATTTAACCATCCTATCTCCTTTGTCCTCTTCTCAAACACTGATTTATAGCATTACACACTAATACTTTTTATTATATCAAACATAGCCTAAATTTCCAATTGCCATTTTGAATATTCTTAAGGGTCCGCACAGAGCCTCAGAGCAATATCTTAGAAAAGTTTGTTTCCCTATTTGCTGCTGTGCTCTTTTAAACTGAATAAAAACAAAAACTAACAGATAGCAGTTTGATTTTGCCGCTTCATCTTTTCACAGTTTATCAAGATAAGCGCTATCGCTTATAAGAACGTTCAGATAACTGCTGTAGCAAGCTTTTATGATTATATCAAAAGAAAGCTGATTGTTTTTCTTCAGCTTCCTTTTGGCTGCTATTTAAGAGCTTAAAAAATGAGCAATGTCATCAAGAATCTTTTGAAAATTGTGATTGACCAGAGGGAATTGTGCAGATAAGGCATCATGAATGGCCTTACCATACCGCTTACGCATAATGCGGCTGTCTAAAATAACAATAGCTGAAAGCTGGCGGCTGTTGCGCTTGGTTCGGCCGATAGCCTGTCTCAAACGCAGAATCGCACTGGGCAGAGCATAATCATAAAAAGGATTTTTGCTTTCCTGCCTGAGCCTGCGGTTTAACTTTTTAATAAAGACATTTTCAGGATTATCAAAGGGCAGACGCGTGATGACCTCAATCAGCCGGTCCTGCTCAACAAAGTCAACCCCTTCCCAAAAACTGCCGGTGCCTAAAAGAAGACCAGTCTCTCCTCGGTCAAAACGCCGCTTGACATTAAAAGCTGTGCCGTTTTTATCCTGAGTTAAATGAGTCAGCTGAGCTTCATCAAGCCGTTCAGATACAGCAAACATGGTTTTTTTAGAATTAAAGAGCGCAAGTATGGGTTCTTGGAGCTGCGCCAATTGCAAGAGACGGTCTGCCAGCAGGCTCTCATAATCTGCATCTGGCAGCTCACTGATATCGGGCATACTGTCATCAATCCAGATGGCCTGCTGCTTAGATTGCTCGCCCGGCACACTGTCAAAACTAAAGGTGTCAAAACCAAGCAGATTGGCCAAACTGACCTGAGGACTAATGCGAAGGGTGGCTGAAACCAAATACGTCTTTTTAGTCGGCGGCAAAAAACTGGTGAAATCTGTAAAATCCAGACGGGCAGACTTGAGCAGCACAATCCGGTGCTCCGGAGAGAATTCTTCTTCAAACCAAAAATCTGAAAAAGAATCCGCAAACAGCTGCTGCAAATCTGCCAGCTCCGGAAGAGCGAGCTCTGCCAGATTCTGCCGCAAACGGCTGATGTCTTCTTCCTTAAGCTGCTTTCTTCTTTGCTTATAAAAAAGAGTCAGCAGGTGGTTCAGTTCAAATTGGATGCTCTCCAGCAGCCGTTTTCCTAAAATATCCTGAGAATTTTCCAAAAGCTGATTCAGTGTCTGCAGCGTCTTAGTCATGTTAAGCTGCTTTTGCGAGAATTGTTCCAAGGCTAAAAATAATCTCTGAGCTTCATCAATGACTAAAATCTGATTTTCTACAAAGGCTCGATCATCTTCGATTCGCGTCAGCAGATAGGCATGATTGGTAATAAGTAACCGGCTGTTCTGAGCCCTCTGATAACTTCTTTGCCAGAAGTCACAGCCGTAAAAAAGCGAATGCCTGCTGAGACGGCCGTCATGCCTGATTTCGTCAAAATAGGCTGCATACCGCTGTTTCTGTCTGATTTCATCCAGATCCCCGGTTCTTGTTTCCAGCAGCCAGACCAAAAGCTGCATTTTATAGCGGTTTAACAGACGATTGTCATCATTTCTTGCCAAAGTTTCATAAAAGCTGTCCAGCTTAAGGTAGTTGTTAGGACTTTTCAAACTATGACAGTTGAGATGAAAGACGTCTCTCAGCGTTTGGGCTTCATTGGCCATAATCTGATCCTGCAGCACCTTAGTCGGCACACTGACAATAATTTGCTCTGTCTGGGCAGCATTAAGCAAGGGCAGCAGATAACCGTAGGTTTTGCCAATGCCTGACTGAGCTTCGATGAAACTTGCTCTGGGATCGTCAAATCTTTTTGCAATCAGATCTGCAAATTCGAGCTGTTTGGGTCTGTTTTCAAGATTCAAAAGAGCAATATTGGTTGCAAAATCCTGAGATAAACGGCGCTCCTGCAGCACAGGCTCCTCTTTTCTTAAGACAAGTCCTGCTACTTCCTGATAGTCTTTTGTCAGGTGAACAGGAGCCAGCTCCAAGGCTTCTTCAATCGGAATCCTCGACTCATAAAGCAGACTGTCAGAAAAAGATAAAATTTTCTCCAGCGTTATCCTGGGCAAAGCAGCCATTTTCTTTTTCAGCTTTAAAAACAGCTCAGCGGTTGCTCTAGCGTCAGCGATTGCTGTATGGGCATCCGACAGTTCAATTTCCAAAAGTTCCGTCAGATTGCTTAGTGAATATTTTTCAAAAGTCGGGTAAAAAACCTGCGCCAGCTCAACTGTATCCACACGAGGGTTCAAAAGTTCATAGCCTTCTAAAAAAAGATGTTCAGCCAAAAGATTGGCATCAAATTTAACATTGTGAGCAACAAAAATACAATCAGCAATCAGCTCGTAAATATCAGCAGCCACCTCGGAAAAATCAGGAGCTTTTTTTAAGCGGGCATCGGTAATCCCCGTCAAGCTGACGATGGCTGGAGAAAGCTTCTCGTGAGGATTGACATCCGTTGCATAGGTCTCTGCAATGCGATCATTTTCTATAATGACAATGCCCACCTGAATAATAGAAGCCGAGCTGCTGGCACTTGTTGCTTCCAAATCTACCACAGCATACTTTCTTGAATTACGTTCCGTCATAACACTAAAATTATATCATATTTAAGGGGAAAATGATGGCTTATCCTCATTCCCAAATACCCAGACACAGGCTTCTCCCGCATGTGAAAATAGTTCTAGCTATTTTTTCAAAATGTTCTATGTTATAATAGGCTTAATTCTATTTTACAAGGGAGACTGCTGTGAAAAAGAAAACCAAGCTGAACAACTACTATCTTGAGATGAAAGAGCATTATTTAGAAGTCCCATACTATAAGGAAAAAAGACGGATTCGGGTGCTTCTGCCTAAGGACTACGACAAGGAAGACTGGGCTTCTTACCCCGTTCTCTACATGCATGACGGTCAAAATATCTTTTACAGCAAGGAATCTTATTCTGGTTATTCTTGGAAAATTATCCCTACCATTAAGCAGCACAAAGAGCTTCCCAAACTGATTATCGTGGGGATTGACAATGCCGGTACAAATCGGCTTAATGAGTATGCTCCTTGGATGACAGATGTGGGAACAACACCCGAAACCGCCAGCAGCGGCGGCGATGGCATGGCCTATGGTGACTGGGTAGTCCATACGGTTAAGCCCTTTATTGACGAACATTACAGAACCAAATCTGACCGCCAAAACACTTTACTGGCCGGCTCATCTATGGGCGGTATCATTACTGCTTACATGGGGGCAGCTTATCCTGATATCTTTGGCAATCTGGGCGTCTTTTCCTTAGCTTCCTGGTTTAGCGAACGTGATTTCCTGCGCTTTTGCGACCACCATCCTTTGAATAAAACCAGCAAGGTCTTCATTCAGGTCGGCACCAAGGAAGGCGACGAAGTGGACGAAGCCTTTGCTCCCAATATGAATCAGGCCTACATTGACTGCACTCTCCACTACTACCAATCTCTCCTGCGCACAAAGCATCCCATGGAAAACATTGATTTGCATATCATGGCCAACGAAATCCACCATGAAAAATACTGGGCCGATCATTTTATTGACTTTTTAAAATTCACCTTAAACGAATAAAGCAAAAAACATGACAGGCTGCTGTGATAAGCAGCAGTCTGTCATGTTTTTATATGATTTAAAAATGATTCAGAAAAACTAAATCCGTCCTTCTTCTTCCAGTTTTCCTAAGAAATAGGGCATCTGCACGCGCCACCATTCCCAATCATGGGCAACATCATGCCCCCAAAAATCAAACCAGGCCGGAATTGATTTAGCTTCAAATCCTTCCCGAAGACGGATGGTATCAATCACATGCGGCTCTTCCCAAGCTCCCTGACCAACTGCCACAATAAAACGGTTGCGGCGGTATTGGTCTAAAAACCACGGATCATTCTGATTCCACAAATAATCAATAGGCGAATTGTAATAAACCGCTAAATCGCCGGCAAAATCACCAGTAAAAAAACGCGCATCGTAGACACCGGATAAGGCAACAGAAACATCAAATAGGTCTGGATGGCGCAGGGCAAAATTCACCGTATGGAAAGCTCCCATGGAACAGCCGGTAGCAATCATACCGCCATCCCAGTTAGATTCATAGCGAATAAGCGGCACCAGCTCGTTGATGATATAACGGTCATAAGCTTCATGCGCCAAGGCCATGTCATGGCCATTTTTCCAAGTGCTGAGCCAGGATTCGTTATCGTAAGAATCAGGCGTGTAAAACTTAACCAAACCGCGATTGATAAAATCCTGACAGGCTTCAATCATGCCAAAATCGCCGTATTCATTCTGGCTGCCGCCTGAAGACGGAAATACAATGATGGGTTTGCCGGCATGACCGTAAACATTAAAATACATTTCCCGGCCGAGCTCCCCCGACCAGTGACTTCTTCTTTCAAAGTGCATATAAGATGTTAAGAGCAGGCAAAAGCATTTAAAATAGAGACCTGCCAACCTCACGATTTTAAGCAGGACGCCTATTTAAAGCTTTCAGCGCGCACTTCTTTCCTTTCTAAAATACCAAAATTATAAAACAGCACAATTCAGCAGAAAGCAGCTACCTCTGCAAACGCGAAACACTGTCACGTTTTTCTGTTTTACAGGACAGAGCAGCCTCCTTATCATTGCAGCAGCAGACTTACTGTTTGGCCTGAGCGAAGCTGACAATCTCACGCAGTTCATCCATGGTAGCTGTACGGGCTAGAATACCGACTTCTCCCATGATCTTCGCAAAAATGCCCGGCACAGATTCAATATCAATGATATGGTGCCCGTATTTGGCTTTAATTTCTTCCAGCGTATGAGCGTAATGTTTATTAGCTTTGCGCGAAATGTAAACGACATTATAGCGGTGCTGCACATCTGCTGTAAATTGGTTATTTTTAACCACCTTGGCGTATTGGTCAAAAATATCAAAATCATCCGCATAATTCCACATATCAATCGTCAAGCCTCCCGGCGGACGGCAGTTAACTTCCAGCGCCATCAGCTCTTTGGTCTCTTTAATGCGGAAAAATTCAAAATGGAAGAAACGCTCTTTAACCTTAAAGGCTTCAACACATTTTTCACCCAGCTTGATGAGTTCAGGTGCGATGTCTCGCGGCACATAATAAAACATATCGCCATCTTTTTCTACCGTATCAAGAACCGCTTCGGAATACTCTAAGCTGGAATAAAAGACAATATTTCCTTCATGGTCAGTCAGACCGTCAAAGGTTACAATATCCCCATCGATAAACTCTTCCATGATGTACTCTACTGCAGCATTGCGATAGCCGAAAAAGTCTTCCAATTCTTGCTCAGATTTAATCTTATAGGTATCAGAAGCTCCTACACCCGAATTCGGCTTGATAATAACCGGAAAACCAAGTTCCTTGGTCAGAGCTCTGGCATCATCATCACTGGTAAAGACACGGCCGCGGGCAACCTTCAAACCGGTCTGACGGAAGATTTCCTTCATCTGTGCCTTGGTCTTGATGGACAGCATGTCCTCATTTTTATAACCAAAAACGTTGAAATCCGTCCGCAGATGAGCATCCAGCTCCAGCCAGTATTCATTATGGGACTCAATCCGGTCAATTCTTCCATACTTGTGGGCAAAATAAGCCACAGCCCGGTAAACCTGATCATAATCCTCCATATTGTCAACGCGGTAATATTCTGTCAGATGGTCGCGCAGTCCTTGGCTTAATTCTTCATAGGGACTGTCTGCAATCCCCAAAGTATTGATTCCATTTTCATACAAGCGATGAGCAAAGGTCTCAAAATTAGCCGGAAAATGGGGGGAAATCATTATAAAATTCATATTTCTGTCCATAACTAATCCTCTTTTTATTTTTACTCTTCTAGTTTAGCATAATTTTAGGGATAATTCTATGGAAATGACAAAATTTTCTGATTATTCATGAATCTTTCTAATGCCCGTCAGACAGCCAAAAACTCTTACTATTGCCTTCAAAAGTTTGCCTATAATCTATCGACAAAAAAGTTTGAAATGCTTGCTTATCAAGACAAATCGCCCACTTGACAGGCTTGAGTGTGGGGGTGATAAAACTTATTAAAAATTCTCTTCTTTTTAATTTCAAAAGCAGGCTAATTTTGCTACACTAAAAGTATGGAAATTTTAAAAACACTAAATGATGCTGCGTTTGAAAATACTTATTACCTCGTCAATGATCAGGCTGTTCTCTTGATCGATCCGGGAAGCAACAGTGATGACATTATGGCGCAGTTAAAAAAGATCAATAAACCGATTGCTGCTATTTTGCTGACACATGCACATTATGATCACATTATGAGCCTTGATGCAGTGCGTCAGAACTTTGATCACCCGCCCGTTTATATTTCTGAAAAAGAGGCTTCTTGGCTGGGAAGCCCGGTGGATAACCTGTCCGGACTGCCCCGTCACGATGATATGGCAGATGTCATCGCCGCTCCTGCTGATTTCTGCTTTGAAAATGAGAAAGTTTATCAGCTATCTGGTTTTACCTTTAAAGTAGTTCCGACACCCGGCCATTCTTGGGGAAGTGTTTCCTTTATCTTTGATGATGAAGAAGCTGTTTTTTCCGGTGATGCCCTCTTTAGAGAAACAATCGGCCGTACTGATTTGCCGACCGGTGATTTTGATGAACTCATTAACAGCATTAAAGAAAAGCTCTTTACCCTGCCCAATCACTTTCATGTCTTTCCCGGACATGGATCTGAAACTCATATCGGCCATGAAAAGAATTTTAATCCCTTCTTTCACTGATGAAACCAGTTAAAAAGATTTTTCTCAGATGCTTGATGTTTTGCTGTTTTCTGGCAGCCTTGGCCTTTTTTTCTATCCGCCATCTGACCTACCAGCCCAGCAGACAGGCCCAAAAGATTCTTCAAAGCAGCCGTCATCATGAGACAGCTGACTATGAGTTTTTTGCCTCACAGGGAAAGAAAAAGGCCACACTTCTCTTCTACAATGGTGCCTTAGTTGATGAAAAGAGCTACGCCTTATTAGCTGAAGGGCTATCAGACAGAGGTTATGACGTTTATCTTATAAAAGCACCGCTCAATCTTCCGATTTTAGCTCAGAAAAAAGCGGCAGCTATCATCAAAAGCCAAAAACTGAAGGCTTATTACCTTGCAGGGCATTCTCTCGGCGGTGTTACTGCAGCTATGAATGCTCAGACACGGCTCTCTGATAGTCATTTCAAGGGGCTTATTTTTCTGGCCAGCTACCCCGGACAAAAGACTAATTTCAGGCAGACAGAATTAGCCGTTTTATCGATTACTGCCAGCAAAGACCGTATCCTCAACTGGAAAAATTACCAAAAAGCAAAAAAGCAGCTTCCGCAAAAGACACACTATGTAACCATTAAAGGCGGCAACCACAGCGGTTTTGGCCTATATGGTCAGCAAAGAAAAGACGGCACCGCAACGATAAGTGCCAAAAAACAGCAGCTGCGCATCATTCAGCTGATTGATCAATTTATAAGCAAAACGAATTAAAGCTGCTATTATTTTCTTTATCAGCTGTTTTTTAATACGTATTGCCATAACAAAAAAGCCTTGCAGGCTTTTTTTGTTCAGGTTGTAGACAAACTCCCAAAACTAAATTCTCTCTCAAATTTTATCATAGAATAATATTACTTTTCATTTTTATAAAATGATATAGAAACGATCAAAGCCTAACCTGATACTTTCCAATGTAGCAAAAGAGGCAGAAACTCACTGTTTCTGCCTCTCGGAGATTTTGAGACCTAGGCTCAAAATCTAGATATGGAATTCCGAAGGAAGTCGCTGCGACGATTGCCATTAGAAATCGATACTATTTCTAATGGCAATCTAATGCAAAACCTAGTCAAAAGCTATAGCGTTGGCGTTTGGTTTTGCCGTCCGCGCTACCTAAGGAAAGTATCATAACAAAATATTACTTTTTGAGAAAATAGACTTTTTCTTCAGTCTGAAGCCTTGCAGGCTTTTTTTGTTATATCTTTAAGAAACGTCTCATTGACAGAACCGAACCGATAGATCCAATGATAATACCGATGACAAACATTGCGCCAATCAGGTAAAAGGCAAATGGATTAGGCTCATAAAGAGACAGGTTTTGGGTGGCTAAGTTAGGGTTAAACTGGTCAAAAGCAAATTGATACAGGTAATAGACAATCAACGACGGAACAATAGCTCCGAGCAGTCCGACCCAAGCTCCTTCAAAGAAGAAAGGCATTCTGATATAACCGTTTTTAGCACCAACCAGACGCATGATTTGAATTTCATTGCGGCGGGAAAGGATAGTGATTCGAATGGTATTAGAAATCAGGAAGATAGCAACTAGGACCAAAAGAGCTGTTCCGACAAGCCCCCAAGTCCGAATGAAGCTGGCAAGCCCAAAGATACGGTCTGTATCAGTACCGCCGTAAGCTACTGAATCAACACCTGAAATTTTATTGATGGCCTTGGCTACTGTTTTAACCTTGCGAGGTGAGGTTGTCTGCACAATGTAAACATCGTACAAGGGATTGGAATCCCCGTCAAACAAGGTCCAGTCATCACCCATTGTTTTCTTTAATTTTTCTAATTGCTCATCCTTGCTCGAAAAGGTAATCGTTTTAACATTTTTGAGCTTTTTGATCTGATCATAAACCTTGTGGTAATCAGGGTTATTAATTTTTTTGTTTGAATTGTTCGGGTCAACATAAGACTGCACATTATCTTTAGAATCGACCTGCAAATAAGTGTTAATCTGAACATTTTTTTCAATACCGGATGCTAATTTTTCGGTATTCAAGAGAAAAGCTGCAAAGATGCCGACCAAAGTCAGGGTAATCGCTACAGAAGTGATGGCTGCAATAGACATCCAGCCATTGCGCTTGATATTTTTAATGGACTGCCATAAGTGACGGAAAAATCTTCTAATCATTATATCCGTAATCTCCTTCCTCTTCGTCGCGGACAATGCGGCCGTCTTCAATGGCAACCACACGGTGGCGAAGTGTATCTACAATCTGGCGGTTATGGGTTGCCATCAAAACAGTCGTTCCTTGAAGATTGATGCGTTCCAGCAACTGCATGATTTCCCATGAAATTTCAGGGTCCAGATTTCCTGTCGGTTCGTCAGCAATCAGAACCTGAGGATTATTGACAATAGCTCTGGCAATTGCAACCCGCTGCTGTTCCCCGCCTGAGAGCTGATCAGGAAAAGAACGCATTTTATGCTTGAGTCCTACCAAATCAAGGACTTCCGTTACACGTTTTTTAATCACACGCGGCTTTTCACCGATAACTTCCATCGCAAAAGCAATGTTTTCAAACACTGTTTTATTGGGCAAAAGTTTATAGTCCTGAAAGACGACGCCGATGCTGCGGCGCAAAATAGGAACTTCCCGCTTTTTCATTTTGGCCAGATTAAATTTACCGACCTTAAGAGAGCCCTTGGTTGTTCTTTCTTCCCGGTAGAGCAGTCTGATGAGAGTTGATTTCCCCGCGCCTGACGGGCCTACCAGATAGACAAATTCACCTCGATTGACAGAAAGTGAAATATTCCTCAAGGCAGTTGTACTGCGGTGATACTTTTTTGTAACACCCTTCATTTGAATTAATGCCATGTCTTGCGTTTCCTTTTCTTTAATAATATCTTTGGAGAATAGCTCTCCTTTGTAAAAACCAGTTTTCTACTCCATACGCCATTTCAAAAAGGCATCAATAAAGCCATCCAAGTCACCGTCCATAACCTTGTCAACCTGCGCAACTTCATAGCCTGTGCGGTGGTCTTTCACCATGGTATAGGGGGTGAAAACATAAGAGCGGATCTGACTGCCCCAAGTAATTTCTTTTTTATCACCTTTAAGGGCATCTACTTCCTGAGCCTTCTTTTCCTGCTCCAGCTGATAAAGTTTAGCCTGCAGCATTTTCATGGCCCGGTCACGGTTGCCGTATTGCGTACGGTCAACTGTCGAAGCCACCACGATACCAGTCGGTATATGAGTCAGACGGACACCTGTTGACACCTTATTGACATTTTGCCCGCCGGCGCCGCCGGAACGAAAGGTATCCATTTTGATATCTTCATCCCGAATATCTACTTCAATCGTATCATCCAGTTCAGGCATGACTTCAACAGAGGCAAAGGAGGTGTGACGGCGTTTAGCCGAGTCAAACGGTGAGATTCTTACCAAACGGTGAACCCCCATTTCTGACTTCAAAAGACCATAAGCATTAGGCCCTTCAAAGGACAGGGTTACAGATTTAATGCCGGCTTCATCGCCCGCTTGATAATCTAAGACTTCGACTTTGAAATTTTTGCTGTTGCCAAAACGGGTATACATCCGCAGCAGCATGTCTCCCCAGTCCTGAGCTTCTGTGCCGCCGGAACCCGGGTGAATTTCCAAGATAGCATTATTTGCATCATAGGGTTCTGATAAAAGAAGCGTCATTTCATAGCTGGTCATCATCTTGTCCAGCTTTTCCAAACTTTCTTCCAAGTCAGCCTGCATTGAGGGCTCTTCTTCTGCTAATTCATATAAAATCTCAGCTTCGTCGGATAAATTCTCCATGTTATGAAAAGTGTCATACTTGAGTTTTAAGTCGCTTAGCTCTTGTGAAGTCTTTTGAGCAGCATTATTGTCATCCCAAAAGTCAGGTTCGGTCATCCGATTTTCTAAGAGAGCAATCTCTTCTTCCAAGCGATCTAAGTCAAAGAGACCTCCGAAAGCCAGTCAGCTTCTCTTTATTTTCTGCTAATTTTTGGCGCATTTCTGCCATATCCATATTTCATACCTCATTTTCCAGTATCTGTTTTATTCTAACATAGTTCATTTAAAATTGCCATCTATTAATCAGGGCATTTCTTTCTTTTATGATATCGTCATTTTCTGAATCAATGCTTAAAATAAAGTCCCGCAATTCTTCTGTCGGTTTTTTGACAATCTCTCCCAAAGCCCAGATGGCTGTTGCCCGATGAATAGGATTTTGGCTGCTGTCAATGATTTCCAGAAGCTTCACGACGGCACTTTTATCATAGGCATTAGCCAGAGCAATGATGGCGTTGCGCTGCAAAATATTCTTTCCCCGCCAGGAACCGGCAATCCTGCCGAATTTTTTCGTAAACTGACTGTTAGATAAATTTAAAAAAGGAATTAATTCTGGTTCTGCCAAATCAGGATCGATAGGACTGGCCAAGGAGTTATTGAGCCCTTTATTATAGGGGCAGCAAATCTGGCAAATATCACAGCCATAAATGACTGTCTTAATTTTCTTTCTGAATTCCAGATCCATCATGCCCTTATCCTGTGTCTGAAAGGAAAGACAGCGCTTAGCGTTCATGCTGCCATCCCCCAGCAAACAGGACGTCGGACAGGCATCCAGACAGCGGCGGCAGTCACCGCAGGCATAATCTACAGGACTGTCCGGCTCGATCTCCAGATTGGTGATCAATTCTCCCAGATACATGTAGGAACCGAATTCTTTAGAAATGACCAAGCCGTTTTTGCCGATAAAACCAATGCCGGCCCGCTGAGCCACGGCCGTATCAACAAGCGCTCCGGTGTCCACCATTCCTTTATACTCAAAATTTTCAGTCAGCTTTTCGATGCCTTCTGCCAAACGTTTGAGCTTATCCTGCAAAACATAGTGATAGTCCAGACCCCAGCTGTTAGGAGTAATCTTGCCGCGCCGGTACTGTGTTTTAGGCGGTTTCACAGGCAGCCTGTGCGGATAGGCCACAGCAATGGAAATGATTGTTTTGGCACTTGCCAAAGAGAGTTTAGGTTTAATCCGCTCCTCAATATTTTTATGTTCAAAACCTGAAGAACGCCCTTCCTCAACAGAAGCGCGCAGCGATTTTTCCAAGTAAGCAAAATCATCGGCAGTTGTAAAACCGATTTTTGAAATTCCGATTTCCTGGGCCAGCTTTTGGATTTCTTCTTTAATGTTCATAAGTCTATCTTAATGGATTTTTAAACAGAGAGCAAGTCACAAATAAAAAATGACTGTAGCTAAACCAGCAGACTGCAATACGATCAGCAGCTAAAAAACCTGCAATGAGAAAACACTGCTCAATCAAAAACGGCCCGATACCAGAACACATGAAATAAGAGAGCAGACAGGCACTCATGAGTCCCTGTCTGCTCAGACTGAAGAAAAAGTCTATTTTCTCAAAAAGTAATATTTTATTATGATACTTTCCTTAGGTAGCACGGACGGCAAAACCAAACGCCAAGGCTATAGCTCTTGACTAGGTTTTGCATTAGATTGCCGTTAGAAATAATATCGATTTCTAACGGCAATCGTCGCAGCGACTTCCTTCGGAATTCCATACCTAAGTTCAAGATACAAAGGGCGTCTGCGGATAAAGGCAAAATAGGGAGTTCGACGCGGAATCGTTAAGATTCTAGGCGGACTTATCTTTTTGCCACAATCCGCAGCCCGTGTTCAATTAAGATTTTGAGCCTAGGTCTCAAAATCTCCGAGAGGCAGAAACTCAATGTTTCTGCCTCTTTTGCTACATCGGAAAGTATCGGGTTAGGTTTTGATCGTTTCTATATCATTTTACAAAAATGGGAAGTGATACTATTCTATGATGAAATTTTAGAGAGAATTTAGTTTTGGGAGTTTGTCTGCTCTCTCTGCCTGCGCTGATTACGGCAGTCTTTAAGATTTCTTAGAATCAGCATTTTAATACTTATCAAAATGCTGATAAAGGTACTCTAAATGCTTGATTTCATCGCAAATACGATGGCCGATATTGGTATCTTTGACTAAAATACGGCGGCTGGACTCTTCAACTAAACGTCTGGTCGAAAGGATATCGTACTTGCCCATTAAAACGTCCTGACTGTTGGTAAAAGGCTGATGAGCCACCAGCAGCATGCCGTAGCTGTTAAAAACTAGGGTATAGCCTGCAAGGCCTGTTTTCTTTTGGTAGGCTTTGGCAAAACCGCCGTCAATGACAAGCATTTTACCGCCTGCCTTAACAGGGTTTTCACCGTCTTTTTCCTTCACAGGCGTGTGACCGTTGATAATATGCCCCTCCTCATTCAGGCCGAATTCTTTCAAGATATCCCGGCAGACACTCTCTTTATTTCGCAGGCGATAATAAGGATTTTTGATTTCTTCATGTGTGGCCTTATCCTCGATAAAATACCGCTCAAACGTTGTCATGGCTTTTTTGCCGAAAAGAGAGGAGTTTTCACCTATCCAGAGATACCAAAACAGATCCGTCGAAAAATCCTCATGTTTATTGGGATGCCGATAAGACTGGCGAATTTCTTTCTCATAAAAATCCAAAAGTGCCTTGCCGGAATAGCTGCTGTCCTTGATTTTCAGTGATTTAAAATCACCGTTTTCATGCAGAGGAATGCAGCCGTGAAAAAGCAGATTGCCATTGTACTGCAAATACATGGAACCTTTTTCAAATAAAAAATCAACATGGCGCTTCAAGCCTTCTGATGTCTGAAAAGCATGCATCAGCTGCTGCAGAAGTTTCTCTTCTTCTGCATCTAGTGCATAGGGCTTGTCAGGCACAATCCGGCTGCTGTTAAAATCCGACAGGGCATAGGTTTTGCCATTTAGGCAAATTGTCTTATTCGCATAGTCTATCATGTCCAAAACCTGACGGTGTTCCAGCTGAAAATCCGGCCGGCGGTGAATTAAGCGGCTTTCCAATTTAAATTGCAGGATAGCCGCAGCCTGCCGAACAAGATTTAGTAAGTCACTATCTTCCTGAGACAGCCGTCCTTCATCTAAAATAGGATCAAAGGCTGCTACAGGCTGGTAATACTTGCGGCTGTAGTCAACCAGTTTTCTCAGATTGATGCCGTAGCGGTCTTCAATCAAAGTTAAATTATTATACCTGGCAGCAATGCGAATGACATTGATCATACAGACATAAGAGCCCGAAACAGCGCCCATCCAGGTAATGTCATGGTTGCCCCATTGAATATCAACATTGGGCAGTTTTTCAAGACGGTCCAAAATAATATCAGGGTATTTGCCGCGGTCATAAATATCACCGACAACATGCAAGACATCCACAGCCAAACGCTGAATGACATAGGACAGAGCAATGACGAGCTCCTCCAACTGGTTAAGTTCGGTAATCTTGTCAATGATTGCATCAAAGTAGCTTTCCTTATCAGGGTTTCTTTCAATTTCTGCCAAGAGTTCTTCAATAATATAAGCAAAATTAGCCGGCAGGCTTTTGCGAACCTTGGAGCGCGTGTACTTGTTGCCAAGGTATTTAAGCACCTGGATCTGAATAGGCAGCAAGGCAATCAGTTTTTCCTGCAGAGCATCGTGGGAAAGATCCTCTTTATCAAACGCTATTTTTTGTTCGGGATAGTAAACAAAGAGGCAGAACTCTTGAGCGTTTATGGCAGACAGCTGATAGAGGTCAAAACATTCCTGAATTTTAGATTTAATAGAACCCGAGCAGGTTCTTAAAATATAGTCAAAAGCAGGATATTCCCCGTGTAAGTCGCTGACAAAATGTTCAGTTCCTTTAGGCAGATGGCAGATCGCTTCCAGATTGATAATTTCAGTCAGAATATCTGCTCTGGTGGGAAATTTTTCCTTAAGTAATTGATAAAAGGCCTTCATGTAATCTCCTTTAACGCTACAGCAGGAATGGATGACAATACTAAAAAGCTTCTGCAGTAAACAGCAGCTGCATAAAGATTATAAAGCTTTTTGGCAGCGCTGTCAATTAGTGACAAATGGTTCTGGCATTCCTCATAAACCTTGTCAAAAATTCAAAAAATCCCTGTCGAATCTGCTAAACATCCAAAATTTCTACTTGAACTTCCTGATAAATCCAGTCCAAATCTTCCTGCTTGAAATCACCTGTACTTGGCGACAAAGCATTGGCTGTTCCTGCTGCCACAGCATAACGCAGACAGTCTTTAGGAGTCTTATTTTTTTCAAGGCCGACAGCAAAAGCACCAACCATCGCATCACCGCAGCCGACTGTATTTACAGGATCAATCTGAGGCGCAGCCGCCCGATAAACAATGCCTTGATGAATAAGAAGAGCACCATCACTTCCTAAGGATACAGCCACATAATCAATGCCGATTGCCGCTAATTTTTTAGCATATTTGACTATCTCTTCAAAACTGCTAAGTTTGACATTGAAAAAGGCTTCAAGCTCATCTTTATTTGGTTTTACCAAAGTTGGTTTAGCCATTAGCCCTTTTTTAAAGGAAGAACCGCTGCTATCCAAAATCACTTTCTTATGTGACTTTTTAGCAAGTTCAATTAATACTGCATAAATCGCATCATCAGCCCCTTTGGGAATACTTCCCGAAATGACAACAACATCTGATTTACTTAGAAGTCTTCGATAAGTCATCATAAAATCAACCATTTCAGACTCTAATACCTCACAGCCTTCTTCCAAAAATTCTGTTGAACCGTAAGCTGATTCAAGAATATTGATACAGCTCCTCGTTTCGCCGGCAATTTCAGTAAATTCAAAAGGAATATGAGCCTTTTGCAATAGATCTTCCAGATAATGACCGTTGAAACCTCCTATCAGGCCTGTTGCCGTCACGGAGTTCCCGCATAGTTTAATAATCTTAGCAACATTCAGACCCTTACCGCCAGCAGTATTGATGGTCTTTTTAACCCGCATGACACTGCCGGGAATCAGCGGCTTATCCAGATAATAAGCTTTATCAATTGAAGCGTTCAAGGTAACCGTTGTAATCATATCATATCTCCTTCTTTATTAATAAAGAGAGCCCAGCTCATAAAAAGCCAGGCTGCTTGTCTATTTTATGGGTGTCGCTAGATTCTCAACTAAATGTGCCAACTCAGTAATATTTGACTTGCCTCTTGTTTGAAGCCAATCGGCAGCCTTATCACTTCCGGCTTCTTTATAGACTGCTGCTGCACCTGCCCAGGTTGCACGCCCGCAGAGAACACCATTAAAAGTTGAACCGCTCTCTTTAGCAAAACGAAGAGTGTCACGAAACATCTGAGCACTAACGCCGGCGCTTAGGAAGATAAAAGGAAGATCAGTCGCCTCAGCCTGTTCTTTATAAAATGCTGCCGCTTCTTTTTTAGTATAGACCGCATCAGCTCCAAAGCCTTCAACAAAATTCATATCTACCGGAACTTCAACCTTTAGAACAGATATATTATAGCGCGGATCTGCATAGACTTTCATGGCTTCAATCACCTTATGAGGCTTGATTTTAGCGTATTCTTTTTTATCAGAAATGTCGTCATCATAGGTGACAATTTCAAGAAAAAGCGGCAGATCTTCTGCGGCACACTCAGATCCTACACGTTCGACAAAGGCCTTTTTCTGATCATTAATAACTTCATTTTCATCAACATCCACATAAACTAAAAGCTTCACGGCATCAGCTCCTTGTTCTTTGAGGCGTTTAACACTTTCATTGTCAATCAGATCCGGCAGGCGGCCCGGTGCTGCTGCATCATAGCCTGTTTTTTCATAGGCCATAAGAAGACCGCACATCTTATCTTTTTTGGCAGCAGCAGGCAGACCAAACTCCGGATCAAGTAAAATGGAACTGGCATAAGGCGTCAGATTTTCTGATACCAAAATTTTAAAAGTCTCTAATGCTTCTTGAGAAGCATCTTCACCGAGCATCCGGCGAAGAGCACCTCGCTGATCAATAGCCAGAGCCGAAATGACACCGCTTGAAGTTGTTAGCTTTTTCAAGTCGCTCATTAATTTCCCCCCTTTACTGTAATAAAAATTTTTCCATCAATTTTGTGTTCACGGTAATCTGCAAAGATCTCAGGGAAAGTTTCAAGACTGACTTCTGCTGCAATCAAAGGATTAATCTTGATAGCCTCCTTTTGAAAGAGCTCTACGGCTTCAGTCCATTCCTCACCGGGCCATGGAGCTGAATAGTTCATCCACGAACCACGCGCAGTCAATTCTTTACGGTTAATCAATTCAAAAGTCTGAAAATCAATCGTCAGATCCTTGTGCGGTGTTCCAATATATAAAATATTGCCTTTCTTGGCAGCTAACTTATTGACAATATAATAGCTTTGATTAGCCCCAGACGTTTCAATAACAAAGTCAAATTGATTATAGGCAGCTTCTAATTCTTCCTTATTGCGGGTATTGACAATAGCCTTAGCACCTAGCTGCCGCGATAAAGCAAGTTTATCATCACTAATGTCAAAGGCTGTTACATCATAGCCGTAACTCACCAAGACCTGAAGAGCTAAAAGTCCGATACTGCCCATACCAATGAGAGCTGCTTTTTTGACCATTAAATCTTTAAGGCCGGCAACTTTAAAGCCATGGAGACTGACAGTCAATGGTTCAATAAAAGCCGCTGTGCGAAGGTCAATATTTTCTGGAATAGGCACGAGGTTTTCTTCCGGAATAACAGTATACTCCTGTAAGCCGCCGTTTTCGCGAGAACCAATAAAACCATAGTTTTCACTCAGAGAATAATTGCCTTTTTTGCTTTGTTCATCTTCAAAATCCGGTTTCAAAGGAATAATTGCTACTTTGTCGCCTGCACGGTAATTAGCAGAATTGCTCGCTTCCACAATACCTGAAAATTCATGAGTCAAAATAATCGGATAAAATTTAGCTTGATTTTCAAAGAAACGAACATAGTCTGATCCGCAAATACCCGTATAGGCAACTCTTACTAAGACGTCTCCTTTGTTTTTAAGGATTGGTTTATCAATGTCTTGTATCTCAATCTTATTGTTCTCCACCAAAACTGCTGCCTTCATCATCAATCATCTTCTTTCCATTAATCTTTTGTACGTTTTACTTACTTTCTCTAGCTTTTTGTAATTTTTTAAAGCGAGCCCAGGTCATATACAGTCCGATTGCATAAATCACAGCAATGATGGCAAATCCCAAAGCATTTGTCATGTGGAACAGCTGCGTAAAGATGTAAGTAATCGGTGAGCCTCCTTGGTCAAGCGCTGCAACTTTACCGCCTGAATCAGATAGGGTCCCTGTCGTTTGTGCCAGCTTAGTTGTCAGACCAACAGACTGATTCGCAATCCAAACGGTAATATACATAATAACCGAGCCAGAAATTAAGGTTCTAAACAAATTCCCATGATGCACCGCAACCCCCATGGCAATAAAGAAACCAATGGTTGCCAAGTCCCCAAATGGCAAAACTTGGTTGCCCGGTACAAGAAGCGCGATAACGATGCTGAGCGGAATAAAAATCAAACCTGCAGAAACCACGGTAGGATCACCAAGCAAAATCGCCGGATCCAAGCCGATAAGAAATTCACTGCCCTTAAACCGTTTGGAAAGTCTTTCCTTGACAACTTCTGAAATGGGCATCAAGCCTTCCATAATTGGTTTGATAACCTTAGGCATCAATGAAATGACAGCAGCAACTTTGATCGCCAACTGAAGGATGGCCTTAACATCATAGCCGGCTAAAATCCCAATAATGATACCTAGGAAAAAGGCTACAATAACGGGCTGTCCAAAGATTCCCAAACGTTTTTCAATTTTGTCACTGTCAATAGTAATCTTATTAAGTCCCGGAATTTTACTGATTAAGGCATCCACCATCACTGCAAATGGTGCCATATAAGCCGATGTTCCGTGCGGTACCGCAATACCTTCCAGTCCAAAATACTCTTCAGTATCATAGCGGAACCAGTCACCAAATTTATAAGCAAGGGCAGCGTGAACAATAACACCAAGAATCCCAATCCAATAGTTACCCGTCGCTACATAGGCAATAGCTCCGGTAAAAGTCATGTGCCATACATTCCAGATATCAACATTGACCACACGAGTCATCTTTAAAAGCAGCATGACAATATTGACTAAAATGGCAATTGGAATAGCAATTAAAGCAATCTTACTTGCCCAGGTAATTGGTGACATACCCGGCCAGCCGACGTCTACAACCTTGAGACTTAATCCGAAATTTTCAGCCATTGCTTTAGCTGCAGGACCAATGCTGGCTTGCATAAAGTCAACGATAATACCTATACCGACAAAACCTATCCCAATTGAAATGGCAGAATAAAAAGCTTTGCCGACTTTAATTCCAAAACAAACGGCGATGATAAAAATAACCAGCGGCAGCATGACAGATGCCCCTAAGTCAATAATGTATTGTAAAAATGCCATGAGTTAACCCTCTTTCTTTTAAAACGCTTACATTTTACTGTAAATAGTTCAAGATATCCTCTTCCAGCTTTTCCTCGTTGATACCCGAAATAAAGCCCATAACGGTTAAAACCGGAATGTCTCCATAGGTCTTCTTAACACGCATGGTGGTGCAAATCAGGTCTGTTCCCGACAAATGCGATTCAATTTCACTGATGCGGCACTGCACCAAGTCAAGATCAATGCCGTTCTTATCGCAAAGTTCTTTAATTCTGTTTGCTGCCACTGTTGAGGTTGCGACAGCTCCGCCGCAGGCTACAATAACTTTTTTCATGATGCTTCTCCTTTATTTAAGATATTAAGGGCGTTAAGAAAGCGAGAAGAAAATAGGAGCCTAACGCTGTGCGCTGGCGCACAAGGCAGGCTGTCTTTTTCTCGACGCTTTTAGCCCGTGTTCAGTTACATAAGATACAAAGAGCTTAGGCGAGCAAAGGCAAAATAGCAGGTTCGACGAAGTGTCACAGGACTCTAGGAGAAGCTGTCTTTTTGGCACAGCTCGCAGCTCGTGTTCAGTTACATAAGATACTAAGGGCGTTTCAAGTCCCTATAAAAATAGGAAACTGACGCCGTATCATCCATTATTATTGTTTGTTGATAAATTGCTGTAGTGTTTTTACGATATCCGTTTTATCTGTCGCAGTCAGCAGATAATTAAGCAGCTCCTCACTCTGGAACAATTTCATCAGCTTAGTCAAAAAAATGACCTGATTTTTAGGATTTTTAACAACAATATTGAAAATCAGCCGTGTTTTGACCTCTTCATCAGGGTCAACCATGTGCCGAAAGGTTACCTCGTTTTTTAAGCGTATAAAGACCACCCCTTCTTTTTCAGCATATTTTGTTTCTGTATGCGGCATGGCAATATGAATACCCGCATGCGTCATCAATCCTGTCGCAAATTCTTTTTCTCTTTTCAAAATGGACGCAAGATAGCCTTCCTGTACATAGCCCAGGCGTCTTAATTGATTGAAACTAAAGGTCAGCACTTCTGTACTTGTTGCCAATGACTCATCAAGAAAGATAAGATCTTCTGTAAACATATACTATTACCTCCTTAACTCCAGCAGTCTTTCCCTTTCATAAATGAGATTATGGATTTCTTGTGCTGTATGGCAAGAATCCATTTTTTCTCTAAAGTCTTTATCCTTTAAAAGATTAAAAAGGTTGAAAATTGCCCTGAGATGCTTACGTCTGTCAGTAATAGACAGCATACAGACATATTTGACCGGCATAGTAGCAATATCTCTGGGATTATCATGCTCCTCGTCATCAAAATAAATAGTATTTTTAAGCCTTATCAAACTCATTGAAGTCTTCTTGTTATAATCTCCAAACGGTGCATGGGGAAAGGCAAAGCCCGGTGAAATAACCACATAAGGGCCGTTCTCCTTGATATTGCTGATAACTACTTTTAAATAGTCCTCAGTAATATCCCCTCTGGCGATCAACTGCTCACCTACCTTGTAGATAGAATCCTGCCAGTCAACCACTTCGACATCCAGCTCAATGCGATCAGGTGTTAAAAATTCATAAAGTGCTGTGTCAGACTTCATTGCTGTATGGCTGATATGTGTGAAAATCTTAGCTTTAATCCGTCTTTTCAACTCTTGTTTATCTTTAAAGGGACTGTCAACCTCTTCTGCCACCATTTGATAGATCTGTGAAGCAGTTTCTTTGTCAAAAGTCAGCTGACTGAATTCCTTGTCTTTCACAATACGGTTAATATGATTGGCAATCAAAAGATAATCTTCATCAGAAATATAAGGGGAAATTTGAATATAGGCCTTGTTGGGAACTGGCGTTGTCGTTAAGATCAGGTCATATTTGCCTTGAATCGTATCATCAATAGAATAAATGTCTAAGCTAAATGAAAACTGATTTAACAGCTTGCTTTCAATAAAGAAGGCTTCTGTTGCCTTTTGCTCAGTAAGAACAGCGACCCTTAAATTGCTGCCAAGCCGTTTTTTACGCTCAATAGCTGCATAAACATAGATGATAATATAATCAATTTCAACCGGGGACGCCTTACGCCCAACATTTTTTTCAATGATATAAAGATTATCTAAAATAACCTGTTTGATTCTTGGGTTGCTTTTAATAACATCACTGATATCTAAAGGATCACCCTCTATTATTTCCTTGCGCATCATTCTCAGCAAATGTGCTGAGAAATTTTCATAAAAAATATAATCGTCCTTAAAATCAATCTGCAAATCCTTAGATATTTTTTCAATAAAAGCCATGGCAATCACTTGAATGCTGAGGGTTTCCTTATTGATCTCTGCATCGAGTATCTGATGAGGTGTCCCTTCTAAAATCTGATTGAAAATAAAGGCAATATCTTTTGCATCCAAATAAGGATAGCGGTACTCCGATAAAAGCTTTTGAAATACCTCAAGCAGACGGGCCGGACAAGAAAAGTCCGCTGTCAGAGTAAATCCCTTATAATGCCGGTAGCTGCAAATAATAGAATAGGTTAAGAGACTGTTGAGATTTTTCTCGGACAGCTTCAGCTGCTCACGGCTGACCGTTACAATTTTTTGCAAAAGAGGAAGATTGATCTCCTGATAATAGCCTTCTTCAAAAATGACAGGTTCTAAAGTTGTAAAATTATCCTGACTGATAACACTGTAAATAAACGAGCGGCTGTCTTCCTCCTTGGCGTCAACTTTATATCCCTTGTTGGCCTTGGAAATAATTTCTAAATGATGTTTAGAGGCTAACTTTCGCATAGACTTGACATCATTGACTATGGTTGATCGGCTGGCAAGCAGCTTTTCAGATAATTGGCTTAGCGTCACATAACCATGACTTCCTAACAAAATAAGTAAGCAAATCAAACTTCTTTCATTGCTGCTGAATTTATACTCATAAACATCAAACTTATTGATATCATCGCAAATACGTTTTTTACTAACATCCAGATGCAACGTTATTTGCTTATTTTTAACGGTGACATTTCCAAATGATAAATTTCGCAGATAGTCATTCAAACTGGCAATATCATTTCTGATTGTCCGCTCTGAAACATCATGCATTTCAGATAATTCTTGCAGTGAACTATGATTCTTATCAATGAGAAAATGTAAAATTTCCTTGCTTCTTTGATTCATCCTGTAAGCGCCTCCTTTCTCTATAGTCTATTGTAGAACGCCTCTTGCAAAAACAAAATAACAAAGTCTTTCATCTCTTGGGAAATTTTTTGTATCAAACAATTTCTTGCAAGAATTTCTGCAATCGTGACTATTTTTGTTGGAATCATAGTATCTTCGTTATCATTCTTGCAAAAAGCTGCCATCTCAATCTTTCTGTCCCTCTCTTTCTGGAAAATCATGGTACAATACTCTTATGACAAAACTTGCTATTATGAGCGATCTCCATATTGATCTCAATCATTTTGGAGCTTTTGAGATAGAAACTCTGAAACAATTGCTGCAGGCACAGCATATTGACCATCTTCATCTGGCAGGAGATATTTCCAATCATTTTTACAGCCACACCCTTCCTTTTATTGACGAATTGCAGAAGGATCTGACAGTCACCTACAATCTGGGCAATCATGACATGCTGGATTTAGATGAGCGCCGCATTCAAGCCTTTGATTTCCAGACGCATCAGGTAGGTGAGGCGTCTTTGCTGGCTCTTCACGCTTGGTATGATTATTCCTTTTCTGCCCAAGATCCTGCTAAAATCGAACGTCTGAAAAAAATCTTTTGGTTCGACCGGCGCTTGCAGCGTTTAAAAAACGACCCCGCTATTGCTCAGGAATCATTGACAAAGCTGAATCAAACCTTGACTTCTTTACAAGATCAAAAGCTGATTGTTGCCATGCATTTTGTTCCTCATCAGCATTTTATTATGACGCATCCGCGCTTTGCACCGTTTAATGCTTTTTTGGGCAGCCAGAAATTCCATGACCTTTTTGTTCAGCACCAGATCAAGGACGTTACTTTTGGTCATGCTCACAGGAGCTTCGGCGATGTCTCTCTCGATGGTGTCACTTACCATTCAAGGCCTCTCGGCTATATCCGGGAATGGGATTTGACCATTGATTTTGTCAATCAGCACCCTGAATACAATCCCAGCGGCAGCTGGAATCTCAGCAAACGCTACAACGCAGTCAAGCATCTGCCAGCTTTTCAAGAGTATAAAAACAAACACTTGGCTGAAGAATTTCTTCATTCCATGACTATATTTGAACTTTAAAACCGATAGCAGCCAAATTGTCTGATTAAGGCACCTGCAGTTACCAAAAAGAAGCTGAGGCATTAAGATGTCTCAGCTTCTTTTTTTAATTTGTCTTAGCTGTTATCTTTTTTCACATTGACAGGGATTTTCTGACTTTAACTGCTTCTTCCGGCTTATCAGTGATGATGCCCCTGACATTAGCCAAATAAGCCTTTTTCATATCACTGCTTTTATTGACAGTCCAGAGCCTGAGCGGTTTTTGTGTTCCCTTTTGGGGCTTACTGCCCAAAAAGAAGGATCGGTGGCAGTGCACAGTCTCAATAAACTTTAAATGCCTGCCCAGCCAGTAATAAAAAGGTTTCAGTTTTACCAAAAAAGCTCGTTCAGCCTTGGGATCGTGCTTTTTCATTAAAAACAGGCTAAAAAAGTTGAAACTGGAATACATGTGGGAAAAAGAACGTTTTTTAGCAAGCATCAACTCCGCAATCTGCTTTTCAATTTTAGGATAAGGATACCTGTTAGTTTTCAGCTCGATATTTAAAACACCTGTAAAATGCTGCTCCTCTAAAAATTGTAAAACCTCTTCCAGAGTTGCTATCTTCTCACGAAAATAAGACGGATGAAACCAAGATCCGGCATCAAACATTTTAATTTGCTGCAACGTTAAATGCCGCACAAGGCCAAAGCCGTTTGTGGTACGGTTAACCGTTTCATCATGAATAACAACCAGCTGATTATCTTTGGTTCGGTGAACATCGAGTTCAATACCGTCGCTGCCGACATGCACCGCCTCAGCAAAAGCAGCCAGAGTGTTTTCCGGACGGTTGGATTTACTTCCTCTATGAGCAAAAATTTGAGTCATTGCTTTCTTTCTAAATTACATAAAAGTATCCCTATTTTACCATAAATTTTTGCCGAGAACACTTATTCAGCCTAAAAGTGATAGTCTGATTAGAATTCTTTAAACTACGGCCAGATAAAAAGGAAAGCACTGCAGCTTTCCTTAAATGGACTTTAGACGCCCAACGTTTAAATAGCTTTTTGATCTTGTCCCAATGCCCGCTGAACAGCTTTGACTATTTCAACAATAACCAGCATGAGCAGGCTTCCGGTAATAACAGCCAGCCACTGAGTAACACTTAAATGTGCTACGTGGAAGAACTTATTGAAGCCCGGAACAACGATGGTAACCATGAGGATAATGAAGGCCAAAGGAATGGACCAGTTGAAGAGCTTATTGCGGAAAAGTCCGACCTTAAAGACAGACTGGTAAACAGACTTGACATTATAAGCATGAACAAGCTGGATTAAGCCCAAAGTAGCAAAGGCCATCGTTAAGGCATCTTCATGGATATCCCGCATGGCTGAATGTTCCGGATAAAGCAGAGACCATCCGTAGACACCAAGTACCAGCAAGGTTTGCAGGAGACCTTGATAAATAATGGCTCCCATAACGCCGCCTGAGAAGAAACTTGATTTGCGCCCGCGCGGCTTATGTTTCATGACACCGGGCTCAGCAGGTTCAACCCCAAGCGCAATAGCTGGCAGTGTATCAGTTACCAGATTAATCCACAGCAAGTGAACAGGTTCAAGTACATCCCAGCCAAACAGCGTAGCAAAGAAGATGGTGAAGACTTCGGCCATATTAGCTGACAGCAAGTATTGGATAGATTTTTGGATGTTGGAGAAGACCTTGCGACCTTCTTCCACAGCAACGATAATCGTTGCGAAGTTATCATCGGCAAGAACCATGTCAGAAGCACCTTTAGACACTTCCGTACCGGTAATTCCCATACCAATACCAATATCAGCTGTCTTCAGAGACGGCGCATCATTAACCCCGTCACCCGTCATGGCAACAACCTTGCCTTCATTTTGCCAAGCCTTGACAATACGAACCTTGTGTTCCGGCGAAACACGCGCATAAACAGAGTATTGCTTGAAGACCTTTTGGAAGTCCTCGTCAGAAATCTCATTGAGTTCTGCACCTGTAAATACATGGTCAACGCCGTCATCATCAATGATACCCAGACGTTTAGCAATTGCTTCTGCTGTATCTTGGTGATCTCCGGTAATCATAATCGGGCGAATGCCGGCTTCCTTGGCTACACGAACAGCGTCTGCAGCTTCCGGACGTTCCGGGTCAATCATTCCCACCAAACCTGCAAAAATCAGATTGTTTTCAACAATTTCTGTTTCCAAAGTCGGAATCTGATCATCGTACTTATAGGCCATCATGAGAACGCGGAGAGCTTGTTTAGCAAGCGATTTGTTGGTTGCAAGAATGGTCTTTTTGTCGTCTTCAGTAATTGGACGAACTGTTCCGTTTTCCTCAATCTGTGTGATGCGTTTAAGAAGCTGATCAGGCGCTCCTTTTACCGCAATGAGGTACTTGCTTTGATCTATTTTATGAATAGTTGACATCAGTTTGCGGTCAGAATCAAAGGGCAGTTCTGCCACACGCGGCTCAGCTTTGAGAACATCGCGAATATCAAAATTATGATCCAAACCGTACTGCACAAGAGCGGTTTCGGTAGGGTCGCCCAGTAATTTCCCATTGACATCGAGTTTGCTGTCATTGGCAAAATTCATGACCCGCAGTGCCATATTGTCAGTATCAATATCATCATTGGCATCGACCAGCTGACCGCTGTAGTAAAGCTTTTCAACAGTCATTTGGTTCATGGTCAGCGTACCGGTCTTATCTGAAGCAATGATTTCAGTTGATCCGAGAGTCTCAACGGCTGGGAGTTTACGCACAATAGACTTGCGTTTAGCCAGCGTCTGAGTGCCCAGAGAAAGCACAACAGTAACAATCGCCGGAAGGCCTTCAGGAATAGCCGCCACGGCCAAAGCAACCGCAGTCATCAAGCCCTTAAGAGGCGGTTCATGACGGACAAAGACACCGACAACAAAGGTAATAACTGCAATCGCCACAACCAAATAAGTCAAAACTTTGGAAAGCTGATTGAGGTTTTGTTTCAGCGGTGTGTCTGTTTCATCTGCATTTGCCAGCATACCTGCAATGTGACCAACTTCGGTATACATCCCAGTATTGGTAACTACACCCATACCACGGCCATAAGTCACATTGGAATTTTGATAGGCCATGTTTAAACGGTCACCAATTCCAGCATCTTCAGCAATTTCAACTGCCAAATCTTTTTCAACAGGAACAGATTCACCCGTTAGAGCTGCTTCTTCGATCTTCAGCGAAGCTGCTTCCAGCAGCCGCATATCAGCCGGTACAACATCTCCTGCTTCCAGCAGGACGACATCTCCGGGAACCAATTCTTTAGAATCAACCT
This sequence comes from Streptococcus devriesei DSM 19639, assembly GCF_000423725.1. Lineage (GTDB taxonomy): Bacteria > Bacillota > Bacilli > Lactobacillales > Streptococcaceae > Streptococcus > Streptococcus devriesei. The sequence goes on from NZ_KE384084.1 coordinate 590,331, forward strand.
CAGTCACATGCCCGTCACGGCGGACACGTGCCAAAGGACTGGACATTGATTTGAGAGCTTCAATAGCTGCCTCTGCCTGCCCTTCTTGATACACCCCAAAGGCTGCATTGAGGACAACAACGACAAGAATAATAACAGCATCTGTCAGACCCTCCATCCCTTCAGTGATTACTGAAAGCACAGCAGCCACAAGCAAAATGATAATCATTAAGTCTTTGAATTGGTCAAGGAACTTAGCGAATATTGAACGCTTTTCATCCTCATCCAATTCATTGTGGCCGTAGTCAGCCAGACGCTGTTTAGCCTCGGCAGTTGTCAGACCTTTTTTAGAGGTCTCCAAACTGGATAAGACAGCTTTTTCGTCTTGGACATAGAAAGCTTCTTTTCTTTGTTCTTTCGGCAAAATATTTCTCCTTCTCGGTCTTTAAAAGAAAAAGACCTGTTTATTTGATAAACAAGTCTCGCTATTTAATATGTTGCCGGAAAACAGTTTCGGATTGACGACAACATCACGGCAAAACCGCTAGCTACTCCCTTGATAACTTTCATTATACCATAAATAAAAGCCTTTTCAATATTTAAAAAAATAAAAACGTTTTATTTCAGCAGATTTAAGAAAGTCAAATCTTTTCATTTTTTAACACCTTCACCTGAAGTTGGGTTGTAAACAGCGTCTGCTTCTCTTTTTTCTCTCTAATAAATGAACTCAGAGCAGCGTTTTTCTAATACCATTTCAATTCCAGCTGATACTCAGCAAAAACGGCTTGCGACTCTGGGTCTTGATCTTTCAATACATAATCAATCCGGATAGACTGCTGGGTTTGATCCATTCTAAATAGACTGGTTTCTGTGACAAAGTGCTGAACTCCCATAGGAGTAGGCAGGCTGACCAGTGCCCTCTTGTCTTTATGAAAACGCATGACGGACTTAGGACTTGAAAAACGGGTCATGACAAGTTCTTCGTCACTGCACTTGATGATGACTTTTTCATCTTCTTCATTAACAAATACCAAGTAATGAAAGCCATTTTTTTCTGTCACATCAACAGGATAAGACTCTTCAATGACTTCAATGTCACCGTCCAAATCAATTTCATTTCGTAAATGAAGCTGCATACTGTCTCCTATCTTTTGACTTTCTTTCATTGCTTTTTTGCCAGCTTATCTTTTGATAATGGAAGAGCGCAGCAGGGTTCCCCCGGTAAACAGAGCAATGAAAATAACCAGAACCTTAAGATTATTAATATCTAAGCTGCTGAGGAAAAAGGCTGCGGTCAAAACGCCGAGAATTCCGCCTATAATAATTCCCAGTGTTCCCGGCCAATGCACGCGGTCAGACTTGATGAACTCTAAGGAACTGGCAGTCAGAATCATCGCCGCATCCAGCATCATCACCGGCAGAGCAATGGAAGGGTTGATTCCCATTAACGAAAAGAAAATCAGCTCGGGCGCATAGTTGCCAAGACCCATAGTCATCAGCATACCGATGACAAAGTCAAAGATAATCCCCACCAGAAGCCAGATACCTGTTAAACCGCGGACATCAGATGAGATGCCGGCTCCCGGATTAGTCAGCATCCGGTAGACCATCACCAAAGCCGCAATAATCAGCAGAATCCCCAGCACACGCTGTACCTGCCGGGTATTCCAGTTTTTGGTAATACGGCTGCCAACAAAGGCGCCGGTAAAGGAAGCTGCAGCCATACAGACCAACGTTGTAATATCGACCTTGACAATCGTTACAAAACAAAGTGCCTCTACCAAAACAGGGATCACATGAGCCGTTGACATGGTGGCTGGTATTTGTCGGTCGTCTTCGACTAATTTTGTTGCTTTAAACAGAGTTGTTGTCGTAGCAAAGGTACCGATTCCCAAAGTATCAAGAAGATCAGTCAGATAGCCAATCCAAAAGCCTGTTAAAAATTTCTCTTTTAAATTAATTCGATGTTTTTTGGCATGTAATAAAATAGTTCCCATAATTCCGATAATCAGGGTAAACAGGAGCAGCTGAATGACATGCAGTATTAAATTGTTTGTCATTCATTCATTATAATGCAAATTGAGAAATCCGTAAATACAAAAAGAAATTTTTTCTATTGCTGATACCCAGAAAACAGGCATTCTAAACAATTTTTGTTATAATGGAAGTATGAATGAAAAAGTATTTCGCGATCCTGTTCATAATTATATTCCTGTCGAAGACGAGGTCATTTATGATCTCATCAACAGCAAAGAATTTCAACGGCTGCGCCGCATCAAACAGCTCGGTTCTTCCAGCTTTACTTTCCACGGTGCCGAACACAGCCGTTTTTCGCATTGTCTGGGAGTTTATTATCTGGCCAGACGCGTCACGAATATTTTTGACAAGAAATATCCTGAGACCTGGGATAAGGGTGAATCGCTCTTGACCATGACGGCGGCCCTTCTTCATGATATTGGCCACGGGGCTTATTCGCATACCTTTGAAAGACTTTTTGACACCGATCACGAAGCCATTACCCAGCAGATTATATTGAGTCCGGAAACAGAAATCAACCATATTTTACGTGGTGTTTCCCTTGATTTTCCTGATAAGGTGGCCAGTGTTATCAACCACACCTACCCGAATAAACAGGTAGAGCAGCTGATTTCCAGTCAAATTGATGTTGACCGTATGGATTATTTACTGCGGGATTCCTACTTTACCGGTGCCAGTTACGGTGCCTTTGATTTGACCCGAATCCTGCGGGTTATCCGGCCGATGGAAAATGGTATTGCCTTTTCAAGAGACGGCATGCACGCTGTTGAAGATTACATCATCAGCCGTTACCAGATGTATATGCAGGTTTACTTTCATCCGGCCAGCCGAGCTATGGAAGTGCTGCTGCAAAATCTCCTCAAGCGCGCTAAATATCTCTATCCGAGAGAAAAAGAATTCTTTACTATCACATCGCCCCATCTCGTTCCTTTTTTTGAAAATACCGTTACTCTGGAGGACTACCTCAGCTTGGATGACGGCGTTATGAACACTTATTTTCAGACCTGGATGAACAGCGGTGATAAGATCTTGGCCGATCTGGCCGGCCGCTTTGTTAATCGCAAGGTCTTCAAATCCATTACTTTTGATGAGGACAAGCTGTCTGAACTGGATAAACTGAGAAACATTGTCCGCTCACTTGGTTTTGATCCCGATTACTACACTGCCGTCCACCTTAATTTTGATCTGCCTTATGATGTTTACAAGCCGGATGTCAAAAATCCACGGACCCAAATTGAAATGCTGCAGGAAGACGGATCCATTGCCGAGCTGTCAACGCTGTCTCCGCTTGTTCGTACCCTGTCGGGGACAATACACGGTGATCGGCGCTTCTATTTCCCAAAAGAGATGCTGATCAAAGATGATTTGTTTGCCGAAGCCAAAGAAACCTTTGCCAGCTACATCAAAAACAAGCACCTGACCATACCTGACAGACCAAACTAGCCGAAAGCTTTCGCTTCCCTTACACTTTGCTGCCAGTTTAAACAGATAAAGCCAGCGGTGTCTGTTTTTTCTTGTCCATCCTGAAGATTAATTCTTCTCATCAGCATGACAAAAAGCGTGATTTTTAGTAAGATAGTCTGTAGAAATTGTATTTAGAAATTAGGAAAACTTATGTCAATTAAATTAGTTGCTGTTGATATTGACGGCACCCTGCTTAATAACAAACAAGAAGTGACACCGGAGGTCTTTTCAGCCATTCAGGACGCTAAGAAAAAAGGGGTCAAAATTGTTATCGCTACCGGCCGTCCTATCGCCGGTGTCACAGGACTTTTAGAAGAACTCAATCTCAGAAACCAAGGCGATTACGTTATTACCTTTAACGGCGGTTTGGTACAGGATACGACTACAGGTGAGGTTTTGGTCAAAGAACCTCTGGCTTATGAGGACTATCTTGATATTGAGCTGCTCAGCCGTAAATTAGGCGTACACATGCATGCTATCACCAAAGAAGGCATCTATACAGCCAACCGCAATATCGGCAAATATACTGTCCGTGAGGCCAGCTTGGTCAATATGCCGGTCTATTACCGTACGCCTGAAGAGATGACTGACAAAGAAATTGTCAAAATCATGATGATTGATGAGCCTGATGTTTTAGCCGCAGCCATTGCCAAGATTCCGGCCAGCTTTTACCAGCATTATACCATCGTTAAATCACGTCCTTTTTACTTAGAATTTATGAATAAAAAGGTCAGCAAGGGAACTGCTGTCAATCAATTAGCACAAAAACTGGGGCTCAGCAAAGATGAAACCATGGCAATCGGTGATGAAGAAAATGACCGCCCCATGCTTGAAGCTGTTGGTAACCCTGTTGTTATGGAAAATGGTATCCCTGAACTTAAAAAAATAGCTAAGTATATCACTAAATCAAATAACGAAAGCGGCGTTGCCTACGCCCTTAGAGAGTGGGTTTTAAACTAATGTACACTTATAAAATCGGTATCCCGGCTGAAGAACATGACCGTTTTGTTCAGGAGAGCCCGCAGACTAACTTGCTGCAAAGTGCCAGCTGGGCCCATGTTAAAGATAACTGGAAAAGCGAGCGCATCGGTTTTTACGAAGACGGTAAACTTCTATCTGCTGCTGCTATCCTCATCAAGCCTTTGCCCATGGGCATGTCCATGCTTTACATCCCCCGCGGACCGATTATGGACTATGAGGACACGGCATTGCTGAGCTTTGTATTAAGCTCCCTGAAAAAATACGCTAAAACTAAGCGGGCTCTTTTTATCAAGTTTGATCCTTTTATTTTGCTGAATCATCATCCTGTTGATGAAGAGCCTGTCAGCAATCCTCAGGCTCAGGGTATTATCAAAAATCTTGAAAAACTGGGCTGTGAGTGGCTGGGACAGACAGCTGATATGGGAGAGACCATTCAGCCGCGCTTTCAGGCCAATATCTATGCCAAAGATTTTGCTGAGAGCAATCTGTCCAAAAAAATCCGCCAGTCTATTCGCACGGCCAAAAATAAAGGGGTTGCCATCCAGTTCGGCGATTATGACCTTTTGGAAGACTTTGCCTTTCTTATGAAAAAAACGGAAGACCGCAAAAGTATCCACCTCAGAGGAATTGACTACTATAAAAAGCTTCTGGACACCTACCCCAACCAGTCTTACATTACCTTAGCAACACTGGATCTAAAAGAGCGTCTAAACGAGCTGGAAGACCAAAAGAACAAGGCTGAGCAGACCCTAGCCAATTATGGTGACAAGGTTAAGCCCGGCAAGGTTGAAAATACCAAAAAAGAAATCGAGCGTTTAGCAGATGAGACAGCTTTCTTGAAAGAGCAATTAAAGGATGGTAAGGACAGGGTTCCGCTGTCCGGCACCCTGTCTCTTGAATTCGGCGGTACTTCTGAAAATGTCTATGCCGGCATGGATGAAACCTTCCGCCGCTATCAGGCAGCTATCTACACTTGGTTTTCAACTGCCCAGCATGCCTTTGAAAGAGGCAATGACTGGCAGAACATGGGCGGTATCGAAAACGACCTCTCCGGCGGACTGTACAGTTTCAAGTCAAAATTCAAACCTGAAATTGAGGAGTTTATCGGTGAGTTTAATTTACCGGTCAGTCCTCTCTATAAATTAGCTAATGCTGCCTATACACTGCGCAAAAAACGAAGGAGCAAGCACTGATGTCCTTACAAAGCATTTCAAAAGATGAATTTGCAGACCATATTCAACAAGCCCAGCAAAAATCGTTCATGCAGACCTTGGAAATGGCTGAGCTTCTTGCTAAAAGAGGCTATGATATTGACTATATCGCCTGGAAAGAGCAGGAAAACATTGAAATCTCTGCTATTTTATACAGCATGCCCATGACCGGCGGCCGTTATTTTGAAATTAACTGCGGTCCTGTCATCACTGCTCATGACCATCTGAGTGATTTTTACCGAGATTTAAAAGATTATGTCAAAAAAAGAGGTGCTTTAGAGTTCCTCATCAAACCCTATGATACCTATCAAAGTTTCGACAGCAACGGCCAGGCAACAGAAGCTGAGAAAAAAGAACTCATCACGCAACTAACTGACCTTGGCTATGATTTTGACGGACTTCAGACAGGCTATCCCGGCGGTGAAGGCAACTGGCACTATGTCAAAGATTTATCAGGTCTAAGTGAACAGACCCTCCTCAAATCCTTCAGCAAAAAGGGACGCCCCTTAGTCAAAAAAGCTAAGACTTTCGGTACCAAACTTCGAAAATTAAAGCGTGAGGAGCTCCACCTCTTTAAGGACATCACTTCTGCCACCTCTGATCGCCGCGACTACACAGATAAGGAGCTGAGCTACTATCAGGACTTCTATGACAGTTTTGGCGATCAGGCTGAATTCATGGTGGCCAGTCTTAATTTTCAAGACTACTTTGACCATCTCCAGCAAAGTCAAGATAAATTAGGAACCAAAATAGCTAAGCTCAAGGCTGACCTTGAAAAAAATCCTCACTCCGAGAAAAAGCACAATCAGCTGCGTGAATTCTCCAGTCAATTTGACACCTTCACAACCCGCAAAAAAGAAGCTCAGGAACTTCTTGATAAGTATGGCGATGAAGATGTTATTCTAGCCGGCAGCCTCTTTGTCTACACTCCTCAGGAAGCGGTCTACCTCTTTTCAGGATCTTATCCGGAATTTAATAAATTTTATGCTCCTGCACTTCTGCAGGAACACGTCATGCTGGAAGCTCTTAAACGCGGTATCACCTTCTATAACCTTTTAGGTATTATGGGAATTTTTGACGGTTCTGACGGTGTCCTGCGATTTAAACAGAATTTCAACGGCTACATCGTCCGTAAGATGGGAACTTTTCGCTACTATCCAAAACCGCTGAAATATAAGATCTTAAACACAATCAAAAAAATCTTAAGACGATAAAAAATGGAGCCAAGTACGCTCTTGAGAGGTGTACTTGACCCCATTTTTTTAAGTTTGATGAGAAAAAGCATCAGTGCAAAGTCCGCTTTTCTATATTAAAAAAACAGCTCCTTGAAGCTGTTTTTTAGATTAACGAATTTAATCAAAGCTTATTTTACAAAGTCAAGAAGAGCAAGGAAACTGTCAGCCTGCAGAGATGCACCGCCGACAAGAGCTCCGTCAACGTTTTCTTTTGCCATGTATTCTGCAACGTTTTCAGGTTTTACAGAACCGCCGTATTGGATACGAACAGCCTCAGCTACTTCTTTGCCGTAAAGTTTTTCGACAGTTGCACGAACAACACCGCAGATTTCATCAGCAATGTTAGCGTCAGCTGATTTACCAGTACCGATAGCCCAGATTGGTTCGTAAGCGATAACCAAGTTAGACACTTGCTCAGCAGTCAAATCTTTAAGGTCAGCTGTAATTTGACCTTCAATCCATTCAGCTGTCTTACCAGCTTCATAGGTTTCGAGAGACTCACCGCAGCAAAGGATTGGAGTCATGTTATGGTTGAAGATAGCATGAGCTTTTTTGTTGATTTCTTCATCTGTTTCATGGAAGTACTCACGGCGTTCTGAGTGACCGATGATAACATATTCTACACCGAGAGCTTCAAGAGCTGCCGGACTTGTTTCACCGGTGAAAGCACCGAAATCTTCCCAGTAGCAGTTTTGAGCAGCTACTTGCAATTCAGTGTCTCTGACACCTTTTTTCATCCCTTCAAGGAACAATGCAGGTGCACCGACAACGGTATCAACAAGCTCATTTGAAGGAATATTGTTTTTAACAGCATCAACAAATTCACGAGCTTCAGCAGCTGTCTTGTTCATTTTCCAGTTTCCGGCAATAATTGGTTTACGTGACATTTCACATACCTCTTCCATTTTTTATTTACATTGTCTATTTTACCATAAATTCAGGGTGATTGAAAGATTAAGAAAGTATTTTACAAAACTCTTGACTGCTGCTGTCTATTAAGAACACCAAAAAAAGAGTCTCCTACGAGACTCTTTTACAAGATAAGTTGTCTGACTTAAATTGTTATCTGGGAAAACTTAATTGCTTTTGATTAAGCTTCGATTTCTGAAACGATACCTGAACCAACAGTACGTCCACCTTCACGGATAGAGAAAGTAGTACCTTGTTCAACGGCGATTGGGTGGATCAATTCAACGTCGATAGTAACGTTATCACCAGGCATAACCATTTCAGTACCTGCTGGCAATTCGATTGAACCAGTTACGTCAGTTGTACGGAAGTAGAACTGTGGACGGTAGTTGTTGAAGAATGGAGTATGACGTCCGCCTTCTTCTTTAGTAAGGATGTAAACTTCACCCTTGAATTTAGTATGTGGATGAATTGAACCTGGTTTAGCAAGAACTTGACCACGTTCGATTTCATCACGTTGGATACCACGAAGAAGTACACCGACGTTATCACCGGCAAGACCTTCATCAAGCTGTTTACGGAACATTTCAACACCAGTAACAACAGCTTTTTGAATTTCGTCACGGATACCAACGATTTCAACTTCATCATTGACTTTAACAGTACCACGGTCGATACGTCCTGAAGCAACAGTACCGCGTCCGGTAATTGAGAACACGTCTTCGACTGGAAGAAGCAATGGTTTATCAGTATCACGTTCTGGATCTGGAATGTATTCATCAACAGTATCCATAAGTTTCATGATAACATCTTCTTGTTCAGTATCACCTTCAAGAGCTTTAAGAGCTGAACCTTGGATAACTGGAATGTCATCACCTGGGAAATCGTATTCTGAAAGAAGGTCACGGATTTCCATTTCAACCAATTCAAGCAATTCTTCATCATCAACCAAGTCAACTTTGTTCATGAAGACGATAAGGTATTTAACACCAACTTGACGTGAAAGCAAGATGTGTTCACGAGTTTGCGGCATTGGTCCGTCAGTAGATGCTACTACAAGGATAGCTCCGTCCATTTGAGCGGCACCAGTGATCATGTTTTTAACATAGTCCGCGTGTCCTGGAGCGTCGATGTGAGCATAGTGGCGTTTAGCTGTTTCATACTCAACGTGTGCAGTATTGATTGTGATACCGCGTTCGCGTTCTTCTGGAGCAGCATCGATTGATGAGTAATCTTTAGGTTGATTTACTGCGCTGGGAAGACGACGTGCAAGAACTGTTGTGATTGCAGCTGTCAAAGTAGTTTTACCATGGTCAACGTGTCCGATAGTACCAATGTTAACGTGTGGTTTACTACGATCGTATTTTTCTTTTGCCATTTTGGGAAAAGCCTCCAATAAAATATATTTTATAGATAGACGGTAGGCAATACAGTCTAACTTTACCTTATTATTTTAACAAATTACACTGAAAATGCAAGCATTTTATATGTATGTCTCTATCTTTTTTTCTGAAGAATGCTAAAATCAGCCTTAAGCAGGTAAAAAACAGGCAACTCCTTCTTTTCCTGGCTTGACATTTTTGCCGCTGCTCAATGGTGCACAAAAAATAAAGAGGATTGGCCTGTTTTTGCACATTGCAAATCCAATCCTCTGTTTAAATTGTTCATCCGGCAGCTCACTCATTATAGAGCTCTTCGTAGATTTCTTCCTGAGACGCGACAAAAACATCATCAGTATTTCGCTCTGCCTCTGCTACTTCCCGATAAATTTCTTCTCGCTTCTCGTTGGCATCAATATTTAAAACAAAGCCGATAGCCACTGAGAGAACCAAGAGGCTGTTCCCGCCCTGCGACAGGAAAGGAAAGGTAACTCCCGTTGAAGGAATGAGACCGGATATACCGCCGATATTGACAAAGACCTGCATGAGCATCATGCCGCCAACACCCAGAGCAATCATTGAATTGAAGGGACTTTTAGCTTTGATACCGACCAAAAGAATTCTCAAAATCAAAAAGAAAATCAAGGCCAGAATCAAGCTGGCACCAATCAGTCCTAATTCTTCAATAACAATAGAAAACACAAAGTCTGTCTGCGCTTCCGGCAGGTAGCCGCGTTTTTCAATGGAATTTCCCAAGCCGCGGCCCAGCCAGCCGCCATTGCTCATCGCATAATAAGAATTAGCCAGCTGGTGCCCTGAGTCGGTAACATCCTGAAAGGGATTGAAAAAGGCACTGAAGCGTTTAGCCACATAGCCAAAAACAGGGACCCTGCTCATGGTTTTGACACCAACCATATTGATGATGCCCAAAAAAACGGCCGATAAGGCAATAATTCCGGTCAGCAGAGCCGAAAACCAACGGTAGCCGACACCGCTGACTGAATACATCACAACAGCTGTCAAAACAATAATCGTTGCATTTCCCAAGTCCGGCTGCGCTGCCACTAAAAAGATTAAGACCAAAGAATAAAAGCGCCAATCTTTCAAATCACTCAGCTGTTTGGGCAGCCATTTACGCTTAGTCAAGGCCTGATAATCATAGACTTCAATGGTTTGCTGGCGTCTGGCAAAGGTAAAGGCCAGGAACCAAACCATAATGATTTTTAAATACTCCGCCGGCTGGAAACTGATTGGTCCCAGAACGATCCAGCCGTGCGCTCCGTTGACCTCCTGAGTCCAGAAACGGGCGATAATCAGCAGTAGGGCTTCTATCAGCATCACAATGGTCAAAACACCGCTGTTTTTTAAGAAATTTAATTTCAGCCGGTAAATAAAAAGAATGGCGAGCAGGCTAATAATCCAAAAAACACCTTGGTTTATAACCGAGCGAAAGGGATTCAAGCCATTCTGAATTAAGTTGGCACTAGTCGTTGAATAGACAATAATCAGTCCCAAAACTGATAAAATCAAATAGGGTAGCAGTATCGAATAATTCAGCAGGTGCCGCTTATCAATTTTCATACGTTTTCCTCAAAATATCTTACAAATCTAACATTAGCATTATACCATCTTTTGGATTTAAAACAAAGAAGAGAGCCAAACAAAAATTAACAGACAGCAAAGCAATTTTACCCCGGCACTTACCTGCATAGAAAAAACACCCCAATCGTTAGATTTTAGGCCTAACGTTTGAGGTGCGGTTCATTTTCAGTAAAATTTTAATTTTGACTGTCTGCTACAGGGCGCTGATTAACCGGAATTGCGCAGACCGGTCGCAACACCGTTGATGGTGATATGAATCAGATTTTCTAAATTTTCACCCAGCTCACCGCGGCGCTGACGCTTAATCAATTCAATTTGAATATAGTTTAAGACATTGAAATAAGGCAGGCGGGAATCAAGACTGGCTTGCAGATAGCTGTTGTCCTCCAAAAGATGTTCGTGATTTTCGATAGCTAAAATAATATTCTTTGTCAGCTGCCATTCATCCAAAATCGTGTTAAAGACTTCTTTTGTTTCTTCATCCTGACAAAGTTTGGCATACTCAAAGGCGATGTTCATATTTGATTTTGACAGAACCATGTCAACATTAGACAAAAGAGAATGGAAGAACGGCCAGGATCGATACATTTCCTGCAGCGTAGCCAGATTTTTTTCATCTTTATCAATGAAATGTTTGAAAGCCGAGCCTACACCGTACCATCCGGGAAACATAATCCGATTTTGCGACCATGAGAAGACCCAAGGAATGGCACGTAAACCGCTGATTTCTGTAATTGTTTTACGGGCTGCAGGACGTGAGCCGATATTTAAACTGGAAACTTCCCGAATCGGACTGGCTGCAAAGAAATAATCATAGAAATGCTCATTGCCAAAAACAAGGTCGCGGTAAATCGCATTGCTGTCTGCCACAACTTCGTCCATAATCTGACGGTAGCCGACCAGATTTTCAGCATCAACAATTCTCCTTGTCACGATGCGATCCAGAGTTGCTGACACCAGCATCTCCAAGTTATAATAGGCGACATCTTTGTTGCCGTACTTGTTGCCGATGACTTCACCTTGTTCTGTCAGGCGGATACGATCTTTAATAGAGCCAAAAGGCTGTGACGTAATCGCTTCGTAAGAAGGTCCGCCCCCGCGGCCGACTGTTCCGCCGCGGCCATGGAAGAAAGTGATTTTCACACCCTTATCCAGACCGATTTCTGTCAGTTCATTTTGGGCCTTGTACAAGGTCCAGCCGGAAGACAGGTAGCCGCCGTCCTTGTTAGAATCAGAATAGCCCAGCATAATTTCTTGGTAGCCATTATTGGCAGCAATCCATTTTTTGACAATAGCATAATCCAGATACTGCTTCATAATATCCCGCGAATTATCCAAATCCTCAATCGTTTCAAACAGAGGAACAATCTGAACACGCGCTTTTTCCGTGTCAACCAGACCGACTTCCTTAAGCATGACTGCCAGTTCAAACATATCGGAAATACTTTCGGTATGCGAAATGATGTGCTGCTTAATGACGTCTTCACCGAGAGCATCTTTCAGCTGTCTGGCTGTTTTAAAGATAGCCAACTCTTTTTGCAGAAGCTCCGATTTTTCAACATGAGTAGCCGAAAGAATCCGAGGATCTTCTAAGAGCTGATGAAGCAAAACCTGACATTTTTCGTCTTCAGACAGACTGCTGTAGTCCTTCACAATGTTAGCCGAAGCCAGCAGCTCTGCCACACAGGCTTCGTGGACACTCGAATCCTGACGCATATCAATGGAGGCCAAAAAGAAACCAAACACATCAACGGCCTGAATCACTTCGGTCAGATCACCGGTAACCAAAGCAGAGTCATTATTTTCCAAGAGAGATTTCTTGATGAGCTCTAAGTCATCCCGAAATTCCTGAGCTGTTTGATAAGGACGAATCTGTTGATTTTCAGCAACTTCTAAATCAGGCTCCTCTTTAGAAAAGTCCCCTTTTTTCAAGTAAGCCAAGGTTTCCTGCAATCTTGACTGGATGTAGTGAAAAGCTTTACGGTAAGGCTCTTTTTCACGGTAAATGGAAACATCTGTCGAACGAGCCGCCATCTCTTTGACAGCCTCGCTGATCGTAGAAAGACTGGTAGACAGAGAAAACGTCCGATAGAGGTCTGACAGTTTGCTGATATAGTAATTCAAAATGACTTCACTTTGAACCAGAGCGGATATTTTTAAGGTTTCAGCCGTTACGTAAGGATTGCCATCACGGTCACCGCCGATCCACATTCCCATGGTAATCGGTTTTGCGCCATCCAGATCAATCCCTTTTTGCTGAGCCAGCTGTTTGTATTGAGTGCTGAATTTAGTAACAGCCTTGATCAAAGAGGAATTGTAGTATTCCATGACATTAGTGATTTCATTGGTAACTTTGAGTTTTTTCTCGCGGATAATATCTGTCTGCATAATCAGCTCAACATAGCGGCGCAGGTCATCATACCATTTTGCCTTGTTGATCGAACCAAGCTTAACGTCGCGATACTTGCGCAAAAGCTCATGAATTTGATTGGTCAAATCCAGCATGGTCTTGCGCTGCACCTGAGTCGGATGGGCTGTTAAAACCGGTACGACATTGACATTTTCTAAAATTTCCTGAGCATTGTCCTGTTCAGAAACCAGATCAATCGTTGCAGATATCTTGCCAAGATAGTCAATATCATTGTTGTTTTGATAATTGACCTCATAAGCCAAATTAACATCTTCAGAGATATTAATCAAAAGCGGCAAAATTGCAAAATAACGTGAAACCACAACCATCTCGTCATTATTGAGCTGCTTGATGGCTTGCTCTAAATCCTGATGCTTTCCTTCAGCGGATAATGTTTTTAAGAGAGTAATCTTATCAAAACTATCCTTTCCTATCATTTTCTTGGTAACATCATCCAATAATTCAGTAAGAATGCTGATTTCTTCGGCGATGGCCTCTTTATCATTTCTGCTCTCTAATTTACTGACTGTCACGAAATGCAATTCCCTTCTTTAAATTGTTATTTTCTATCATATCACTTTTATCAAAAAAGTAAATGAATTCTCTGGTATTGGTGCGCTTTCATAGTCAAAAGCACAGCTGCTTCACTTTTTGTCTTTGTAAACTTTCTGGTAAAATTCAATTTTATCGCCGTCTTTGACCTTAATCTTATCAGCAGATTTAGAGGCTAATTTATTGTTTACATCAAACATCCAGTAACGTCCGGTTTTCTTATCCTGGGACAGGCCGTCAATGGCTGTGATGAAGCCGCCCTTTTCTTTCACTTTGTAGTTAGCTTTCAGCACGTCCATCACTGTGTCTCCCTTTTTAAAGGAAACTTTTTCGTCAGTTTTATCCGAACCGGTCTTAACAATCAGCCTGACCTGAAAGTCTTCAGACGTCTTGGCTCTGCTGTTACTTTCGCTGTCGCTGCAAGCTGCTAGAAAGAGAACGATTCCGGTTAAGACTAAAAATTCATATAGTTTTTTCATTGGATAATAATCTCCTAAAAATGGATAAAATAATGGGATAAAAGAGTACCGTTGACACAGCATGCATCAGATTGAACGTCATGCCAGCCAAAATATAAGCAAGGAGTGGAGCTGCAAACAGTAAGGCTGAGTAAGCATCAATAACGATACCGTAGATAACGCTCAGCAGACCTGCCAAAACAGCCTGCAGAATTATCTGATTTATGCTGCCAAGCCGCAAAGACTTTGTCAGGGGATAACAAATGAATTTCCATAAGAATAAGATGCTGCCAAAACCAATAATCTGTCCTAAAACCCAAGGGCCGAAGCCCAGCAGAAAACTGGTAACCAGCATTGTTACAGACATAATCAAAAAGCTTTCCCAAAATCCGTAAAAAACTGCGCATACTAAAAAGATGGCAGTTATCGGCTGAATATTGGGCAGACCGGCAAAAGCGATTCGCAAAACAATCGCTAATGCTGACAAAATCGCAACGCGGCTAATTTTTTGAAGCGGCATATTATCCCCAAACGTCATCAATAATTTCTTTTACAAGTTCTAATTTAGCCCATTGATCTTCCTCTGTCAAGATATTTCCTTCTTCTGTTGAGGCAAACCCGCACTGTGTGGACAGCCAAAGCTGATCCAGCGGCAAATACTGGCTGGCCTCTTTAAGACGGGCAATGACAGCCTCTTTATCTTCAAGTTTAGCATCCTTTGACGTAATCAAGCCAAGGACAGCCACCTTATCCGGATCCCTGAAATCTGCTAACGGTTCAAAACCGCCTGCACGCTCGCTGTCAAATTCTAAAAAGTAAGTTTTTGCTGCTTCTTCGCCAAACAGTTCATGCGCAACCGGACCGTATCCGCCTGATGAAGCCCATGTTGAATGATAGTTGCCTCGGCAGACATGAGTATTGACCTGCAAACCGTCCGGAACATTTTGATAGACATCATTATTTAAGGTCAGAAAAATATCTGCCAATTCATCTCTGACTTGTTTAGAGCTTTTATCCTGCGGAGCACCCCAAGCTGTCAAAAAGGCTTCGTCAACCAAGGTTCCCCAGGTGCAGTCATCTACCTGAAGCGTCCTCAGACCAGCCTTATATAGATCTTCTATGACTGTCAGGTAAGCTTTTTTGATATCCTGCCTCAATGCAGCAAAATCAGGATAAACTTCCTTTAATTTTGCGACATGCTCAGCATCGCGGATCAATTCAAAATAGAACTGTGCCGGTGCCGGAATTGTGTATTTGGCTTCGACACCTTCCTTATCAGCAAGGAGATCATATAAGAACTTATAATCGGCAACAAAAGGATGGTTTTCTCCGCTTATCTTTCCGGCAATCAGGGCCGAATCAGCCTTGGTTGTCTCATCATGAAAGTGGTAGCCTTCTGCCGCCTGAACATGGTCAATTCCTTGAAAGCCCCAGAAAAAATCTAAGTGCCAGTAAGCACGGCGGAATTCACCATCAGTTACCTTCTCAAGTCCCGCTGCTATCTCCTTATCAACCAATTCTTTGATCAGCCGATCTTCAACGGCCCGCAGTTCTTCTTTGGAAATTTTTCCAGCTTCAAATTCTTCCCGTGCTTTTTTCAGAGCTTCTGGGCGTAAAAAGCTGCCAACGTGTTCAAAATATTTTTTTGTCATTTTTTGCTCCTTATCAAATAGATAGAAATGATTATCTCTCATTTTATCATCTGTTCCTATAGCTGTAAAATATAAATATATTATGATTTTCTATAACTAATAACTATACCTCGTGCTCTAAAGCAGACATATTTTGCTTTTTTCCAAACTTTACGTTAAAATAAGGGAGATGAGAAGAAGAATTAAGCCTGTCTTTGTTCTAGCTTTCTTCAGTTTGTTCGGTTTATTGTTAATTTTGGGCAATATTCGTTCGGAAAATGCGCGGCAAAAAGAATTAGCCGCTGCTAAAAAATCAATCCCTGAAATTGAACAAACTGCAAAGAAGCCAAAAACAAATGCAGATGGAGACACTTTTACTCTTAATCCGATTATTGATATCTCCGGCTGGCAGCTGCCCAGCGAAATTGATTATGACACCCTGTCTAATAACATATCGGGTGCCATTATCCGTGTTCAGGGAGGCTCAGGTATTGCTAAAAAGAACAATGCTGCTCACAGTTCCGGAGTTGATAAATCGTTTAAGACACATATTGAAGAATTCCAAAAACGAGGCATTCCTGTAGCTGTCTACGCCTATGTCCGCGGGTCTAATGTCAAGAAGATGAAAGCTGAAGCTAAAACTTTCTATAAAAATGCTTCGCCTTACAATCCGACTTTCTACTGGCTTGATGTTGAAGAAAAAACCATGTCCGACATGAATAAAGGTGTTAAAGCTTTCCGTGATGAATTGAAACGCCTCGGTGCCGAAAATGTAGGCATCTATATCGGTACTTATTTCATGGAAGAGCACAGCATTTCCACCAAAGGCTTTGATGCTATCTGGATACCGACTTACGGCACAGACTCAGGCTACTTTGAGGCTGTTCCAAAGACCAAATTAAACTATGACTTGCATCAATACACTTCTCAGGGACAGCTGCAAGGGTTTAAACACACGCTGGATCTCAATCAAATTGCCGTCAACAAAGACACAAAAGCAACTTATGAAAAATTATTCGGGCCGCTTAATGAATAAGCTTGACAGCTGCTAGGTTCCGTCATATAATGTAGTTAATAGAATATCACAAGGAGTGCTTCTTAGCTGAGATTGCCTTTTGCAAAATCCTATGGACCTGATCTAGTTAATACTAGCGTGGGGATGTGACTAATTGATGAAATTAACACATGCAGACTCCTTGAATGAAGGGGGTCTTTTTATGTCCAAAAATTCAGTCATTCTGGTTGAAGCGGCTCTGGCTGCTGCTTTAGCTATGGTCCTGTCACTCCTGCCTGATTTTGCCAGTTGGTTTACACCATCTTTTGGAGCCATTCCGCTCATCATCTTCGCCTTAAGAAGAGGAGCTAAGTACGGGATTTTATCCGGCCTGCTCTGGGGACTGCTGCATTTTCTTTTGGCAAAGGTCTACTATCTAAGTTTTTCTCAGGTCATTCTGGAATATCTCCTTGCTTTTCTGTGCATGGGTTTTGCCGGATTTATGCAAGCTCCTTTTCAACAGGCTCTTAACAAAGGAAAGAAGACAAAAGCGCTGTCTTATGCCATTATCGGTGCTTTTATCGCTACCCTCAGTCGGTATATCTGCCATTACATCGCCGGGTTCATCTTTTGGGGAAGTTACGCACCCAAAGGAATGTCTCCTTTTTGGTACTCTTTTACTGTCAATGGCAGTGCGGGACTGTTTACCTTCCTAGTGGTTATTTTGGTTTTGCTTGTCCTCGTGCCAAGTCAGCCGCAGTTCTTTTTGCCTAAGACTAAGAACAAGAGCTGAAAAACATCAGATAACAAATGGCTAAAATGTAAAAATACAAAGTCTGGAACAAATAATCTACTCCCCTCACAGCGGACGGTGACAAACAAAATTTCACCGGAAACGAGTAAGGGGAGTTTTTCTATGCCAAAAAGAAGCACTGCTCTTTGACTATAAATAGTCATGCCTCACTTTTTTATAGCTATTTTTTAAGGCAATCGTGCTATTATAATGATATGGCTAAAAAACGAAAAAGCAAAAAACATCCTGCAGTGAAACGCCGGCGCAGTCGGCAGCAAAAAAAGAAAAAGCAGATTAAATACCTTATCCTTGCAAGCACTTTACTTGTTTTTCTGGGACTTGGTCTTTTTCTTTACCAGCATCGCTTTCATGTCTCTGCCTCTTATGAAGTCAAGCAGACAGCCATTGTTGCAGCCGACTCTTCGCCGGCTCTCTATCCTTATTTATTCGATCTGGGTGCTGACAAATTGGAGCAAAGTGCTACCGTACAGGTGGAAGGCTATTTTCTGACAAACTTCAAAGGCAGGCAGGTCACTCTGGCTAAGATAAAATTAAAGGGACGCAGCTACTACCTTGATGCTAAAAACCTTTACATTCAGCAGACCAATGCTATCAATCAATACATCACCAGTTTAAATTACCCTCATGCCGAAGTCACCAAAGATATCTACTCACAGTTTGCTAAGAAGACTTATTTTGGCGCATCCGGCCGGCCAAAGGGCATTATTATCCACGATACCGGCAATGACAGCTCATCTATTCAGAGTGAGGTTTCTTACATGGAAGAAAATTACAAATCAGCCGGTGTTTTTGTTCACAGTTTTATTGACAAAGACAGTATTTTTCAGATTGCCGATGATCGCTATATGGCTCAGGGTGCCGGTCCTAAAGGCAACCCTTATTACCTGCAGTTTGAAATGATTCGCGAGCACAGCCAAGATGATTTCGCCAGACAGCTGGCTAATGCGGCTTATTATACAGCCCTTATGTTGAAGAAATATCACTTGCCGGTGACGCTGGGACAAAAGGATGCATCAGGAAGTGTCTGGACACACCAGATGATATCCAGCTATCTAGGCGGGACAGACCACCAAGATCCAGATGTCTATTGGAATACGGCAGCGGCAGAATTTTTTGACAGCGATTACTCCGTAAAAAACTTTTTAGATTTGATTCAAGCCTACTATAATCAGCTTTAAAATGATATAATGGGAAAGTATATTATTTATTTTGGAGGAAATCATGATTTCTTGGATAGCAAGATTAATCAAAGGGGTTATCATTGCCTTAGGCTTTATTCTGCCCGGTGTATCCGGCGGAGTATTGGCATCTATTTTAGGACTGTATGAACGTATTATTTCATTTCTGGCACACTTATCAAAAGATTTTGTCAAAAATGTTCTCTTCTTCATTCCTGTAGGAATCGGCGGTATTCTGGGAATAGCTCTTTTTTCTGCACCTTTAGAATACCTGCTGGAAAATTACCAAGTCCCTGTTCTTTGGGCCTTTACGGGGACCATTGTCGGTACTCTGCCAACTCTGTTCGCTGAATCCACGCAAAAGTCTAAACGTGACAGAACAGATTGGGCATGGCTTCTGGGAACGTTTTTGATTTCCGGTCTCCTGCTCTACTTCTTAAATGACTTAGTCGGTACCATTCCAGCCAATTTTGCAAGCTTTATCCTTGCCGGTGTTCTTATCGCCCTTGGGGTTCTGGTGCCGGGACTCAGCCCGTCCAATCTTCTTTTAATCATGGGACTGTACTCACCCATGCTGACCGGCTTTAAAAATCTTGATTTGCCGGGCGTTTTCCTACCGATTGCTATCGGCGGTATGGCAGCTGTCCTGCTCTTTTCAAAAGCTATGGATTACGCCTTAAATCACTACCATTCCCGCGTTTATCACTTTATCCTAGGACTTGTCATTTCAAGCACACTTTTGATTATCATCCCAAATCCAAGAAATACTGAGAGTATCTCTTATGCAGGCAGCAGCTGGCTGACCTTCTTAGGAGCTGCTTTGTGCTTTGCTGCCGGTATTGCTTTGGGTCTTTGGATGAGCAAACTTGAGGAAAAATACAAATGAGCAAGAAGCACAAGCTGAAAAAAACACTGGTTGATCAGATTTTGGATAAGGCTCAGATAGAGCATGACAGTTTAGCACTCAATGCCTTGAAAGGCAATTTGCCGGAGGACATCAAAAAAGAAGATATTTTTAAAACGCTGGCTCTGACAGGTGACAAGACAGGAACTATTATTGGAATCATCCCTATCACAGAACACCTGTCCGAAAAAAAGCTGGCTAAAATATCTGGCAATAAAAAAGTCAGCATGATTCCGCAAAAAGAATTGCAAAAAACAACCGGCTACGTTCACGGTGCTAATAACCCTGTCGGCATCAGGCAAAAGCATCACTTTCCTATCTATATTGACCGCATCGCCCTTGAAAAAGGAAAAATGATTGTATCAGCCGGTGAAATCGGCCGGTCTATTCGTATTGACAGTCAGGTTCTGGCTAAATTTGTCAATGCTGAATTTGCTGATATTAAGGAGTAAGCATGCGTATACTTGGAAACATTATTTGGTTCTTTTGTTCCGGACTTTGGGCTGCTGTTGCCTGGTATGCTGTGGGGTTATTGCTCTGTGTCACTATTATTGGTATTCCTTTTGGATTGCAGTGCTTTAAAATCGGTTCTTTCGGCCTTTTTCCCTTTGGCAAGACGATCATTTTTTCAGATCGTTTTTCCAGTCTCTTAGGGAATGTCATCTGGATTTTACTGGTCGGCTGGGAACTTGCTCTGCTGCATCTGGCCAGTGCTGCTGTGCTTTGCCTGACCATTATCGGAATTCCCTTTGCCCTGCAATCGGTCAAGATGGCCGGTATCAGTCTCTTTCCTTTTGGTGTTGAAATTATTGATTAGATTTAGGAGTATAAGAATTGTGAAACTGTATTTTGTCAGACATGGAAAAACTGAGTGGAACTTAGAAGGACGCTTTCAGGGTGCCGGCGGAGACTCACCGCTTTTAACAAGTTCTATTAAGGAATTAGAGCTCCTGGGCCGCCATTTGAAAGATATCAAATTTGACAGAGTCTACTCCAGCGATCTCAAACGGGCTAAGCTGACCAGCCAGATTATCACCAAGGAAAACCTTTATCCGACAGAAATCAACTATACTAAAACCCTGCGGGAATGGAATCTGGGCCGGCTGGAAGGCCAAAAGATCAGCTTGGTCAGCTCTATCTATCCTAAACAAATGAAGGCTTTCCGCCACAATCTGGCACAGTTCAACCATTCCATTTTTGACGCCGAGTCTGTTTATCGTGTGACCCACCGCGTCTCCAACTTTGTTAAATCGCTTAAAGATCTGCAGGCGCAAAATATTTTACTAGTGGGCCACGGCGCTACACTGACAGCGGCCATTCAGTCACTCTTGGGCAGTGAGCCTGCTCAGTTTCGCCGCGACGGCGGCCTGGATAATGCCAGTGTCACCGTTTTAGAAACAGCAGACTTCAAACATTTTGAGCTGATTACTTGGAACGATACGTCTTATAAAAAAGCAGTTTTAAAACAAAGCATTTGATACCTTTTCAAAAAGAGGGAGTGGAAGTAACCCAAAAATTGAAAATTTTGGTTCTCATCAGGTCCTGATTTTAAGGCGGTGACCTGAAACAGTCCAGTGGTTTATTTCAGACCGAACAGCTTAAAATAAGAGAGTGGGCAGAAATCAATCATTCAAAAATTGATTTCTGCCCACTCTCTTTTTAGTTTTATCAAACTGTATTTCATACTAAGCAGACTGCATGCTTCAGCAGCCTCTACTTAGCATATTTCAGACGCAGCACCTTTTCTTGGTTCTTATCCAGTCTAAGCAGAATAACAACCTTGTCAATACTGATATTGCTTTCTAATAGTCGTTCGGCAGCCATCATAAGACCGTTATTAATTCCCAGCTGTAAGACAGGATTACTGCGGTCATTTGTATCAAAAATAAATTTGTGGCTGGGCAGGTCAAACAAAACTTTTACCGCTCCATAGAGCTGCTCAAAGGAATCGATCTGCAAATCAAAAACAGGCTTTGTCCCGGCCTTTAAGCGGCGGCCCCGGTGATTAAACCACATAGAATGCCAGCCGCTGTTATGAGCACCAATGATATCATTATCATAAGAGTCGCCCACATACAGAGTCGTATCAGGATTCATATCAAACTGCTCAGCAGCCAAATTAAAGATTTCTTTCTGCGGTTTTTGAAAGCCTGTGGCCTGACTGACCAACACCCGTTTAGGGGCGACATAATCATATAATCCTAACTTTTTCACTTTTTTCAGCTGATGTTCCGTCGGACCGTTGGTGATAACACCCATGGGAATATTTTTTTCTTTCAGAAAATCCAGTGTCAGACGCATTTCATCCAGCATGGTAATCTGATCCAGTTCCTGTTCATAAACTTCCTGAAAATGATTTCCCTCATCTTCGCTGATCTGCCGGTAGCCAAACTCTAAGAGGGTCTGCTCACAGCGCCAGAAACGGAAATATTCCGTGGTCCATTCCCCGGCCATTACCCGCGGAAAACCGGTGTCGGAATAATGGCGAAAACGAATATAAGCCTGATTGATCTGAGTCATATCAAAATCAGGAAAACATTTTTCCACAGCAATTCGGTAGGGGGCCTGCTGATCATAAATAGTGTCATCAACATCAAAAACAATAGCACTAATCATAAGTCATTCTTTCTAAATCTTAATTCTAAAAAATTATACTATTTTTCCAGTGTTTTTTCAAAATCTTTGTCAGCTATTCCTTCATTTTGCACTCAGCCATCCTCTGGCAGAGCTTCAGCTGAAATAAGGAGAAAAACCGGCAGGCTTTCTTCTGTCTAAAAATTCCGGACACTTAAAAAGGCCTAGTTCAGCTGTTTGCAGAACTAGGCCCCTTTAATGATTTATTTCACAGTCAGAATAATGCAAAATAAATCTCTCTTTTCATGATTGCTAATCAATTTGTTCAAAGCGCATCTTTTGCTTTACTTGCCCTTGGCCGGCTTCGGAAATCTGATAAGTAAAACTGCCTGAAGTGAAGTGCTTGCCAAAAGCTAATACGCTGTTATACTGCCACTGAGACAGCTTGTTATCTTCGACTTTTCCTAAAGTCACTCTATTGCCGTTTGCCTTATATTTCCAAGATGCACTTGTACTTTGATCCTTATAAACTTTTTCAAACTGCCTGTCGCTCTGGGCAGCTTTTAAAGCAGCTGCCTTATTTCGGGTAACAATGGCTTTATCACTAGTGCCGGAAAAAGCAACATACATTACACGGTCATTTTTCTCTCCTTTAAGGACACTTGAATATTTATAGGCATGCCCCGGAATCATTTTCGCTACATGATGGCTGGCATAGTAATAAAATCCGCCGCCGATAACGATAAGACCAAGAAGAGCTGCAGCAATAATAGTTATGAGCTTGCGTTTAGTCATTATTTCCCTCACTATTCTAGATTATCATAGGACTCGTCAGCCGCTTCTGTTACAGCCTCTGTTGTGTCTTCTTCCTCATAAGGCTCTGCTGCTGTTGTATAGTCATCCGTATCATTATTATACGGAGTATCCGCAGCATCGCTGTTATCGTTGCTATTACTATCCGCCGTGCCACTGCTTCTATCAGTATCTGCATTCGGAACATCACTTTCATCATCGCTGGAAGTGTCGCTTGGCTCTGTTTCCTCAGGCTTATTATAAAGACTTAGATTGAAGCTGAGCTCCGTTTTACTTTCCGCCGAAACATCCAGCTGGACCGCCTGAGCATCCGTCAAGTCTTGCAGATGGCCGTCAGTCTTTAATTGTTCGTAAATAGCTTTGGCAGCTTCTTTAGCCGCTTTTTGCGTTTGAGCAGTGCTGTTTACCTCAATGATTTGAGCCTGTTGGTATAAGCTTTCTTTTTCCAAATCTTCGACTTGAGCATCAGCTGATTTTTCCTCATCATGGGAGATAAAGCTGATTTTTTCGGACGATTCTTCCATCATAAGTTTATTCATTTCGTCTTGAACAGTATCCTGATAAACTTCAGTCTCTAATGTTTTTTCTTTAGCTTTTGGCTTGGTCTTCTTTTTAGTATCAGTACTTGATTGATCGGTGTCATCTTCATTTGAAGAACGATCTGTACTCTCTTTAGTCATTTTATCAGAAGATGATGAACTGTCGTCTTGATCATCAATAGCAGGATAATTGTGCTCAATATGATTATCTTCATAATAAGAGGTGTTGTTAACAATAATCACAGTATCATTATCGCTGTAGAAATTAATATTGATTGAGGTATGGGCACAATAGCGTCCGCTTCCTTTATAGGTATAAGATGCAGGCACCTTGCCATCGCGGTTCAGAATAAGTACGTCCCCTGCATAAATCAAGTCTACATTGGCAATGTTATTGTCATAGGCGAGCTTTTGGATAGAGATACCAGTTGCCTGCGAAATCCCCCAAAGGGTATCACCCCACTGAATAATGTAACGTTCACCGTTTAAATGATTCAAATTAATATTTTGAGATGATATGTTGCTGCTGATCTGGTCCGGAGTGCTGGCAACCCAATTGGTAATATCAGCACGCTGAGCATTGGTTTGATCAGCATAAAAATCATTTGCTGCTACTTTTGCTTGCACAAGCATCGGCAAGACAAGAGCACCCAGCATCATAGCACTGCTAAAAAGCTGTTTCTTTTTCATTGGTCATCCTCCCAGAAATCCGCCATTAACCATTGATGATGGTTAAATCAAAAAATTAACATTAGTTTGCAAAAATATTACTATTTCTTTACATCTATTATATTCTTTCTGCTGCCTTGCTGTCAACTGATTTTAAAATTTTTCACAAGCAAATCGATTCTTTAACCCTCTTTCTCTCCAGCAAAGCATTTTCGCAGATTTTCCTATATCACATGTCCTTATTTTATGGTAAAATAAATAGGAAAACTTTTTGGAGGAAAACATGTCAAATCAACACACAGAAGAATTAAATGACCAACAGATTGTCCGCCGTGAAAAAATGGCTGCCCTTTCTGAACAGGGAATTGATCCCTTTGGCAAACGTTTCGAGCGTACTGCTACTTCCGGTCAATTAAAAGAAAAATATGCTGACAAATCAAAAGAAGAACTGCACGACATTAATGAAAGAGCCACTATCGCCGGCCGTCTCATGACCAAACGCGGCAAAGGCAAGGTTGGCTTTGCCCACCTTCAGGACCGCCAAGGCCAAATTCAGATTTATGTGCGTAAAGATACTGTCGGTGATGACAATTATCAGATTTTCAAAAAGGCCGATATTGGGGATTTCTTAGGTGTTGAAGGAGAAATCATGCGCACCGATATGGGGGAGCTCTCTATCAAGGCGACGCATATCACTCACCTGTCTAAGGCTCTTCGTCCCCTTCCTGAAAAATTCCACGGATTGACAGACGTTGAAACCATCTACCGCAAACGCTACCTTGATTTGATTTCCAATCGCGACAGTTTTGATCGCTTTGTCACTCGGTCAAAAATCATCTCAGAAATCCGCCGCTACCTTGATGATCTTGGTTTCTTAGAAGTGGAAACACCTGTTCTCCATAATGAGGCCGGCGGCGCTGCTGCAAAACCATTTACCACTCACCACAATGCTCAGGATATGGACATGGTGCTTCGGATTGCTACCGAACTGCACCTTAAGCGGCTGATTGTTGGCGGCATGGAGCGGGTCTATGAAATCGGCCGTATCTTCCGCAACGAAGGCATGGATGCTACTCATAATCCTGAATTCACATCCATTGAGGTCTATCAGGCCTATGCTGACTTTGAAGATATTATGGACTTGACTGAGGGCATTGTTCAGCATGTTGCCAAGGCCGTCAAAGGAGATGGTCCGATCGAATATCAAGGCACCGAAATCAAAATCAACGAACCCTTTAAACGCGCTCATATTGTTGACTTAATCAAGGAAGTAACGGGTGTTGATTTCTGGCAGCCTATGACCTTAAAAGAGGCAGAGGCCTTGGCTGAGGAAAAAAATGTACCGCTTGAAAAACATTACACTTCTGTCGGTCACATTATCAATGCCTTCTTTGAAGAATTGGTCGAAGAAACGCTCATTCAGCCTACCTTTGTTTACGGCCATCCTGTTGAAGTATCGCCTTTGGCTAAGAAAAACGCCGATGATGCTCGCTTCACCGATCGCTTCGAGCTCTTTATCATGTGCCATGAATACGGCAACGCCTTTACCGAATTAAACGATCCAATTGATCAATTGGAACGCTTCAAGGCTCAGGCTGCTGCCAAAGAACTGGGAGATGATGAAGCAACAGGCATCGACTATGACTACATTGAAGCCCTCGAATACGGTATGCCGCCAACCGGCGGACTGGGCATCGGCATTGACCGCTTAGTCATGCTTCTCACTGATACCACCACTATCCGCGATGTCTTGTTATTCCCTACGATGAAGTAATTGGCTCTAAAAGCGTTGTTTTTGCGGGATTTCTGAATAGAAAACTTACCAACTTACCAAAAATTTACCAGAAATTCTTTACAGGGTTGCAAAACTGTATAAAGACTTACACTTCTCTTGGACTTTTCCAAGGGAAGTTTTTTGCTTTTGAGACAAGAAAACTGACAGCAGATTTTCTACTGTCAGTTTGTGATTTAGTTAGACATTTCTTTAAATGCGTCCAGGTGTCGTGACAAAACAAAACCTGCAATTTCATCAATACTATCTTGATTAGCACTAACAACCTCTTCTTGTCTTTTTGAGACTACTAAATTCTTTTTTGATTTTACATCTATTTTCTTCCTCTTTAATAACCAACTTTCCGAAAAAGAGACATTCCTGACAAATATGCAAACTTATCACCTTTATTGTGTTGCTATTCTACCAATGAAACAGAAATACAATAACTCTTTAAACTCTATTTGCTCAATAGTGTTAGACAAATATGTATCTAGATTTTTTGATTGATAATATTTCGAGGCATCTTCAAATGTTCTATATATACCACCCGAAGCCAATTTTACACGAGGATTTCGTATTTTTGTACTAAGTAATCCGAATGCATTGTTGAATTTTCTTAATTCAAATGGTAGTTCGCCCTCACGAAAATCTTCATTATATTCTATTATTTCTTCCTCTGTAGGATAATGCATTGCAGAAATTTCATCTTTATTGCTAATTAACCAACAATATGCTGATTCCCAACTCCTACTTTTTACTAAGGATAACAAATATTTATCTATCAACATAACATTGTCAAAGCCTTTTATATCCAATAATTTTTGTAAAGTACGAAATCTTATCTCAGGTGGCAGTTGAGAGAACAGTGATAATACGTTCTTATCTGACTTTAAACTCAAATTATATTTCAAAAAATATTGAATAAATAGGAAAGAAAATAAATCCCAAATTAAATTTTCAGTTTCCAGAAATTCTTCCATACTAGCCGTCATGTGATTTTGTGTATGAGAATACTTATTACCAATTTCTCTAAGATTATTTACTGTAGCTTCAAAGTCTTCACGTAATATGTCATCTACAGAATTAAGTCTTTCAGTCGTTTTATATCTTGGATTTTTAACTGAAGTAGTAATATCTCCTAATTCCATTTTTTCACTTTTACCCAAATTTAAAAATCTGCGAGTAATTAATTCAGTCAATTTACGCAGTAAGACAATCTTACTACTTATACTGATATTAGAATAATATATATCTGCAATTAAGTCTGAAATCAATACTTCATAATCACTATTATCAAAGGGGGTTATTGCCATATTTTTACTCCTAAAAAAGCATACGAAACTACAGTTCCATATGCTTGACAGTTACTCACTAGAAACCTAATCATTTGCAAGTTGTGCAAGAGCGATTTCTTTATATGAAGTAACAACTTCCGATGCTAGTCCAATAAGGGCTAGAATAATTTTTGTCAAATCGACTTCCATTATTTCTTCCTCCTTCTAGACACTTCCTGTGCCAAAAACCGAGGACTAACATCAATATAATTTTATATTTGAAAAAGTACTTTGTCAACTCATTTTTATGTCAAACTTTATAGTAGACTAGGGGTATCATTATGGTGCGGTCGACTACATTTATCTACTTTTATGTAAAGGTCTTTAAGAAGATTGATACTTGTTAAAACTGCTTCACCAGTATTTAATTTCTTAAGTTGATTTAACTGATTTTCAGATAGATGATTTTGAACCGCTTTTAATTCATCAGATGCTGTTAATCTATGTAACACCATTGTTCCGATTTGACCAAGTAATATTTTATCTACGTCATTTGGATTCTGAGTGGTTAAAAACAGAAAAATCCCCTTCTTTCGTCCCTCCCTAGCGATACTATTTAAACCTGTATAGAAAGAAACACCATCATTAGTCAATGATTTCGTATATCGGTGAATTTCATCTACAAAAATTATGAATGGATTTATTCTATCCTTTGCAATATTGATGAGAAAGTTCGTTATCAAGTCGACAATCATTCCACCGATTTCATCAGTAGTTCCTATTTTTGAGGCATCTATGTACAGTGATTTTTTTGTATCACTCATCGTCCACTCTTCAATAATATTTAGCAATCCTTGATGACTGGAGTCAAAAAAATTTAGAAAGCTTGTGTTTGATAATTTGTAATCTATCTTTTGGACTAAATATTGATTAGAATTAAAGTTAAAATCATCATAAATAAAATATGACAGTTTCCCTCTTCTTTCTCGTTTTATAGCTTCATTTGACACTTGTTCAGACAGTAACTGAATTTCAAAATCCTTATCACTTGGAGATAGGGAAGCTATGTTACTAATTACTTCATCCACCCTTTTTTCAATTTTAATGTATACGCTTGATTGATTAATCTTTTTCTGGTATCTCAATGAATTTATAGCAGCAGCTAAAACTGCTGGCTGAGTTCCGTCATTAGTTTCAAATAATATAGACCATTGTTGCATAGAAAGTGCTGAGACTGAAATAAAGGCATCTTCGCCTAAGACATACTTATCCACCTCATCATCAGTAAATGAATCAGAATATTCCCCTGTTGGATCTATTATCAATGTTCTTATGCCATCATTAACTAACTTATCTAAAATACTCAAAGCTGAGGTGGATTTCCCACTATTTGTGGTACCGACAGTCATCAAATGTCGATTAAATAGGGTTTTAGGCTGTAATTTTATAGGGTATTCTTGGGAACTAAATGCAAGATTAGCGAAAGAGGATAGTTTTTTCTCACTATCAGGATTCACCTCTATTGATTTGATAAACAGTTCCACAGCTTTCTCATTCGCAATATACACCTTGTCAGTAATACCAACAGTATTGGTTCCGTTTAATTTAAAATATTTTTCACCCAACGGTATATATCCAAGTATATCTATGTTTATTTCTGGAAATATTTTTTCTTGCTGTCCTTTTGTTAACATTTCATGAACACTATCGGAATTTGGCACTTTAGATTGAAATATCTCCCCAAAGAATAAGCCATTGCTTGAATCGACCAAGACATAGAAATTTATAGTATTAGGTGCAAGAATATCTGTCCTTAACTTTCTATATGAAAAGAGCGATAAATTTTCTATCTGAATTGTCGAATAGGAACGGTTGACTTGGGAAATCATTCCAAGATAATAGTTACTCTTATCAGCCACTTTATAAAAACTATCAATAATCGTCATTTAAATACCTTCCACTCAAGTAATCAACTAAATCGCTATTCATAGTTGCCTTTAAAAATGATATAGGATATCCTTCTTCCATCATTCGCACAAGTTCAGCCCAATTTTGATTATATTTAGCATCAGTTTCTCCAATCTCAATATATTCATTATTATCACTACTCCATTCTCTATTCGGATCAATATTATAGTCAGTGACCAATAGCTTTAGGCTTGAGTTGTTCTTTAAAGCTTGGGTAATCATTTTAGAAATATGGTCATCCGCAAAACTAAATCCAGACGAAATTAACAGAGTATTTGGCCGCTTAATAAGTTCTTGGAATTTGGTAAACAGTTCAAAATACGGTTCTTGATAACTTTGAGCAAATTTATCAGAACTAGGAAAGACCATTACCATCTTATCTGTATCTGTAATACTATCCTTATTTTTTCTCAAAATATCGCCATTGTCTTGCTTTTCCCAAGTCAACGAACCATGGATTTTGACAAGATTAAAAGTCTTATCTTTAAATTCAACTTCTCTAGTATTGACGTTCTGAACCTCTTTTATAAGATTCCATTCAAACATATTACTGTCAAATTTAGGGCGTGGGGTAAAATTAAATCCATCAAAAATAACAAAATTATTTTCCGCCGCAGCCTCCTCTATCAATGCATCATAATTGGTTGTGATAATAGAAAATTTATTTCCATCTTTTCCTGATAAGCCTGATAAAAGATTTAATAATGCCCCGTGTTTCAACACTTTATTATTATAAGAATAATTAGTATTTTCCTTGATTAGTTGTAGGATTTTTTCAACTGTTCGATTGAATTGTTCTTTGTCTTCTATTGGAACATATGGACGATAATGAAACAATGTAGATAGAAAGTCTTCTAAATTAAAACCATCATCTAATTTGGGAGTATTGGGTTGCTCAGAATCGGTAGAATCTAATATTACACCATCTCTATATCTACATTTATCAGCCAATTCTTCTAATGTGTATAAGTCATCTGACTCATGTAATTTCTCAAACACATCATCAGCAATCATTTTGACTGTTTTTCCATATTCGGGGTTTAAATCAGGGGTTACTGAAGCCCCAGCTCCTGCTAGAAAAACAATATTTGAGTATTTCTCGCCATAAATGGTTTTACGAATTTTTTCGCTAATTAAGTGCCTGAAATCCTTCTCTTGGAATAGATTTTGGTCTTCACCTTTCGGATTTTGTTTTTCAAGTAATCCGTTCGAATCGTAAAATTCATTACCATTATTTTTATCAATCCCATATGAAATTGAATTTGATAAATAGTGTAATTCTATTTGATTATCTTTTGGTTTATTCTCATCGTCAAAAAAGAAGAAAAACATAAAACTCACTCCTACTCCTCCACTTCAAATTTCGGCAAACTATTGACCAAATCAACAGTCTGCATTGACACATTGATGATTCTCAGCAAGAGATTAAAGATATACTTTTCATCTGTACTGTAGTCATTTGGGTCATCAGTGATGCCAGATTTTTTATCCGTTTTAACCTGATATTGGTCCATAATCCACTCAATAGCTGAACGACCATTGACCATGTACTCATAAGCTTTCTCAGGAATACTCTTGATAGTGATATCGTTATTATAGACAATCGCAGAGCGATCCCCTTTTTTGATGAATTTCATCTTCGTAACCTTGTAAGAAGGCCAAGCTGATAACTGAATTTCTACATCATCATAGACAGGGACTTCCTCATAGTTGAGGTGCAAGTCCATCAAGGCTTTACCGACTTCGACATACTTTTCCTTATGCTTAGCTATCGGAATCCGAGCCAAATCCTTCTTCAAATCATTGGCATACCTTTCTTGATAATCACGAGAATTAAGCAAACCATAGACATAGGCAAACGTGTCATCCAAACTCAATCCAAGTTTATCCGCAAAAGCCTGATTCATATTATCATGAGATTGGAAAAGCGCTGTTTCATCCACTTCGTTATCGTAACGCATGAAACTTTGAGCTTTTTCCAGACTATCCATGTTAGGTATTAAATTTGTTATCAATGGAGAAAAATCACGAGATACACCTCTACCTGTTGTTAAGATAACAAGATTTCCTTCACCAAATTTCTTATACCATTGACCAGGACGTTCTACGACATCATTACCGTAATAGAGATTTTTCTTTGTAAATGGACGATATAATGATTTAATAATCTTATCCTTATTAAATTGGATTTTTTTAGATTTCAAAATTGAATCTTCCAGTTTTACAGACCACTTTATAAAATTATCATCTCGATTCAATAGCGATTTCCGTTCATCAATTTGTACCGAATTTAATCTCTCTAATTCAGAATTATAATTAGAGATTAGCTTATGGCTATTTTGCTCTACATTTTGTTTTGAAAAATTATATACCCAGCTATCACGATTAGTTGAAACACCTATAATATTTTGAGTAAACACCGAATCCTGCTCTCCAGCCATGACAGCATACTTCTGGTAATTCGGGTCTCGTTGGTTGAGCCAGTCATTATTATCATCAGGTGTAATATCTTGCCATTCAATTGCTGAAATGTCACCGAAGTCAGAAATGATATTTAGCTTTTCTTTTTGCGATAGATAATCACCAATATCATGGTAATGAATTTCATGACTATCTGAGCCATCCTTGACTAAGATCGAAATAGCAACTGTTGTTCGTGTCCCTCCGCCAAAGACATTTCCTCCTTCCTTTTTACGGAGTTCTCCAAGTCCAAGGGCATTCCCACGCATATTAAAAATATAAAGGTGATTAAAATCTTCATAAAGTCCCGCTCGCAAACCGTCTGTTGAATTTGAATTTAGGAAACCACCATTAGTCACAAACCCAATCACACCTTTGTCTTTGAGACGGTCAGATGCCCAGCGAAAAGCTTTTACATAAGAATCGTAAAGCCCTTTTGTCAATCCTGCATTTGATTTTTCAACATAAGTTTCTGCCAAGCGTTTATCTAATTTCGGATAAGAAATATTTTGGTTATTGTCGTTTTGACTACCTTGTCCGATAGAGTACGGCGGATTGCCAATAATAGCGGTAATTGGCTTTTCTTGCTGGCGCTTGAGACGCTTATCATTTGTACCAAAGAAGGAGTCATCTAGCGTATCTTCATTCTCCGTGGATTCAAAGGTATCAGTCAGGACAATGCCTTCAAATGGAAGATAAGCTTCTTCTCCGTTAATGTCATCAAAGACTGCTTCAATGTTGATAGCAGCAATATAATAGCTGAGCAGGACGATTTCATTGGCATGGAGTTCTTGCGTGTATTTTCTGAGCAAGTCTGCATAGGTAATTTCTCCCTTATCCATGAGAGATTTGAGGTAGTGGAGGGTTCTGGTGATAAAGGTACCCGTACCTGTAAATGGATCAAGAATATGGACATTTTCACTGGCTAAAGTCTTGCCAAAATGCTTCCTCAAGACAACATCAACTGACTTGACGATAAAGTCCACAACCTCAACAGGCGTAAAGACGATACCTAGACGCTCTGTGGTTGTTTTGAAACCAGTTGAGAAAAACTTATCATACAACGTGATGATGATTTTCTGCTTGGCTTGGGCATTATCAATCCCTTCTGCACGTAGTCTTACAGAGTCATAGAAAGGCTGCAATTCTTGCTGTTCTTTTTCAAAGCCATATTGAGACAGTTCGGCTACGATTTGCTCCATGGCAGAGCTGACAGGGTTGTTTTTGATAAAGCCATACTCACCAAATAGAGCGTCAAAGATGGGCAAGGTAATCAGATGCTGAGCCAACATTTCAATAGCTTGATTTTGGTCAATAGATTCATTGATATTATGCTGTAAGCTATGCAAGAAGCGTTCAAAAGCTTTTCGACTATCAGGATTTTGGTCAAGAATGATATTGATGCCTTGGACATGACGTCGTGCAATATCTGCCACATCTTTTGACCAATCTTCCAGATAGCGTCTATCTCCCACTTTTTGAACGATTTTACCGTAGATAGCGCCCTCAACAGCTTCCCATTCTAATTCAAGTTCAGTCTGATAGCCTACTGTTGGTTCATCTACAAATCCACCACCAAAATTCGGATCATCAGGAGCACCACCTACACCAATCACTTGAATATTCTTTGGTTTTTTCTTATTCAATTCAAGTTTGTTGATCGTTGCTTCAAACCGTTCATCGACAGAACGAAGGGCATTTAAAACTTGCCAAACCACATCGTAAGACTTGTTATTATCTAAAATTGTTTCAGGTGTTTCACCTGCTGGTACAACGATAGGCAAAATGATATAGCCGTAATCTTTTCCTTCAAATTTACGAATAATCCGACCAACCGCTTGGACAATATCCACCTGTGATTTACGAGGAGATAGGAAAATAATAGCATCTAAGTTTGGAACATCAATGCCTTCTGTCAAAAATCGTACATTTGACAGGATACGAGCAGAATCCTCTGGAATATCATCACTTCCCAACCAATCTAAAGCTTCATTTTTCTCAAGTGCATTCATCCCACCGTCAACATGACGGACATTAACGGAATAACCTTCTTCGCTATTAAGATAATCATTAACAACATTTTCAAACTGTTCTGAAAGCCGCTTACTATCTTTGATTGTCCTTGAGAATGCGATGGCGCGTTTCATTGGCTCCCCTGAAACCTTATCTGAGAAACTCTCACGCTTAATCATACCATTCCAAACACCGATAATACGTCCGACATCATCAATATTTAGACCATTTTCAGGGTCAGACAGCGATTTTTGCATATCTTTTTGTACAACTTTTTCATCAACTGCCAAGACCATTAGTTTATAGTCAGTCAGAATATCATGACTAATGGCATCTCCAAAGCCAAGACGATAAAAGACTTTACCGTATAGACTTTCATCGTCCATACTAGATATGAGGATAGAGTTGCTTTCAGCTTTCTTTTTGGCCTCTGTTCCGTACAATTTAGGCGTTGCCGTTTGATAAAGACGTTTGTGACCTTTAACATTTGAGTTCCTATGGACTTTGGTAAAGGATGAATCATCATCACCTAAAGCTTTTGCACCAGTCGTTCGGTGAGCTTCATCAGCAATAATCAAGTCAAAGTCTGGAAAACCATTTTGTTGTGCTTTCCCCAGAACATCAATAGATTGATAGGTACCAAAGACAACTAACAACTCTTTTTTAGGATGCTCCATCAACTCTTGGTAGTTTTCAACGACTTTTTTAGACGATGTAGTCGCAGGGTAACCAATATCACTAGCTTTTATAGTAATATTTGACTCATCTTGTTTAACACTTCCACGGCTGGCATTTCTATCACTAGTAACTGCCATTGAAGACATGCTCATATCTGTATCATTATTCCAGCCACGCAAGGTCTGAGTGAGGAGCTGAATACTTGGAACAAGATAAAGCACCGTAAATTGTTCTTTACCAGCTTCTTTTGCCATAGCTTCTGCAACTTTCAAACTCGTAAATGTTTTTCCCGTTCCAGGAGCCATAATGAGCTGACCACGATCATTTCCTTTGAAATACTCTAAGGCTGACTTGATAACATCTCTTTGGTAATACCTAGGTTGCTTCTTCGCTTTTACTTGGACTTCATCTGGTCGTTCGAAAGAAAATTTCGTCCAATCAATTCTAGAATTTCTTAAGTCCGATAACCCCACACGGACAATATCACTTCTATCCGCCAATGCTTTTTCAGCATTTTTTCCCCACTTATCAGTAGAAGCTACAATAATACCAGATTCATAGTAGCTCTTCCCTAACTCACTCAAAAAGGAATCAATATTAGACTTTTGTATAGCATGATTGTAGAACTTAGCTTGAATCGCTACCAGTTCACCAGTGTGCTTTTCAGCAACTAAATCCACACCAATATCAGCTTTAGGAATCCTGAACTCCTCTGGAACTTCTGATAGCATCCAGACGTTTTTAAATTCATTTTGATAGGTTGGTTCATTTTGAAAATAAGCACGAACGAGATATTCAAAATAGGTTCCTCTATCTCGCTGTGATTCCGCTATCTTATTAATTTGTGCAACTAAGTTATCAAAAGACATAATTCCTCCTTTATCTACTAACTAGGTCGTATTGAATTACTGAATATGTCAAAACTATTATAAACTTTTTTGTGTTAAAAAAATAGCATCCATCGCATAATGGCGCTATTTTAATCCTGTATACAAATAATTTCTAACAATGCGATTTTCTTGTGTGGTTCCTACCTGAAAATAAAAGCAATACTCCCTCCTATCCTCACTATTCTCCTTATTGAGCTTAAAATAGTCTTTATGGCTCATGGCCATTTCTCGAAGAATAACATCTGTTAGCGAAGTAGTGTGTTCAGATAAGAAAAAAACCATCCATTTCATCATGCCTCGGTCTTGATGCCCCCTTGCGGATTGAAAAGGGAGGTAATTAATTTCTATCAATCATCTCAATCCATCTAATCCACCAGCTGGATGTCCACCAATCAATTTGCTGCGTTCTAAACTACATGAGACTTCTAGTAATGAGGAGCCTTTCTGTATCAGTGTAATTCCAAATTGATTTCTGATAGTATCAATCGCTGATTGAAGCCTTTCTTCTTTTTCTATTTTATCTACGTCATCAAAAAGGGAAATCAGACCTATGCCGTGGCACCTTAAATCACAGTTTTTTGCACCATAAATGGTGCATATTGATTTTTTATGTTATAATAGTGGCAAATAGGCAGGAGGGTGAGTCAATGATTTCAGAAAATATCCGTCTTCTCCGCAAGACACATGATTTAACGCAAACTGAATTTGCTAAAATTATCGGCATTTCAAGAAATAGCCTTGTTCGCTACGAGAATGGAACAAGCCCTATTACAACCCAGTTAATTGATACCATTTGCCAAAAATTCAATGTCGCTTATACCGATATTGTAGGGGAGGAAAAAATGCTGACACCTATTGAAGAATATGACTTAACAGTTAAAATTGAAGTGATTAAGGAAATTGGTGCCAATGTCCTTGGCTCACTCTTTCATGTCGTTGAGAAACAAGAAATTGACATTACGGATAAGACGAATCCTTGGATGATTACCATCAATGAAATTTCAGCGATTATCAATACCAAGCTCTATCAAGTAACTAATCCTGATGAAGCGGAACGCTATCTTGGATATATTCAAGGAACGGAGCGGATGATCCAAGCTGTGGAATTGGTGGCCTAAAATGACTCTCGATACATTTACCGAAGAGGCACTCCAGTTCCGTCTACAGTTAAATATCATGACCTTAACGGCTGGGAAAACACCTGCTGCTGTCCCAACTGCTATTCTTCTTGGTGGTCAAAGTGGAGCTGGGAAAACAGTGATTCATCGTCTGAAATCTAGTGAGTTTAAGGGAAACATCATTGTCATTGATGGTGATAGCTTTCGTAGTCAACACCCAAACTACAAGGAACTTCATGCTCAATTTGGAAAAGATGACGTGGAATACACCAAAGAGTTTGCTGGGAAAATGGTTGAAGCTCTCATCAATGAACTCAGTCAAAAAGGCTTCAACCTTTTGATTGAAGGGACACTTAGAACTTCCCAAGTTCCTCTAAAGACTGCTCAATTACTAAAAAGTAGAAACTACCTAGTTCATCTAGCTATCATGGCGACAAAACCTGAACTATCCTACCTCAGTACCTTGGTCAGATATGAGGAAATGTTCCTACAATCACCTGACTCTGCACGAAGTACTCCAAAAGACCATCATGATGCCATTGTTCATCACTTACCATCAAACGTTCAAGAACTCCAAGACAGTATGATTTTTGACAGCATTCAAATCTATAATCGTCAAAAAGAATTGTTATTTGATAATGATAACACTGCTATTCGTGCTCGTCTAGAAAGCTTATTGTTTGGTTACTGGACGAGATTTGAAATCACAAATTTCGAAACGTCTCTTGAAAAACTAAATGAGTTAAGTCAACAAAACCACCATGATGATGAGTATGAAGACTATCTCATCACTGCACAAAATAAACTAAAGGAATTGAAAAAAGAAAAATGATATTAAGGGTCGATTAAGCTTACCAGGCTATACTATAGTCAATCCTAAATAACTTTTCGTTTTCATAATCTCCTAGAAACAAGCTCAGAAAATGGGCTTGTTTTCTTTTATCAAGAAATAACGGAAGAACACACATGAAAAAATAAATTCCATTCTGGGAAAAATCAAACCTCACTGTCGAGGAAGCAGCCTCATACTTTAGTATTGGCGTCAATAAGTTATGAGAAATCAGCAATGATGATGATTGTGACTTTGTTCTCTGGTGCGGAAGCAAACGTTTGATTAACGTGCTAAGTTTGAAAAATTTCTCGAAAACCAATATTCAATTTAATAGATAAACCATAGGGCATAGGCTGTAAAAGCTTATGTCCTCTTTTTTTGCTATAAGGAGGAAAAGATGGCTACAAGAAACGTAAAGATAACAAAAACCGAGTGCTAAAAGATGGTGAATACCAGCGCCCGAACAGTACCTATGAATATCGTTGGTAAGATAATCGACGAAAGACACATAGCATTTATGCTAAATCACTAGTTCAGTTACGGGAAAAAGAAAAACAAATTTTGAAAGACACTTTAAATGCTCTCAATGTCAGCAAAAATATTACGGTCAATGATTTATATAAAAAATGGAAAATACTCAAAAAGGGATTAAAAGATAATACCTTTAAAAATTATTAATATCTTTTTGAACACTTTACATTGTATCTGACCAAATTGGAAAATGAATATCCAGAGATTGCAAAAAAAAACGGATGGTCGATCCTTCTATAACTTTCTAGCAGAAGAAAGACACATGCAAGTTAATACTATTGACAGTATTCACACTGTACTTCATCAAGTTCTTCAAGTTGTTGTCGATGATGAGTATATTGCCTACAATCCTTCTGACAATGCTCTTAAAGAATTGAAACAATCACGAACAACTGATAAAAAAAGACAGAAAGCATTAACACTACAGGAACAGCAACTTTTTGAAACATTTCTTTCTAAGAGTAATCACTACAAGGGATAGTCACCTGTATTTACTACAATGCTTTGGACTGGTCTTCGGGTTGGCGAGGTCACTGGTCTAAGATGGCGAGATATCGATTTTGAAAGTAACACCGTCAGCGTCAACCATACTAGTTTATTATGATACTAGAACTAAAAAAGGTGTCGTCTATGCCATCAATACACCTAAAACAAAAGCAGGTGAACGTACTGTCCCACTCCTTTCCAAAGTCAAAGAGGCTCTAATTCAATAAAAAATCACCAAGAAGAACTAGAAATCACTTGTCGAAGCAAAATGGACAGATACACCGATTTTATCTTTCTTAATCGATTTGGAGAAGTATTTCACCAAGGAACATTGAATAAAGCATTGAAGCGAATCATTCGTGATTGCAATTTTGTTGTGCTTGATGGTAAAATAAAAAAATCAAAACCTTAATTTAACAGGCTTTATGAGCATTCATGAACTTATAAAATCCACGGTTCCTTTTCCCTACGATGAAATAGGTTAGACTTATTGGCAAGTAACTACTCCACAACAAGTACCTCCCATTTTAAGACTTGAAAAAGCGTAAAACTGGTGCTAAAGCAATAGAAAAACCGAACATCTAACCTGGAAAATTGGTTCTAGGATAAGATGTTCGGTTTTTTGAATCGTCCAAATCTAATGACTTTGATATTTTTAAAAATCCTTACACTAATGAGAGTCTCAAAGATAATCTGTTTTATTAGTAACTAACAAAGCAGTTTTCAATCAATCTCTTTTATTGGTACCTTAGCCAAGGCTAAATCAATATGGCAGTAGCCGTTGGGATTTTTCTTGAGGTAGTCTTGGTGATAGTCTTCAGCGTCTATAAAGTGACGTAAAGGTTCCAGCTCAACAGCCAGAGGATGGCCATCGTGTTTTTGACTGACGGCTCGCATCATTTCTTGCGCAATTGCCTTGTCACTCTCATCCGTGTAATAAATACCTGTGCGGTATTGACGGCCCATATCGTTGCCTTGATGATTGATAGAGAAAGGGTTGATAATGCGGAAATAGTGCTGGAGCAGCTCACGCAGGGTGATGCGTTCCGGGTCGTAAGTGACAGCGACAGTTTCTGCATGATCGGTCGCATCAATCAAGGCATAAGACGTGACTTCAGATTGACCATTGGCATAGCCCACACGGGTTCCCACAACACCGTCAATCAAGTCAAAATAGCCTTCAACACCCCAAAAGCAACCTCCCGCCAGATAAATTGTTTTCATATACTTGCCTCCGTGTTCTAAAATAGGCTCTTACTCAACGATAGACATATAATCTGCGTAGCCTTCTTTTTCCATTTCTTCGTAAGGAATAAACTTGAGCGCAGCAGAGTTGATGCAGTAGCGCAGACCGCCGCGGTCAATAGGACCATCGTTAAAGACATGTCCTAAGTGTGAGTTAGCTTCCTGACTGCGAACTTCGATACGGCGCATACCGAAAGAACGATCTTCGTGGTCGGTCACCCGATGATTGTCAATAGGTTTGGTAAAGGCTGGCCAACCGCAGCCTGAGTCATACTTATCTGTTGATGAAAACAAGGGCTCGCCACTTACGATATCAACGTAAATGCCCTTTTCAAAAAACTCGTCGTATTCCCCTGTGAAAGCCCGCTCAGTTGCGGCGTTCTGTGTAACCTTGTAAGCTAAATCGCCGATACGTTTGCGCAACTCTTCTTTTGTTTCTTCTGTCATATGTGGTCCTCCTTGTGCTTGGTTACGGATATGTTTTATCAGTTATTGTGCTCTTAAAAGTGGTGTTAATGTTGACCAGAGCATATAGGTCTGAGTTGGAAAGGACATAATCATGCTGTTAAGATCCTGTGCAGTCATCTTTTTCTCGATGATCGGTGTCAGCCAATCCAACCAAGTTCCGGCTTGGCTGGAAATCGCAGCCGCTCCTACCAAGTAGTCTTCCTTATCAAAAATCAGCGCCAATTCAGCATCCAGCTCATGGTTGTTGACCCAGTCGCGTCGTTCTCCCCATGGGATTTCGACCAATTTGTATTGGTCAGGATGGGCTTTTGCTTCGTCAATGGTGACACCGACTTGACCAATCCGAGGAAGAGTAAAGACAAGGTTCGGGATAACAGGATAAGTGATGGCCGCACCGTCAGAATTTAAGATATCACGAGCGATATAATTAGACTCAAACTCAGCAGTTGGTGTTAATTTGGGAATAGTTTTATCAACAACGTCACCTGAGGCGTAGATATTTGGCACAGCGGTACGCATGTGGTTATCTACCTTGATACCACGGGAGCTTGCTTCGATACCACGGGAGCTTGCTTCGATACCAAGATTTTCGAACCCTAAGTTTTCAATGTTGGCAATACGTCCTGTCGCATCCAGAACAAAATCACCAGTTGCTGAAAGACCGTCAGCTGTTGCAACACGGAAACCATTGTCCGTCTTTTCGACTTGGGAAACGGCTTGGCCAAAGTGGAAGACAGCGCCTTGAGCTTCAAATTTAGCGACGATTTTTTGGACATATTTTTCTGGATAAGCCAGCAAAGGACGCTCAGCATACTCAAAGAAGGTCACTTTCTTGCCTGCCAGTAAGGCCATTGAGGCAAATTCCATTCCAATAATTCCTGCACCAATTACAATCATGTGTTCAGGCAAAGCGTCCAAATCTAAAAATTCTGTGCTGCCTTGTGTGAATTCTTTGCCTGGAATATTGAGCTTGGCATTGCGGGCGCCAGTTCCGATAACGATATAGTCAGCCGTATAGTGTTGGCCGCCAACAGAGACCGTGTGGGTATCAACGATAGTTCCCCGTCCGTTGATAATGTCAATCCCTAAGTTTTTGAACCTGGGAGGAAATACCTCTTGAAAGCCAGCCAGAGTTTTGCGCTTATGAGCCATCATGGCTGCCCAATCAATCTGCACATCCGCTTTCAAGCCCAAATCTTGGTAGTTGTTCAACCCATCTAAATACTCAAAAGGGCCATCTAAGAGAATTTTGGCATCGCAGCCATAGTTGGTACAGACACCGCCAAATTTGTCTGCCTCAATCATAGCAACTTTTTTCCCTGCTGCAGCCAGCAGACCTGCACCGTGGTTGTTGGCATGGCCGCTTCCGATAAAAATAACATCATAGTTCATTAGGTTTTCCCCAGCTTTCTTTACGTGTTAGTCAGTTAATACTTTGTAAGTGTTCACTTTGCGTGAGACGTGCTTGCGAACCTCCTGTACTTTGGGGTCTGCATGCCCTTCTTTGTGACCCGGACGGTTCAGCCACGCCTCAAAATCTGTTTTATAGTTCCATTTTGAGAGCAAGATAAATTCGATACTATCTCCCTTATCTTCGCCTTGCCAGCCTTCAGCTGCCAGATTTCCCGGCCAAGCTTTGAGGGAAGCAACATCGCGTTTAATTTTTTCAAGAAATTCTTCTTGGTAATTTTTGTCTACAGTAAATACGGCTGTTTGTACAATGGTCATAATGTTTTCTCCTTTTATCTGATTAATTTCTTAGTTGGTTACAAATTTTCTAAACTTTTAGCCAAGTCCTCGATCTCTTGAGGCGTTCCTAGGCCGTCTAACTTGGCTAAGATAGGGACCTTGTAAGTCTGGGCAATGTTTTCGGCTCCAAAATTGAAGGTTTCAGCATGTTTTGCCATGGAACCACTCCCAACAACGGCCTTGACGCCTGGATTATGCGCTAAAAACTGCTCGACAGCTTTAGGTGTTTTGCCTCTTCCTGTAGAATACGTGAAAATCACATAGTCCCCGTCAATTGATTCGTCGCCTGTTTCGATTTTTAAGGGATCTGTCACACCCAATTGGTTTACGATTTTCTCAACATGGCCTGTACGGCTTGCATAAACGATTTTTGTCATCACTGTTTACCTTCCCTTTCGTTCTTGTCGGAAGGTCTCCATTAATTCTTGGAGTAATTGTAAAAGCGTATCATTGTCCGTACTGCCCTTAAAGTTTTTGGCAACCTCAGCTTGGACAGCCAAAGCAGCCTGCTTTAGATCTGCGCCTTCCTGAGTGAGGGTGACAATCAAGTCACGGGCATCCGCTTGTGAGCGCTCCTTACTAACAAACCCTTTTTCCTCTAATTTCTTTAGGACAGGTGTCAGAGTGCCGCTATCTAAGAACACCCTGTCTCGCAGTACACGGGTGACAAGGCTGCGCTCTTCCCAGAGAACCATCATAATCACATACTGTGTGTAGGTCAGCCCGATATCAGCCAATAAAGGCGTGTAGCGGTTGATAAATTCTCTCGAAGCTGCATACAAAGAAAAGCAGAGGTTATGCTCCAAAAGTAGAGATGATGGTTGCTCTTGGAGCTTATTACCTATTTTTTGTGTCTGTGTCACTTCAACCTCCTTAAAATCAATTTCATTCAATCGATTGATTAAAATCAGTTTAACAAAATCAAATGAACCTTGCAAAAATTTTGCTCACACCCTTGATTTTTATTCCCTTGGGTGATCTAACCGAAATCCGCCTTATTTAAGCATCGTTGCCAGAAATTTCGATAAGCTTAAAAAAGCTTTGTCATTTTAGACAGACTAAAAGGGCCAAGCTGGCCCTTTTGGCTGTTTTGTTTCTTCACACTGAAGTTTACCTGATTAATCCATTTTAACAACAAACTTTCCGGCAGTCTGTTCTTTGATGGCATCAGCAATATCTTCTCTATCATAGTCAACTGCTGCATCAAATCCTTACAGGCATTCTTTTCTGTTGCTGGGCACATTAAAAATCCAGTTTAATTAACAAGCTGGATTTTTTGATAACATTGCAGGACATTGTCTTATCTCCAATTACTGGTTTCCAGCTGCTTTTCATGGTACAATAAAATCAACGTTTTGTATGATACTGACCCCTAAAGAAAGGACGTTTGGCCTTCCATTTGCCAATTAATCATTAACATGAAAAAATATTATATTTCTTTTTTATCCGCTGCTATTTTTATCGCTTACGGACTCTTGCAAAAGCATTACATCTTTGTGGTTCTCGGGATTGTTTTTATCCTGATTGGCATTAAGGATATTTTGGATCACAAGAAAGATTAGCCAGTAAATAAATTATAATGAGTTTGGAAACGCTGAACAGAAGACACAGCTTAGGTTTTGTACCCACTTGTGAAACTGGTTCATCGTTGTCCAAGCTTTTTATTTTTCTATTAAATAAGGCGTGCCTAATTTTTTACTTTGTTATACTTAACTTTTTAAAATTTTTGTGCTATACTTGAGATAAACGTATTTAGAAAAGAGATTTTCAAATGGAAACTCACCACTTTTCAGCAACTCCTCCTCAAAAACAGTCTCTCAGTGAGGTCAATCAAAGTGTTAAAGTTCCTAAAAACGCTTCTTTCTGGACAACTCTGAGAGCTTTTTTAGGTCCGGGAGCTCTTGTTGCCGTCGGTTATATGGATCCCGGCAACTGGATTACCAGCGTTGTCGGCGGAGCCAGTTATAAATACCTGCTTTTGTCGGTTGTCCTCATTTCCTCCCTTATTGCCATGCAGCTGCAGCAAATGGCCGGAAAATTGGGCATCGTCACTCGGCAGGACTTGGCTCAGGCTACAGCAGCACATCTCCCTAAGGGCTTGCGCTACCTCTTGTTTGTTATTATTGAGCTGGCTCTTATGGCTACTGATTTGGCAGAAGTTATCGGCTCAGGAATTGCCCTGCACCTCTTATTTGGCTGGCCGCTGCTGTTTTCAATTTTCATTACCATCTTAGATGTTTTCTTGCTCCTGTCTATTATGAAATTAGGCTTTAGAAAAATTGAGGCCATTGTTTCAACCTTGATTTTGACTATTCTCCTTATCTTTGCCTATCTCGTTCTTATTTCTAATCCAAGTGTGGCCGGTATTTTCAAGGGCTATCTTCCCAGCACTTCAATCTTTGATCTGTCACGGACTGCTGACAACAGCAGGCTGACCTTAGCTCTCGGTATTATCGGTGCGACTGTCATGCCTCATAACCTCTATCTCCATTCGTCCATCTCACAGACACGCCGGGTTGATTACAAGCATAAGTCTTCTATTCGGCAGGCCGTAAGATTCATGACCTGGGACTCCAACATTCAGCTGAGCTTGGCTTTTATTGTCAATTCTCTTTTGCTGATTCTCGGAGCATCACTGTTTTATGGCCATGCCAGTGAAATCAGTGCCTTTTCACAAATGTACAATGCTCTTTCTGATCACACGATTGCCGGAGCAGTTGCCAGCTCTTTTCTGTCAACCTTGTTTGCCATTGCTCTTTTAGCCAGCGGCCAAAATTCAACCATTACCGGAACACTGACCGGTCAGATCGTGATGGAAGGATTCTTGCACTTGAAAATGCCCCAATGGCTTATTCGTCTGGTGACACGTCTGTTAGCACTGCTTCCTGTTTTAATTGCTGCCATCATTTACGGCAGTCAGGAAAAAGTTTTAGACCAGCTTATCGTTTACTCACAAGTTTTCCTGTCTATTGCTTTGCCTTTTTCTATTTTTCCGCTGGTTTATTTTACCTCCCAGAAAAAAATCATGGGCGACTTTGTCAATGCTAAATGGAATACCTATCTGGCTTATGGAGTTGCTGTTTTATTGACCATCCTCAATTTACAGTTAATCTTAGACACACTCTTTTAAGC
Organism: Streptococcus devriesei DSM 19639; assembly: GCF_000423725.1. Lineage (GTDB taxonomy): Bacteria > Bacillota > Bacilli > Lactobacillales > Streptococcaceae > Streptococcus > Streptococcus devriesei. The sequence goes on from NZ_KE384084.1 coordinate 635,282, forward strand.
AGGGCAGATTTTCCATTTTAAGGCAAAATAAAAAGTCGAAGCTTAATACTGCTTCGGCTTCATTTTTTAAATTCATTGACTAAAACATCAAATTCTTCATTGGTAAGGGTAATCCCCTTGCCCATCTTTGTATGATCAGGACTCCAAGATCTGATATCAAACTTGGCCGGTGCGCCGTTAAAGCTGACACGGTTGAGTTCCTTAGTCCAGCCCTTGTCATTTTCAGACAGGACTAATAGTTTTTCTTCGATATTAAATGTAAATTCTGCCATATATGCCTCCTATCAAGATATTCGTAAGAAAAAGTGCTAAAATGACCCATTTTTTTAATTTATCGTTTTTCTTACAATTTTTAATTAAGTATTTCATTTTAACCTAAAATGAGGTATAATCATTCTAACAATTTTTTAGAGAAAATGCCATGAAAAGATTTTTACAAACGATTTTAGAGCATGTGAGGGAATTCATTGAACCGACCAAAAAATCTCCTGACATTGTTTTAAAAACCAATCAGCTGCTGCACACTATTTTACAAGCCCAAAAAAAGCATGAGGCCGTCCATGTGATCTATCTCGACAAAAGTTTTACAGGAGATATTGTCAGATATGATAAGGAAAACAATAAGCTCATCTTAAAAAATTTTCAAAAGAATATGTCAGCTATCATTAGTATCTCAGACATCAAACGCCTGACCCTGGTACCAAAAACAGTCAGAGATTCACAAAAACTAAAATAAGCCATGCACTATTATGTACTGACCTCAAAAATTAGATGTCATATCTAACTTTTGAGGTGCTGTTCATAGTGTGCTGGCTTTTTTATTAATCACATAGAGCAATCAAGCTCTGAGCGTTACACTGCTGCCGTCTTCTTTATATAAATTGACTAAGCCTTCCTTGCAGGCCCGAATCATATCGCCTGCTTTGACTTCCTGAGGTACTGTAATCGTCAAGAGCTCCATCGGCTTAGGGGCACGTTCGATCTTGATGCCGTCAGCATCGTGCAAATCCTGAATAAAGGTTTCAAAGTGGCGGAAGCCCGGTCCGTAAAATTCGACCCGGTCTCCTTCGTTGATAACATTTCGCTGACGGATTGTAGCAGTCATGCTTGTTTCGTCAAAGTCAACAACTTCGCCAATAAACTTGTATTGCGGAATTTTGCGGCGCGCTCCGAAGAGCTGCTCGTTTTCTGTCGGCGTACTGTAGTAAAATCCAGTCGCCAATTCACGCTGGGCGACCTTCCATAATTCATCAATCAGATCCTGCTTGATAGCTTCAAACTTTTCCGGACTTTCAAGATAGGCATCAACCGCAGCCTTATAACAGTTAGTTACTGTGGAGACATAGTGAATGGATTTCATGCGGCCTTCAATTTTAAGGCTGTCAACACCGTTTTCAATCATATCCGGAATATGTTCAATCATACACATATCAACGGCTGACATTGAATATTCCTCAGGAATTTCACCCTTGAGCGATCGGCGCTCCTGCCCAAAAGGCATGTCAAAGAGATCATATTTCCAGCGGCAGGACTGTGAGCAGCCGCCGCGGTTGGCATCACGATGGCTCATATGATTGGATAAGACACAGCGCCCTGAGTAAGAAATGCACATGGCACCATGTACAAAAGCTTCGATTTCAACACTGGTACGCTTACGAATTTCAGCCAGCTCTTCCATAGTGACTTCGCGCGCCAAAACGACACGCGTCAGCCCCAGCTCCTTCCAAAATTCAAAAGTTTCATAATTTGTTGAAGAAGCTTGAGTTGACAGGTGGATTTCCAGACCTGGTGCCTCCGTTGCACAGATGGCAATCAAAGCAGGGTCTGATACGATAACAGCATCAAGACCTAAATCACGCAGCTCTCTAAACCATTTCCCTGCTCCAATTTCATTGCCTTCATGAGTAACCATATTGGCAGCTACATAGACCTTCACACCGTGTTCATGAGCATAATTAATGCCTTCGGCCATTTCTTCCATGGAGAAATTACCGGCACGGCTGCGAAGACCATAGGCCTGCCCGCCGACAAAAACAGCATCTGCGCCGTAATCTACAGCAACTTTAAGTTTTTCTAAGGTTCCGGCCGGTGACAAAACCTCCGGACGTTTTTTTCTTATTTGTGTCATTTTACATTCTTTTCCTTTATTTTACTAAATCAGGGTCAAAGTCATAAAAGCCAGTGTCTAACCCTCGGCCTTTGGGGTGAAGTTTTCGGAGTTCTTCATCAAAGAGGAAAGCCTGATCCTGCGTAAAAGTTCCTGCTTCTATCAAGGTACGCGCCTTAACAAATAATTTAGCAATCTCTACAAAATTGTGCCCCGGACAGTAAATACCATCCAGTTTCCAATGATTATAATGGTGATCGGTTAATTCTGGAAGTTTTGTCATTAAATCAATATCATTATTGATAAAAATATGAGTCCCATGCTTATCTTCGTAAATGGAATAATGCGATTCCGGATCACCAGGTTCAGCCAGAAAAAGCCCGCGTTCTCTTGATTTCTCATCATCAATGTGTGTAAAATGATAATAATTTTGAATTAAAGGCCTCTTTGAATGGTGAATGACAGAAGCTCCGTAAACCAAGATTTCAGCCGGAATCTCTAAATTCTCAGACATGGCAAAAAGCTCTTGTGAAGGAATTTCACGCGCTAAAACAGCCTCTGCTGCTCCATGCTGACCCCAAAAGTTAACCTGACGGCTGGAAGTGACAAAAACAGATGTATCATAAATCAGCTTAAAATGATAGCCGTCGCGCTTATTGACATAAAAAACACCGGCATCGCCGACAACCAAATAATCAACTTGAATTTCTTTCATCAGCTCTAAAAAAGGTCTGATATTGTCCATCATCTCCTGATGCATGAGAGCATTGGCAGCAACAGTCAGCTCTTTTCCCGCCCCATGAACCAAGGAAGCAATCTCCCGCAATTCATCATAGCTAAAGGTATGCGGCAGCCGCAGAGCATAATCTTTTTCACCGACATAAATGCGATCTACACCGGCTTCTAACAATTCTTTGACTTGTTCAATAGATTCTGCGGTTGCAGTAATAACAATTTTTTCCATACCTATTATTGTATCAAATTTAGGATAAAAATCTACTTTTTTAAAAAATTTGAGGTCTTATCAAGGCAAAAACTAAAGCTTCTGACAAAAAATTTTCAGAAAACAGATGACAAACCTCATAATTTGTGATAAGATGTTAAGGAATATTTAAAGGAGGAACTCATGTCAGCAAATCTTAACAGGCAGCCAGACAATTATGAAGAACTTGAGTATCAAGAAGATCTGACGCCTAAATATCAAGAGTTTCAAGATTTTGATGATAGCAGAACAAAGTTAGACGAACTGATTTTTTTCGCCAAACTGGCTTTTTTCTGTGTTGTGACTATTTTGACATGCTTTATTCTTCTGGTTGCTAAGTTCTCTCCTGTCTTTGCTTTCCCGCTGTCCTTGCTAATCAGCTGGGGAGTTACTGCAGCCGCTCAGGCAGGTTTAAAACGACTGAAATCATAATAATAAACAAAAAGGCTCTCTGTAAAAAGAGAGCTTTTACTATACGCTGAAATAAACGATTTACTTTGGAACAAGCTAAAGTCTTAATCTCTAAGCTTCCTTATCGTCTGCAGCTTCTTCTTGATAATCAATCACAATATCATCAACTTCAGCTTTGACGGCTTCAGCGGTTTCTTCTGATTTTTCAGCAGTTTGGGACAGGCGGTCCTTAACTTCAGACAAGGTTTGATTAGCAAAGTCTCCCACCTGAGAGGCTTTTTCTTTAACAACAGATACCACATCATCTTTTGTCAGCTCGCCAGTCTCAATTTTTTCTTTATATTCCTTGACGGTATTGACCGCCGCAGACTTGTATTCATTAGCTTTTTGAGCAGCATAGTGATGATATTCTTCAGGATTTTCTTTATAGGCAGTAAAGGTTTCGCTGACTTTCTGCTTAATTTGTTTTCCCTTATCTGTAGAGAGAAGATAGGCTGCTGCAGCACCTGAGACAGCACCGATAATAACCGTATTTAAAAATTTACCCATAATTATTTTCCTTTCTTCTTAAATAATTTAGAAGCTACTTTGCCAACTGTATAAGCAGCGCCTGCCTTGCCAACATTAGAGGTAGCATTGCTTGCCTTTTGGCCAAAATAGCGGGCTTGCTGATTAAGATCAGACACACTTTCTGATAAATCAGCTATGGCTGTAAAGAGCGGATCAATAGTCTCAACCTTGCCGTTAACGTCTTCTACCAATACATTGGCCTTAGCTAAAAGTTCGTTGGTCTGATAAAGTGTCACATTGACATCGCTGGTCAAAACTTTCAAACTTTGCCTGGATTCATCAACAGTATCTGAAATTTTTCTAAGCAAAAGAATGACAAAAACAGTTAAAACAGCAAAGGCAATAGCAATAATCAATAAAGCAATTTCCCACATAATTTTCTCCTAATCTAAATAACTTTCTCAAGCTGTCTGATAGTAAGGCACTGTTTTCCGGCGGCGCCTAAAGACAACAAGAACAACTCCAACAATAACCAGCAGAGCAGAAAGCCACTGTGATACTCGTAAATTCATGAACATAAGACTGTCTGTCCGCATTCCTTCAATAACAAAGCGGCCGCAGCCATACCAAATCAAGTAAAAGAAAGTCACTTCGCCTTCTTTTAAAAATTTGGGTTTATGGCGCAAACTCATGATAATAGCAAATCCCAGTAAATTCCACAGGGATTCATAAAGAAAGGTTGGTGTGCGGTAGCGGCCGTCAATATACATCTGATTTTTTATAAAATCAGGAAGATAATTCAAGTGAGCTACTGCTTTTCCGTAAGCTTCTTGGTTGACAAAATTTCCCCAGCGGCCAATGGCCTGCGCAAGCATTACTCCCGGCGCAGCAATGTCCAGAAAAGCAAGCGGCTTAATCATCCGGTAGTAAGAAAAGACAAAGAGTACGATAGCTCCTGTAATCAAACCACCATAGATGGCAATTCCGCCGTGCCAAACAGCAATCATTTCACTGAAAGGCTGAGTGGAATAGTAATTCCAATCAAAGAGGACATAATAGATGCGTGCACCGATAATGGACAAGGGAAAGGCGATTAAAATAAAGTCTAGGATATCATCAGGATTGATATTCTTACGAGGCGCTTCCTTTGTTGCCAGATAAACCGCCAAAATGAGGCCGGTTACGATACAGACAGCATACCAGCGAATGGCTACAGGACCAATCTGAACAGCAATAGGATTAATCATTTAGCTACCTCATTTTGATCAATCAGGTTTGTCAGACGATCTTCAAAGGTTTTTGTCGCATCGTAGCCCATCTGCTTAGCACGGTAATTCATGGCAGCAGCTTCAATAACTACTGAAACATTGCGCCCTGTCTTAACCGGTATACGCACACGTGGGATCATAACACCGGACATCTCGATCTCTTCATTGCCGTTTCCTAAACGGTCAAAAATCTTATCTTTTTCAAAATTTTCAAGATAAATGGACAGCTGAACCTGTGATGAATCTTTGACAGCGCTGGCTCCATAGAGGCTCATGATATCAATGATACCAACTCCTCTGATTTCCAGCAAATGCCGCAGAATCTCAGCCGGTTCCCCCCAAAGAGTCTCCTCATCTTTGGCATAAACATCTACTCGGTCATCAGCAACCAGACGGTGGCCGCGTTTCACAAGTTCCAGTCCTGTCTCACTCTTACCAATACCTGAGTCCCCCTGAATGAGAACACCCATGCCATAAATGTCCATAAGAACACCATGCACACTGGTTCTCTCAGCCAGACAGGAATCCAGATACCAAGACATTTCACCCGAAAGCCGGCTGGTAGGAATGTGACTTTGCAAAACGGCAATGCCTCCTTCCTTAGCTGCTTTCAGCATTTCCTCCGGAATCGTGAGAGATCTGGCCACAATAACAGCCGGTGTTTCTGTCTTAAACATTTCCTTCAAAACAGAGTAGCGGTTATGCGAGGTCATCTGTGTTAGGTAGGACCACTCCTTCATTCCCAGTAACTGGATACGTTCAGGTGCATAATAATCAAAGTAACCGGTCATCTCAAGGCCCGGACGGGAAATATCAGCTGTTGTAATATCCTTTTGCAAAAGCTCAGGCGTCCCATAAACAACATCTAATTTCACCTTGTCAACCAACATCTGTACTGTAACTGACATACTACCTCCTTAGCACCCTATTATACCATAAATACGTATAAAATGGGATTTCCACTGTAAACGAAAAAGAACCCTGTCAGCCTTCAGCAAGAATGAAAACTGACAGAATTCTCTATTGATTATAAAATATCTATTTTACTATTAAAATTTAGCCGCATCTAATGGAAAAGCAGCCGGCTGCATTTCTGACCGGCAGATTATTCATTATTCTTTCCTGTTCTAAGAATCTCTGAAAAACCGTTTCCTAGACTGTCAGCCCTATCACCAAAACCATTTCTCATTATCTTTTTCATCAACGACCTCAGCGTCTTTTCGCTTGCGGGGGCCGTGCTGATAACTGCCTGACTGCTGGTTCTTGCCTAAGTCCTCCTTGTAAGGCAGACAAATCGCTAAAATAATATAGAGGATAATTCCAAAGCCTCCTGAAAAATAGACAAACAGAGCTGTCAGAACTCTGGCAACCGGCAAATCCCATCCGTATTTATCAGCTAAGCCTGCTACCACTCCAGAAATCATACGATTTTTTCTTTGCTTATAAAAGATGGCCTTAGACATAAAAAACCATTCCCCTTCTTCTATTCATTTTTAAAAGATCTGTCACAAATCTCATTGATAGTATCAGTGTAACAATTTAAAGAAAGATTGACATCAGCCTTACGACTGATTTTGCGGACTTAATTTGCCACGGCAGCTGCCGCAGGCAAACTTTTCAGTATTAATGCGCCTTTTTCTCTGATACACCTGTCCGCAGTTTTGACATTGATAGTAATAGTAAAAGGTTCTGCTTTTTAAACTGGGCGCATAGCGAGTGCCGTTAACCTTGAGCAATAATTCTTTAAAATCCTTGTCCCGATGCCTGTAGCCCTTGCCTGCGTAATACAGATGATAATGGCAGAGCTCATGGCGGACAATTTTTCTAAAGGTCTCTAAGTCATCTTTTTTATAAAATTTCGGATTGAAATCCAAATGCCCGTCCTGTGGGAAAAAACGTCCGCCGGTCGTCTGCAGACGCGAATTCCAAAGGGCCTGATGCTTAAATTCCAGACCGAAGTCTTGGCGGGAAACATCTTTTACATACTCAGTTAAGTTCATTTAAAGCCACCAGAGAAAGATTAACTTTCTCACGTTCCTCATCTATTTTTGATACCCAGACCCTGACAACATCACCAACTGCTACGATCTGGCTGGGATGCTTAACGAACTGACTGCTCATTTGTGAAATATGAATAAGCCCGTCTTCATGGAGACCGATATCAACAAAGGCTCCAAAATCAACAACATTGCGAACGGTTCCTTCCAGCTGCTGCCCAATTTCCAAATCAGACAATTCCAGCACATCCTGCCGCAGCTGAGGTGCCGCAAAATCATCACGCAGATCACGGCCGGGTTTCAGCAAATCAGCAATAATATCCTTGAGCGTTTCCTGACCGAGACCGATCTCTGCAGCTCTTTTTTCAATATCTAAAGACTGGAGCTTAGCCTGGGCAGCATCATCCAATTCTGTAATTTCAAGCAAGGAAAAGAGTTTTTCTACAGCGCCGTATGATTCCGGGTGAACACCTGTGCTGTCTAAAATATTGTCAGCGTTTGGAATCCGCAGAAATCCTGCTGCCTGCTCAAAAGCTTTGGCTCCCAAACGAGGCACATTTTGGATATCTTTGCGGGATTTCAGACGGCCGTTTTCTTCACGGTATTTAACGATGTTTTCTGAGATTGTCTTATTGAGGCCGGAAACATGTGACAATAGGGCAGGACTGGCCGTATTGACATTGACACCGACCTGATTGACCACCGTTTCCACAACAAAATCAAGGTTTTCAGCTAATTTCTTCTGGCTGACATCATGCTGATACTGACCGACACCGATAGACTTGGGATCTATTTTTACCAATTCTGCCAATGGATCCTGCAAGCGTCTGGCAATGGAAATGGCTGAGCGCTTTTCAACTGTCAGCTCCGGAAATTCATGCCGGGCTAATTCAGAAGCGGAATAGACTGACGCTCCGCTTTCATTGACAATGACATAAGAAACCTCAGGGAAATCTTTGAGCACCTCAGCGACAAAGGCCTCGCTTTCCCGGCTGGCTGTCCCATTGCCGATGGCAATAACCTCAATCGCATAGTCTGCGATTAAATCTGCCAAATCAGTTTTTGCCTGTTCAATCTTGGCTCGGCTGGCCGGAGGAACAGGATAAATAACCTGCGTTGCTATTAATTTCCCTGTTTGATCAACAACGGCCAGCTTGGCACCCGTCCGAAAAGCGGGGTCAAAGCCCAGCACCATTTTGCCTTTTAAAGGAGGAATCAAAAGCAAATTCCTCAAGTTATCAGAAAAGAGCTGAATGGCTCCGTCTTCGGCTTTTTCGGTCAGTTCAGAGCGAATCCTGCGTTCCATGGCCGGCAGGATTTTCTTTTTGAGGGCTGCCTGCACAACCTGCTTGATATACTCATTTTTGTCCCTGAAACGAGCTTCAAAAAAGCGAAGCATCTTATCAAGATTGTGCTCAAAATGCACTTTTAAAATACCAAGCTTTTCCCCTCTATTCAAAGCTAAAACGCGATAGCCCTGTATTTTTGACACGCGTTCGGAAAAGTCATAATAAATTTGAAAGACCTTTTTCTCATCTGCTTCTGCATCTTTGACTTCTGATAAAATGAGGCTGTTTGCCCAAATTTCATTGTAGGTCCACGAACGCAGCTTGGTATCGTCTGCCAGTGCCTCAATCAGGATATCCATGGCACCCCCAAGAGCCTCTTCGGCTGTCGTAAAGGTTTCATTGACAAAGTTTTCAGCCTGTTTTCTTAAGTCCGGTACATTTTGCAAAATGAGGCGGGCCAGTGCAAAGAGCCCGTTTTCACGCGCAATCGTTGCCTTAGTTCGTCTTTTTTCTTTGTAAGGCAGATATAGTTCTTCAACATCCGCCAGCTTATCTGCTGTTTCGATAGCCTTTTGCAGCTCCGGCGTCAGTTTGCCCTGACTTTCAATCTTGGCTAAAACACTGGCCTTGCGCTCTGCCAAGGCCGTCAGGCTTTTATTAAGATCAATAATAGCCTTGATGTCAACTTCATCAAGATTCCCGGTCATTTCCTTACGGTAGCGGGCTATAAAGGGAATAGTATTCCCTTCTGCTGTTAATTCTAAAACTTTATGAATCTGATTTTCTTTCAAAGTCAGATCGTGAGCAATTTTTTCAATAATTTCCATAAGAAACATTATAGCATAATTACACTTGTTAGAGGCAAAGAAAAAGTAGTTAGGAATTATTCTAATTAGCAGCTCTGGACAGGCAAAAGCAAAAATTTTTTATTGATAATAAAAAGGGACAAATCCCTTGAATTTCCTTCGGAATTTATCCCTTTTTTAAAATTGACTTTTAAAGCTAGATACTAAGCGAGCATTTTGCATATTGCTCTGCTGCCACGAGAGCATCAGCCACATCTTCTGCTTTTATTTCAAATGGCAACTGATGGGTGATTTCACCGGCAATTGTTGCCTGACTGGCGGCCTTTAGTAATTCTTTATAGCTGGCAACTTCTTCTTATCTTAAATACAATCACGCCCTTGCGTTTCTTTCCAGTCAGCTGCGAAATCATCAACAGCTTTTTGGATGGATGGATTGGCAAAGCCAGCCTCAAAGACATCTGGCCCTACTGTCACAGATTGGGCGCCTGCGGCCAATGCTTTAGTCACCTGACCGACATTCTTGAAACTTGCTGCCAAAATTTTCGTCGAACTTCCTTTCTTTTGAATCGCTTGCGCAAGCTGGGCAATCACCTCCTTGGAATCCGTATTAAGATTTTCCATTCGATTATAGTAGGGTGCCAGGTAATCGGCGCCGGCTTCAATGGCTAAAAGCCCTTGAAAAACCGTGTAAATAGCTGTAGCAGTGATACGGAACCCTTCTTTCTTAAGCTCTTTTATAGCGGTCAGGCCGGCTTTAGATACCGGAATTTTAACATAAAGATTGCCCCCCAATTCATCCCTCAGCTTGTGAGCATCCTTAATGATTTCATCAACATCAGCCGCCACAACCTGAGCGTGAAAACTTGGTTCTTTCCCGATAATGTCACGAATTTTTTTGGCCTGTTCAAAGAAATCGATAGGCCCTTCTTTTTTCACAATTGAAGGGTTGGACGTTACACCGGCCAAGGGCAAAATAGCTGCCCATTTTTTTATTTCTTTGAAATTTAAGGTATCAAGCATGAATTCCATTGATTTTCTCCTTTATATAGTTTGTTCGGTAGGCACAGTAATATCGTCTTGGCTTGCCTTGGACAAGACATGAAGACCCAGTTTCTCCCCTTTCTGATTTCAGTTGGTATTATGTTTGTTTTTTCGAGATTATAATAACATGCTCATCAGATGAAAACAAGACAAAAGCAGAACTTTTCCGAGATCTGATATAAAAGCACAGATGCCTGCTTGTCAAGCGTGCTCTTATTAACCGTTTGGCAGCAATCATAACCATCTGCTTCTCTGGCAGGCACAGTTTAAGCTGTTATATTTTGTTATTTGGTAGTATAATAATACTATTGATTTAGAAATGAGGTGTTTTTATGGCTATTACATTTAAGAAAAAAGATGAATTGGAAAAGATGATGGAAAACTTTGCCAAGCTTCCTGATTTGGAAGACGTCACCTTTCCTGACTCCAAAGACAGCGACCGCACAAACAAACAGAAAGATAAGAAATAATGCCTATGGCTGTTTTTAACCATCTGCCTGCAAGCGTCCTGCAGTGTCTGGCTATCTTTCTCTCCATTATTATTGAGGCGCTGCCCTTTATTTTGCTGGGGGCTATTTTGTCAGGTTTTATCGAAGTTTATCTCACACCTGCTCTGGTTCAAAGATTTCTTCCTAAACACAGATTTCCGCGGATTCTTTTTGGAACTTTTATCGGTTTTGTCTTTCCCTCTTGCGAATGCGGGATTGTTCCCATTGTCAATCGTTTTTTGGAGAAAAAAGTTCCCAGTTACACAGCTATTCCTTTTTTAGCAACGGCGCCTATTATTAATCCCATTGTCCTCTTTGCGACTTTTTCGGCTTTCGGCAATTCCTGGCGCTTTGTTTTTCTGAGACTCTTCGGTGCGATTATCGTCGCTGTATCTTTAGGTATTCTGCTGGGTTTTTTGGTTGATGAAAATATCACCAAAGAAAATGCCAAGCCTCAGCATTATCACGATTATTCTGATAAAAAGCTCTATCAAAAAATCTTTTATGCCTTGGCACATGCTGTTGATGAACTTTTTGACACAGGGCGCTATTTAATCTTTGGCAGCTTAGTCGCTGCTGCTATGCAAATTTACGTGCCTACTCGGATTTTGACTACCATTGGCCACAGTCCTTTGACAGCTATCCTGATCATGATGCTCCTGGCTTTTATTCTGTCCTTGTGCAGCGAAGCCGACGCTTTTATCGGGACATCACTCCTTGCAACCTTTGGTGTTGCTCCCGTGGTCGCTTTCTTGCTGATTGGTCCGATGGTTGATATAAAAAATTTGATGATGATGAAAAATGTTTTTAAAAGCAAGTTCATTGTACAGTTTGTCGGTACATCCAGCCTCGTCATCATCATTTACTGCCTGATTGTGGGGGTGATTTAATGATTCGTTTTTTAATTCTTGCGGGTTACTTTGAATTGGGCATGTACCTGCAGCTCTCGGGTAAGCTGGATCGTTACATCAATACTCACTATTCCTATTTGGCTTATATTTCTATGGTACTGTCCTTTATTTTAGCAGTCGTCCAGCTGATTATCTGGATGAAAAATTTAAAAATGCCCTCTCATTTATCAGGAAAATTAGCCAGATTTTCCAGCCCCCTTATCTTAGCCGTGCCTATCTTTGTCGGCCTGCTGGTGCCAACTGTGTCACTGGACTCAACAACAGTATCAGCCAAGGGCTATCATTTCCCGGTAGCTGCCGGATCAGCGGGTTCAGGAATCAGCCCGGACGGCACTCGCGTTCAATACCTTAAGCCGGATACCAGTCTGTATTTCACCAAATCCGCTTATCAGAAAGAAATGCGGACTACCTTAAAAAAATACAAGGGCAGCGGAAAACTGCAAATTACAACGCAGAACTATATGGAATTAATGGAAATCATCTATCTTTTCCCCGATGAATTCAAAAACCGTCAAATTGAGTATGTCGGCTTTGTTTACAACGACCCCATGGATAAAAACAGTCAGTTTCTCTTTCGCTTCGGCATTATCCACTGTATCGCCGATTCAGGGGTCTACGGCCTGCTGACAACAGGCGGACACACCCATTATGATAACAACACCTGGGTCAGGGTTTCGGGAAAGATTTCTGTTGAATACAATCAAAATCTCAAACAAACTCTGCCGGTGCTGCATATTTCGCAAAGCTCAAGAACAGTGCAGCCTAAAAACCCTTATGTTTACCGTGTTTTTTAATACTTAAATTTACCATTATCCCCTTTGGTAGTGGGGCCGCTTTACTAAATTTTCAGGGAATAAGACAGCACAAATCACTCTTTGTGATTCGAGGCTGTCTTGCTCCTTTTGTTTTGCTTCTTTTTTTGTGTTACAATGATAAAAAAACGAGAACAGGAGACCTAATGACCCTCAAACATCATACAGAAACTGTTTCACCTAAAACTCAGCTGTCCATTGTTGCAACGGCTCTTCTGGGCTTTTCGGGTATCTTATCCGAAACCAGCATGAACGTGACCTTTACCAAGCTAATGTCTGTTTTTCATCTGCCCTTAAGCAGCCTTCAGTGGATCACGACCGTTTATCTGCTGGCGGTTGCTATTTCTATGACGTTAAGCGCTACCTTACAGCAAAATGTCAAGGAGCACCAGCAGTTCAATATAGCTGTTGTGCTTTTTATTTTGGGAACACTGACCTGTATTGTCAGCAAAAATTTTCCCCTCATGATTGCCGGCCGTGCCCTCCAAGGAGCCGGTACCGGTATTGCCATGCCTTTGATGTTTAATCTCATTATTGAGCGTGTCCCCATCAATAAAATTGGAACTTATATGGGAATTGGCGGCCTTATCATGGGCTTGGCACCTGCTTTTGGACCGACTTACGGCGGCTTTATGATTGCCCATTTTTCTTGGCAGTGGATTTTTCTCTTAACACTTCCGGTTCCTGTTATTGCTTTTTTCATTAGTCATTTTGCCCTTGAAAATTCCGTTAAAGACCACAAGCGCCCCTTTGACCTTGTCAGCTTTCTCCTGCTGGCCGTCACTTTAAGCTTCTTTTTAATCCTTATTTCCGGCTTGGAATCAGGTTCTGTCAATTGGGCTGCTCTGCTGATTTTTATACTGGCCTGTGCTCTTTTTACTTTCAGAACCTTAAAATCAGAGACCCCTTTTTTGGATATCCGGATTTTAAAACAGCTGCCTGTTATTTTAGGATTGATTCCATTTTTCATTTATCAATTTTCAAATCTGGCTTCCAACTTTCTGATTCCTAATTTTCTGGTCCAAGTCGAACATGTTCCTACTACGGCAGCCGGCTTCGTCCTTTTGCCGGGAACCCTTTTAGGCGGACTTTTAGCACCGTTTTTTGGAAAACTTTATGATACTAAAGGGCCAAAACTTTCCCTCTACACCGGCAATATCCTCTTTGCCGTCAGCTTGTTCATCTTTGCTTCATGGGCTGATTCGCTGACCGTTATGCTGATGTCTCTTGTCTATATCATCTTCACATTTGGGCGCAATATGTCTTTCAACAATACTATGGCCGTTGCTATTTCACAATTGCCGAGAAACAAGACGGCTGATGCCACTGCCATTTTTCAGATGTTGCAGCAGTTCGCTGGAGCACTGGGAACGGCACTGTCTTCTGTTGTCCTTCAGCTGGCGCCAAACATGACTGCTGGTGTTAAAACCATTTTCTGCTCCCTCTTTATCTTAGTCTTGCTGATTTTTATCTGTTTTAAAATGCTGTTTGCCTCCTTGGTTCATAAATAATGCAAGAAAAATCTCAGAAATAACTTCCAATTAAAATGGCGTATTCTGAGATTTTTTTAATGCTTTATATTAGTAGCAGCCTTAGTAAGACTAATTTACAAGAGGCCCTCCAGAAGACCTTTCATGAAGTCTTCCGAATTGAATTCACCGATATCATCAATTTTTTCACCAAAACCAATGAATTTTACAGGAACATCAAGTTCCTGACGAATAGCCAGAACCACACCGCCCTTGGCTGTCCCGTCAATTTTTGTCAGCACTAAGCCTGTCAGAGGTGTTATTTTTGAAAATTCCTTAGCCTGAACAAGGGCATTTTGTCCTGTTGAGGCATCGAGAGCCAGCAGGGTCTCATGAGGCGCATCCGGGATAACGCGTTTGATGATACGGCCGATTTTTTCCAGCTCTGCCATCAGATTGTCCTTATTTTGCAGACGGCCTGCCGTATCAATCATAAGGATATCAACCCCTTCTGCGACTGCCCTTTCAACACCATCATAGACAACACTGGCCGGATCAGCTTTTTCAGGTCCTGTAACAACAGGTACATCCACACGGCGTCCCCATTCGACCAGCTGGGCAACAGCCCCGGCTCGGAAAGTGTCTGCTGCAACCAGCATGACTTTCTTTCCTTGATTTTTATATTTGTAAGCTAATTTTCCGATGGAGGTTGTTTTGCCGACACCATTGACACCGACAAACAGCATGACCGTAACACCATCCTGCAGATTAATTTTTTCGTTGAACTGTCCGTCTTTTTCATAAATGTCAACTAATTTTTCAATAATCAGACGGCGCAGAGCTTCTGGTTTTCGGGCTTTTTCCAGCTTGGCTTCGTAGCGCAGATCCTCAGCCAGAGTCGATGCAACTTGAACACCAACATCCGAAAGAATCAGCACTTCTTCCAGCTCTTCGAAAAATTCTTCGTCAACACTGCGGAAGTTTGCCAAAAAGGCATTGAGACGAGCTCCAAAACCAGTCCGAGTTTTCTTCAGACTTCGGTTATATTTTTCTTCCTCAGACTCCTTTTGGCTGGCCGTATCTGCCGGAGAAAGAGGGACGTCTGTTTTTTGCTCTGTAGCATCTGCTTCCGTCCGAACTTCTTCTGTCTCTGTTTCTTGCTGAATAGCCTCTGATTCCTGGCTGATTTGCTGAGTAAGCGCTGCTTTGCGGGCATAATAATCTGCCATGAAATCGTCAGACTTGCTTTTAGCTTCATCTGTTTGTGATTCTGATTCAGCCTGATCAGCAGTTTCTTTGCTGCCAGTCACATCTTCAGCAATTTCAAGCGAATCGTCTGAAGTTTCTGCCGGCTGACCGGCTTCTGCTGCAGCTGTCTCTTGAACCTCAGTTGTCTCTGCTTGAGCTTCGAAATGAGTGTTCGGCAAAGGCTGAGCTGTTTCAGATAAGTCTTCAGCTTTAGTATCAGATTCAGGGGCTTGAGCCGTGTCTGAAACATTTTCAGCTGTCAAATCAGGTGCTTGACTTAGGTCTGAAAGGCTTTCTGCCGCCTCAGGCAAATCTTCCTGTGAAAAATCCTCATCAGCTTTTAGCTGGTCTGCTGCCTGCGATATGTCCTTGCTGTCTAAATTTTCTTCTTGTTTTTTCTTTCCAAATAAACGGTCAAATAGTCCCATGTCACTCCTCGTTTAAAATATATTGTTCGATTGCCTCGGCAACGCCGGATTCGTCGTTGGTCCGCTGTGTAACAGCATCAGCCTTTTGCTTAGCAACTGCAACACCGTTTGCCATAGCTACTCCAAAACCGGCCCACTCCAGCATGGTCAGATCATTTTCTTCATCTCCCATAGCCATGACTTCACTTCTGTCAATACCCAGATGCTTGGTTAAAAGATTGAGCCCGACTGCCTTATGGACACCCTTGGGCATAAATTCCAGAATGATGTCCCGTGATTTAAAGACCTCAAATTCTTCATACATGTATTGAGGAATTTTGGTGATTTGCTGATCCAAAAAATCAGCATTATAAACAACGACTGCTTTGTTATAGATCACATCAGGCAGGTGCTTAAGGCCGTCAATTTCACGAAAGGTCAGCATAGGATTTGCTACCTGATAGAGTGAATGATTGTCTTGGTTGCTGATACTGTAGACAGTACCGTCACTCAACACATCAACCGGCAGGGCTAACTTTTCCATCTCGGTCTGAATGGTCTCAATGTGTTTTCTGGTCATGGCACTCTTATCCAGAATTTCTCCGGTCGTTCTTTGAACCAAGCCGCCATTAAAGGTGATGAGATAATTATCCTCTGATATTAAATCAAGTTCTTCCAGCAGGTGTTCGATGGCCTTCAGGGGGCGGCCTGTTGTAATAATAACCTTAACTCCCTTTTCTTGAGCCGCTTTGAGAGCAGCTTTATTTGCAGGACTTACTTCCTTTTTTGTATTAAAAAGTGTCCCGTCTAAGTCCAAAGCCAGTAATTTAAATTCAGCCATTTTTTACCATACCTTCCATATAAGCAATCACCGATTCTTCCTGATGATGGGCAATAATATCATCTGCGATTTCACGAATCTCAGGCCGCGCATTCTCAGGCGCAACCGCCCTCCCTGCAAAAGTCAGCATTTCAAAATCATTTAAATCATCGCCAAAAGCTAAAACCTGATCAGAAGAAATGTCCAAAGTCTGGCAGAGGCGATTAAGACCAAAACCTTTGTTGGCACCTCGTAAAATAACATCAATCGATTCAAAGCCTGTTGTCACAGCCTGCATGTGGGGCAGCTTTTGATTCAGCCAGGCAGTGCCTTGACTGATGTCCTTAACAGGAAAATTAGTTGTGATTTTAAAAATATCATCATCCAAATGCTCAAAGTCCTCAACCAAGCAGATGTTTTCATAATAATAGCGCATTTTTTCCACATAACTTTGAGGACTGTCCGCTAAAATATAAGCTGCTTTTTTTCCGGACAAAAGCAGCTCTGTCCCTTGATTATAGGGATTTTCTAAAATTTTAGCGATCAAGGAGAGATACTGTTCCTTAGACATAAAGCGCTCAAACAAAACTTTATTTTTATACTGGATAGAGCTGCCGTTTTCAGCAATCACAGCAATCCGATTCATAAAGTCGGCAAAAAGCTTGTCTAATGCTAGAAGACCGCGGCCGCTGGCAACAGTAAAAATAAGACCTCGCTTTTCAAACTCCTGCAGCAGCTTATCCAAGCGCTCATGGTCAAAGCTGCCGGCAGGATTTAAAAAAGTGCCGTCCATATCTGTAGCAATTAGGCGTATGTCTTCCATCAGAATCTCCTTTCGCGCGTCATACTACCTTTATTTTATCAAAATTTAGGCTACTTTTGGGAATATTTCCTAAAATACCTGACTTTCACTTTCTTTTCCATTTCAGTTTAAACATTTTCCACTTAAAACGCCGCACCTGCTTCTTAACAGCCTTGAAGTTACTCTTGCGCCTGTCGGCATAAAGACCTTTTTTATTAAAATAACTCCTTTGCCAGTCCTCGATAGAATCGGCCTCAGTCCTTTTAGAAACAGCCATAGGAGCCCGAAAGCCAAGACCTTCATTAGCGATAAGCTTTTTTCTGAAAGCAGGATCATGTCTTTTGGCAGGATTGACATCCAGCTCCCAATGGCGCTTGTCTGTCTTATTGGCATAGTTAAAACTGGCACCGTTGATGATCGCATTTTGGCTGCTATACTCAGCATCAATTTCATTTAAAAATCGACCCTCATCATCAAGAATAAATTCGGTATGATAATTCAGCAGCACCTTGAAATTAACCCGCATACAATTATCCGGATAAATAACGGTACCATCTTTAAAGGCCCGCTTATTGTGAAGTCTGGCAGACTCTGTCAAACTGTAATCAGCACTTTTCCGCCAAAAATACTGACCTTTTTTATGCTTTAAAAATTCAGCCAAGGCTTCTTTATCGGTCATTTTGTCTTTTCTGAAATGTCGGCGAATATACTGAGCCTGCTGGCTGGAAATGACATAGCGAAACTGGTGAATACGTTTAGCAAAAGTGGTTTCAGCACTAAGTTCGTCCCTTGGAAAAACCTCTTGAACCAGCAGTGAAAAATCATGCCAGAAAGCGTGGTCTGGCGCCAAGTTATTTGAAAAATGACCAACTAATTTTTGATTTTCCTGCAAATCACCAGATAATTCTTCCGGCATAGCAGCCATGTCTAAGACAATCATCAGCAGGTCTTGAGCTTTTCTCCTGCCGTAAGCATGCTGCCATAATGACTGAAAAATCTGAGAGCCTATGCAAAAATCAGATGGCTGCAAATTTCTTTTAGCTAGTTGCTTTACATCTTCCCTAGTCCACCCTGCACTTTCCCATAAAAGCAGCTGCTTAGCCTGCTGATAGCGCTTATTCAGCCCTGCTTGGGAAAAGGTATAATTTTCTAAAATTGACCACATAGGCTCCCTCCTTTCAACACCATATTATATCAAAAAAGGCAGTGAGGCAGAAGCAGCTGCTTTGATAAAAGCTGCTTCTCTTACCATGACTCATCAGTCAGATCATATATATTATAAGAAAAACACCTAGGAACATTAAATCTCCCAGATGTTTTTTCTGCTATGCCAAAGGTAACTTTTCTTTCGCACAAATACTTATAATAGACATTAAATAATCCTAAGATGGGCAAATCAAAAACGAACTGCTAACCAAAAGTCGGAATGTGATTTCTAAAGAAACTGATCAATATCAGCAATAGGATATCTTCCCAGTTTTTAATTTATTTCACTTTTTCCTGCCACTCATGTTAGACTGAAAGACAATAATCGCAAACGCAAAAATGGCTACTGTATAAATCATTACATTAGATAAATGAGGAAGAACATGATTAAAATCACCATCTAAGGCTGCCCTTATCATCTTTACGCTATGATAGAACGGTAGAATACTTGTTATTTTTTTGAAAGAACCACCTATTAAATCAATGGGAATAAATACGCCAGACAGCCACCCAGCAACATTCGTCAACAAAGCCCCACAAATACCGCCAACCGCCTTATCATTCATAAGGCCGCCGAAAAATAATCCTATTCCGACAAATAACAAAGAAGTCATCGCTGTTATAACAATCGCAAACAAAATAGTGAACCTTATTTCAAGCCCAAAGGCTCCTGCTACCAATAAGGTTATTGTTGCCTGTACGATTGTCATACCAAGCATGGGCAGAGTATATCCCAAAATAAAATCTAATGCCGTCATAGGAGAAGTAAACAGCCGCACTAAAAAAGATGATGTACGGTCTTTTGATAGCAGCATCCCCGCAAATAGTGCCATAAATACGCTCCCAAACATTGCTAAACCTGGTGCGAGATTTTCTATTTTAAACATCGTGTTCTCTGCTTCAGATGGAATAGCATTATTGATAATAGACAGCAAAACTAACAGTATAATAGGAAATCCCAAACCGAAAAAGAAATTGATTGGATCACGCAAAATTTCTTTTGCATTCCGTTTTGCAAACAAAAACATTCTCATCGTACACCTCCTGAAAGCATAACAAAGGCATCCTCCAGCTTTGTGGTCCCGGTTTTTGCTGTTAATTCCGGTATTGTCCCAACTGCTGTTAATTTCCCTTTTGCCATTATACCCACACGATCAGAGAGCATTTCTACTTCATCCATATAATGAGTTGTAAGGATAATGGTTACCTTCCCTTTTAAGGCTTTAATCGATGTCCATAATTCACGGCGAGCCAGTACATCAAGCCCTAAAGTTGGTTCATCAAGAAATAAAATTTGTGGTTTGGAAATCAAAGCCAGAGCAATAGAAAGTCTTCTTTGCATTCCTCCTGATAAGTGTTTGGCTCTTTTGTTCAGTTCATTTACCAAACCAAATTTTTTGGCTATCTCATAGGCATTCTTCTTTGCCGTTTTACTGTTTTGACCATATAGTCCCGCAATAAGCTCCAAATTTTCAAGAACCGATAAATTAGCAGCTACTGCTGTTTCTTGTGGAGAAATATTGATTTTTTCCTTGATTTCATGAGAGTTTGAAACAATACTGTTACCAAGCAGGAAAGCATCGCCGCTAGTAGGCTTTGCCAAACAAGACAGCATTTTGATCGTTGTCGTCTTGCCCGCACCATTTACACCAAGCAAGGCAAATAATTCACCCTGTTCAACCGTTAAATCGAGATGATCTACAGCAGTTATATTAGAATATATTTTCGTAAGCTGTCTAGTGACAATAGCCTTCATTTTTATCCTCCTTTGGTACAGTATTAGCAACAATATCTATAATATTTAAACTATCACAAGCTTCTTTGAACATGGCCAATTGTCAATAGGCCGCCTAAACAAAATCATAACAGCCAATCACTGCAAAAAGAACATTAGAGCTAGAGCTGCAAAACTAAGGTCCAAATTGGCTAATTTTTTTCATTCATTAATCCCATTTCTTCAAAGGCCTGAACAAAGAAATCGCTGTTTAACAAGGCCAAGCCCTGATTAATATCACCTAAAACCATAAGGCTATCGCCTTTTTTAATGTTAAACACTTTTCTAGCTCGTACAGGAATGACAATTTGTCCTTTTTCACCAACCGTTACCGTTCCAAAGATATGCTTTCCCTCCTTAGGTTTACTGGCGAAAAAAGAATCATCACCATTAACCAGCTCATCTAAGCTAATGTCAAAAATTTCTGCCAAACGGCTTGAAGAGATAATATCTGGTAAACTCTCTCCCAGTTCCCATTTACTAAGGGTTTGGCGGGATACTCCTACCTTTTCAGCTAATGTTTCCTGAGAATAGCCTAACTTTTTTCTCAATAGAAGAATCGTTTCACTAATCATACTTTTCTCACCTCTTTATACGCCCATTATAGAGGGAATTTAATCGACTTTCAAGCAAGATTGGCTGGCAAAATAAGAAGTTTTTGTTAAAAATCATAGCAAAAAAGAAGCCCATAAAGGCTTCCTCTTACTTATTCAGCAGATTCTTCTGGATGTTATTTTCTTTCAACATCTTTTAGAAAAAGCAGGGAAAATTATCGTTTCCTTGCTTTTTCATCACACTATCTGCTACTTTATTCAACTGATTCTTCTGGACGTGATTTTCTTGCGATATCAGCTAAGATATTTTCTGTAAATTCGGCAATGCTTTCGGTGTGTGTCTGTTTGCTGCCATAGCGGCGAACGTTGACAGACTTATCAGCCATTTCCTTATCCCCAACAATCAGCTGGTAAGGCACTTTTTGGGTTTGTGAGGCACGGATTTTGTACTGCATTTTTTCGTTGCGCTCATCCACTTCCACACGGATACCGCGGTCACGAAGCGTTTTAGCAACTTCCCAAGCGTAGTCAATGTGGGCTTCGTTTGAAATTGGGATGACGGTTACTTGTTGCGGTGCCAGCCAGGTTGGGAAGGCACCCTTGTAGTTTTCAATCAGGATAGCGGTGAAGCGTTCCATGGTTGAGATAACACCGCGGTGAATCATGACTGGACGGTGTTCTTCGCCATCTGCACCAACGTATTTAAGGTCAAAACGTTCTGGCAAAAGGAAGTCCAGCTGAATGGTTGAGAGCGTTTCTTCGTTCCCCAGAGCTGTTTTCACCTGAATGTCAAGTTTTGGACCGTAGAAGGCTGCTTCTCCTTCTGCTTCAAAGTAATCCAATTCCATATCGTCCATGGCTGCTTTGAGCATGGCTTGCGCATTTTCCCACATTTCGTCGTTATCATAGTATTTGTGAGTGTCTTTAGGGTCACGGTAGGACAGGCGGAAACGGTAGTCTGTCAGATTGAAATCTTCGTAAACGTCAATAATCAATTGCAGTGTCTGTTTAAATTCGTCTTGAATTTGCTCTGGTGTGACGAATGTGTGACCGTCGTTCAATGACATTTCACGCACACGCTGCAAACCAGTCAGGGCACCCGATTTTTCATAACGGTGCATCATGCCGATTTCAGCGATACGGATTGGCAGCTCACGGTAAGAATGAACATGGTGTTTGTAGACCTCAATGTGGTGAGGGCAGTTCATTGGACGCAGAACAAATTCTTCACCATCACCCATGTCCATGGTTGGGAACATGTCTTCACGGTAATGATCCCAGTGACCGGATGTCTTATAGAGATCAACAGAGGCAATTGGTGGCGTATAAACGTGTTGGTAGCCTGCAGCGATTTCCTTATCAACAATATAACGTTCCAGAGTACGGCGAATGGTTGCCCCATTTGGCAGCCAGAATGGCAGACCTTGACCGACTTCTTGAGAAATCATGAAGAGATCAAGCTCTTTACCGAGTTTACGGTGATCACGTTCCTTGGCTTCTTCCAAACGTTTGAGGTAAGCTTTAAGATCTTTCTTGTCAAACCAAGCAGTCCCATAGATACGCTGCATCATAGCATTATCAGAATTACCACGCCAGTAGGCACCAGCCACATTGAGCAGATGGAAGACTTGGATACGGCCAGTTGACGGTACGTGTGGCCCACGGCAAAGATCAACATACTCACCCTGACGATAGATGGTCAAACCGCCCTCGTCTTCGGAGTGTTCTTCAATCAACTCCAGCTTGTAAGGATCGTTTTTAAAGATTTCACGCGCCTCATCTTTGGTCACTTCTTCACGGATTGACGGGAAGTTTTCCTTAACAATTTTCTTCATTTCCTCTTCAATGCGAGGCAGGTCTTCGTTGGAAATTTGGCCGGCTTTGTTATCCGTATCGTAGTAAAAGCCATCTTCAATAGCAGGACCGACACCCAGATGAATGTCCGGGAAAAGACGGCGAGCTGCCTGAGCAAAAAGATGAGCCGCTGAGTGACGAAGAACAGGCAGGGCATCCTCGTGATCAGGCGTAACAATCTCAAGTGAGCCGTCTTCTGTAATCGCACGCGTTGTATCAATTAATCGGCCGTTTAATTTACCGGCCAAGGCTTTTTTGGCAAGTGATTTACTGATCGATTCAGCAATTTCAAAAGTTGTTACGCCGCTTTCGTATTCACGCACAGCGCCATCTGGAAAAGTGATTTTTACCATTGGAGTTTCTCCTTTTTAATCTTAATTTTTGACAGTTTCCTTAGGTGGCGGGGTCGGCAGCGACTTCCTTGCGGAATTCCATGCCTAAGTTTTGAGCCAAAATCTCAAAACTTCCCTATCGAATAATCACGACTGATTATTCGATTCTCGTCACTGCGGAAACCCTCGTTAGGGCTCGCTTCGTTCGCATTAGTTATTGTAGGTAGAGTAGGTAACGGTTAAAACGATTATCAACCTCTAAGACAGGAAAATCACCAACCAGTTTTTCTTTTCCCATTTCGGAAAAGCCTAACCATCAAGCCCAAATTTAATTGCTGAATTGATAAAATCAAACCAACAGCAGTTTCTTGATAGCTATCTTCAAAAGCAATAATCTTCAATCGTCATCTTCCCTCTACCCTATTTTTCTAAGGTAAAGAAAAATACGACATCCTCGAAAGGACGTCGTAACGTGGTTCCACCTTCATTTATCAACAGCAAAACAAGCTCTGCTGCAGACCTCTATCGGTGATAAGGGCACCACCCTTTTATGTTTGCATAAAAACTTGGGGAGTAGTATCAAATGATCGATTTACGCTTTTTCAGCTGCCAAGCGCTCTCTTAAAAACCAAACACACCTGACGTGTCTCCGAAGTTTATTATAGCAGGATTTTTCAAATTTTCAAGCCTCTTAATCAAGAAAATCCCGAATAGCATTGACCAAACGAACCGGCGCCTTTATAACCTTGACAGATGTCTTGGCCGTCTTTTTAAGGGCAGTAGCTGGAAGTTTGACGGTCGATTTGACAATTTTAATCGATGTATCTGTCTTGTTGCCTTCAACAGCCAAGGACCATTTTTCCTTTTTCTTGGCCTTTTTCGAGATGATCATATCCAGATAAAAGGCGAAGACAGATTTTCCAAAGTGCTCAGCAGAAATTTCATACAGCTTCTTCTGCCAGAGTTTTTCATCTTTAGCAGGTGTCGAAATAATAGCATCTAAAACAGCATCTGCCAAATCAGACTCTGTTTGATAGAGGGTACCGAACATTTTATCGGTAATTAAATCATCAAGATAAGGATTGGCCTGAGCGATAATGGGCTTGCCGCTCGCTAAACTTTCAGTATAGGTCAGCCCTTGTGTTTCACTGGTTGAGGCACTGATAAAGAAATCAGAAGCTTTGTAATAAAGGGCCGTTTCATCATAACCGACCATTCCTGTAAAAATAACATGATCAGTCACACCCAGGTCTTTTGCCTGCTCTTTTAACTCATCAAGATAAGGGCCGTCTCCGACGATAAGCAGCTTGACCTTAGGATTGCCGGCTAAAATCTCCGGCATCTGTTGAATGACTGCCTGAATATTTTTTTCATAAGAAACTCTGGACAGACTTAAGAGAACTGTCTCGTCATCAGCAAGGCCTAGCTCCTTTCGCAAATCGTCCACGTCTTCTTGGCTGATATCCGGACGTTCATATTTTTTTAAGTCAATACCTGTCGGAATGATCCGTTTGGGAATTTTCACTGAATAGCCCTCAAGCAGATTGACAACAATGCGGCTGGGGCAGATAACACCGTCAAGATCACTCAGATAGCCTCGAATGATATATTTAACCATACTTGGACGGATAATTTTACCGTTGGCGATATAGCGGACATAGTCTTCGTACTGAGTATGGTAGGTATGAATGACCGGAATCCGCAGCGCTTTTCCAACCATTTTTCCTAAAATCCCCACACTGAACTCTGTCTGAGTATGGATGATATCTAATTTATAGGCCTTGGCAATTTTATAAGATGCAAAAAGTCCCCGATACACAACTCGGCGATCAGTAAAGGAAATAAACGGAACGCTTGGCAGACGAATAATAGTCGGATCCTCATAGCGTTTCACATGCTTATCAGTCGTTGTAAAAATATAGACCTCATGCCCCTGCTTTTCCAACTCTTCTTTCAGGATTTTGATACTCGTTGCAACGCCTGAAATCTGCGGCAGATAGGTATCGGTAAAAAGACCTACACGCATCTTACTCCTCCATTACTTTTTGGTAAACATTGACCAGCTCATGCGCCACCTTGTCAATATTACGGCTGCGAGCTACTCTGTAGCCGGCTTCTTTTTTATCACTGCGGCCGTCAAGAACCCTTTGAATAGCTTCTTCAAACCCTTCAACTGTTGTTGCAAATTCGGCATCTTTGTCTGTGATCCAGCCGTCATAAACCGGTATGTCTCTTAGGATAACATGCTGGCGGCTGGCGAAAGCTTCCAAAACGACAATTCCTTCTGTTTCTTCCAGACTGGGAAAAAAGAAGGCGTCCGCACCGCTCATGGCTCCTTCAAAGACATCACCCTTTATATAGCCGGCAAAGGTAACATTGTCAGGGTGGTTTTTAGCCACAATTGCCCTGACATCATGGGGTATAACCCATTTATTGGTTTCTCCGAACCAGATAAAACGAACATGGGGCATTTTTTCAGCAACCTTGATAAAGTCCTCAATCCCCTTACGCTTAAAATACAGCCCTGCGCAGATAACCACCTGTTCATTTCCCGTCAGCTGAAAATAGCGGCGAAAGGCCTCTTCCTTGGCTTTGCTGGGCACATAGCGATCCAAATCAATTCCGTTAGAAACAGCATAGATAGGCTTTGTAATCCCATAGCCAGCGATTAAGCGCTTTGAATATGGAGTCGGGGTAATAATGGCATCAGCTTTTTTATAAAAATGACAAAGATATCTTCTAAAAAGCGGCGCCACT
The DNA here is from genome assembly GCF_000423725.1 of Streptococcus devriesei DSM 19639. Classification (GTDB taxonomy): domain Bacteria; phylum Bacillota; class Bacilli; order Lactobacillales; family Streptococcaceae; genus Streptococcus; species Streptococcus devriesei. Next base: position 661,127 of record NZ_KE384084.1, read on the forward strand.
AAATTAGAACCGATAAAGGAATTTCTAAAGTCTTCCTCTGTCGAGTGTCCGTGCATAATAATCTTTTTGCCTGATTTTCTAGCACAGTTCATGAGACGCCAGCTTTTAAAACCATAAGTATTTATATGAACCAGATCGTAATCATCCTCTGGATTTGTCGTGTATTCAATCCCTGCTAGGGTTAGGGCACGCTCTTGATGTTTGATGGCACGGCCGATACCTGATTTTCTCAGATAGTGCTCTGCCTCCAAATACAGTAAAACTTTCATGTTTCTAATTATAACACTAAATTTGCTGAGATGCCACTGACTGCTGTCGCACCAATTGTTGGACCATACCGCTATAAAGCCAGCAATTCCGGCAAAAATTCTTTGAAAAAAAACGGCTAAAAACCACTTATTTCCTGCCTTTAAAGAGCTTTAGCAAAATGAAAAAATTTCAAAAAAAGAGGTGCAAAAAAGCGAGGCCCAGACTTCGGCAGTATCGCCGCAGACTGTCAGCCTCGCTTTTTAATTATAAGTGAGCATCTTTGCTGACCCAAGCAGATACAGAGCCTGCCTGAACAGGGAAATCGCCCCAGCCTTGATCATCCAAAACAACTTCTTCAGAACAGTTGTTGAGGTAGTCTACAAAGACCTTGTTTTTATTATACTCTCCCATATTCATGTGTTTCCAGCCGGCATCACCATTAGTCATGACAACAGCAACACCATCAGGGTGGTCTTCATCGCCCAGACAGGTCCAGCCGATACAGTTGGGATGGTCAAAATAATCCTCAGTCGGACCATAGACATGATATTTCCTAATATAGAGAAGCTTATCTAAAACGGTTTGGAAGGATTCTTGCGCAAAGTCACCTGAAATACCGTAGTAATCGCCATAGAAAACACAGGGAGTTCCTTCCTGACGCAGCAGGATTAAACTGTAAGCCAAAGGTTTAAACCATTCAGCAATCGTTGATTCCAAGGCCTGACCTCTTTGTGAATCATGATTGTCCACAAAGGTAACAGCAAAATCAGGATTGCTTTTCATGAGACTGTCATCTAAAATAGTCGCTAAATTAAAATCCGCTCCCTTTTGTCCAGCTTCAAAAAAATTCATGTGCAGCATGACATCAATTAAATCCATTTGAAGACCGGTGTCATTCAGATAGTCGGTAATATCAAAATTGCTGTCCTTCCAATATTCCCCAAAGACATAGAGATCCTCTTTAAAATGCTCACGGATGTAGCGAATGAAATCCGCCATAAAGTTCTTATCGATATGCTTAACAGCATCCAAGCGAAAACCGCCGACACCGGTTGTGTCCAAAAACCAACCGGCCCATGATTTGAGATGCTCAGCGACATCAGGATGTTTGAAGTCGATATCATCATACATGAGATAGTCGTAATTGCCGTTTTCCTGATCAATATTTTCCTGATTGGCCCAGCCTTTATTGTCCCCCAGAATCATATAAATTCCTGTTTCATTATGCAGGGCGTCATAGTCGACACCGGTAAAATGGTACCAGTGCCACTTGAAATCGCTGTAGGCATTCTGCCGTCCCGGAAAATTAAACTGGGTCCAAGCTTCAATTTCATAAGGATCTGAAATCTTTTCCTGACGGTTGTTGGGATTGACCTTGATTACTTCAAATTTTTCCTTAGCATCTCCATTGGCTTTATGGTTAAGGACAATATCGGAAATAGGCATAATCCCTTGATCCTTGAGAGACTGAATTGCTCTCAGATAGTCTTCTTTGCTGCCGTATTTGGTGCGGGTCGTTCCGTTTTGATCAAATTCTCCCAAATCATAGATATCATAAACGCCGTAGCCGACATCATTTGAGCCTGTTCCTTTAAATGCCGGCGGCATCCATACCTTGCTGATGCCGATTTCTTTTAAATGCTGGGCATCCTGGGCTAAATGCTGCCAGTGCTGCCCGTCATCCGGCAGATACCATTCAAAATATTGCATCATTGTTTCATTTGTCATGCGTGCTCCTTTTATGAAAAGAGTCCAGAAGATAACTCCCAGACTGCTTACAGAGATAAAATAGCCCTTAACTTAGATGGATAATTTCAAGTGCTTTTTAGCAGTCTAAAACCTTGCCATCCATTATTTTTAATTTTATTAAGGCGCTAGTAAAGTTACGATTTCGGTAAGATAAAGAGCTTTGCTCCTGCCAAGATAATAGCATTGTTGCTCTTGTATCATCTCTTATTTGGTTGTTCCGCGTTCGTTGATACCGTGATTAAGAACAATTTCCTTTTCTTCCAGATCTTCTTTGTTCATGATTTTGGTTAACATGCGCATGGCAACAGCACCCAAATCATAAACCGGCTGACTGATAGAAGTCAAATTTGGACGGGTATAAGAAGTAATGGCAGAATCATCGCTGGTAACAATTTCAAAGTCATCCGGTACTTTTTTACCGGCAGCAAAGAGACCGTTTAAAAGACCGGCAGCCAGCTCATCTTCAGCAACATAAGCAGCCGTCGCACCCGAATTAATAACCCGCTGAGCCAGATTGTAGCCTTCTTGATATTTATACTGTGCTTCAAAAACAAGCCCTTCTTTGAAACTGAGCTTATTATTCTTAAGCCCTTCCTTATAGCCGGAAAGGCGCACCTTGCCATTAATATCATCAATAAGAGGTCCCGATACAAAGGCAATCTTTTCGTGATTTTTAGCCAGTAAGTCAACAGCATTTTGAGCAGCCAACTTATAATCAATATTAACACTTGGCAATTGGTGCTCAAGGTCAACCGTTCCTGCCAGCACAATCGGCGTGCGTGAACGTGAAAATTCCGCACGAATTTTTTCTGTCAGATGGTGTCCCATAAAGATAATACCATCAACCTGCTTTGCAAATAAGGTATTGATGACATTAACTTCCTTGTCATCGTCCTCATCACTTGAGGCAAGAACAATATTATATTTATACATGGTTGCAATATCGTCAATCCCCTTAGCCAAGATGGAAAAATAAGCATTGGCAATATTAGGAATCACCACACCGACGGTAGTTGTCTTTTTACTTGCCAGACCACGCGCCACAGCATTGGGCCGATAGTCCAGACGGTCAATAACTTCTAGAACTTTTTTCCGAGTATTTTCTTTTACATTTTTATTGCCATTCACAACGCGGCTGACCGTTGCCATAGATACGCCGGCCTCCCGGGCAACATCGTAAATCGTGATAGTGTCATCTGTGTTCATCCTTGCATCATCCCTTCTACTCTGAAAATTACGCTTCCAATGCTATTCTAGCACGATTTGAAAACACTTTCAAGTATAAGAGTGCAAGTTTTATGAAAAACTTAAAAGAAACTTGCTTTTTTCTCCCTTTTTTGAAAAAATAGAAGGCGAAAGAAGGTTTTTATATGTCAAAACAAGCACAACTAATTCAAGCACTCAAACAAGAGGGAACCGGGGCGGCTGTCCTGTCTGATCCTGTTTCTATTAACTATCTCACAGGCTTTTACAGCGATCCGCATGAACGCCTCATGCTGCTCTTTTTGTTTGCAGACACAGAACCCTTGCTTTTTTTGCCTGAACTCGATGCCTTGAGAGCTAAGAGCATTGTAGATTTTCCGGTTGTTGGCTATATTGATTCTGAAAATCCCTGGGCAAAGATTAAAAGCTTGCTTGCCAAAACGGATTATTCTAAGGTCGCGCTTGAGTTTGATCATCTCAATGTCAGCAAATTTAAAGGACTTGAGCATATTTTTTCAGGTCAGTTTACAGATTTGACCCCGCTTATAAATCAGATGCGCCTCATTAAATCGCCTGATGAAATTCGCAAGCTCCTCATTGCAGGCGGCCTTGCTGACAAGGCTGTTCAGATTGGCTTTGACCATATTTCCCTCGATGCTTGCGAAACAGACATCATCGCCCAAATTGAGTTTGGCATGAAAAAGCAGGGCGTTGACAAGATGAGCTTTGAAACCATGGTTCTGACAGGAAGCAACGCTGCCAATCCTCACGGCATTCCTGCAAATAACAAAATTGAAAATAACAGCCTGCTTCTGTTTGATCTCGGAGTTGAAAGCAAGGGCTACGTCAGTGACATGACCCGTACAGTCGCTGTCGGACAGCCTGATCCGTTCAAAAAAGATATTTACAATATCTGTCTGGAGGCTCAGCTGACGGCTCTTGATTTTATTAAGCCCGGCGTAACTGCCGCTCAGGTTGATCAGGCGGCTCGAGCAGTCATCGAAAAAGCCGGCTACGGGGAGTACTTTAATCACAGACTCGGTCACGGTATCGGCATGAGCGTCCATGAATTTCCATCCATCATGGCCGGCAATGACTTGGTTCTCGAAGAAGGCATGTGCTTTTCTGTCGAGCCCGGTATCTACATTCCTGAAAAAGTCGGTGTCCGCATTGAGGACTGCGGATATGTCACCAAAAACGGCTTTGAAGTCTTTACCAAAACGCCTAAAGAATTGTTGTATTTCTAATATTTTGACCCCCAAAAACAGACGGCTGTGAAAACCGTCTGTTTTCTAGTCTTCCAGAATTTTAAATCCTAAGCTGGTGCTGTCTTTCAGAAACGTTTGTACCGTTTCAAGTGAGTATTCCGTTAAGTCTTTATCCTTTAAAGAAAGTTTCTTGATCAAATCAGATGTGCAGGTAATGATGTCTACGCCAAGGCGGTCAGCTTGGTAGATGTTCAAAGTTTCCCGCGAGCTGGCCCACAGTAATTCAACACCGGATTTCCTATGGCAGATTTCTAAAGCTTCCTCCATGATAGGCAGAGGATCGCAGCCTGTATCTGCAATACGTCCTGCAAATACAGATACTATCGCCGGCACACCCGACTGCAGAGCATCAACGACAGACCGAACTTGCTCTATGGTGAAGATAGCAGTGACATTGAGCTTTATTCCTTTTTCTGATAATTTTTTGATTAAAGGAAGAGTAGGTTCTCCTTTGGAATTAGTTACCGGAATTTTAACATAAACATTTTGACCCAGAGCGGCAATTTTCTCTGCTTCTTTTTCCATGGTGCTTAAATCATCGGCAAACACTTCAAAGGAAACCGGATATTCTGTTATTTCTTTTAAAACGTCCTTAGCAAAACCAATATAGCTGGTAATGCCTGCCTTTTTCATAAGACTGGGGTTTGTTGTAAATCCCTTTACCAAACCTGAACGTAAGTCTGTTAGCATGGTGTCTAAAACGGCACCGTCAGAATAAACTTTTATTGATAATTCTTTTGACATAATTGTTTCTCCTTATGATTCTTCTGCTTCATCATAAACATTGTTTAAAGCTTCCTGAGATTTTGTCAAAACAGAAGGAAGGACTAAAATAACTGCTAAGACTGCAGCGATAATATAGATACCTGCCTGACCAACAGAGCCGCCGACTCTGCCCAGCAAAATACCAAAAACACCGAAATCAAAATCTCCAAAGGTCGTATTGGCAAAACCAAGTTTACCTAAAACCGGCAGAACAGCAGCTGGCAGGAAAGCCAGAAAAAGCCCGTTAACAAAGGAACCTAAGACAGCTCCGCGCCGGCCGCCGGTTGCATTGCCAAAAATACCTGCAGTAGCCCCGCAGAAGAAATGCGGTACCATACCGGGAATAATCAGTACACCGCCAATAGCTCCTAAAATAAACATACCAAGCAAGCCGCCTAAGAAGCTGCAGGCAAAACCAAGAATGACAGCTGTTGGTGCATACGGGAAGAAAACCGCACAGTCTACGGCCGGCACAGCATTTGGAATGAGTTTTGTCGCAATTCCTTGGAAAGCCGGAATCAAATCTGCCAGAATCATGCGCACACCGGCATAAACAATCGCAACGCCTACTGCAAAGGTCAAACCGCTGACAATGGCAAAAATGAAAGGATTTTTACCTGCTGCCAAGTCATCAACAACTTTAGGATGACGTATCAAACAGGCAATAACACCAATTAGATAGAAGGCAACCATAACAATCCCTGTTGAAATGGTCGTATTACGCAAAAAACTCCATTTTTCGGAAATTTCCAGTTCTTCCGTGCTGTGGCTGCCCTTGCCTACTTTGGACCCAATCCAAGCGGACAGGTAATAACCCAAACTGCCAAAATGGCCCATTGCAATCTCATCACCATCTGTTACTTTCAGCGTGTAGCGCTGACCGATTGCCGGAGAAATAGCGGACCAAGCCCCTAGAATAAAGCCACCGACAAGAATTAAGGCAGCACCTTTAAAATCAAGTGCCCCTAAAACAGCGGATAATAAACAAGCCATGAAAAAGCTGTGATGCCCTGTCAAAAAGATATATTTAAAGCGTGTAAAACGGGCAAAGGCAAGATTCAGCAGCAAGCCTATAATCAGAATGGACATGGTCTCTACGCCCAAAATTTTTTGAGCAACAGAGGTGACTGCTTCGTTGTTAGGGACTACCCCGGTGATATTAAAGCCTTTTTCAATCAGAGTTGCTAAAGGACCTAAATTATCCTGAATAACACCGGCACCAGCCGATAGCATGAGGTATCCTAAAATAGGACCTAAAGTACCTGTCAACACCTTGTGGCTGGGAGTTCTTAAAGCTACTAAACCCACAAAAGCAATCAAGCCCATTAAGAAAGCCGGTTCACTTAAAATATTTTGTAAAAATGTTAATATTGCTTCCATATTCTTTCTACCTCAACTTATTACGATTGATTCATTTCTTGTAAAACTGGAACCAAGTCTTCTTCAATCTTCTTGCGATTAGTGTAACTTTTAACAATGCAGACCTTAGCACCTTCAGGAAAAATATCCTTAAATTCTTTTACAGTGACATATAAATCAGCACCCTTGCCAACAGCAGCGTTAGAGTCACAAGATTCGGCGTCTACTTCAATCCCCAAATCTTTTGCAATGGTTTCAACTTTCATACGCAGCAGCAAACTGCTGCCAATGCCATTTCCGCAAACGGTTACAATTTTAATCATCTTTTTCTCCTTTTTCTATTGTCCGGCCAATGATAGTTAAAATATCTTCTTTTTTCTCTGCCGCAATCATAGCTTCTATAGCAGTCTCATCCTCCAAAACCATGGCCAACTGCTGCAGTGCCTTCAAATGCGCCGTTGTATCAACAGCCGCCAAAACAAACACTAACTGCACCTGTCTATCCGGATCGCCTTCTTTTTCCAAATCAAAATCAACCGGTTCTTTCAGCTGCAGCAGGCTGAGTCCTAGCTTATTAACGCCATAATCAGGAGACGCATGAGGAACAGCGACTTTGGGTGCCAGCACAATATAGGCTCCCAGTTTGTTGACAGAGTCAATCATACCGTCTATGTAAGCTGCTTCAATATACTGTTTTTCCAACAGAGGCTTAGCTGCCACTCGGATGGCCTCCTGCCAATTCCCGACAGCATCTGCCTGCTGAATAAAATCAATTGCTAATAAATCCAATAATCCTAATCCTCCAATCTCTTCTATTTGTTTGGCTCCAATAATATAATTTGATAAATCGTTAATCAAGGAAGAACGATCATCTATCGTCGCATGTTTACTGATAATTGCCAGCAATTCTTCTATCGAAATATCATCATCAATGGACAGCTGAAAATCTGCACAGACTTTTTTCTTCAAAATCATTTTTTCGATCGGATTCATCAATGGCTGAGTCACATAAACAGGTTTTTTATTTTCAAAATAAACCGTTGAAAATATGAGATCGTAACTAGACAAATCACTGTTTTGAATTTTATCCAGCTGATGAACTTCCTTGAAATGCATCTGCGGAAAGAGCTGCTTCAGTTCTGACTGCATGATCAAAGAGGAACTGATTCCATTTGGACAAACTGATAAAGCGGTCAATTTATCACCTGATGACTGACGTTTGCTGGTCAGGTAACCGCCAAAATGAATGGTAAAATAAGCCACCTCATCATCACTAATCGTCTTTCCGACAGCCTTTTCCAAAGGAGACAGACTCTTTTTAATGAGATAAAATAAGGAGCTGTACTCTGACATGATCTGTGATTTCAAAGGATTGACCAACACGATATCAAACAGCAGACGATAGTAAGCCGGCAGTAAATGCATATACAAATTTTTACGAAAGGCAATAGAATCTTGAAATTCCAGACCCGTATTAGCCCTTACCAATTCAATAATATCGGACATGATGGCAGTGACCGTTTTATCCGGAGCCTCAAAATAATCTCCCTGAATACAGCCCACAATCCGGGAGGCTGCAAAATCTCTTTCCTTTGACAAATTAGGAAAATCAGCAAGCAGCTCATTGATAACCTCTCCCGCTCTTGTTTTAAAGACGCGCTCCAGCTGATAAAACTCATCAGAAAATTCAGGTTCTAAGGACAGATGGTTTAAAACAGCCAATAAATAACAGACCTCGTTCATTTTTTCGGAAATGAAATAGACACCATACTTCTTTCCCAAATTGATAAAAGCTGAAGAGATATCCTTAACTTCCAAAGAGATCTGACAATGATAGGCAAGGTACTGTATCAGCCATTTGCCGCCGCTGAAAGAAAGCAGCTGGACAATTGTATTTTCCAACAGCCGCCTCAGATCCAGTCCTCTTCCTTTAAGATAATACCCCCTTTGTCTAGTATAGTTTAACTGCACATTAAATAAGAGAAGCTGCTTTTTAACAATCTTTAAATCAGTTAAAACTGAATTTTTGCTGATTCTCAAAAGCTGCTGTAAGTGATAGTTCGAAATGAATTGCCGGTTCAGAAGAACATATAAAATGATCATATCCTTACGCTCTTCCTGAAAAAGATAATCGTCAAAATCAGGGAACAGCTGTTCAAATAGATCCATGATTGAAACATTGGGAACAAAAAGACAGCCGTTCTCTATTCGAATCGGTTCATAATGATATCTTTGCAAGCTGTCATTGATTTTTACGATATCTGAACATAACGATTTTTTATTTGTTTTTAAAATATACTCCAGTTCATTAAAAGAACGGTTAGGATACTTAGAAAAGATTTGAAATTTTTTAATGAGCTCATTAGATAACATTTCAATTCCTCCTATGTCTATAGTATATAAGTAAGCGCTGTCACTTTCAAATTGTTTTGAGCACAATTTTAGTCGGGATTATGTCGTCTCCATTGGACCCATTTATCATAAAATCATATAAATAATTGGAACTGGTTTTATTAAAAATACTGTATCTATTAATACTTTATCATTTCCAAGTTCTTGTATTTATTCTTGGAAAGAGGGGGATTATTATTGTTCTGTTAATTATCAAAATCCAGAAAATATAGAAAAAAATATCTACCAGTTTTATCTCTAAAAAAATCATTCAAAGCTTATGGATATAATGTTAGCATTTCTAATATTGCTCCTTCTGAAGAAAACAAATATCAACCTGCATTTCCAACTCTTTATTGCGTTTTCTAAGCGCGATGAGCTCACGCTGCTCATCCGTTAGGTTATCTGCAGTTTTAAAAGAAGCAATTGTTTTAGCCTGTCTGACCCACTTACCAAAAAGAGAAGCACAACGGCCTTGCCCCTCTTGAAATGAGGAACAAGGCCGTTGCTTGATCGTTTATTATTTCACTGCCCACTTGACAGGGAGCTGTTCAGTTTCTCAGTCTTTTTGAATGACCAGATTTATTAACTCACTTAATTAAAAATCGGAATAGTTAGAGGGATATTTTTCTCATATTCCACATAAATTGTCAGAATCTTTTTTGTTTTTGAATTTTCGCATCAGACTTGTTAAATAATATTAATTTAGACCAAAACCCCTTGATTAAGAAAATCCTAAGCGTTAAAATAAAAGCGTAAATTTTCATAAAGTTTTCAAGACATACCTCGCTGTGAAAATAGTATGAAGATTTATTAAGAAACGATCACAGACCAATGTGGATATTTAGTAGGAGGGACAAAGAAGGGGGATATGTGTATACTCTAAATAAACGCTAATTATTTGAAGAATAGTTTTACTAGGAGAATATCCTCAGTCTAAGACTGTTTAGCTAAAAATATTTTTATGGAGGAAATATGAAACTGAATTTAAAACTAACTAAACATACAACCATGTCTAAAAGTACTTTCATTTTTATAGTAATCTATATCCTCAGCCTCGTTATACTAAGCCGTCTTCGCAAGTATGAATTAATTGATGGAAAATTATTCCTCGTTTTTGGGATTATGGAAATTTTAGCAACCATCTATGCTTGGATTGTTTTTATAAAAATAGTAATAGGACTATTATCCCATAAAGATTTTGTCTGATATACTTATGGTGCTGCTGGTGGAGCTTTGCTTTTTGGAACTGCTGGTTTTATTACTGGAGCTATTGATAACTATTAATGCTGGATCTTATTTATTCCATTTCTGCTCATAAAAATACAGACGTTTAGAGTAGACACGGTTACATTTTTGATTTAAATATAGAAAATACCTCTCCCCTGCTTCTACTCTTATAGGAAGTCAGGGGCTTTTTCTGAAAAAATTACCCATTGAGCCTATATCACTTTTTACAATAACCACCGGTATCAAAAGAAGCACAACGGCCTCGCTCCTCTTGAAATGAGGAACAAGGCCGTTGCCTAATCGTTTATGATTTCACTATCCCTTTGACAGGGAGCAGTTCACTTTTGTCCCAAACTCTTAATTCTTTTATAAAACAGAAAATCTTTATGGCAAAGCCTTTCTTTTAGCTTGAATAACCTGCAAAAGCAAATCAAGCAGAAAAGCTGTAAGCCCGCCTAAAAAGACATAGCCTACATAATAAGTGAATGTCATGGGATGAAAAAGAGCAATGGCAGCAATGGAGCCAATAAAAGAGTCCGCATGATCCAAGACAAGGAAAAACCATCTGGCATTGCCTTGACCCTCCTGCCCCGCAGGGATATTGAAGCGGCGCTTAATGAAGCTGGTGGGCAGATCACAAAGAGCATAAGCACTCCCTAAGAGAAATCCGAAAAAAAGATTGAAGAAAATATCATTGTGGTAATCAGCAACCAAGGACAGGGAGAGAAAATGCGGAATAATCCCCAAAATCAGTCCCCAAATGACCTGAAAAAAAGTGGTCAGAGCAATCATCCCCCAGAAGCCCTTCCACGTTTTATTGGGACCTAAAAAGCGCCTGCCGTCAGACGTTTTGAGACCGCCGTCAATCGGCTCATAGGTCCAAGCCAGAAAGTCAGATTCACAAAAAAACTTATTGGCAACCCCGGCCAAAAAGACGGGCAAAAGGGTCACATACATCATCGCAATTGTCTTCAAAAGGTCTCTCCTCTTTTCATATATGCTTATTATAGCACATTCTTAGAAAAGTGGAATAAAGACGTTCTGGGAAAATGAGGAAAATATCTTCATGTATCATTTGCTAAAGATTAAACACTTAATTAGATAAGATAAACTCTCAGCAATGCTGCTCAGACTTGGTTCTTTAAGAAAAAGCTACTCCTTGATTTCACGCCCGTTTAATTTTTGGATAGGTCGATTATTACTGAAACCAAGAGTTTTAGAGAATTTTTTAACTTGAGTCTGGCTAATGTTTTTTTGTTTTTTAAAAACAATCCAATTTACACCTTCCGTACATGGTGGCGTGGTTAAAGACCCTTCAAAATTGTAATAACTCAAATCTTTAGGAAACATCTGATTGATATTAATAGTCTTTGCCAGCTTAATTTTCCTTTCAGCCTTCTTAGGCATATTTCTCCAAACCGACTTCAAAGCCTTATTGTTAGCACCATATTGGTAAAGCACCGATACAACTGTAATTTTATTGTCTTTAGTTTTATAAACAAAGTGCTCTTCTAGCGGATATGTTTTACCATCAATTTGATTTTCACTTGGTGCGTGAAAATGGAACTGCTCCAGAGTATAGGTATTGTTGCCAAACTTCAGTGTATTATCCGAAGAAATTATAATACTTTATGAGAAGAAGACGAAGCCCTTTTTATACGCAATCTTATGGATTACATTATTTTTTTGAGTGCTGACGAAGTATCATGTGTGCCTGTCCAACTTTCATTTTACTTATTTATTTAATAGTATGGATTTAATAACTCCCTTCTGTATTTCTAGTTAACTTAATTTCCTTTTCTAATAGGGAGTGTTTTAACGTTTCCTTATTCTCAATAAGAAGTTTTGCCAAGTCGTATTCCTCACATTTAAATAACAATTTAGCCATTATATCCTCTAGTATATTTGTAGATTGATATTGCACCCATTTCATACTCTCCTTATTTTCTTGTAAATAACTAACATCTTTTTTTAAAGCAGCTATCTGCTCACGGGCATTCTCCATAATCTCAATATTTTTTAAAAGATAATAAAGGTATATTATAGAGGTGTTATTGCGGTAATTTTCCTTTTGCAAAGATAAGACTTGCAGGGCTTTTTCAACTTCATAGTTATGAATCAAACATCTAACATAGTTAATGACCAAAGATTCTTCAAAAAAAGTATCTTTACTGTCACTGCTTAATTTGTTAAGTTTAAAATAAATGTTTTCAATTGTTGAAAAATAATTTTTATCATGATTTATCCCATAGTTAAACGGTAATAAAGCGTACCATTTAATATAATCTGGCTCTATAGCAATATTTTTTTGTAATAATTTATAATATTTTTCTTCTTTATTAAACTTAGCTAACTGTTCTTCAGACCTACCAGAATTGTAAAGAGAAAACTGAGTTTTTATTTTTATTAAATTGAGTGATCTAGGCTCTTCATGAACATATCCATAAAAATTTATTGTTTCTGTATTTTTATACAATCTCTCAGCCCAATTTACTACTACAGAATCTTCTGCTGTCTGCTTAAAGCACAAACAAATGTCATCCTCTGGTAAAAGATAATCCAGTACAGATAAAGTTAATTTTAAAGCTTTGCTGTCAACATTACCTAAAAATTGCTCATCTGAATCAATAAAAAAATTCCAAGAAGAGAGTGATGAACTGGATAGATTCGCTGCTTTATTTCTCATTAATGCAAAATTATTTTCCCATACCAGTTCTCTTAAAACTATTTTCGTATTTTCTTGCTGCAATTGCTTTACTACTTCAATGGTTTTATCCTTTGACCCTGTATCATATACATATATGCAATCAGAAATCTTATCTGCACTAGCAATTGCATTTTGTATCAATTGTTCTTGATCTTTTACCAAAATAATAGCATTTATGCTAAGATCATTTGCATTATTAATAAGCTGATTTCTAATTTTTAAATTATTCCAAATAGAATAGACTTTCTTTTTAGGTATACCTGTATCTTCAATATCGATATTGTTAAAAAATGTATTAAGAAAATTATCCATAAACCTACCATAAATTATAAAAATTTTAACGAAATACCCCCTAAGTTGAAGATTGTCTTGACTTAGGGGGACATCAGTATATTATCTTGCTAACATTTAAAAATTAAAGACCTACATTCAGACTTACTTCATTGAAATATTTTCCAAATGCATCGAAGTCAATCCAAGATCTGCCACCAACAATTTCAGACATGTCTTGCTCATCTAATTTTTCAAAAATTTCTTCCATTTTTTTTAGCTCAGTCATAATTTTTCTCCATAATAAAAAATTAAAGACCTATATTTAGGCTTACCTGATTGAAATATCTCCCAAATGCACCGATGTCATAAACCCAAGATCTGCCACCAACAATTTCAGACATGTCTTGCTCATCTAATTTTTCAAAAATTTCTTCCATTTTTTTTAGCTCAGTCATAATTTTTTCCTCCATAATAAAGAATTAATATTTCTAAGGCCTTTGAAGATATTAAGAACGAAAACATTTGACAAGTATTTTCAACTATTATTATAGCTCGTAGATATTTCTAGTAAATTACTTTTCGGTCACAAAAGCATAAAGAAAAATTTGAAAATTCAAAACTTTTAAACAGCAAGAAAGTCGCTATAAAATAAGGTCTAAACAAAGTAAAAGCCAGCGTCTTTATAGGCGCTGGCTGGTGATGCGGGCGTATAACACTTGTTCGAATCTCCCGTTTAACGGGTAGTTAGGATTAGATCCCTTGTTCTTCTTTAAGCAGTTTTCTGTCGTAATTTCTAATAAATGGATAGTAGACAAGAAAAGCAGCTACAGCGCAAACTAGGGCTAAAATGATAGCTTTCCAGTCTCCCGTTCCTGTAAAGGCACCGATTCCTACCGGAGTTGGCCAAGCAACTTGAGCAAATACCGCCTTAATCAAATCTAATTTCATGGCAAAGTAATAAAGAGTAGCAGAGGTCATAGGGGCTAAAATAAACGGAATAATCAAAGATGGATTATAGATAATTGGAATCCCGAAAATAAGCGGCTCATTGATATTGAAAATAGCTGGGACAACTGAAGCTTTACCAATAGCACTTAATTGTTCTGATTTGGCACGGGTTGCCAGCCAAATACATAATCCTAGAGTCGCACCGGATCCGCCGGCGATAACAAACATATTAGACCACTCACCGGCAACAATATAGTGAGCTCCTTTAGCATTAGCTGCCATATTGGCAAGAGCAATCGGGTTAACAAATGGCGCAAAGATAGTATTGGCGCCGTGAATACCAACACTCCACAAGGCTTGTGTTAAGAGATAAATAATCATAATGCCTAACCAAGTATCGGTTAAGTTTCTGACAAAGCCAAATGGTGCCGCAATAACTTGGAAAATGTCTGTTCCTAATACAATAAAAATACCGTTTATGAATAAGACAACAAATGCAATCACAAATCCAGGTATCAAGGCGGTAAAACCGCGGGCTACTCCTTCTGGCACAGCTTCCGGCATTTTAATAACCCAATTATGTTTCACACACATTCTGTAAAGCATAACAGACAAAATGGCCATAATGATAGCTGTAAAAATCCCTGACGTTCCAAAGCGTGTAATAGCGCCATCAGCAATTGCCCAGCCATCTGATACTACCTTACCTTCTTTTAGGTTAAGAATCGCTGACATGGAGCCGCCTTTAAAAATAATTTGCGGAACAGTCATCAGAAAGGCAAAGAGTGAAAGCATTGCACCATTTAAAGGGTTAAGATTTAAATCTTCTTCATCAGCATATATTTTAGTTAACTCATAACCCATAGTTAAAACAAAATAAAGTGATAAAGACCCCATAGTAACATAATAAGCAAGCATATAAAGACTTGAAAACTTATAAAATGATGCTTCATAAATATCTCTTATAACCGGCCAAAAACTAAATGAATCTGGTAAAACATTAAACACCAAAAACATTGATCCAACGATTGTAAAAGGTACGGAAGCAACACCCGCTGCCGTAATGGCTCGGACAACTTTATACTGCGCAATGACACTCATTGGCCCCATAAGATACTTGTCCAAAAAACCAAACAGTCCTTTTTGTTCATCCATAAATTTTTCCTCCATTAAATATACTTTTCAATATGGTTATGAAAACGATGATAAAATTTGTCTTCATTGTTCTTGATTTGTCTGATACGTTTGAGATTATACCAGCAGATAACTAAACCAAGAAATTGCAGCAGGGCAAAAAATATATGAGCCGGCATCGTATCTGAAAAGAAAGGAACAGCTATTGGCAGCTGCCGAGGAATCATAGTGGCAGCCAACAGCAACAGCTCTACGATGACCTGCATTTTTAATGCTCGCTCAGTATGTTTAAGATAAACCTCCTTAGCTCCATAAAGTTTAAACTGCTCGGCACAGGCTGCAATAATTAAAAACAGCAGAATCACTGGTAAAATGAGATAAACGCTTGGCCTGTAAACCAAAGAAAGTATCCAATAAAGATTCACAAAGAAAAATAAGGCCAAACTGTATCTAAACAGCAAATAGCGTGAAAACAGATTATTTTTTAACGTCATCGTTTTTTTCAGCTGCTGATTTTCCGCCTTTTTTGAATCTCTGTTTAATTGATGAGACATCCCTGCTCCTTTCTAATTTACTTTTTTATACAACTCCATCATTTCAAGGGCGACTTCTCTTAAGGTCATGGTTGTCATGAGATGATCCTGTGCGTGAACCATGATAATTTCAATTTTAATCTCAACGCCGCTGGCATATTTCTGTAAAAGTTCGGTCTGCGCCTGATGAGCTTTAAGCATTTCACCATTTGCGTCTTCAAGCTTTTGCTCAGCTAGTTCGTAACTGCCTGTACGCATGGCATCAAAAGCCTCATGAACAAGTGTTCTGGCATTTCCGCTGTTTAAAATAATTTCAAAGGCCGCAACCTGTAATTCTTCTGTATCCATAAAATTCCTACCCTTCCTTATTGTCAGATAAAAAAACCTGCCTAAACGCTGTGAACGAGTCACTTGCACTCAGCTTCTCCTGCAGCTTGGGCTGATCTGTTAAATCAACAATCCTATTTGTAATAGCAGCCAGTCCCTCATTTTCATAGATAGACGGCGACACCAAAAAAACTAATTGAACCTTGCTAAAATGCCTATCCCAGTCAATTCCATGCTTGATAACAGCCACTGCAATTTTATGCCGCTTATCAATCGCCTTGATAGGATGGGGCACCGCAATGACATCGTTGAAAGCTACAGTGCTCATTTCTTCACGGCGATGCACTAAATCAAGCATTGATTTGGCGTAGCAGGCATCTTGCTTATCGTTGAGAGAGTTCACCATCGATATCAAGAGTTCTTCCTTGTCAGCACTGTCAAAAATCTGAAAATAGCGCTCTGAAAAATAGTCATCGAAAACCTGCTCTAAGATAAGGTCATCTTTAGGTTTTTCTATTTTTTTAGAAGACGGCTGAAGTGTCAGTATTTTTTCCTTAATCTGAGCAACTTCGTCCTCTTTTAAGAAGACACTGACGGTCAGGACAGGAACACTAAAAACTAAATGCGACAAATCAATGGAAGAAATGATGAGATCAATTCCCTGCAGCCTATCATCGCTGATATCGTAATAGCCGATAACATCTGCAATGTTAATAAAAGGGCTCAGTTCATTCTTAAGGCGGTTGTTCAGCATTTGAGCACTGCCGTAGCCAGTTGCACAGATGACCAAAACATTTAATTTATTTTCTTCGCGCTGCCGCTCCAAAGATGCCATCAAATGGAGGGTAATATAGGCGATTTCATCATCAGATAAACGGTAATCTGCAAAAGTCGCTAAATCGTCCAGCAGTTTTTGAGTCAAGTGAAAGGCATCACTGTACTGCCCCTTGATTTCTGCCAGCAGCGGATTGTCCAAATGAACATCAATGGCCAAACGCTCTGCCAATACTTCCAAGTGAACCAGTAAGCCCTCGATCAAAGTAAAATCATCTGCAAAATGATAACCGTAGAGCCCGTCAATTTTTTTAAGAGCCTCAGTCAGATCATGACGTAAAAGCATATTGCTGTCCTTAGATTCTAAGGACTGCCCGTCATTTTTTTGCGTAATCAGATGCAGCGCGATGTAGTTTACCTCTTCCCTTGGAAAATTCAGCTCCATGCGGTTTTGAATTCTCTTTAGGATGCGCCCGGCAACCCTAATTTCCTTATGAAATTTCTCATCATCAATGGCAATGGGCGAAAGATCAAAGCCGTCCTTAACCCGCTTAATGGCAAGGGCAATGTGAACAACCAGATTTTGAATCATAAAATCTGACAGCTTTAAATTGTCACTGCGGCATTCATCGAGCACGATGATGGTCAGCTCTTCAAAGCTGATGGGAAGATTAAAGAATTCATCTCCTACATACTGGTGCAGATTTTTAAGGAAGTGACCGCTGAAAAAGTAATCCATAATGAACCGCCTTTTATCGTGCTCACTTCCTTTGACAAAAACGCCTTTATTAGCTCTGCTTTCAATAGTTAAATCATATTTCAGCAGTTCTTTTCTGATTTTTTTGAAATCTGAAGACAAGGTGGATCGGCTGACATAGAGCTGATCCATCAGGTCATCAAAGAAAATCTTATCTTGTTCAAAAATAAGTTTATTTAAAATGTAGTTATGCCTATCAGTGATGTCAATCGTTTCTCTCGTCTGATCCAAATGATTTTCCGAGAGAAAAGACAGATGCTTTTGCTCGTCAATGACCTGCATCTGATAGCCATAGCCCTGCTTAGCAATGATCTTAATACCGGTATCCTGCGGCGAATAAGTCATAAGAGACTTAATATAGGTTCGGGCTGTTCGATCTGAACAGGATAAATGCTCTGCCAATTCTTTACTCGTCACAAATCGGTCTCGGTGCTGAGATAAGTAATTGACAATCGCCTTTTCCTTTTGACCTAGCATAATTACCCTCCTTATTCTGCTCTAGGAATAACTATACGGCCGCCTTTTCAGAGATTGTCTTTAACCAGCTGTGCCATTTTTTCAATTCCCATTGGGATTGGAATATAAGCTTGCGGCGGAATTTGCACAATCGGTTTATTTTTCTTAGCAGCCGCGTCTGCCAGCTGTTTGAAGTTCATTTTGGTTTGAGGACTGACAAGATAAAGATCGTATTTATCTGCCTCAATACGTTTTTGTCCTTCCGGAACTCCTACTGCATCCATTTCAATATCTTCACCCTGTTCTTGAAGAAGGGTCATTGTTTTTTTAGCAATCATCGAAGATGACATGCCTCCTGCACAGATAATTAAAGCTTGTTTTGCCATAATGGTTTCCTCCAAATATTTTTTAGCTAACTCTATTATATTTGTATTCGCTTACATTATCCATAGATAATATTTCCGTATCATTACGGAAACGACTGCACCAAGTCATAATATTTTTCCGTAATGGCCTGAAAATAGGCAAAAAGACCGGCTCAGGTTGTAGACAAACTTCCAAAACTAAATTCTCTCTAAAATTTTATCATAGAATAGTATCACTTTTCATTTTTATAAGGTGATACAAACATGAGCGAAGCCTAACCCGATACTTTCCGACGTAGCAAAAGAGGCAGAAATATTGAATTTCTGCCTCTCGGAGATTTTGAGACCTAGGCTCAAAATCTAGATATGGAATTCCGAAGGAAGTCGCTATGACGATTGCCATTAGAAATCGAAACTATTTCTAATGGTAATCTAATGCAAAACCTAGTCAAGAGCTATAGCCTTGGCGTTTGGTTTTGCCGTCCGCATCACCTAAGGAAAGTATCATAACAAAATATTATTTTTTGAGAAAATAGACTTTTTCTTCAGTCTAGCCGGGCATTTAAGCCCGGCTTTCTGACTTCTTAAGATAATTCAGATATCATAAATTTTCCCCATTTGACGCAATGACTTTCTTGTACCAGTCAAAGGATAATTTTGGCGAACGTGCGTAAGTTCCTGAACCATCATCGTGCTTATCAACATAGATGAAGCCGTAGCGCTTGCGCATTTCGCCGGTCCCTGCTGAAACCAAATCAATACAGCCCCAAGGCGTATAGCCCATAAGATCAACACCGTCTTCATCAACTGCCTTAATCATCTGTTCAATATGAGCTTTGAGGTAATCAATCCGGTAATCATCATGCACCATGCCATCTTCTGCTACCTGATCAATAGCGCCAAAGCCATTTTCCACGATAAAGAGCGGCAGATGGTACATATCGGTAAACCAGTTGAGGGCATAGCGCAGGCCTTCTGGATCAATCTGCCAATCCCATTCAGATGCTTTAACATAGGTGTTTTTGACTAAATCTTCGGTTTCCAGATAGTCATAATGTGGATTATTTGGACGGTGGCTGTCAATAGCAAAAGACATGTAATAGCTAAAGCCGATATAATCAACGGTTCCAGCTAATAAGTCTTTCTTATCTTCGTCAGTCACATCAACATCAATGCCTTTACGTTTCCAGTATTTAAGGATGTGTTCCGGATAATAGCCATGGACATGCACATCTGCAAAATAATAGCGTTTCTGCATAGCCTTTTGAGCCATAAGTACATCAGATGGCTTACAGGTTGCCGGATAGATCGGACACATGGCAATCATGCAGCCAATCTGCAAATCAGGATTAATTTCATGACCGATTTTTACCGCACGCGCAGAAGCCACCAGCTCATAATGGGCAGCCTTATACATAATGGCTTCACGGTCATCGCCTTCTTTATAGACAATGCCCGAATTTGTAAAGGGTGCAAAATCTTCTTGATAGTTAGCCTGATTATTGATTTCATTGAAGGTCATCCAGTATTTAACCTTGTCTTTATAACGACGGAAGCAAACTTCTGCGAAACGGACAAAGAAATCAATAACCTTGCGGTTGGTAAAACCGCCGTATTCAGTTACTAAATGGTAGGGCAGTTCAAAATGCGACAGGGTTACAACCGGCTCAATACCGTATTTGAGACATTCATCAAAAAGGTCATCATAAAATTGCAAACCTGCTTCATTAGGCTCAGCATCATCTCCATTTGGAAAGATGCGAGTCCAGGCAATAGAGGTACGGAAGCACTTAAAGCCCATCTCTGCAAAGAGTTTGACATCTTCCTTGTAATGATGGTAAAAGTCAATCGCTTCATGGTTAGGGTAATATTTGCCTTCCAAAACTCCTGCTGTAATTTCCCGCGGAACACCGTGCCGTCCTGCGGTCATGACATCAGCAACAGAAATTCCCTTACCGCCTTCCTGCCAGCCGCCTTCTAATTGGTGAGCAGCAACGGCACCGCCCCAGAGAAAATTATCCGGTAATTTAGACATAACTCTGCCTCCTTTGATTGTTTATTTTATTTCTATTTTAGCAAAGGCTTTCAACATTCACCATAGAAAAAATTTCCTTAAAGACTAAGGAAATTGTCATCTTAGAGCAAGGAGCGGTCTTCTTAATTGAAGTATATCGTTTACTGCTGATGGCTGCAAAAACTGCTATCTTTGAAAAACCTGCTTTTTCTGTACAATCTGCTTTGCTTCGATTTGCAGCTGCACCCAAGGATATTTGAAATCGGCACCTATAAAAATTGTTATGGTCTCTTTCCCCCTATTTTCATAAATTATGGTATGATAAATTTATCAAACGAAGGAGAATTGACTATGACTAAAGAAGACATTAAAAAACAAGTCCGTCAAGCTTTTGATCACCGTGTTGCCGTGCGTGTTTACAATGACCAAAAGATCCCCAAAGAAGATATGGAATTTATCCTTGACACTGCCTGGCTCAGTCCGTCTTCCATCGGCCTTGAACCTTGGCGTTTTATCGTTTTAGAAGACCCAGCCATCAAGGAGCAGCTCAAAGAGATTGCTTGGGGAGCCAAGTATCAGCTGGAAACGGCCAGCCATTTTGTACTGTCCATAGCCAGCAAAGATGTCCGCTATGATTCGGAAAATATCCGTCAAAGTCTGATTCGCCGCGGGATAAAGGAAGGTGAAGGCCTGGATGCCCGTCTCAAACTTTACCAATCTTTTCAGGAAAACGATTTAAAATTAGACAGTGAGCGTGCCTTGTTTGACTGGGCTGCCAAACAAACTTACATTGCCATGGGCAATATGATGACAGCTGCCAGCATGATTGGTATTGACTCTTGTCCGATTGAAGGCTTTGATTACGACAAGGCCAATCACATCTTAAGTCAAGCCGGGCTGATTGACCCTCAAACCGAAGGCATCGCCAATATGATTTCCTTTGGCTACCGCCTGCGGGATCCTAAACATCCGCGCAGCCGTAAACCGCGTGAAGAAGTCATTACCTGGCCTAAATAACTGCCGGTTTAAGAGCGTGTCAGCCTAGATGTGCTGATGTTATCTTTACTCACAAAGAAAGGAACTATCTATGAAATTTTTACATACTTGCGTCCGCGTTAAAGACCTGGACGCTTCTCTGGCATTCTATCAAGAAGCTTTAGGGTTTAAGGAAGTGCGCCGCCGTGATTTTCCTGACCATAAATTTACCATTGTCTACCTGCAATTAGCAGACGATCCCGATTATGAACTGGAATTGACCTACAATTACGATCACGAGGCTTATGACCTCGGTAACGGCTACGGTCACATTGCCGTTGGTGTTGATGACCTGGAAGGCAGCCATAAAGCTCACCAAGATGCCGGTTATACAATCACCGACCTCTCAGGCCTTCCCGGAAGACCAAAGATGTACTATTTTATCACAGACCCAGATGGTTACAAGATTGAAATTATCGATTTAAAAAAATTTAACGCTTAAGGGCGAATAAAAAAAGCGGGAGACGTCTTTTCCTTTCAGAAATTGACTCTCTCGCTTTTTAATATAGAAACGGTGTTGATAACAAGATTTACTAAGCTCGCATGTTGACATTCTTCATGATACGCTTAATATTTCTTTCCTGCTCGCGGCGCTTGATGGACTCACGTTTGTCGTAATCATGTTTTCCTTTTGCCAAACCGAGCAAGACCTTAGCAAACCCATTTTTCAGATAAACTTTAAGAGGCACCAGCGTCATGCCGCTTCCTTTCAGTTCATTTTCCAGTTTTGCAATCTCTTTCTTTTTAAGGAGGAGCTTGCGTGTCCGGTCAGGATCCTGATTCCAGATATTGCCCTGCTCATAAGGCGTAATATGCACATTGTTTAGCCAGGCTTCACCGTTTTTTATCTGAGCAAAACCGTCCTTGAGCGTTATTCTGGCCGCACGAACACTTTTGATTTCCGTTCCCGTCAGTACAAGTCCGGCCTCGTAGGTTTCTAAAATATCATAGTCGTGTCTTGCCTTCTTATTTTGCGCGACGACGTTTCCCTGCTCCTTTGCCATGCTTGCCTCCTTTCTTCACTGCCTCCTTGTAAAAAGGCTTTTTCTTTGATTTCTTTTGTGAAACAGCTGATTTTCTGCTGCGCTTGCCTGTTTTAGAACTGCTGTCGCCACTCGTATATGAAGAACGCTTTTTAGCTTTTTTAGAGCCGGACAGCTTCTCAATAGTATCCTGGCTGCTTGGCAGATATTCAAAGTCTATATCTCCCGTTGCCTTGTCCGCCTTAGTCAATTTGACCTTTATTTTCTGGCCGACACGGAAAACCGTACCGGATTTTTCCCCTTGAAGGCTGAGGCTGCGTTCATTAAAATGATAGAATTCCGGCAGAGTTGTCACATGAATCAGGCCTTCGATGGTATTTGGCAGCTCAACAAAAAGCCCAAATTTGACAACACTGGATATGACACCTTCAAATTCTTCACCGACATGGGCTTCCATGTATTCGGCTTTCTTCATAGCCTCAACAAGACGTTCGGCATCAACAGCCCGACGTTCCAAACTGCTGCTTTGTGCCGCAATTTCAGGAATTCGTTCAGCAAAATGGTCTATTTTTTCAGCAGTTGGCTGACCATATTCACGCACCAAGCGATGAACCAAAAGGTCGGGATAACGGCGAATCGGACTGGTAAAATGGGTGTAAAACTCAGCGGCCAAGCCGTAATGACCGTGATTATGCTCTGAATACCGCGCCTGCTGCATAGATCTCAGCAGCATCATTGAGAGGACTTCACTGCCGGGCTGACCTTCCATTTTTTTCATAAAGGCCTGCAGAGCTGCTTGGCTGATATTATTGGCAGTGCCGCCGATGCTGATGCCAAAAATGCTGGCATGATCTATAAATTGCTGCATTTTTTCGGCCTTTGGTTCCTCATGAATCCGGTAAATAAAAGGCAGTTCTTTTTTAGCAAAATGCTCAGCCACACATTCATTGGCAGCCAGCATGAAAGATTCAATCATGCGCTCAGCAATCCCGCGCCGGCGCAAGACGACTTCAAGAGGCACTCCCTTGTCATTGACCAAAATCTTAGCTTCTGAGGTATCAAAATTAAGCGCTCCGCGGTCTTCACGCATTTTCTCTAAAATCTTATGAAGAGCAACCATCTGGCGGATAGACGGGACAATCTTGTCATATTTCTTAATCAGAGCTTCGTCACCGGCAATAATCTGATTGACATCACTGTAAGTCATACGAAATGCCGTTTTGATAACCGTCTGAGTGATTTGATAACGGACAACACGACCTTGTTTATTAATTTCCATAATGGCCGACTGGGTCAGGCGGTCAAGATTAGGATTGAGCGAGCAGATTCCGTTTGACAGACGCTCAGGCAGCATAGGGACTACTCGGTCTGTTACATAGACACTGGTTTCTCTGGCCAAGGCTTCCCTATCGAGAGCGGAGCCTTCCTTAACATAATAAGAAACATCCGCAATATGCACGCCAAGCTCAAAATTGCCGTTGTCCAGCAGTTTGATATGAACCGCATCATCCAAGTCTTTAGCATCAGCCCCGTCAATGGTAAACGTAATTTCATCGCGCAGATCAAGACGGCCAACGAAATCCTTGCTGCTGGGTGTTTCCGCGATGGCCTTGGCTTCTGCTAAAACAGCATCAGGAAATGCTGACACGATGTCCATAGACTCCAGAACTTCCAAGACATCTATGCCGACATCATCTTGATGCCCGACAATATCGCGGACACTGGCGACAAAATAATCATGACCCCGTGTTGGGTACTTATCAATAGCTACCTTGATAATTTCAGTCCCGTCTAAAACAATGGGCTCTTTTTTGATGTAAATTTTTTGGCTGATTTTTTGATTTTTGCTTTTGATATAACCAGCATAAAGAGGCTTTTCATCATCTAAAATAAAACGGCCGACAACCGTTTTCAAACTGTGCTCAACAATATTAACCACACGCGCTTCCGCTGCTGTGCCCTTGAGACGGTTAGCTACCTTTTTAATGACTACCTCAACGGTATCACCATCAATCGCATAGCCTGTATCACTTCGGCCGACAAAGAGGTCTTCTTCTGCTTCATCAACACTGACAAAGCCAAAGCCTGCCTTGTTAGCCCGAAAAGTTCCCCTAACGGTAATCTGGTCTTTCTTTTCCGGTTTTTTTCGCAGTGAAATGGTTCCGTCTTTCTCAAAGCGCAGTTTGCCCTTGCTTTCAAGTCTGGAAATCTCTTTAATCAGCGAAGGGAAGTGTTTAGCACCAGCCATATTTAGGCTGCCAGCCAGATCATCAACACTTGATTTGCCCTTCTCCTGCAAATAATTAATAATTTTTTCTTTCATTTTCTTTCCTTGATAGTTTCAAAAAAAATAAGCCAGACTAGGTCAAGCTCACTTTTTATTTACTTGATAAAATAGCAAGCGCCAAGGCAATTGCTAGCCAAAAGAAGACTAAAATCGCTGTAAAACGCTGCATAAAGGCTTCAAAGCCCCGAGCTTTCGTACGTTCAAACAAAGCTTCCGATCCGCTGTTATCAAAAACATTGCTGCTAGGGTTTTTTTGCGGCTGCATAAAAATCGCAATCACTAAAATAAGGGATAAAACCAGCAGTGCTGTTAATAAAAAGTTGTACATGTACTTACTTCCTCCACTGTCATCTTAGCCATTCTAACATATTTCCTTCTAAGATTCAACATGCAGGGTTACTTTTCTTTCCTTAGGACAGTATTTGAGTACTTGAATTTTTTCGGGGTGATTTTGCTTATTTTTGCTGGTCAGATAATTCTTACTGCCGCAGCTTGAACATTGTAAATGAATCTTAATACGCACTAAATTTCCTTAACTTTCAAATAATGTCTAAAATTGGTTAAACTCCAAGAGAAATTCACAAAGACAATGGCACTGGTCACATAGAAAACCCAATGATAGCCCAATCCTGCAGCTACGCTCGATCCGATAAAAGGTCCGATGACCTGACCCATATTGGTAAACATCTGATTGTAGCTAAAAATACGCGAAATCCCTTCTTTGGGAGTAATCTTGGTTAAAAGAGAATTCACACTGGGCATGAGAGCTCCTGTGCCAAAGCCGTACATGAACCGAAGCAGCCCCAGCTGCAGGGGTGTTTTCGCATGGGCAAAAGAAATATACATGCAAAAACTGTAGAAAAGAGCTGCCAGCAAAAGACGGTGATTGCCGATACGGTCGCCTATTCTTCCCAAGAAAGAGCTGGACAGCATGCTGGAAAATCCCATGCTGGACACTATCAGACCCGATACAAACATGAGGTTTTCAGTCTGCCCCAGATGACGGATATAAAGCGTCAGAATAGGCGCAATGGACTGAGCAGAAACCTGAATAATCATACTGGTCACAAAAAGTCCTAGCATGACCTGACGGTTTTTGACCTGTTTTAGCAGCTCTCTGGTTGGCAGCTCGTCACTTCTTTTAACCGGTGTAAAATCTTCTCTAATCAAAAAAATAGTCATAAAATTAAGCAGCAAAAGCAAACTGCCGACAAAAAGAAAGAGATTGCGAATCCCTAAAAGATCGGCAAAATAACCACCCAAAAGAGGACCGATCAGAGTGCCAGCTGTAACACCCGTTGCCAGAGTGCCCAGTGCATAACCTAGTTTTTCCTGCGGTGCCTGACCCGCAATTAAAGCGGTGGAATTAGGCACATAACCGGCAAAGGCGCCATTGATAAGCCTTAAGGTCAGGAGCCAAAAAACATTGGGAACAAAAGCCAAACCTCCCATGGTAAAGGCCATAACCAGACTGGCCCGAATCATCATCGGTTTGCGGCCGTAACGGTCAGCCAGCTTTCCCCAAACAGGAGCAACCAAAGCCGATGCAAGGGCCGACAGCGACACCGACAGTCCGGCATAGAGTTCAACTTTACTCGGATCTGCTCCTAATTCTTCCACAAAAAGCGCCATAAAAGGCATCACAAGCGAAAAACTTGCTCCGGTAAGAAAATTACCGAACCAAGCTACCCTTAAATTTTGCCGCCAATTAATAGTAGTGACACTTTGATTAATTATAAGTCATCATCTTCCTTCTCTAAACTGCTTCATTATTATAGCACAAAATAAGCCGATTTGATTAGCAATCAGCTTTAGCTGAAATTATTTTTTAAACTTTTAAATGTGCAGCCTCTAAGCCTCAGGCTTATGAGCTGCAATGAGAAACTGCAAGGGCAGCGCATCCTGTGCCTCTTTAAGAACATGGCCGCCGGAACCTTTCTCCATATTTTCCCCTTTAAAAAGGTTGTCCCTTCTCTAAACGCTTTAACTGTACTTCAAGCTGCTTGCGGGTCTCTTCCGGGCTGCCGTTGTTGTCAATAATAATCTGAGCTGCTTTCTTTTTATTCTTTAAAGGCATCTGGGCAGTAATCCGCTTGAGCGCCTCATCAGAGCTGTAGTTGTTACGTTTCATCAACCGCTCTAACTGCTTGTCTTCATCAGTATAAATCAGCCAGATTTCATCAAACCAGTCCTGATAGTCCAACTCATAAAGAAGCGGGATATCCATGAAAAAAAGAGGCTCTTTAGCAGCCAAAGCGTCACGCCTGCGAGCTAATTCCTCTCGGATAATCCGATTTTGCAGTTTGGCAGACTTTTCCCGATTTTCCTCATTCGAAAAAATCAGCTGAGCTAATTTGGCCCTGTCCAGCTGACCGTCCGCTGCTACAATATCTGTTCCAAAGGCAAGAATAAGAGCCTGATAGAGCCTGCCGCCTTTTTTTTGCAGATCATGCACTACCTGATCAGCATCAATCACCTGATAACCGGCTCGGCGGATTTGCTCAACGACTGTTGACTTACCGGAAGCAATACCGCCTGTAATTCCAATAATTTTGCTCATCTTTTTTGACACTTGGGACAAAAATGACTGCCCCGTCCTCCCACTTTTATCTTTTGAATCTCTGTTCCGCAGCGCGGGCAGGGCTCGCCTGCCCGTCCATAGACCTGCAGATACCGCTGCATGGTTCCATCTTCACCAAGTGCGTTGCGGTAGGTGCGAATAGTCGAGCCCCCTTTTTCAATTCCCAGCTGTAAAATGCGGATGGTCTCATCATGCAGCCGTTTGATTTCAGCTTTTTTAAGACTGCTGGCAGGCCGCTCCGGATGGACTTTGGCTGCCCAGAGCACTTCATCCGCATAAATATTGCCCAGACCGGCAATGAATTTTTGCTCCAAAAGAAGCGGTTTAACGAGTTTTTGGGAAGATAGCAGAGCCCGCTCAAAGGGCGCTAGCTTAAAGTCTGTTTTGGTCGGCTCGGGCCCGATTTTCTTTTGTTTAAAATAGGACTTCTCAGCTGATTTTGCTAACAACTCAAAAGTCCCAAACTTGCGAACATCCTGATAAACCAAAGTGGAGGCGTCATCTAAATGGAAAAATACATGAAAATGCTTGTTATCAGGCACATCATTAGGAAAGAGAAGATACTTGCCTTCCATACGCAGATGCGAAATCATAATCTGCTGTCCAAAATCAAAGATCAAATATTTCCCGCGGCGGCGCATCGCTTCAATAGTCTGACCGGGCAGCTCCCAAATAAAACGATCAAAGTCAGTCTTTACCATCTTGGGCACGCGCACATCCACCGCTTTTATGGTTTTGCCAATAACTAAGCGTTCTAAACCACGCCTGACGGTTTCAACTTCTGGTAATTCAGGCACTATTGCCTCCTTTGCTCTGCTATTTCCAAAAAAACTAATCCTTCAGCCCCAGCAAGCGTCTGGCATAGATAACCTGACCGGAGTGCATGGCTGCATCATCAATGATGGAGACCAAGCGGGCACCGCGTGTAACGGCAGGTGTCCAAGAGTCATCCACAATATCATCAAGACTGTCTTCATCCAACGACTTGAGATAGTCTTTAGTGAGTTTGGCAGCTGCATCCAAATAGCCCAGCACAAGACTTAGGTCATCCACCTGAACCTTTTGGGCTTCCTCCAAAGAATGCCGCCAGTCTGGCGTGTCATCAGGCAAGTCCAAATGAAACTTTTCTTTCCAGCCCTGACTAAACCAGATTGGCTCTGTATCCGCTAAATCAGAAATCTGCAAATCCATTTCCCGCGCCGTGTGCCAAGCCAGCCAGGTCATGGATTTAATTTGACCTGAAACCTCTGCAGCCGGAAAACGATTGGCCTCTTCAACTGTTACTCCTTCAAATAACCGTTCAAACCGTTCCTGTGCACGGTCAACGCTTTCTACCAACATATCTAAATAAGTCATAACAAGTCCTCCTTCTGTCAAAGAAAATAAGCCACAATAGCCCAGCTCTTCAATGCCCCATAGCAAAGCTATTTTCAAAATACTCAGTCAACATCAGACGGTGCTTATCACTTACAGACTCCAGCTTCTCAATTTCTTCCTGAGAAAAGAAACGCAAGCGCAAAGTTTCTTCATTATGGAAATCAGAGATATCAAAGTCCTCCAATGCCTTGAACTCATAAATCATAACGATGGTCTGCACCTTATCACCATTGGGATAGATTTCCTCAAAATTGCTGTAGACATTCAAAAACCGTGTCGCCTCTACCTTGATACCCGTTTCCTCAAAAAATTCACGCTTGGCCGTGTCAAGTGTAGATTCACCGACCTCCATTGCACCACCTGGAATTGCCCAGGTTTTCTTATCACCTCGTAGTTGTAAGAGCACACGCCCATTCTTATCTGCCAAAATTCCACCTGCAAAAGTCAAAATCACCTTGTCATGTCCAACTTTTGAGCGTATATAGGAAATGTAGTCTGGAAACATATAGACTCCTTTTACTTTTAACAAAATTTTAAATAGGACATGAAACCTGTCTTATCGTTTTCAGACAAGAAACTTTACAGTCTAACCTCAGATATCACTCCGCCTCAATCACTAATCCGCCAGTAGTAACCATCAGGGTCTAGAATCGCAAATTCTTGAGGGCGAACCACTTCATTGCCCACACGAAATTCTCTGACTTTTAATTCCTGATGAATGGGATAACCAACTTCCTGAAAAGCTTGATATATGGCTGACACATCGTCCACACCTAAAGAAAAATTAAGTCCCTGCCCAAAGGGATAGGCCATCTGGTTAAGTTCTTCCTCACCTGCTTCTTCAATCATCAACTGGACATCTCCATAGGTAAGGAAATAAAACTTATCCTCAGGGCGGTCGTACGCTACTTTAAATCCTAGAAGATCAACGTAGAAAGCATAGGCCTTTTCAATGTCTGAGACAATCAGTTCTGGGATAAGTGTGTTGTATTCCATAGGCTTCTCCTCAATCTAGCAGCCTTTAAAGCACTGCAATTTCTCTGGAAATGCAGCTCCCTGTAAAAAGTACCTTACCAGCTGAATATGCGTATCAACATCACTAAACAGCCAAGCATGACCCTTATTGGGATAATAGGCACATTCACTGTTGGTATGTTGTCCTGCTAGTAGCTGATGCGATTGATGAATTGTCGCAGATTCCTTACCGCCTGAAACAAAGAAAGCAGGGTTATCAAAGTTTGCATTGACCTTTAGCAGATTAGCCTGTGACATAGCACGACGAAATGAACGCTTCGTTGATCTTTGTAAATCTTCAATAAACAGCTGACAGTCTTCTTGAGGAACCCCACTTTTAATCATCATGCTAGTCATGAGTTTTGCGATTAACTTAGTATTTTTTAAATATGACATAAAATAGACACCTGCAATGACTTTGCCATGTCCTTTTATGGGTTGATGACCGGCACCATCAACAATCACCCGGTCAATCAAGTCAGCATGCTTTTTCAGCAGACTAAAAATGAGGCAGGCACCTAGCGACAGTCCAACAAGGTGCGGTTTACCATGCGACCTGCTTTTAATCATTTCAGCAATGAGATCAGCGACTTCATCAAACCTTGTCCATTCAATATCTCGACTACTGCCATGTCCGGGCAAGTCAATGACAATACAATGAAAATCAGTTTGAAGTGCAGCCAAATGATGCCGCCACATCCTGCTGCTGGAACCAGAGGCATGCAAGAAGATTATTGTTTGTTTCTGTTCTTGTCCTGTCTCTTCGATAAATAAGTTAGCTGTCATTGGTCTGTTCCTTTCACTAAGCCACTTGGACTGCGAATCTATCCGTGCCTCACTTCCCCATTTCTGGACTCGGGTTAAAAAGGTCCCCCGGACCTCATCGCTTTCTTATTTTCAGGCGATGGCCTAAAACAGTCCACTTGGCCGTACCTCGCTCACCAGTTTTTCCGGCTCATGCTCCTGCCACTTTTCTATTGCAAGATGGCAGTCATGAACCTAGGATAAACGTTCCAAACTATTTCAATTTATACAGTACTAAACAATTGACGCAGTGGTTGATTGGAAGTCCTCATCCCTTGCTTCGCAAGTGATAGCGGTCATCCTAATCAACTGTGCGGAGGTGGGACGACGAAATCAATTTCTCCGAAATAATGATTTCTGTCCCACTCTCAGTACTCTTTCTTATTATAGCCGAAGTCTACCAAGTCCAGTTTCTTATCCCGCCAGTTTTTCTTGACCTTGACCCAGGTTTCTAGGTAGACCTTATCGCCCAGCATGAGTTCGATGTCTCGGCGAGCCATCTTGCCGATTTTCTTGAGCATGGCTCCTTGTTTACCGATGATGATTCCTTTTTGGCTATCACGTTCTACCATGATGGTTGCGCGGATATGGACCTTGTCCGTCTCCTCATCTCGCTTCATAGACTCAATCACAACAGCGACAGAGTGCGGTACTTCCTGCTCGGTCAATTTGAGGATTTTTTCCCGAATCATTTCAGACACCAAGAAGCGTTCCGGATGATCGGTAATCTGTTCCTCAGGGAAATACTGGAAGCCTTCTTCCAGATTGTCCTTGAGAATGGTCATGAGGGTTTCCACATTATTGCCCTGAAGCGCTGAAATAGGGACGATTTCCTTGAAATCCATCTGCGAACGAAAATCATCAATCTGCTCTAAAAGCTGGTCAGGGTGAACCTTGTCAATTTTATTGATGACCAGAATGACAGGAATCTTGGCTGCCTTGAGGCGCTCCATAATCATGTCATCGCCCTTGCCGCGCTTTTCATCGGCCGGCACCATAAAGAGCACCGTTTCTACTTCGCGCAGGGTTGAATAGGCTGACTCCACCATAAAATCGCCTAGAGCCGTCTTGGGTTTATGGATTCCTGGTGTGTCAATGAAGACAATCTGCTCCTCATCTGTCGTATAGATGCCCATGATTTTATTGCGCGTCGTTTGCGCCTTGTCACTCATGATGGCAATTTTCTGCCCCATGACATGATTGAGAAATGTTGACTTGCCGACATTAGGACGGCCTAAAATGGCTACAAAGCCAGATTTAAACATAAGATACAAAGGACGTTAAAAGCAAAGTAAAGATAATCAGCTGACAGAAAATCCTGATTCCCCGCAGTTGGTCTTTTTTACATGGCCTCTCGTCCGTGTTCAGGTCAGAACACAAACTCGTCCGTTCCTTTCATTTTTATTATTTCCAGTTTGAACTGCATTAGCAGTTGCTTTAAAGTAACTAATAGATCATTAGCGTCTCCTGCTGCTGACAAAATCCAGCTCAGCTATTAGCCAAAAATCAAATCAATAATCTTTGGCACAAAAATAATCAAGCCTGTCAGAGCGGCAAAGCCCGAAATCATCAAAACAGCACCGGCTGCCATATCTTTAGCATTTTTAGCCAGCATGGAAAAGTGATAGTCACTGGCTAAATCGACGACATTTTCAATGGCTGAATTAACAATTTCAAAGGTAATGACCAAAAAAATACTCAGTAAAAGAAAAAGCCATTCGATGACGGACACCTTAAAAACAAAGCCTGCAATAACAGCTAACACAGCCGACACTGCATGCTTTTTCATATTGCGCTCTTCTTTGACAGCTGTAAGAATACCTGTCAGAGCGAATTCAAGGCTGGAAGTCAGAGTTCTGTTTTTCCATTTTTTTTGGCTTTGTTTATTATCTCTTAAGTCCATAGGCATTCAATATCTCTTCCTGTAGGCTGAACATTTCTTCTTCTTCTTGGGGAGTGTAATGGTCATAACCATTGATATGCAAAAAACCATGCACTGCTAAAAAGCCCATTTCACGTTCGAAACTGTGGCCGTATTCTTCAGCTTGTTCTCTGGCCTTATCGACCGAAATAAATAATTCACCGATATAAGAGTCAAATTCTGCCAGCATCTGCGCTAGATCAGGATTTTCTTTTAAATCATCTTCATCAAAGCTAAGGTTAGATTCAGGTTTATATTCAAGACTGATAACATCAGTAGGCCGATCTGTCTCACGGTAGAGGAGATTGAGCTCATGGCTGCGCTTGTTGCTGACAAAAGTGACTGCCATTTCCTTATCCTCTTTGCCTGTCTTTTCAGCAGCGAAATCCAAAATATCCAATGTTTGCTTTTTGATACTTTCTGGAACCTTACCGGTCTCATCAATCATTTCAATATACATATCTAATATAAAAGGCTGATGCGGCAAAAATTTAGATAGTTAAAACAAAATATTGAAACCATCCAGCTGTGGCTCAATCACTTGAAGCAAGCTAAGTACTTTCAAATCTTAAAATAAAAGAGCAAAGCAACAGATTTCTTTAAAACCGCGATTAAAACTTTCTCTTCACTTACCTAAATTTCAAACCTTCATTTATGCCTGCTCCTAGGCACAAACCAGCCTTATCCTTCCTGCTCAAATCTTATCATCTTATTATACCATAAAGCCCCTACTTTCTAAAGAAAGGGGCTGGAGGCAAATAGCAAGGTTACTGTCTAATTGTCTTTAGCAGCGGTAAAAGCTCAGAGCGATGCTGCAGAGTATAATCAGCATGGATTTCTTTTTGTGATGGCAGGTGGTTTCTGTGGTTGAGCCAGATAGACTTCCAGCCGGCATTATGGCAGCCGACAACATCATTTTCAAAAGAATCCCCCACATAGTAAATATCAGCTGATGACAGCTGCAGTTTCTCAGCTAATAAATCAAAGATTTCCCGCGATGGTTTGGCAAGTCCGACTTCTCCTGAAATCAGCACATTTTCCCGAGGAATCCAGCGAAAAAGATCCAAACTGTTAATCTTCTTGAGCTGGTGCTGATGGGGACCGTTGGTAATAACTCCCATCACAATACCTGCTTGCCGGCAGTAGGCAAATACTTCCTTGAATTCTGAAGAAAGCGCCAGCTGACCCTGATAACGGCTGTAGTCTTCTTGAACAATCAAGGCTTCATCGCCTGATATTTCCAGTCCAAAATCAGCCAGTGCTCTTTGCAAACGATAGATATGACTGGCTTTCAGCGTCATCTCTCCGGAAAGAACTGCATCAAAGGCCTCATCTGAATACTTCCTGCTGGCAATATAAATAGGCTCCAGCAAATTTTCAGCTACCTTTAAATGATTTTCCAATGCCCTTTTAAAAGGCTGAATTTGATCATACAAAGTATCATCAACATCAAAAATCAATGCTTTCATTAGTTTCTATCACCCTCAGATTTCTGCTTAATACCGTTTACCCGTATCCTTACTGATTAGTTTAACCATTTCTCCATTGGAACAACCGTATACTGTTCCTGCTTAACCTCAGCTCCTGCAGCTGTAAAACCCAGTTTTTCCCAAAAACCTTGTGACTGAGGATTCCCTTTAACATAGGCCAAGCGTGCCTTTTGAAAATTTTTTGAAAAATGGTCTAATACTTCTGTCATAAGTTGGCTGCCGATTCCCTTTCCCTGATAAGCCTGATTAATCATAAACAGACCAATAAACACCGTTTGTTCATCAGGATAGGCTAGAACAAAATCCATAACGGCCACCAAGTCTTGTTTATTCCAAAAACCAAGGAAAAACTTGTCCGCACGAGACTTTCCCTCGGGCAATTGCTGCATGTCTTCTCTGACACTTTCCAGACTCGGATTGGGCGGACAGTAGTGAAAATACAGAGGATTGCTTTTGTATAAGGCTAAGATAGCCGGCATATCCGCTTCTGTCAGCATTCGACAGCTGAAATCCCCAGACAAATCCTCAATCATCATCTTCCGTCTCCTTGACCGGCTCACCAATGGTCTCGTAAGCAGTCCAGCCTGATTTTTCTTCTTTTGGAAAATGGCTGCGCTCCTTATCTGACGCACTTTCATAAGCATTAATAATATCAGCTACCACAGGGTGTCTGACCACATCTTTAGCTGACAGATAAACAAAATCAATCTGTTTGATATTTTTTAGTTTTTCAGCAGCATCAACCAAGCCTGATTTGACATTTTTAGGCAAGTCAATCTGGCTGATATCCCCATTGACAATCATCTTAGAATTAAAGCCCAGGCGAGTCAGGAACATTTTCATCTGCATGATGGTGGTATTTTGCGCTTCATCAAGAATAACAAAGGCATCATCAAGCGTGCGGCCGCGCATATAAGCTAAAGGTGCGATTTCAATAATCTCACGCTCCATCAGACGGGCAGTCTGCTCCTTGCCCAAAATACGGTAAAGGGCATCATAAACCGGACGCAGATAGGGGTCGACTTTTTCCCTTAAATCCCCAGGCAAAAAGCCAAGGCTTTCACCGGCTTCAACAGCCGGCCGTGTTAAAATAATCCGTTTGACCTGCCCTCTTTTCAGAGCTGTTATGGCCAGTGTCACAGCTAAGAATGTTTTCCCCGTTCCGGCAGGACCGATGCCAAAAACAATATCATGATTCTTGACGCTGTCCACATAGACTTTCTGTCCCAATGTTTTAACACGAATGGGCTTGCCATAAGAGTCCTTGATAATTTCCTCTTCGTAGAGAGCTACAAATTTATCAATGCTGCCATTTTGAGCCATGGAAAGGGCTGTGACAACATCCGACGTATTGATAATCATACCCCGGCCAACCAAAACAAGCAGCGCTTCAATGGTCAAGCGGGCTAAATTAACAGCTTCCTCACTGTCTCCCAGAATCTGCACCCGCTCTGTTCTGGCATGAATAATGACGCCGAGCTGTTCCTCAATAAGCTTCAAATGGCGCTCATTGGAACCAAAAAGGCTCATCAGGTCGTCGGGATGGTTTAAGGTAATATCAACAGAATAATCTTGCAAAAGCGGCTCCTTTATTATATGTTTAAGGGAACATGTCAAATCGCTCTTTTGCGGCCAAAGCCGATAAATAAAAAACTTTTTTGACAGGCAGCCCTGTTTCATCTTCTTGCATTTGGTATTATTATATCAAAAAATCACGCTGACCGCGTGACTTTTAATGTGACAGATAATCTTCCCAAATCTTATCAAATTCACTCAGATTAAAAGAAAAGTTTGCCTCATCTTCTAAATAGCGGCTGACTTTTTCAAAATTATCCGTATGTTTGGGAAAGGTTGTATCCTCAAAGACCAAGTCTGCTAAAACAGCTGCAGATTTATTACTTTTTGAATGGCGCTGCGTCATCAGCCAGCTATAAAAAGATTTTCTCATGACCATTTCCTCTCTAAAAAGGCATGCCTAGTCTGGCTGCTAAGCGCATAGCGCTGGGGATTTTTCCGGTAAAAGGCCTGATGGTATTCTTCGGCTTCATAAAAAGGCTGTGCAGGTTCAATCCTTGTCACGATAGGACGGTCAAATCGACCGGAAGCTTCAAGTCTAGCCTTGGACTGCTCAGCAATAGCTTTTTGGCGGTCGTCCTCATAGAAAATAACAGGCCGATAGTTATCTCCTCTGTCCTCAAACTGTCCAAAAGCATCTGTCGGATCCGTCTGCGCCCAATAAAGCTCCACAAGATCAGCATAGGAAATCTTCGTCTCATCAAAAATAATCTCTACGGCTTCCGTGAGTCCCGTTCTGCCGCCGCAGACGTCTTCATAGGTCGGATTTTCTGTATGCCCGCCAGTATAGCCTGATCTGACTGATAAGATGCCATCCTGCTCTTCAAAAGGCTGTACCATACACCAAAAACAGCCACCTGCAAAAATCGCACGTTCCATGATTGCCTCCTTTATCAAAATCGTTCTTTTATTGTAGCAAAAAAATCCCAGTTTAGCTGAGATTTTGATGTTAGGGCGTGTTTAAAAAGTTATAGCAGGTTTATCCCTTGATAAATCAAACCTGCTGCTGGACAGACCAGCAAAGGCCATAAGAAGAGATGTTCTGGCAGTCCGAGATGCAGCATCCAGTTTCTGGTCTGCCAGTCTGGGCAGTCTTCTGTCCCCGGAATCATCAGGTGATCTATCATTTTTTGACGAAAAAGCCAGTCTAGGCCTATCAGATCCCCCACATTAACCAAAAAGAGTTGCCAATAACCGGTCATAAATAACGGCAAAAAGCCCCTGACAGGAAGATAGGCTGTCGTCACTAAGCCCAAACCCAAGGTCAACAGGTAAATCCAGAATAGCCGTTTTCTCATCTTCTGGCGCTGAAACCCATCAGGTTTGGGAGCGATTTGCTGTATTTGCCTAGGCAGCATCGAAACCACAGCCCTTGGATAAGTCAGCCAAAGTCGGGCAACTGCCCCATTAAACAGCAAACTCATCAAAAGACCAACTAGGGTCACATACAGCCATAAAGCCATTGTTAGCCTCCCATCCCAAATCTTATTTGATTAATTCTGTTCCCAGTTCATCTTGCTTGATTTTTTTAGCTTTCATAAGCCCCCCCAGAGCCTTTTTGAACTGCCCCTTAGAAATGCCGAAGGTCGCCTTGATGTCCGCAGGCGAGGACTTATCGTTGAGCGTCATAAAGCCGCCGTTACTCTGCAGATAAGCTAAAATCATTTGACTGTCATTTTCCAACATTTCAAAAGAACGCGGCTTCAAAGAGAGGTTGAGAGTGCGGTCGGCCTTGCGGTAGCCAATCACACGCGCTGTCACTTCTTCTCCCAGACGGGGTTCCGCATAGCGCTCACTGGGATGAATAAAGCCCAGCATATTGTTATCCGGCAGGTAAACAAAGGTTCCCGACAGTTTGAGACGGTAGACAATAGCCCGCAAATCTTGATTTTGCATATTATCATAAGCTGGACCGGCTAATTGCTGAAAGACCGTTTGTTCAGCCGGGATACCCCAGATACGGTCTTTTGTATCCACATCAAGCTTAATATACAGTTTATCCCCTTTTTTAGGCCACAATTCCTTTAACTGAGGCAAAAGGTCCAAAGAAACCACAATTTCCTTGTCTGGAATTCCTATGTCTACAAACACACCGAGATCACGGCGTACATCAGTCACTACACCCCAGCCATAAGCTGTTCGGCTTACCGCTGGAATGACTGTTGTTAGGCGGGCTTTTTGGTGCAGGTCTGTATAGGCAAAACCTGTGACCATCTCACCGAGCTGGTGAGAGCCCTCTTCTTTATTAAGTGCAAATGTGGCGCCACCTTTCTGGATAAAGTAAAAGGCGGCATTTTCATCCGTTATCATACCTGTGATAACAGTTGCCAATAATTCATTCATATCGTTCCTATTTCTTTTTAAGAAAAGATAGGAGCAGGAACACAACCAAACGTTTTGATATCGTACCCACCCCATCTATTGTTGCTGTTTAGGAGACTTAAAACAAGGCAGGACTTCTGTCTCAGCCTCATTTATTAGAAATTAAACTTCAAGCAGTTCTTTTTCCTTATTTGCTGTCATGTCATCAATGTGTTTGACAGCATCATCTGTCGCTTTTTGAATATCTTTTTCTAAAGATTTTAACTCATCTTCACTGATTTCTTTGCTTTTTTCTGCCTTCTTAGCTTCATCCATGGCATCGCGGCGGATATTGCGGACAGCAATTTTTGCATTTTCACCAACTTTTTTCACTTCTTTGGCAAGTTCACGGCGAGTTTCTTCAGTCAAGGCCGGAATAACCAAACGAATTACGGAGCCGTCATTTGCCGGATTAATACCAAGATCTGAAGCATTGATGGCATGTTCAATGTCTTTCAGCGATGATTTATCATATGGCGATACCAAAAGGACACGCGCTTCCGGAACAGTGATTGACGCCAGCTGGTTTAGAGGTGTCGGAGCACCGTAGTATTCTACCTCAATGCGGTCTAAAAGGCTGGCATTGGCACGGCCGGCACGGATACTGCCAAATTCACGCCCTAGGGACTGGTATGAGTGTTCA
Organism: Streptococcus devriesei DSM 19639; assembly: GCF_000423725.1. Lineage (GTDB taxonomy): Bacteria > Bacillota > Bacilli > Lactobacillales > Streptococcaceae > Streptococcus > Streptococcus devriesei. The sequence goes on from NZ_KE384084.1 coordinate 699,700, forward strand.
AATCTTTCTTTTGCTTTTTCTACAATAGCATTTGCCATTTATATTCTCCTTATATTAAGATACTAAGAGCGTTTCAAATCCGTATAAAAATAGGAAACGGGCGCGGTGTCGCTAAGACACAAGTACGTTTATCTTTTTTACTAGGATTTTAGCTCGTGTTCAATTACCAAGATACAAAGGCGTGAGCGACACAAAGCAAAATAAGCGGTAAGTCAGAAATCTGAGATTTCGTTGACGCACCCTCGTCAGGACGACTAGAACTCTCAATGCCTGCAAGGCGCAGAGAGTTCAGACGTCTACGACGAATTTAAAACCAAGCGTCACAGGACGCTAGGAGAAGCTGTCTTTTTGCACAGTGTCGTAGCCGTGTTCAGTTACATAAGATACGGCAGAGGATTGTTATCTAAGTGCTTTGCACTTGATAACAAACGCCAATCACTATAGTGATTTGGCTGCCTCTCCCGCTAACTTCGTTTGGTTAGTAAGGTCGACTAACCAAACGACGTGTCGCAGTCGTGTTCAGTTATTCTGAGTCAGAAATTTTACTTGTAACTGTTGTTCCAATTTGTTCGCCGAAGATGACACGTTTAATATTGCCTGCTTCGTTAAGATTGAAAACGACCAAATCAATATCGTTATCCATTGACAGTGAGCTGGCTGTCGAGTCCATGATCTTCAAACCACGCTTAAGGACTTCCATATGCGTTAACTCATTGAATTTGATAGCATCGGCATTCTTACGAGGATCATCATTATAAACCCCGTCAACACCGTTTTTAGCCATCAAAATGGCATCTGCATCAATTTCAGCAGCTCTCAGGGCAGATGTTGTATCTGTTGAGAAGTAAGGGGAGCCGACACCTGCCGCAAAAATAACAATACGTCCTTTTTCCAGATGACGAAGAGCCCGCCCTCTGATATAAGGCTCTGCGACTTGCTGCATGGCAATAGCTGTCTGAACACGCGTATCAACACCTGCCTGCTGAAGCGCATCTGCCATGACAAGGGCATTCATAACGGTTCCCAGCATACCCGTATAATCAGCCTGAACACGATCCATACCAGCCTTAGAAGCAGGTTCTCCTCTCCAGAGATTTCCGCCGCCGATAACCAGAGCAATTTCAACTCCTGAATCATGAACTTCTTTGATTTCCTGAGCAATAGCCTGCACCGTCGGAATATGGATGCCGACGCCTTTTTCTCCAGCTAAGGCTTCTCCGGAAAGTTTAATCAACACACGATTATATTTAGGTTTTACCATCATCTATACTCCTTACATTATCCCTAATATTTTACCATACTTCCTTCAAAATTTATAGTGTCTTTTCTGTTAAGTTCAAAAAGGCAGACAGACTTTACTAGTCCCCTATGTTAGCAAAGCAGAACATCTTTTTGAACACTTAACTTGGGGATTGCTCTTTTAATCCTAGACTCAGACGGCCCAATAAAAAAGACTGGAAAACATTGTTTCCAATCTTTTTATTTTCTTAGAATGAATTAGCATCAACTTTGATACCAGGACCTTGAGTTGTTGTCACAGCAAGGTTTGTAATGTAAGTACCTTTTGCTGCAGAAGGTTTTGCCTTAACAATCACATCGTTAAAGGCTTTAAAGTTTTCAACCAACTTGTCCGTATCAAATGATACTTTGCCGATGATAGCTTGTACGTTACCAGCTTTGTCAGCACGGTAAGTAATTTTACCGCCTTTAGACTCTTCAACTGCCTTAGCAACATCCATGGTTACTGTACCAGTCTTAGGGTTTGGCATAAGGTTACGAGGGCCAAGGATACGTCCGAGACGTCCAACAACAGCCATCATATCCGGTGTTGCAATAACAACGTCAAAATCTAACCAGCCGCCGTTAATTTTTTGAACAAGATCATCTTCACCAACGAAGTCTGCACCAGCTTCTTTAGCTTCTTCAGCTTTAGCGCCGCGGGCAAAAACAAGCACGCGCTGTGTTTTACCGGTACCGTTTGGCAATACCATGGCACCGCGGATTTGCTGGTCAGCTTTTTTAACGTCGATGTTAAGGTTGTAAGCAACTTCGACAGTTGCATCAAATTTTGCGAAATTAGTTTCTTTTGCGAGTGCTACAGCTTCTTCTACGCTGTAAGCTTTTGTGCTGTCGATTTTTTCAAGAGCAGCACGTAATTGTTTGCTTTTTTTAGCCATTTTATCTTCTCCTTGTAATGTGGTCATATCGATTTTCATCTCCCACGTCACTCGTCAACATATGATCAAGCATGCGGGCAATAGGATCGGTTACAATTAGTCAGTAACAGTGAATCCCATAGAACGAGCAGTACCTTCGATCATACGCATTGCAGACTCAATGTTTGCAGCGTTCAAATCTGGCATTTTTGTTTCAGCGATTTCTTGTACTTGCGCACGCGTTACTGAAGCAACTTTAGTTTTGTTAGGTTCACCGGAACCTTTATCAACACCTGCAGCTTTTTTCAAAAGAACAGCAGCCGGCGGTGTTTTAGTGACGAAATCAAATGATTTGTCTTCATAAACTGAGATAACAACCGGGATAATCATACCAGCTTGATCAGCTGTACGAGCGTTAAATTCTTTCGTGAATCCCATGATGTTGATTCCTGCTTGACCAAGTGCTGGTCCAACTGGCGGAGCTGGTGTTGCTTTACCGGCAGGAATTTGAAGTTTTACGACATTTTCGACTTTTTTAGCCATTATAAAATCCTCCTGTTGTGGTTCTCTCGGTAATTAAAAGATTTTTACCTCCCACAAATATGCCATTACAGCATACTTACTCATTATACACTATTTTAGACAAAAATCAAGATATTTAAACAGAGAATTTCTTTTCTGCTTCATAACCGGTCCTTTATAAATAGGCGTTTACTTTCTTCTAAAATCGTTATAAAATAAGATTATGAATATGTATAAATTTATGGCAGTGGCCTTCGTTTTTCTCACTCTTATCTTTTCTTATATCATTGTCTCGACTTTTCGTTTGAGACGCTTTGGTCTAAATCTTGCCGACCTTGCCCTGCCGCTTTTTGCAGCAGAAATTGTTTTGGTATCGGCTAAGTTTTATACCCACAGTTTTCTGCCGCATTATCTGCTGGCTATGTCCATTCTTGCCCTCACCTTGGCTATTCGGCAGCTCAGAAGAAGAAAGGCTTTTTCTTTCAGACGCTTTTTCAAATTTTTTTGGCGGGCCGGTTTTATTTTGACTTTCTTCTTTTACTTAGCAACCGTTATTGCTGCTTTTGTAGCTAAATGACAGTGCATCATATATGAAACGAGTCTGGAACATTATTTGCTCCAGACTCGTTTTGTATTAATTTAATTACTTTGCAAGACCTTGCGCGGCTTGGTGCCTTCAGCCGGGCCGATGACACCTGCCTCTTCTAATTCTTCCATGAGACGGGTCGCTCGGTTAAATCCGACAGAGAGCCTGCGCTGCAGCATCGATGCACTGGCTTTTTGCGTTTCTAAAACCAAAGCCTTAGCTTCTTCAAAGAGCGGATCTCCTTCAGAAGCACCGCCATTGCTGTCAGAGCCTTCATTTTCAGAAACTTCTCCCGGATCAAAGCTGTCATCATAATCAGCGCCAGCCTGTTCCTTGATAAAGGAGACAATACGTTCAACATCGTCATCTGAAATAAAGGAGCCTTGCAGGCGAACCGGATGATTTTCATCAATCGGCTTAAAGAGCATATCGCCGCGGCCAAGGAGCTTCTCAGCACCATTTTCATCCAAAATAGTCCGGCTGTCTGTCCCGCTTGAGACTGCAAAAGCAATCCGGCTTGGGACGTTGGCCTTAATAAGGCCTGAAATAACATCAACAGACGGCCTTTGCGTAGCCAAAATCATATGAATACCGGCCGCACGCGCCTTTTGTCCTAAGCGGATGATGGCATCCTCAACTTCTTTACTAGCTACCATCATAAGGTCAGCCAGCTCATCCACGATAACCACCAAAAGCGGCAGAGGAACATGCTTGGTTTCTGACTGGCGGTTGAATTCTTCTACCTTGGCATTGTAGCCTGCGATATTGCGCACTCCAAAATGACTGAACAGCTCATAGCGGTTTTCCATTTCATCGACAACCTTTTGCAGAGCCTTGCTGGCCTTGCGCGGATTGGTCACAACAGGAATAAGCAGATGAGGAATATCATTGTAGACAGACAGCTCAACCATCTTAGGGTCAATCATCATAAATTTGACTTGATCGGGGCGGGCCTTCATCAAAATGCTGGCAATAATACCATTGACTGCCACTGATTTCCCGGAACCTGTTGAACCCGCTACCAAAATATGGGGCATCCTTGCCAGATCAAAAGAGCGGACAGAGCCGTTGACTGCCTTACCTAAAGGTACTTCAAGCAATTTATCCGGTGACGTTTTAGCCTGCTCCCAGAGTTCACGGAAGGTGACAGTCGCAACCTCAGAGTTAGGCACTTCGATACCGACCAATGATTTGCCCGGAATCGGTGCTTCAATACGAACATCCTGAGCGGCCAAGGCCAGAGCCAGGTCATCTGCAAGATTGGAAATGCGATTGACACGGACACCAACGGCCGGCTTGACTTCATATTTGGTTACAGAAGGACCAATTTCAGCACGTTCAACACTGGCCTTGATTCCAAAACTGGCAAACGTTTCTTCCAATATCTTGATATTATCACGAACAAGCTTTTTCTCCTTGCTTTGATTTTTAGGCTTGTCCTTGGCAAAAAGTTCAATACCAGGCAATTTGTAGTGAAGATTTTCTTTCGGTGTAAAATCAACTTCTAAAGGCTCGTCAGGATAATCCTCTTCAGGTGCAGGACCGGCATTTTCAGCCAGCTGATTAGAAGGTATTTCTTCAAAAGTTTCATCTTCATCATTTGGCTGATAACCGATAATTTCAGGCTCTCTATGAACTTGACCGTCAAAATCATCCAAGTCAATCGTCTGCGCTTGATCTAAAACTTCTCCTGTTTCTAAATCAATAGCCGCATTAATTCCATGGTCAGCTTCAGCCATTTCCTGAGCTTTTTGAGCGGCCTCTAACTCAGCCTGAAGGCGCTCTTCTTCTTTTTGGGCAAAGCGCCTTTCCCTATGCTCCTCACGCTTAGTTTGAAATTTAACATAGGCTCCTTTGAAAAAGTCCATAACGTCATAAACATCCCAAGAACTCATGAGAAAGAGACCTAAAAGAATAAAAAGACCGCCTATCAGGAAAGATCCGATATTAGAGAAAAGAAAGGCAACCGGCATATAAAAGAGAGCCCCTAAAAGACCGCCGCCGGCAAAATTAGCCACACGAAAATTGGTCAAATCGCTAAAGACAATACCGAGAGTCGCCTTAATGACGTTTTGTCCTGCCATACCGGCCATAGAAAAAAGGTAAGCCTGCCATTCCAAAAGTAAACCCAGCATGGTGACAACAAAGCCTCCAACCAGACCATCATACTTGCGCAGCCACTTCGCTGCGAAAAGATCAATCAAAACAGCAAAAATAAGCGGGTAAGCCAGGCTCCCCACCAGCAAACGTATCATATTATAGGCGGTAATCCCGACCCGTCCTAATTTAAAAACAGCAAAAAAGAGGACAAGGGCTATAATAAAGACAGCCACCATCCGTTTTATTGCTCTTTGTTTTTCTAATTCTGCTTTTGTCGGACGGCGTGTCTTCCGTCCTTTTCGTTTGTTCTTTGCTTTAGCCATGATGTTATTATACCATTTTTATAGTGTTTGGGGAAAGAACTGCCATTCCCTTTTTCTAAATTTGCCAGAGAATCCTCACCGGGGCTCAAAGACAGTGGCAAAAGCAGGAGTTCTCATTTTTAAATCGTTAACACTGGTAAAAATTTACCAGGCTAAGGCAAAGATAAGGCCGTTTTTATGGTAAAATAGACTTATCTTTTAATAACAAGGAGCAATTATGAAAAAAATTTTGAGTCTCATTTTGATAGCGGCCGTTTTTTTGGCAGGCTGTGAAAGCATGGACCGTGCTATTAAGGGAGATAAGTATGTTGATAACAGCATTGCCAGGCAAAAAGCTGAAAATAAGCTGAAAAAACTAAACAAAGCCAGTTTTCCGCAATTGTCCCCAAAAGTTGCTAAAAATGAAGCCAAAGTCCAAATCAGGACATCTAAAGGTGATATCACCCTTAAGCTTTTTCCTAAATACGCTCCTTTGGCTGTTGAAAATTTCCTGACGCATGCCAAAAACGGTTACTATAATAACCTGACCTTCCACCGAATTATCGCTGATTTTGTTGTTCAAGGCGGTGATCCTAAAGGTGACGGCAGCGGCGGCGAATCTATCTGGAAAGGCAAGGACAAATCAAAAGATGCAGGCCAAGGTTTTGCCAATGAAAGTTCAAAATATCTCTATCATCTAAGAGGCGCCTTAGCTATGGCCAATGCCGGTTCCCACACCAATGCCAGTCAATTTTATATTGTCCAAAACAAGGCCAACCAAGCTAAGCAGCTCTCCTCCGAGCTCTATCCGCAAAAAATAATCAACGCCTATAAGCATGGAGGAACACCAAAGCTTGACGGCAACTACACGGTCTTTGGACAAGTTATTAAAGGCATGAAAACAGTTGATGCTATCGCAGCAGTCAAAACTGATCAAAACGGTAAACCTGAGGAAAAAGTAGTTATCAAGACGATTACCGTTCTTAAAGATTATCAATTCTCTAAATAAAAATAAAGCAGCTCGATGGCTGCTTTATTTATGATAACGACTCAAGATGGTCTCTGCAATGGATGAAATTGCAACTATAATGCCACCGCCAATACCGCCTAAAATTATGTTACCTACAAAACCAAGTATCATCCCTAGAGCTGTGATGACTAACTGAACTACTTGTTATGTAAATAATAATATATCGCCATTGCAATCAAATAGAGCATCAAAGAACCTGAAACATAAAATCTAATCTTTTTTGATTTAAGACGTTTAAGTCCATGATCAGCTAAAAAAAACATGGCAATAATAACTACTGCATTAATGATATCTATTGTTATTTCCATTTTAGTCCTTACTTTTTAATAAACTATATAGCCATTTTTCAACTCCTGATAACTAAAATGCTATTAACATTTCACAGCAAGCTTGTACATTTAAATTCTTCATCAGGTTATCCATAAAATCTGTAGTGATTCTAAAAATTTCCGTGAAAAATTTATGTTATATTTTATCGCTTAACTTTTTCTTGCACAAGACCAATGCTGCTCATTTAATGAAATTGATAATGAGCCCTAAAAAAAGAGCAAATTTTCTGACTATTTTTCTTATCTTATTTAAACTTTTCAAATCAAGAGGTTGGGCAAAACTAATTTCGACAGCCAAATAAAGATCCTGAGAACAACTGCCCTCAGGATCTTTGAATTATATCCCAGATTCTCAGAAAAATACCTCGACGCCTAAACGGAGACGTAGGAAATTGACATACCTTAGCTTTTATTTTTTTAATTTAATAAAGCCACATATAACAAAACTATCGCCAAAATTATAAATGAGATGACACCTATCAAAAAATATTTCATAACTGATTCCTTACCAACATGATACTAAATATTCACCAGCTCCGCTAATTGCTCCTGTGACTAACCCTCCTGCTCCAAGTGCCAAGCCACAGCCAAGCCAAGCAGTTGCTGTTTTCAGTCCTTTGATTGGGATCACACTCATAAAACATCCAAAAAATCCAGAAGAACCTGGGCAGAACGCTTGCCGGCTTCCAGGATAAATTCGTCAAAAGTAAGATTGGCATCGTGCGCTGCGGTATCGCTCATGGCACGAATAACTACAAAAGGCAGCTGAGCTGCGGAGGCTGCCTGTGCCACTGCGGCTCCTTCCATTTCTACGGCTTCCACTTGCGGAAAATGCTCTTTTACAAAATCAGTTTTATCTTTACCAGCCATAAAGGAGTCACTGCTGGTAATTAATCCCACCTTACTCTTGATGTGATGCTGCGCCAGAACTTTTTCAAAAACAGCCACAAAATGTTTGTCAGATTCAAAATAAAGAGGCTGTTCTGACATCTGCCCAAAAGCATAGCCAAAAGCCGTCAAGTCAACATCATGGTAGGCAAGCCTATCTGCCACCACAACGTCACCAATCTCTAAATCCGGCGCCAAAGCTCCGGCAGAACCAGTATTAATAAGCGCCTCAACAGCGAAACGATCGGCTAAAACAGCGACGCTCATAGCGCTCATCACTTTGCCGACACCGCTTCTCACAAGGACAACATCATGTTTGCCCAGTCGGCCGCTGTAATAGGTCCGCCCCAAGCAAACCTCTTCTGTCTTTTGACTCAGCTTTTCCAGGAGAAGTTTTAGTTCTTCATCCATAGCCGCGATAATTCCGATTTTCATTTTCTTTTCCTTTAGAGTTTAAAAACTGCGTAAATAAGAACAGCCAAAAGCAAGGCAATACCGATTAAAATCCAATTGAGTTTAGACTGAAATTCGCCGCGCTTAGCATTCTCAATGCGACGGCTTTTGATGATAGGATCTTCATCATAATCCTCAAAATCAAAATCGTCATCATAGTCACTGTCAATGTCACTCTTGCTATAATCAGAAACAGCTGCTTTGTCTGTATGAATGACAATGGTTTTTTCCGGATCAAAATCCTCTTTATCATCAAATTTTTCGCCGTGATTAGCACGCGCAATCATTTCATCTGTTAAAAGCGGTTTTCCCATAACATTTCCTCTATTTATTATTAAAATGCAAGGCAAAATACTGCAGAGCAATCAGGGTTTTAGCATCTTCAATATCTCCTGATGCCACCAGTTCCATGCATTCGTCATAAGTTAATTCCAGCAGTTCAATCACCTCATCCTCATCCTGCGGACGAGGATTTGCAACCTTTTTAAGGTTTGTAGCCAGATAAAGCTTTATTTTTTCATTGCAAAATCCGATAGCCGTATAGAACTCATAAATCAACTCCAAATCCCCTGTATAAGCAGTTTCCTCTTCTAATTCACGCAGGGCTGCTGCTTTTTCACCACCGTTTTCACCAATTTCAAGCTTTCCTGCCGGAATTTCATAAGAGATTTTTTCAATTGCCTTACGGTACTGCTTGACAATAACCAATTTATTGTCCGGCGTAACAGCCAGAACAGAAACGGCTCCCCGATGAAAAATCAGTTCACGTTTTGCTGTTCCCAACTGATTGGGCAGCTCAACATCATCAACCGCAACTTTAAAAATCTGGCCATCAAAAATCTCCTGACGCTTGATGGTCTTTTCTTCGAATTCCATGAACATCTCCTAATTATTATCTGGATGGTGAGGCTTTTTCTTGGCATAGCCTTCCTTATTGACCTGACGGCTGCGCCCAATCGCAACGCTGTCTGCCGGAACATCCTTGTGAATAGCCGACCCGGCCGCTGTCAGAGCATTGTCTCCTACTTGGAGCGGTGCAATAATCGTTGAATTGCTGCCAATAAAGACATGGTTGCCAATCTTTGTCTTGTACTTCTTTTGACCGTCATAATTGACCGTGATTGTTCCTGCACCGAAGTTGACATCGTGGCCAACTTCGGCATTGCCAATATAGGTCAGATGCCCTGCTTTTGTGTCCTTGCCCAGAGTTGAGGCCTTGACCTCAACAAAGTTTCCTACGTGAACATTTTCTTCCAAGACAGCATCCGGCCGCAGATGAGCATAAGGCCCCACAGTAACATTGCGCTCAACCTGCGAAGACTCAATCATGGAATTGGTAATCACAGCATTCTCACCAATAGCCGAATCTACAATATAAGTACCATTGGTCAGAACTGCTCCTGAGGCAATTTTTGTCTGTCCTTTGAGGGTGACATTCGCCTCAATCACAACATCCGGTGCAATAGCAACATCAGCATCAATATAGGTGCTGTCCGGATTGATAAAGGTAACACCATTAACCATGTGAGCACGGTTAATGCGCCGGCGCATAATTTCTTCAGCTTTAGCAAGGGCAACACGGTCATTGACTCCCAAACTTTCATTGAAATCACGAAGCTTATAGGCACCGACTTTTTCATCAGCGGCTTTAAAGATGCTGATGACATCTGTTAGGTAATACTCCCCCTGAGCATTATCCGTATTGATCTCTTTCAAGGCTTCAAAAAGGCGTTTATTGTCAAAGACGTAAGTACCTGTATTAATTTCTTTAACCTGCTGCTCAAACTCAGACGCATCCTTTTGCTCAACAATCTTAGTGACTTCCGCATTTTGATTGCGGATAATCCGGCCATAGCCAAACGGATCAGCGGCTTCTGCCGTTAAAATCGTAGCTACATTTTTATGATTTCTGTGGTAATCCACCAAATTTTTCAGGCTGTCTCCCGTAATCAGCGGAGTGTCTCCGGCAATCACGAGGGTTTGCCCATCCAAACCAGCCAATTCTTCCTCAGCCATCATAACAGCATGGCCTGTTCCCAGCTGTTCTGTCTGCATAACAACATCAGACTGATCTGCTAAAACATCTTTAACAAGATCCGCCTTATGTCCGATAACTGTTACACTTTTTGCAGGATTCAAAGCAGAAACACTGCGAAAAACATGCTCTAACATTGTAATTCCCGCAACCTTATGCAAGACTTTGGGAAGATCTGATTTCATTCGAGTACCCTTGCCCGCAGCAAGAATAATAGCATAGTTATTCATAAAATGTCCTTTGTAAAAAATAATACAACAAAAATGTTCATTTCATTATAGCACTTTTCCAATCATTTGTTAAATTAGGGAGCGTAGACTAGGCGAAACTCTTCGAGAACAACCAGACTGTCTTGAGTAAACGTCAGCCCTGCCTCTTTAAACCACTGCGTGAAAAGCTGCTGATGAATATCCCGCCACCAAGCCAGAGTACGATTCCCTTCACCCTCTTTAAAGGCGTGTTCAGCTGACACCTCTTCAAAAGGAAGAATGGTGACCTTAGTGATTTCAATGATGCAGACAGCCTCATCATGACTGTCCAAAATAACATCATAACTGCCTTCCTGAGGCAGGGGTTCATGGTCTGCTTCATACAAATCATAGGCTGAAGCCGTTGCCGTTTTCCTTCCTTTCAGCACCAGCTGTGCCAGCAAATCGGGTTCTGCTCCAAAAGCCCAGGCATCAATAGCATTGCCGATAGCCGGGTTGAGCGTTTTATACTGATTCCATAGTTGTTTTGCGTTCATGTCTACCTCCGATTTATAGTTCATAGCTTGCTCAGCAACTCATAGAAAATAAGCTATTTTATGATCCCCGTAAGAAACATTCTTATACTGAAACTTTTCTCCCTAACTGAATCTGCTACTATTATACATTATTTCAGATATACACAAAAACAATCATTAAAAATACTGCTGTCCCCAATGATTATAGCCTCAAGCCGAAAATCTGTATCTTTACAAGAAAAGAGTGAGATTCAGACATTTCTAAGAAATGATTGAATCTCACTCTGTGAACCTGTCAGGCCAACAGCCCCAATAAATAACCAACATAGTAGGCCACAAAAGTTGCAATGAGCCCGACCGTCACTGTGCGTACAACTTCTTTGCGTTTTGACTGGTGAGTAATGGCAGCCTTCACTATTCCCAGCAAGACCAGAGCCAAAGCAACTAGGAGACAGGCCAGAAGGAAGGTATAATCCCGAAACAGCCCAATCCGCTCGATGAGCAGATAGGACAGCAAAGGAAGGAGGCCAAAACCATTAAAAGCAAGAAAGGTAGCCAAGGCATTTTTAACAGCCTGCCTATTATCCGTGTGTTTTTCCGTTGTTGAACTCAAGTAATCCCCGATAGCCATGGAAAAACCATCTGCCAGTAGATTCGAGAATCCCAGAATAATAATGGTCATCGTCCCAAGTTTCCCTCCTACTGCACCGGCAACTACAGCAAAGGTCGTAATAATCCCATCCAAACCGCCGTAAACAATTGATTTAGCATAATCTTTCAAATTCATTATAGGTTGCTCCTGACTGTTAAACAATAATTTATTTAGAATCATTCTAAATATCTTCTATCTCTATTATACGCTTATTTAGAAGAATTACAATTAAATAATCCTTCGACAATAAAACTAGGCCTACAACAAAAAATCAGCAGAAAATTTCTGCTGATGTCAGATTATAGACAAACTCTCAAAACTAAATTCTCTCTAAAATTTCATCATAGAATAGTATCACTTTTCGTTTTTGTAAGATGATATAGAAATGAGCGAAGCCTAATCTGATACTTCCTGATGTAGCAAAAGAGGCAGAAACAGTGAATTTCTGCCTCTCGGAGATTTTGAGACCTAGGCTCAAATTTTAATTGAACACGGGCTGCGGATTGTGGCAAAAAGATGAGTCCGCCTAGAATCTTAACGATTCCGCATCGCACTCCCTATTTTGCCTTTATCCGCAGACGCCCATTGTATCTTGAACTTAGGTATGGAATTCCGAAGGAAATCGCTATGACGATTGCCGTTAGAAATCGATATTATTTCTAACGGCAATCTAATGCAAAACCTAGTCAGGAGCCATAGCCTTGGCGTTTGGTTTTGCCGTCCGTGCTACCTAAGGAAAGTATCATAACAAAATGTTACTTTTTGATAAATGAAATCATTCTAGCCAATTTGACTGCCGTTAGGCACACTTGAATCAACGGTCAGAACACTCAAGCTGCCATTGTGTTCGGCAGAAAGAATCATGCCTTGACTGAGCAGCCCCATCATCTTGCGAGGTTTGAGGTTGGCAACAATCTGGACTTTCTTTCCGATCAGCTCTTGTTCATTTGGATAAAATTTAGCGATACCGGAGAGAATCTGGCGATCCTCCCCATCACCGGCATCTAAGCGAAACTTAAGCAGTTTGTCTGAACCATCAACCTTTGAAACTTCCTTGACTTCTGCGACACGGATTTCAACTTTATCAAAGTCTTCAAATTTAACGGTCTTCTTTTCGTTTTTGAGCTCGACTTGGCTTGGATCCCATTCCTCTTCTTCCTCTTGGGCAATAGCAGAGCCGGTACCCATTTGTTCTTTGATGTAGTCAATTTCAGCTTCCATATCCAAACGCGGAAAGATGGGTGTCCCCTTAGCGACTACCTTGATTCCCTCTGGGAAATTGGCCAAAGTCAGATTTTCAAGGTCAAATTGCCCGGATAAGCCGAGCTGTTCCATAATAGCATTTGAGGTTTCCATCATAAATGGCTGAATGAGATGAGCCACCACGCGCAGACTGGCTGCCAGATGCGCCATAACACTTGCCAATTCATCACGCTTGTCATTATCTTTAGCAAGCACCCAAGGCGTCGTTTCATCAATATACTTGTTGGTACGAGAGATGATGTTCCAAACGGCTTCAAGCGCACGCGGATAGTCCACAGCATTCATTTGCTTGTGGTATTCAGCCAGATTCTCCGCTGCGACTGCTGCTAAATCGGCATCAAATTCAGTGACATTTTCAGCATAAGCTGGAATTTCACCGTCGAAGTACTTATTAATCATAGCCACGGTACGATTGAGAAGATTTCCCAGATCATTTGCCAATTCATAATTGATACGGCCGACATAATCTTCAGGCGTAAAAGTTCCGTCTGAGCCGACCGGCAAGGAACGCATGAGATAATAGCGAAGAGCATCTAGTCCGTAGCGCTCTACCAGCATTTCCGGATAGACAACATTGCCTTTTGATTTAGACATTTTGCCGTCTTTCATGACAAACCAGCCGTGGGCAATAAGGCGTTCAGGCAATTTCATATCCAGCATCATGAGCATGATAGGCCAGTAAATACTATGGAAACGCAGAATATCTTTACCAACCATGTGAAAGACCGTACCGTTCCAGAATTTATCAAAATTAGCATGATCTTCCTGACCGTAACCAAGCGCTGTCGCATAGTTGAGAAGAGCGTCAATCCAAACGTAAACAACATGCTTAGGATTTGAAGGCACCTTAACTCCCCAGGTAAAGGAGGTACGTGACACCGCCAAATCTTCCAGACCAGGCTCGATGAAATTTTTAATGATCTCATTCATACGGCCGTCAGGCTGGATAAAGTCAGGATGCGCATGGAAAAAGTCTACCAAGCGATCAGCATACTTGCCCAGACGCAAGAAATAAGACTCTTCTGATACCCATTCTACCTCGTGACCAGACGGTGCAATCCCGCCTGTTACATTGCCGGCTTCATCGCGAAAGACTTCTGCTAGTTGACTTTCGGTGAAAAATTCTTCATCAGAAACAGAATACCAGCCTGAGTATTCGCCTAAGTAAATATCGTCCTGTGCCAGCAATTTTTCAAAGACATCAGCCACTACTTTTTCATGATAATCGTCAGTCGTACGGATAAACTTGTCATAAGAAATATCAAGGAGCTGCCAAAGCTTCTTAACACCTACTGCCATACCGTCCACATAAGCCTGAGGCGTGACGCCGGCTTCTTCAGCCTTTTGCTGAATCTTTTGACCGTGCTCATCAAGCCCGGTCAGATAAAAGACATCGTAGTTCATCATGCGCTTGTAGCGTGCCAAAACATCGCAGGCAATAGTCGTATAGGCCGAACCGATATGAAGTTTACCGGACGGATAATAAATCGGTGTCGTGATATAGAATGGCTTTTTATCACTCATGTTTAAGATACCAAGAACGTAAAAACAAGCCAAAGGCAGCTTTAATCAAAAAGCAGAAAAAGACGGAACTTTTAGCTGCTAAACCAGTTGCTTTTACATTCGTTTCCTTTCTCCTTGAGGCAGATGAAACCTCTTTTTGATAACACTTTATTATAGCATAAATTGCCCATTATGAAAGCTCAAAATTAAAAACAGCCTGACGGCTCCAGCCTTATCAGAAAATAAAAAGAGCAGGACACGGGCTCAATCAATAAAATCAATTGTGCTTTTCCTGCTCTTTTCAGACCGCTCTTTAATAATTATTGTATTTTTTTATAAGCTGACGTTCCTTATCTTCAATCTTTTTATAAGTGTTGTGTAATTTATTGGCTGCCTTGCCTGTCCGCTTGACATAGGTTGTTTTGTCTGTCAGTTTTCCTTTTTTATTATAAGCCTTGAGGGTTAAGCGATCACCTTTTTTCTGGTAGGTTATCTTTCTTGCTTTTTGATTCTTAAAATCTTTTTCATAGCCTTTCTTCGTCTCCTGCAGATCACTGTCGGAGAGATATTTCGTTTTAATGTAATCGTCAATATAGCGGTTCAAGTCACTGACAAAGTCTTTTTGAGAAATAGACATCCGAATTTCTCTTTTCCAAATATCAGCCTTATGTGTCGGTCTTATATGCCCAGTATAAGTGGTTCTGGCACTGCTAAAAAGTTCCTCATACTCAGAGTCCGTATCAGGCAGTTCCATATTATACTCAAGCTTATAGTAAGAATAAGTCTTTAGGGAGCCTTTTTCAACTTCTAAAAATTGATGATAATTGATTTTAGCTTTTTCGTTTTCTTCATCAGCATCAATCCACTTATGCTTTTTAGAGCTATAAGACGAGGAAGACACCCGTTCCCAAGTACCGTCTATATTGCCGGAATAGTAATAATAAGCTGCAGCACCGCCGGCAATCAAGAGCAGTACAGCAAAGACTGACACTAAACTGATGATAACAATGGTTGAGGTCTTCATTTTTTTCTTCGGCTGCTGACGGGACGCTGTAAATTCTCCTCTCTGAAAAGCTGCCTGAAATTCTTCTTGGCTGGGCTCGCGGCCGTTTGCCGCCCGAAACTGTTGTTGCCATTCATTTTGTTTCATCTTGGACTCCTTAATAATTTATTACTCTTTTATTTTACCATACTTACAGCCTAATTTATCAGAATTTTTTAATTGTTTTTTCGCTTTTAAGTGTCTTTAGCTAAGCTTGTCATGAAAGACTGCAGCCTTATTTAGCAGGTCCTAAAATTAATGTGATTTAATACTTGATTAAATACAATATGTAGTGTTATTATATTAATTGCTGTACAATATATTGTGGCGATATTTTTTAATAATCTTTTTAGATGTCATAGCTGTCTGTTTAAACAGCAAAAGACTTGACTTATTTGGAGGTGCTTTACAATCGTGATTATATTAGCTGGGATGATTGGTGTCGGAAAAACAACTTACACATCCCGTATTGCCGAAAGTTTGGGAACGCAGGCCTTTTTTGAACCTGTCGATAACAATCCTATTTTAGACAAATACTATGAAGACCCTGAAAAATACGGCTTTGCTCTGCAGATTTATTTTCTAAATAAACGCTTTAAATCCATCAAAAGCGCCTATCATGAGGACAATAATGTTTTGGATCGCTCTATCTATGAAGATGCGCTCTTTACCTATATCAATACCTTACAGGGAAGTATCAGCCAGCAGGAATATCAGATTTATTTGGAACTTCTGGACAATATGATGGAAGAGATCAAGGGGCTGCCTAAGAAAGCACCGGATTTGTTAATCTATTTAGACGGCAGTTTTGATCACATCATAAATAACATCAAAAAACGCGGCCGTTCCTTTGAGCAGCCGACAAAAGATAACGGTCTTCTGGATTACTACCAGCTCCTGCATCGCAACTACAAGGACTGGTACGACAGCTATGATTACAGCCCTAAAATGAGGATTCAGACGGATGACTTTGACATCAATAAATCCAAGGATTGGGAGGCTGTCTACCGTATGATTCAGCAAGAAATGAGTGCTCTTGGAATAGGCGGCCGCTCACAGGACAGCTAAGAGCCTCTCACAAAGCATTTAATACCGGCTAAAACGCCAGCTCAGACTGTTTCAGTCGCTCTGAGACCTATTTTTTGATACAATTATAGAAAATGAATTAGAAAGATTGAACATATAAACCACTGTGTCAACCGTTTAAGACCGGATAAATTAAGAGGTCAGGGCTTTCGTCCCAAACTCTTATTCCCACAGTTTATCAGACGGGGATATGTTCTTGGTATCATACTTATGAAACTCATTTCATGGAATATTGACTCGCTTAACGCTGCTCTGACCAGCGATTCAGATCGGGCGCTGCTTTCACGTGCGGTGATTGATACTTTAGCTGAGAAAAAGCCTGATATCATTGCTATCCAGGAAACAAAATTACCTGCTAAGGGGCCGACCAAGAAGCACTTGGAAATCCTTAAGAACTATTTTGCTGACTATGATATTGCCTGGCGCTCTTCTGTAGAGCCTGCACGCAAAGGTTATGCCGGTACGATGTTCATTTATAAATCAGAGCTTAATCCCACAGTTACTTATCCTGATATTGGCGCTCCGGCAACTATGGACGCCGAAGGCCGGATCATCACGCTTGAATTTGATAACTTTTTTGTGACTCAAGTGTACACGCCTAATGCCGGTGATGGTCTGAAACGGCTGGAAGAAAGACAAATTTGGGATGAAAAATATGCTGATTACCTGGCAGAATTGGATAGGCAAAAACCTGTTTTAGCCGCAGGCGACTACAATGTTGCCCATCAGGAAATTGACCTGGCTCATCCCTCAAGCAATCGCCGCTCTCCAGGTTTTACAGACGAAGAACGTGCCGGATTCACCAATTTATTAGCCAAAGGCTTTACGGATACTTTCCGCTACATACACGGCAACATTCCTGATGTTTACTCATGGTGGGCTCAGCGCAGCAAGACCAGCAAAATCAACAATTCAGGCTGGAGAATTGATTATTGGCTGACCAGCAATCGCATCGCCGATAAAGTCCTTAAATCTGAAATGATCGATTCCGGAACGCGGCAGGATCACACGCCGATTATGATAAAGATTGACTTGTAACAAGTTTCCCCATATCACATAGACTTATTTAAAGACAAAAAGATTGAGATAAAACTGCATCATGCGGTCTGTCTCAATCTTTTTTATATGAATACACGCTAAAATTAACAATCCGAAAAATCATAGAGCTGAGGATAATTGTGACACTCAGGATTTTTGGGATGGCAAATCTCCCGGCCAAAATAAATCATCGCCTGATGGGCAGACAGCCAGAGTTCGGGCGGTAAAACTTCTGTAACGCGCATTTCCACTTCCAAAGGCGTCGCCGATTTTTTAACGATATCGTGATGCTTGCAAATGCGGCTGACGTGAGTATCAACAGCAAAAGCCGGAAATCCAAAGCCGACACTCATAACAACATTAGCCGTTTTTCTGCCGACACCCGATAAACTCTCCAGCTCTTTTCTCGTATGGGGCACTTCTCCCCCATATCTGTCCATCAGCTGCTGCGAACAGTCTTTCAAAAATTTTGCCTTGTTGCGGTAAAGGCCAATTTTAGAAATGTAGGACTCAATATCTTTCAGCTGAGCCTTTGCCAGATCACCGGGCTTTGGATAGGCTGCAAACAAATCTGGTGTTACCTTATTGACAGCGGCATCCGTCGTTTGAGCTGATAAAATAACAGCAATCAGCAGTTCAAAATGATTTTTAAAATTTAAGCTGGGCTTGGCATCCGGATAAAGAGCAATAATTTCTTCCAAAACCTTGCGAGCCCGTTTTTTCGATAAGACCATAACAACTCCAATTCTCCTTGTTTCCATTATAGCATGAAACCCAAGGGAAAGAAAAATCTCGGCTTTTAAAAGCTGAGATTTGCATAATGCGTTCGATAGCCGACCTGTAAAACTTTGCCATCTTTGATCAAAAGCGGACGCTTAATCAGCATACCGTCACCAGCCAATAAATCAGCAGCTTCCTCAAGACTGAGCTGATCTATTCTGTCTTTTAAGCCCAGTGCACGGTAGGATTGACCGGACGTGTTAAAGAATTTTTTCAGTTCCAGCCCGCTGCTTGCAATCAAATCTTTGATCAGATCTGCCTGCGGTGGGTTCTTTTTAATATCAACGGCCTGATAAGCAAGACCCAGCTGATCCAGCTCTGCCTTAGCTTTGCGGCAAGTACTGCACTTAGGGTATTCATAAAATACAAGCATTATTTCTCCTTTCTTTTCTATCTTAACGAGAAGAACGGCTGCTTGTCAAGAGTTTAACACCCTCATGCTGCAAGAGCCATATTTTTTTGTCTGTACCGCTGGCATAGCCTGTTATCTGACCATAGGAGCCCAGCACCCGGTGGCAGGGAACGATGATGCTTAATGGATTGCGGCCAACAGCTCCGCCGACCGCCCGAGCAGAATGGCAGTGTATTCTCTCAGCAATGTCGCCGTAGGTCATTGTTTGACCAAAAGGAATTTCCCGCAGCACCTGCCAGACCTGTTTTTGAAAAGGTGTTCCCTGAGGAGACAGCAAAAGCTCCCCTTGTTTGGGATTTTCGCCGGCAAAATAGGCATCCAGCCACTGCCTTGTTTGACTTAAAACAGTGTTATCAGCTTCTAAAATTGCGTCGTTATTTATACCCTGTTCAAAATATTTTTGACCGACAAACCAGACACCGATAAGTCCTTGACTATCGGCAACCAATGACAAGTCTCCCAAAGGAGAGTGATAGATTTGCTTGTATAGGGTCATTAGCAGCCTCCTTTTGCTTTGAACACAAACGTTCAGTCAAACATCAAATAATATTAACCTTTTTGCTGCTCCTGTCTGAGGTCAAACAATTATAGAAAAAGAGTGATGTTAGGTCACAATCGAACTAACCATCACCCTTATTTTCAGCTGTTTATTTAGCGGCCTTGCTCTTTCCCTTAATCAAGCGGACACGGACAATATTGTCACTGGCTTCAAAATTAGCAACCAGCTCATCAATTTTGGCCTTGTCAGTTTCATCAAGGTCAAGAATTGTATAAGCGTAGTTTCCTCTTGAACGATTGAGGATATTATCAATATTAATATCCAGATTAGAAACGGCAGTTGACAGACGCGCTACAATATTAGGAACATTTTTATTAATTAATGTGATCCGGTAAGGTGCTGTCAGCGCTTGGTGCATATTAGGGAAATTAACAGAATTTGTAATTTCGCCGGTTTCCATGAAACGGCGGATAGTTCGTCCGGCCATAATAGCACAGTTGAGCTCCGCTTCTGCAGTAGAGCCGCCGACATGCGGAAAGACAGTGATGCCTTCTTTATTGAGCAGTTCTTCGCTTCCAAAATCGGTAAAGTAGTGTCTGACAACACCTGTTTCAAGAGCATCAAACAGGTCTGTATTATTTACCAGTTCACCGCGGGCAAAATTAATGATAACCGTTCCCTTTTTCATCAGACCAAAACTGTCTGCATTAAAAGTATCCTTGGTATCTTCTGTCAAAGGAACGTGGATGGTGATGTAATCTGAGTTTTCAAAAATGTCGTTCAAATCGTTGACACGTTTGACATGACTGGAGATGTTCCAAGCAGTTTCAATAGAAACGTAAGGGTCATAGCCCAGCACATTCATACCCAGACGGCGGGCATCATTGGCAATACGGGCACCGATGGCACCAAGACCGATAACTCCCAGTGTTTTTCCGGAAATTTCGCTGCCTGCAAATTGTTTTTTCCCAGCTTCAACCTGCTTAGGCACATCATCACCTGTCAGAGTATTAACCCAACGGTTAGCAGAGATGTAGTCACGCGCAGATAAGAGGAGTGATGCAATGACAGCCTCTTTGACCGCATTGGCATTGGCACCGGGCGTATTAAAAACGACAATTCCCTTGGCAGTAGCCTCATCAATGGGAATGTTATTAGTTCCTGCACCCGCACGGGCAATAGCTTTCAGGTTATCCGGAAAATCAGCATTATGAAGATTTTCACTCCGAATAATATAGGCATCCGGATTGTCTTTCAAATCTCCGTCAATTTGAAAACCATTGCCTAACTCTTTTAACCCGATTTGATTAATATTGTTAAATGTTCTTACACTAAATACCATACTTGTTCATGCCTTGGAAAATCCTTGGCGTCTCCCTTTCTACTAGAATCTGACCCTGACCGACGGCCAAGCAGGTCAGAAAGTCCGATCTCAATTATTCGTCAATTTCTTGATAGAGACTGTTTTCACTTTTCGTTTTTATTTTTTGATAGGCCAGTCTGACACCGTCTACAGGAACTTTTCCGCAATAGACAAAGCCGAGCTTTTCCAGAATATGCTGCATAGCCTTATTTTTTTCATGGGTATCGCAACGAAAATCATGCCCTGCATAGCCTTCAATCAAGCCTTGAAGAAAGGTCTGAGCAACCTGCTGCCCGCGGTAAGAACTAGCTACAGCAATCCTATGAAAGGTTATATAACGGCGGTTCTTATGCTTCCACTGACCCTCATAAATCTGATCATAAGCGTCCTCGTGTCCGTCAATAGCTGCCGCATAGGCCACAATTTGTCCCTCATCAAGGGCAACATAGCCGCGCCCTTCTAAAATATCTTCAAAAATGATGTCTTGATTAGGATAATCTCCCTGCCACTGGTCGCTCCCATAAGAAGCCATTTCTTCTCTAGCTTCCTCAATGATAGCCATGATACGATCCACTTCATTTGGAAAAGCTAATCTAATTTCCATTTTTTCTACCTACTTTTTTGAATCAGCTGATGCTGTTCAGTAATCATGTGTTCAAAACGTGTTGTTCTGCTTTTAAATCAGCCTGTATGAGCGTTCTGAGGCCGATGTTTAAAGCTTATTAAAACTTTTACTTGTTTTCTTTTTCAAAGGTCTTCATAAAGTCAATCAAATCCAGCACTCCCTGGCGCGGAAAAGCATTGTAAAGGCTGGCACGCATGCCTCCGACACTGCGGTGGCCCTTGATATTTTTGAAGCCTAAAGCATCGGCCTGAGCAACAAATTCAGCATCCAAATCCTTACTTGGAGTGACAAACGGAATGTTGGCTACCGAGCGATCTTTAGGATTTTTGACGGGGCTGCTGTAAAAGTCAGATTGTTCAATAAAGTCATAGAGCAAACCAGACTTTTCACGGTTAATCTTTTCCATAGCGTCAACGCCGCCCAGCTCCTTAACCCATTCAAAGACTAATTTAGCAATATAAATGCCGTAGGTTGGCGGGGTATTGTAAAGGGAACCAGCATCTGCCTGAATACGGTAGTCCAGCATGCTGGACAGCACAGGCTCATCATTTAATAAATCATCACGGACAATCACGATGGTTACCCCGGCAGGTCCGATATTTTTTTGAGCTCCCGCATAGATGAGGCCAAAATCAGCGACATTGTAGCGAACAGCCAAAATGTTAGAAGACATATCGGCTACGATTGGCACACCGTTGGTTTCAGGAAGGTCATAAATAGCTGTTCCTTCGATCGTATTGTTGGTTGTGATATGGACATAGGCTGCATCTTTATCAATTTGCTGGCTGTCAATTTCCGGGATATGGTCGTAGACCGTATCTTCTGATGAAGCCAATAGAACCGGTTCAAAAGGAATCGTTTCGGACAATTTCACAGCTTCCGCGTAGGCTTTTTTCCCCCAGGAACCTGCTACCACATAATAAGCCTTGCGGCCGCGGGCGAGATTGAGCGGCAGCATTGAAAACTGAGTTGACGCTCCGCCTTGTAAAAAAAGCACCTTATAATTATCAGGAATAGCCATCAAATCGCGGAGCAGGCGCTCAGCGTTCTTGATAATGTCATCAAATTCTTTGGAGCGATGAGATAATTCCATAACACTCATCCCTGAGTGATTATAATCCAAGAACTCAGCCTGTGCTTTTTCAAGAACAGGTTTTGGCAATACTGCAGGACCTGCAGAGAAATTGTAAATTGTCATCTGATACCTCCTTAAAGTAAGTAAATTATATCACAAATTTTCAGAATGTTGTAAACTAATTTCATTTTTCTAAAGCTTTTATGCCTAAGAGGATTTAAAAAAGCCATCTCATTAAAAGACAGCACTTTTAAGCCAATTAAAACAAGATTTAGCCGGATATTTTCCTGATTAGACAGCACTGCCGCCTTCTCTGGTCCAAATCCGAGCAATTTCTTCAATCGAACTGAGAAAATTTTCCTTTCACAGGTTTCTCCGGATCTAGCCTCAACTGTCTAATCCATGGTAAATCTGGTAAAGTTCCTGACGATTGAAGTTATTGTCTTTAGCTACTTTTTTAATAGCCTGATTAGGCCTCATTCCTTTCCCAATCAATTCTTCAACTAAATCTTTAAGATTAGCCTCACTGAGCTGCTGCTCATTCTCCTGCTTTTCATAGCCAGAGATAATAAGAAGGCATTCACCTTTTGGAGGAGTTTCAGCAATATAATCTAAGAGCTCAGAAACTGTTCCCCTTTGATATTCCTCGTAGAGTTTGGTTAGTTCCCTGACCAAGGCTGCCTGCCTATCACCATAGACAGCCAGTATGTTGCCCAAGGTCTCCTTAACGCGGTAGGGCGATTCATAAAAAATCTGGGTTTCCGGATAGCGCTTTTTAGCCTCCAAAAAAGATTTTTGCTGACCGGATTTACGGGGCAAAAAACCGTAAAAAACATGAGGCTGGGGAGCTAAGCCGCTTGCAATCAGAGCCGTAATCCCGGCTGAAGCCCCAGGCAGGGCAACCACAGGAATGCCTTCTGCTACAGCGGCCTTGACCAGATCATGTCCCGGATCAGAAATAGAGGGCATCCCTGCATCAGAGACCTGAGCCAGAGATTTTCCCTCTTTTAAACAGCTAATCAACTCAGGAATTTTTTCAAAGGCGTTGTGCTCATGAAAACTCATCTGACGGGTAGCAATATCAAAATGCTTGAGCAAAAGCCCCGTATTTCGCGTATCCTCTGCCGCAATCATATCAACAGTCTTCAGCACCTCAATGCTCCGAAAAGTCATATCATCAAGATTGCCGATAGGGGTCGGAACCAGATAGAGCGTCCCGCAGCTTAATTCTTCTTTAAAACTTTTTTGTACTTGCATCACTTCTACTCTCGGTACAATAATTCCATGCAAAAGGCACAGTCTTCATTATTTTCACGGCGCTGCCCATAAAAGAAGGTGCAGATATGAAAACCATCTTCGTAAATATTTTCAAGATTTTCTTTTCTGGAACTAATGCCTTTATTGCCGGACTCGCTTTCTTCAAGCTGACTGAACTGGCTCAGGCGGTCACGGAGCTTGCTGTTTTCCAAACGCAGCGCCGCATTTTGTTCCACCAGATCCTGAACTTGTTTTTTCAAGGCTTCGGCTTCAGCCAAGGTCTCCATCAGATTTTGCGAGAAACCATCAAATGCAGCAAATAAATCTTTTTTATCCATTGACCCTAACCTCCTCTAAAGCATAGGTCAAAAGGCCTGGATTTTCCTCAAAACGCACCTTGACCGTTTCTGAAATCACATCAATCCCTGCAACAATGCCCTGACCGTTTTGGGTTTCTACGCTGGCTCCCAAATCCGGAAATTTTTCCTTGGATTCTCTGTAAAAATCATCCTCAAAACTCAGGCAGCACATCAGCCGGCCGCAGATTCCGGTTGTTTTGCCGGAATTCAAAGACAGATTTTGATTTTTGGCCATTTTGATAGAGACCGGCGGAAATTCACCTAGAAAGCTTGAACAGCAAAGGGCTCGGCCGCACGGGCCCAAGCCGCCGTAAATCTTACTTTCTTCACGGCTGTTAATCTGGCGCAGCTCAATCCTGGCCTTAAAAAGATTGGCCAGATCTTTCAAAAGCTGCCTGAAGTCGACACGGTGCTCTGCAACAAAGGTAATGAGAACCTGCTCACGCTCTAAGGGAAAGACAATGTCAATCAGCTTCATCTCAAGCTGATTTTTTTGAATCAGGTCTCTCACCTTAGAAAAACTGTTTTCTGCTAATTTCAGATTATTATGATAGGTTTCAATATCAGCAGCTTCTGCTCTCCTTACAGCTCTGTCCATCTGCTCAGTGTCAGGCAGCTTATCGGTAGACATTTCAAAATTAGTCTGAACGACTTGAGCCAGATGGCTGCCCTTATGCTTTTTGACAATGAGATAGTCCTCTTTTTGATAGGTTTGATCAGGCAGCACATAATTGATACGGCCTGTTTTTTCGTATTTAATACCAATTACTTCTATCATGTGATCACCATATATTCTAGTGCATTTTGAAAATTGACATTGCTGAGCCACATTTGCTTAGCTTGATACACAGCTTCTAAGCAGTCCAGAGCAGCTCTTTTTTCATAATGTTTCGACAAGAGCAGAGTCAGCAATTCAAAAGCCCACTCCTGCTCAGATTTATCACTGGCTGCCTGAGCCAAACGTGCTGCTTCTAAGAAAGCAAGATCCTTGCTCTTAAATAAAAGGGCTGCAAAACGCTCACAAGCCTTGAGCAAATCTAAAACCTTGCTGTTTTGTGCAAATTCTTCTGCTTGGGGCCAATCTTTAGCCAAATCAGCTAGAATTTCCGCCTGATTTTTAAGCAGACCTGCTTGCTCCAGCTTCTTGGCCAAATAAACCGTATTTTTAGGGAAATGAAAAATTTGTGTACGGCTTTTGATGGTTGGCAGGATTTTACTGTCATCTCTGGTTAGTAAAATAATATAGGAATCGCTCTGCGGCTCTTCTATAAATTTCAGCAGACTATTGGCAGCATTGACATGCATCTTATCAGCATCGCGGATAATAAAGACCTGTGACTGCCCTTCAAAACCTGAACTGGAAAATTCCCGCAAGAGGCCGCGAACGGTTTCCGTTTTGATCAGCTGTCCGCTGGGTTCCACCACCCTGACATCGGAAAAATCATTGGCGGCAATCAGGCGGCAGGAACGGCATTTACCGCAGGGAAGACCATCTGCCGGGGCTTCACAGAAGCGGCTCTGTGCCAAAAGAAGCGCCATCTCAAAGCTGGCAAAATCTCCCGAAAAAAGATAGGCATGGCTTAACCTATCGGATTTTAAAATGTGCTTAAATTCTTGAAAAATTTTAGGCTGCAGCTTTTCTAATTCCATATCAATCGTCACTTTAATGTTCTAAACACCTCTGCTGAATAAGAAGCAAGGCTTCTTCAGCCACCTCATTCAGCGGACGGCCGGCATCAATCGTTACTATGCGCTCAGGATTTTCAGCAGCCAATTTTAAATAGCCCGAACGAACACGCTGGTGCATATCTAACTTTTCCAAATCAAGCCGATTGACTTCCCGCTCCTTGTTTTGCTCAATGCGGGCCAGCCCGATTTTTGAATCAACGTCAAAATAAAGTGTTAAGTCAGGTTTTAGGCCGTCTGTTGCAAAGTCATTCAGCCAGGTGATGGCTGCCGTATCCAATCCTCGGCCGTAACCCTGATAGGCTACTGAGCTGTCGATAAAACGATCCGCCATAACAAGGCTTCCCTTTTCGAGTGCAGGCAGGATTTTTTCAACCAGATGCTGGCGGCGGGCAGCTATATAAAGCAGGAGTTCGGTTTTATCATCCATATTTGTATGGTTAACATCAAGGATAACATCCCGAATACTCTCAGCAATACTGACTCCGCCCGGCTCACGTGTTACCAGCACATCGTTTTCAGTCATTTTTTTCAGGCTGGGCAAAATTTCCTTCAAAACCGTCGTTTTCCCAGCACCATCCGGGCCTTCAAACGAAATAAAGATTCCTTTTTTCATTAGATTTCCTTTTATTATGATTACTTCTATTTTACCAAAAATCTCATAAAAAGAACACTGCCAGATTGCCGGCAGTGTCTCCTTAAAAGTCTGTTTTTCCTTCCGTTTGCTCAATGGACTCGATTTCAAAGCCTTGTCCATGCAGCTTTTGGCTAAGAGCATCTGTGTCAAATTTACCGTCGATTTGAATTTCAACAGTGACTTTGCCAACCTGACGGTCAGCGACAACGATGCGGCGAATATTGAGATGTTCATCAGAGATAACCTTGACAACCTGCTCTAAAACACCGGCTTTATCCTCAGCTAAAAGTCTTAACCGGACACCCTCTTTGCCGTAACCTGAAACTTCCAGAAAAGCACGAAAAATATCCTTATCTGTAATAATACCTGACATCTGACTGCCGTCAACAACCGGTAAAACGCCAATTTTATGCACCATCATGAGATAGATGGCATCTTCCAGCCGGGCGTCTTTTGAAACGGTGATGACATCTTTGATCATGACATCACGAACCTTGGTCTTGTTGAGGAGGTAGTTCATTTCATAGATAGACAGGCTGGTCGCCTTTGACGGGCTGGTTTCAGCAATCGTTCCTTCGGTCAAAAGGCCTACCAAAACATCATTTTCAATGACCGGCAGACGGCGCAGATTTTTATCACGCATAATATCTGTTGCCTTAGCTACTGTTGTATCAGGAGAGACATAAACGACTCTCTTGGTCATGAAATCTTTTACGGGCATAGTAAAACCTCACTCTCTTTTGTTTTTATTATACCATAATTATCATACACCGCGCTTGCAGGACAATAAATAGAAACAGGGGCTGAAAACGCAGTTGACTCAGCCCCTGTACTTCTTTAGCCGCCCAGATAGGCCTTACGAACTTCATCAGAAGCCAGCAATTCCTCTCCGGTTCCTGAAAGAACAATCTTTCCTGTTTCAAGAACATAACCGCGATCTGCAATTGACAAGGCCTTATTGGCATTTTGTTCAATCAGCAGAACCGTTGTTCCTTGCTTTTGAATATCTTGAATAATATCAAAAATTTCCTGAATAAAAATTGGCGCCAAGCCCATGGAAGGCTCATCAAGCAGAAGCAGTTTAGGCTGACTCATCAGAGCGCGCCCCATCGCCAGCATCTGCTGCTCACCTCCGGATAAGGTCGCAGCATCCTGATTTTTACGTTCTTCCAAACGCGGGAAGCGCTCAAAAACCCTCTTGAGACGTGCTTGGTTGTCATCACGGTTGCTGCTGAGAAAGGCTCCCATTTCTAGATTTTCCAAAACTGTCAGCCCCGGAAAAACATGGCGCCCTTCCGGAACCTGAGAAAGGCCGGAGGCAACAATCTTGCGGGTAGCTGTCTTTTGAATTTCATTTCCCAGAAACTCAATTTTCCCTGAACTTGGGCGGACAAGGCCGGAAATCGTCCGCAGAATGGACGTTTTTCCCGCACCGTTAGCGCCGATCAGAGAAACAACTTCACCTTCGTTGACCTCAAAACTAACGTCTTTTACTGCTTGGATGACGCCGTAATGAACAGATAGATTTTCAACTTTTAACATGGTCATTAGGCTTCACCTCCCAGATAAGCTTCAATAACACGCTTATTATTTTTAATTTCCTGCGGTGTTCCGTGCGCAATCAAACGCCCGTATTCTAAAACATAGATACGTTCGGTAACGTCCATAACCAAGCTCATATCATGTTCAATCAGCATGATCGTGATTTTAAAGTCCTCTTTAATCTGACGGATCAGCTCGGTTAATTCAGCGGTTTCCTGAGGATTCATGCCGGCAGCAGGTTCATCAAGAAAGAGAATTTTAGGTCTGGTTGCAAGGGCACGCACAATCTCTAAGCGGCGCTGCTGGCCGTAAGGCAGATTTTTCGCCAATGTATGAGCATCTTTATCCAGATCGAAAATCTTCAGCAATTCAATTGCTCTTTCCTGTAATTTTTCTTCATTGGAATAAAACTTCGGCAGGCGCAGAAAGCTGGACAGTAAATAGGGATTATGATTGTTTCCCATACCTACCAGCACATTTTCAAGCACTGTCATGTCCTTAAAGAGACGAATATTTTGGAAAGTTCGTGATAATCCTAAGGAAGCAATCTTATAGGGTGCCTTGCCGTTTAACAGTGTTCCGTCAAGGGTCACACTGCCTTCACTGGGTTCGTAAACACCGGTTAAAAGATTAAAGAGGGTTGTTTTTCCCGCTCCGTTAGGACCGATCAAGCCGACGAGTTCACCTTCGTTGAGCTCCATCGTAACATCGCCGACAGCAGTTAAACCGCCGAAATTCTTGGTTAAATTTTTTACATCAAGAAGTGCCATTATTTGCTGCCCTCCTTAGCTTTTTTAGCAAAAAGTTTTGAAAAACTGAATTCCCATGTGCCTAACAGGCCGCCCGGTCTAAAGACCATTACCAGAATAAGCGCCAAGGAATAGATAATCATGCGGATATCTGATACGTTTTGCAGGAACATGTTTAACACGCCGAGCACAATGGCAGCAACAATAGTACCTGTGACAGAGCCCAAGCCGCCAAGAACGGCGACAATCAGAAAATCAATGGACTTCATGATTGTAAAGTCTTTTGGCGCAACCGTTCCGATATAACCGACATAAAGTGAGCCGGCGATACTTGAAATAACAGCAGCAAACATAAAGGTCAAAACTTTAATTTTAGTCGTATTGACACCCATAGACTCTGCAGCAATTTCGTCTTCACGAACTGCCAGAACTTCACGCCCGATCGGACTTCTCAGATAATTAAGCACCAGAATCGTAATCAAAACAACAAAGATAAAGACAACCGGCCAAGTGGTATATTTCAGGATTCCCATAATACCTCTGGAGCCATTAGTCAGACTGCCGCCGTTTTCAATCAGCTTGCGGATAATCTCAGCCACACCAAGGGTTGCGATTGCTAAATAGTCCCCTGTCAAGCGCAGCGTGGGAATACCGACAACTAAGGCAACAACAGCCGTCACCACCATCCCCACAAAAATGGATAGATAAAAACCGGCATAGGTTGGCATTTGCGTTGTCAAGATAGCTGTGGCATAGGCTCCGATAGCCATAAATCCAGCCTGTCCCAGAGAAAGCTGACCGGAAAATCCCAGAACCAAGTTGGTTCCCAAGGCCATAATGATGCTGATGCCAATTCCCATCAGAATTTGGGTATAGTAAACATCAACAATACCGGCACTGATTAGGCCAAATAAAAGGAGAAAGATGACAAGAACCAGCGCAAGCCAGCTTAAATTTGCTTTTAGATTTTTTTTCATTGCTTACACCTTCTCTTTCACATTTTTTCCTAAAATACCAGCCGGTCTTACCAAAAGAATGATGATAAGGACAGCATAAACTACGGCATCTCTGTAACTTGCAAGTCCGATGGAAACAGAGAAAGTTTCCAAAAGGCCGATCAAGAAACCACCGACAGCAGCACCCGGAATAATACCGATACCCCCCAGAACAGCAGCAACGAAAGCCTTAATACCAGGAACCATACCCATCAAAGGATCAACAGAATTATAATAAAGACCGATCAAAACACCGCCGGCACCTGCAAGAGCAGAGCCCAGAGCAAATGTAAAGCTGATTGTGCTGTTAACATTAATTCCCATCAGCTGAGCAGCGTCACTGTCGACAGACACTGCCCGCATAGCTTTTCCCATCTTAGTCTTTTGGACAACAAACTGCAGAGCCAGCATCAGAAAAAGAGAGACTCCCAGAATAATCAGCTGCACATTGGTAACACTGATTGGTCCAAAATTATACTTCACCGTGGCAAGGGTCTGAGGAAAGGCGTGCTTGTTGGCACCGACCAGACGAACCATACTGTATTCAAGAAAGAAAGAGACACCTATAGCTGTAATCAAGGCCGCAATCCGTGTTGAATTTCTCAAAGGTCTGTAAGCAAGAAACTCGATAACAACCCCTAAAACAGCTGTCAAAACCATAGTCAATACGAGAGCCACAAAGTAATTAAGATGATATTGTGTGATAAGGAAATAACCGATAAAGGCTCCCATCATGTAAATATCTCCGTGAGCAAAGTTAATCAACTTGATAATTCCATAAACCATGGTATAACCAAGGGCTAACAGCGCATAAACACTCCCAAGGATAAGACCATTTATAAGTTGTTGGAGCATATAATTTTACCAAACTTTCTATAAATAAATAATATCTGGGAAGATGGCTCCCCAGATTTTCATTGTTTAGGCTTAAGCCAGCCTTATTTGGCTTCAACAGCTGTCGCTGTAGCTTCCTTACCATCTTTAAGGCCGACCATAACAGCAGATTTAACAGGATTGTGTTTCTTATCAATAGTCATTTTACCTGTTACACCTTCAAAGTTTTTCAGTTTAGCAAGTTTTGTTGCAATATCTTTTGATGTCTTAGCATCTTTGGCAGAATCAGCAATCATGTAAACTGAATCGTAAGCAAGAGCGGCAAACATATTTGGTTCTTCACCGTATTTTGCTTTGTAAGCTTTCAAGAATTTTTCAGCCTTGCTTGTCAAATCAACTTTTGTTGAGTAACCAGATACATAATAAACATTATTAGTATTAGCTGCACCGGCACCTTCAATGTACTTAGCGTCATTGAATCCGTCAGGTCCTACGATTGGCTGATTAAGTCCCATATCGCGTGCCTGCTTGGTAATCAAACCAGTTTCAGTGTAGTATCCGGGGATAACAATCGCATCAAAATCTTTGCTCTTAAATTTTGTAAGGGCTGCTTGGAAATCTTGGTCTTTCGCTTGGAAAGTATCTTCAACAGTAATCTTTCCTTTGTAAGCCTTTTTGAATGAATCGGCAATACCTTGAGCATAGTCGCTTGATTTATCGTAGTAAAGGGCAACTTTTTTAGCTTTCAAAGTATCTGTAGCATATTTAGAGATGATTTTCCCTTGGAAGCTGTCTTGGAAAGTTGTACGGAAAACAAAATCCTGAACTTTGCCTTTAGAGTAAGTCAAGTTGTCTTGTGTTCCTGATGGTGTTACAAGCGGTACTGCTGCATCATTGGCATTTGGGCTGGCTGCAGCTGTCGCACCGGATGTTGCCGGACCTAAAATAGCATTGACCTTGCTTTGAGTCGCAAGATTGGTTGAAATTGTTGCGGCTTCACCATTATCAGATTTATTATCCTTAGAAACAACTTTAATCTTTTTACCATCAACGCCGCCTGCTTTGTTGATTTCCTCAACAGCAAGATCAGCACCTTGTTTTTCAGCCTGTCCGTAAGCTGCTACATCCCCTGAAAGCTCAAGGTTGTAACCAATTTTTACGGTATCTCCGATTTTATTGCCGGCAGCATCTGATGAGCTGCCCGGTGCAGAACCACAAGCTGCAAGAACAGCTGCACTGACAAAAGAAAGAGCTGCAAGAGCCATTTTTTTCTTCATTGTTTTCTCCTTAAAAATATCTTAAATTATAGTCATCAATAAGAATACTGAATTATCTGAAAATTGTCAAGCATATTTTCTTATTTTTTGCAGACCGGCATCTAGCGCTGCAAACTGCCGACAAAATCCTGATCAATATCATCTAAGTAGGATGGAACTGCTTTTTTGACAAATTTAAGATTCTGAAGTTCTTCAACGACTGTCTCAGCCTCTGTTTGATCCACGTAAATCACTAAATAGCGCATCCGGTGTGAATGGTAGAGAACTCTCCCGTATTTGTTCAGTTTTCGGGCATCACGATTGTAATAAAGATAAACAATAATACCTAGTCGCTTGGTTTTTTCAAACATTTTTCTTATCCTTCTTTAATATTTTTCCCGCGCCCCATTTCATGCGGAGGCTTACGAGGTGCCAAGGGCAGTCCTGTATCTACAAAAATATCCGGTGAAATAGCTGCCGCTATCTTTTGCGACATTTCAGCCAAAACGGCCTGCAGATCCACCTCAGCCCTTCTCATAGCAATCATTTTTTCATTTAAATCCAGCTGGCGCTTTTGCCTTAGGATGCCTTTTCTTAACTGACCGACTTCCGGGCGGTATTTGCTAAAAGACTGCTGCCTGTCATAATCTTCTTTTAACTGCTGAAAAATCTTGATTTCTTTTTGCAGGTCTTCATCTGCAGAGACTGCTTTTGCAGCTGCTTTGTAAGTCTTAACGGTTTCTAACTCTAAAAAAGCTGAAATCACATCATCAAGAGCATCATCTATCGCCAACAGCTGATCATCAATTTTTAACATAATGCCATTATATCAAAAAATAGCCGCTTCGTCTTTTCTCTTGAACCCGTCAGGCCTTTTCACCGAAAAAAACGGATAAGAGCCGCTATGTTCGCTCTCACCCGTTTTATTTTCTAGGAGAAGTCCTGCTGCAATCAGCATTACTTCAGTTCATTATTTTCCATGATTTCATCAATGAAGCCATATTTAAGGGTTTCTTTGGCATCCATCCAGTAATCGCGTTCGGCGTCTTTATGAATCTGCTTAATGGTCTTGCCGGAGTTATCTGACAGAATTTTTTCCAGTTTCTTACGCGTTTTCAAAAGCTGTTCAGCTGCAATAGCCATATCTGTCTGCTGCGTACCGCCGCCGGTACCGCCCATTGGCTGATGAATAAGGTACTCAGCATTTGGCAGCATGAAACGTTTGCCCTTAGTACCGCTGGATGCAATGATTGTTCCCATTGACGCTGCTATTCCCATAACAATGGTCTGAACGTCTGATTTAATGAAATTCATGGTATCAACGATTGCCAAACCGGCTGAAACCGAACCGCCCGGTGTATTGATATAAAGATAGATATCTTTTGTATTGTCCTGAGCATCCAGAAAAAGCATCTGAGCAATAATGGAATTAGCCATATTGTCTTCAACCGGACCAGTCAGCATAATAATACGATCTTTTAAAAGGCGTGAATAAATGTCATAAGAACGTTCTCCACGGCTTGTTTGTTCAATAACTACAGGAATCATAATTGTTTTTCTCCTTTAATTCAATCTTGGAGTTATTATATCTCATTGGTCAAAAAAGGTCAAATATTTACTTCACATTTTTGGAACTTTTCTCCGTTCAGCAGTTTCAGTACAAAATAAAGGCAAGACTGGCCGAAAAGATTAGCAACCAGTCTGCTTTTTCCTATTTTTATCAGAAGATTACTGCTTATTTGGTTCCAAAGAGACGGTCGCCCGCATCGCCGAGACCCGGAACAATATAACCTTTTGCATTGAGATGTTCATCCAGAGCAGCCGTATAGATGTCAATGTCCGGATGGGCTTCCTGCAGTTTTTTGACGCCTTCGGGAGCTGAAACAAGGCAGACAAACTTAATGTTTGCTGCTCCGCGTTTTTTCAGAGAATCAATAGCCAAAACGGCGGAGCCTCCGGTTGCAAGCATCGGATCCACCACAAAAATCTGCCGCTGATCAATGTCCTCAGGAAGTTTTACCAGATACTCTACCGGCTCCAAGGTTTCTTCATCACGGTACATACCGATATGACCGACTTTAGCGGCCGGAACCAAACTTAAAAGACCGTCAACCATGCCGATACCGGCACGCAAAATGGGAACAATGGCCAGTTTTTTACCTGTCAGCTGTTTTTGAACCGTCTTTGTAATCGGTGTTTCTATTTCCACTTCTTCCAGTGGCAATTCGCGGGAAACTTCGTAACCCATAAGCATAGCAATCTCATTTACCAGTTCGCGAAAATGCTTGGTTGATGTATCTTCCCGCCGTAAAATAGAGAGTTTATGCTGAATCAGTGGATGCGAAATAACTTGAAATTTACCCATAGGAAAAACCGCCTTCTATTTATTTCTTTTTATTATAGCATAAAACCCACTAACTTTTGTGAAAAGTCAGCGGGCTTTTTTAGGATTGCCTCCATGGATACAGGGTTAATGTTTGAAAATACCTCTGCTTTTACTAATGCAAGAGATAATAACCAAACAGACCAAGCAAAATGATGACACAGATAAATGAAATCACTCAGACTGAAGAAAAAGTCTATTTTCTCAAAAAGTAATATTTTGTTATGATACTTTCCTTAGGTAGCACGGACGGCAAAACCAAACGCCAAGGCTATAGCTCTTGACTAGGTTTTGCATTAGATTGCCGTTAGAAATAGTATCGATTTCTAACGGCAATCGTCATAGCGACTTCCTTCGGAATTCCATATCTAAGTTCAAGATACAAAGGGCGTCTGCGGATAAAGGCAAAATAGGGAGTTCGACGCGGAATCATTAAGATTCTAGGCGGACTCATCTTTTTGCCACAATCCGCAGCCCGTGTTCAATTAAGATTTTGAGCCTAGGTCTCAAAATCTCCGAGAGGCAGAAACTCAATGTTTCTGCCTCTTTTGCTACATCGGAAAGTATCGGATTAGGCTTTGATCATTTCTATATCATCTTACAAAAGCGAAAAGTGATACAATTCTATGATGAAATTTTAGAGAGAATTTAGTTTTGGGAGTTTGTCTACAACCTGATCACTATGTTTTTACTGCGGTAAGAAACAAGTGCCAGGACACAAAGAGCAAGCAAGACTAAAATGAACCGAATTATGCTCATAAACTAAGATCACCTTTTCTAAAATTTGTGCTGATACTTTTAAATGAATTCAATATACACCTGCTTTGGTCAGTGCACCACCAAGCTAATTTATTATTTTTTTCGATTCTTTAGATTTAAGAGCGTTAATACAAGCAGTGCTGTAATTGCTCCAACGATAAAGTACTCCATATTGATATCCTATCATAAATATTCATGGGCTAAGTAGGTCACCCCACCACCAATTGCGCCAGTTACAGCTCCTATAAATCCTTCTCCTACACCACATGCCACTGCCCCTGTTACAGTCCCTACACCAGGACAGACCGAGGTACCGCCAATTGCACCAGTATATATTCCATGAGCTGCTCCAGCAGCTGCTCCTCCAAGTCCACCCACACCAATTGCGTCGCTGAAACCTCTCTAACTAAAGCTTCCACCATCAACAATAGACAGATAATCCAGACCTATTGCTTCAAAGTTATCAAAAGCCATTGAATTCAAACTTGATGTATGCATAAAAATCTCCTTTTTGAAATTACGTGAATATTTTAACGTTTATATTTTTCTTTCACAAGATATTTTGTAACATTTAACACAAATAACAACACTGCGAAACAAACCGTAATTTTTCGAATCATTATTATTGTTTTTTAATAAAAGTTAACCTACATTCTCATTCTAAAAACCAACCCAAAAAAGCACTGGCTCTCCTTGACACTGCTGAAAAGGAGGGTTCAGTGCTTTTTATCAGCTCAACTGCTGTTTATTTTGGAAAAACTTTAGCTAAGCGCTCACAGGCTTCCTGCAGGACAGCTGTGGGAGCAGCGAGGTTGAGGCGGGCATGGCCTGCTCCTTCCTTGCCAAAGGTCGATCCGACATTGAGAATAAGCTTGGCTTCTTCTTTGATTTTTTGGTGAAGTTCCTCGTCTGATAAGTTATAGGCTGAGAAATCCAGCCATACGAGATAGGTTCCTTCCGGCTTCATGACCTTAATCTTAGTATGCTGCTCCAAATAGTCTGCGAGAAAATCGCTGTGTTTTTCCAGAAGCTCCTTTAATTCCGTCAGCCAAGGTTTGCCGTAACGAAAGGCGGTTTCTGTTGTTATAAGGCCGATAGTCGGCACTTCATGCTGATTATTGGCTAATTGCCGTTTTTTGAACTGAGCTCGCAATGCCGGATTTTCAATAATGACAAAACTATTTTTCGTTCCGGCTACGTTAAAGGTTTTAGTCGCACTGGAAAGAACCAGACTGAACTGACCAAAGTCGCCGACGGTATTGATACTGTAGTGTTTATGACCAAACAGGGCTAAATCCTGATGGATCTCATCAGAAACAAGAATAACACCATACTTTTGGCAGAGCTCAGCTACTTTTCGCAATTCTTCAGGTGTCCAGACCCGTCCCCCTGGATTGTGGGGACTGCAAAAGAGATAAAGTTTGACTTGATTTTCTACGATGTCTTTTTCTAATTGGGTAAAGTCAATTTCAAAATGGCCGTTTCTTTCCACCAAAGAATTTTCAATCAAGCGGCGGTTGTTGAGCTTGACAGAGCGGGCAAAGGGAGGATAAACCGGCGTATTAATGAGCACTGCATCCTGCTCTTGGGTGAAAGTCTGAATGGCTACTGATATAGCAGGGACGACGCCTTCAATAAGGACAATAGCTTCCTTATCCACCTGATAACCATGTTCTGTTTTTTCCCAATCCTGAATCGCTTCAACTACACCATCCCAAACATAAGGATAGCCGTAAACGCCAAAATCGGCATAGCGCTGAATAGCAGCCTGCATTTCCGGAAAAGCTAAAAAATCCATATCTGCTACCCATAAAGGCAGCAGCTCCTTGTCCTTTTGGACTTCCTGCCATTTTACCGAGTGCGTTTTGATGCGATCAGGCAATGTTGTAAAATCAAATTGACTCATTTTTATCTCCTATGTTTCTAAAACTGTTTTTAAATCATTGATCAAGTCTTCTGCGTCCTCAATTCCGATTGACAGCCGCAGTAAGTCATCCGTCAGACCGTAAGAATGGCGGACCTGAGCAGGTATATCCAAGTGTGTCTGCGTTGCCGGATAGGTAATCAGGCTTTCGATACCGCCCAAGCTTTCCGCAAAAGTAAAGACCTCTAAGCCGTTAATAATCTCCGGTATCCTGTCTTCGTCAGCTACTTTGAAAGAGACCATGCCTCCCTTGCCGGTGTAGAAAACATCTTTGACTGCGGGTGATTGTTCCAAATAGGCTGCAATCGCCTTGGCATTTTGTGTTGACTTTTCCATGCGCAGTTTTAATGTTTTGAGACCGCGCATGAGCAAATAGGCATCAAAAGGCGACAGTGTTGGTCCCGTTGTGTTTTGATCATAAAACAGTTTATCATAAATGTCCTGATTGCTGGTCATCAAAACACCGGCTAAGACATCGTTGTGGCCCGACAGGTATTTGGTAGCCGAATGCAGGACAACATCCGCCCCTAAAGGGATGGGATTTTGATAAATCGGACTGTAAAAGGTATTATCAACAATCACTTTGGCACCGTGAGCATGTGCAGTCTGGGCAATCTTCTTGATATCAAATTCAATCATCAGCGGATTGGTCGGTGTTTCAATATAAACATAATCTGTGTCATCTGAAACAGCTGCAATCAGCTCATCTTCCGTATTGGCATAGGTAAAGGAAAATCTGCCCCTTGCTTCCTGCTCGTTAAACCAGCGAAAAGAGCCGCCATACAAATCACGCGCAGCAACAATTTTGCTGCCGGCAGGAAAGCCATTAAAAAGCAGCACCAGAGCTGCCATACCGGATGCTGTTACAATCGCATGGTCTGCTTTTTCAATCTTAGCCAGCGTTTCTTCTAAGACAGCGCGGGTAGGATTTTTAGTCCGCGTGTAATCAAAACCGGTAGACTGACCAAATTCCGGATGCTGGTAGGTCGTTGAAAAATGAATGGGCGCAATCAAAGCGCCTGTTGTTTTATCTGTATTAATGCCTGCATGGGCTAAAATGGTTTCTAATTTATAATCTTTATCATTGTCCGTCATAGTTTTTGCCTTTCAAACCTAATGAGTTTATTTTACCA
The DNA here is from genome assembly GCF_000423725.1 of Streptococcus devriesei DSM 19639. Lineage (GTDB taxonomy): Bacteria > Bacillota > Bacilli > Lactobacillales > Streptococcaceae > Streptococcus > Streptococcus devriesei. The sequence continues at coordinate 737,677 of NZ_KE384084.1, forward strand.
CTTATTCCTTGCTGCAGCGGCTTTTGCCGCTATTCTATTTCTTAATAGTCAGCTATAAAAAATAACTATAGCGGTCTTTAATTCTCCATGATAAGCAAAAATCTCCCAGCAGCCTGTGCTGCTGAGAGATAGGGAGGAAAGATTATTCCAGATGTAGTTTTTGGCGAAGAAGCTGAGCTTTTTCTCCCAGCATCTTATCCAGCAAATGGCTCATAAGGCCTAAAATACCATAGACGCCCACACCCACGCAGCCTATTAAAATCACGTAAATGAGGCTTGATACTCTGCCGCTGTCAGCCAAGAAGAGGCTGAGCAGCCAGACAGCTATACCAACAGCAAGGCTCATTAGAGCGGTTAAAATAAGCACCAACAGGCTTGTCCTTCTGACAGCCCTGCGGCTAAAGCCTGTAATCTTGTGAATGCGCAGATACATGAGCACAATAGGCACCAGCAAGGCAAGACTTGTTGAAATAATCGGGCCGTAAGCATGAAACAGATAAATCAGAGGAACTTGCAAAAGCAATTTGATGATGACCCCATAAGCAAAATATCTGATTGCTTTGCGATTTTCAAACAGAGCCTGCAGCATAGGCGCCAAAACAGTATAAATAGCTAAAATGACCGTCTGTAAAAGAGAGGCCGTAAACAAGCCCAAAGACTGCCCCTGCGGAATACCGTAAAAGACGGTATAGAGAGGCCTGGCCAAAATAACAGAGCCAGCAATAGCCGGAACAATAAAGGCCATCAGCATTTGCAGATTATTAACCACCAGACGGGCGGAAGCTCTTCTGTCCTTTTTGACAAAGTTTTCCGTCAGCAGAGGGATACCGACACCGGCAATAGCGGTCGCAACCGCAATCAAAATCATGGTTACCTTGCCCGGATTGGTTGAGAAATAAGCAAACATCACTTTTAATTCTCTATTGGAATAGGCGGTAAAGAGGGCCATGGTATTGCCAAAGGTAAATTGGTCAATCAGCTTGAAAACCTGAATGGCCGATCCCGTGATAATGAAAGGAACAGCTTCCTTGATCGTTTCAATAAGAAGATCTTTGGTATCAATCACGATGCTGTCAGGCTTTTTGCCAAAGAGAACTGTCAGTAAATCATTTTTCCACAGGAAATAAATGAGCACAGCAATACTGGCAAACATCCCGACAAAGGCAGCAAAGGTGGACTGCGTGACAGCTTCAACATAGTTGCCTGATCCCATTTTCATGATAAAAAAGGCCGTCAGCAGCATCCAGATGACACGGATAACCTGCTCAGCAATCTGGCTCATGGCATAGGGTTTTAGGTTGTTAAATCCCTGAAAAAACCCTCTTAGAACACTCATAGATGGAAACACAAGGACAGCCAGTGTCAGGCTTCTAAGAACCGGCACCAGATCCTTTCCTCCGCGGCTGAGAGACGCAAAAAAAGGCGATCCCAGATACATAATAAGTGCAAAAATCAAGCCTAAAAGCAGCATAAAATGCAGAATTTTACGGACAAGATAGGTACTCTTTTGCGGATCTCCCAGCGTGTTGTACTTGGAAACCTGCTTGGCAACAGCAACCGGAATACCAACCGTTGAAATCAGCAAAAACAGGGCGTAAATCTCATAGCCCATTCCAAACAGGGCATTGGCTTCAGCCGCATATCTTCCCATCCAGGCATACCAGGGAATAATGTAGACAGCTCCCAGAAGGCGGCTGATGAAGTTGCCGGCAGTCAGCCAGGCAGTTCCGCGAACCATCTGCTCCTGCTGAGTCATTTTTGTTTTTATTTCAGACATAGATTTTCTTTCTAGTTTTAATAAATTTATTATAAACTTTTGCTTGGTACTTGTAAAACACTAACTTTAAGTCTACAATAAAAGGTATGATTACATTAAAGAAGACACTCAGTATCCTCAAAGATGACGGTAACTTTCGTGAAATTATTGATGCAGATCATTACCAAAATGATTATCCTGATTTCACTTTCAGCCATATCTCTTATGACAGCAGAGATGTAAGTGACAGCACCCTCTTTTTTGCCAAGGGGCTTAATTTTAAAAGAGAATTTCTCACGGCTGCTGTGCAAGAAGGACTGCCTTTTTATGTTGCTCAAAGGGATTACCAAGTCGGTATTCCGGCAATTATTGTAAATGATGTAAAAACCGCTATGAGCCTCATTGCAATGGCTTTTTACGGCAATCCTCAGGAAAAGTTAAAACTTCTTGCTTTTACCGGAACCAAGGGCAAGACGACTGCGGCTTATTTTGCCTATAACATACTAAAGCAAAGCCACCGTCCGGCCATGCTTTCAACCATGAATACGACTCTCGATGGCCGCACTTTTTTTAAATCTAAATTAACCACGCCGGAAAGTTTGGATCTTTTCAAGATGATGGCTCAGGCTGTTGATAACGAGATGACCCATCTGATTATGGAAGTTTCCAGCCAGGCCTATCTGACCCGCAGAGTTTACGGTTTAACCTTTGATGTCGGTGTTTTTCTCAATATCAGTCCCGATCATATCGGACCGATTGAACACCCGACCTTTGAAGATTATTTTTACCATAAGCGGCTCCTGCTTGAAAACAGCCGTTATGTCGTTGTCAACAGTCAGATGGATCATTTTGAACTGATCAAGGCCCAGTTCGCTCACAAACCCCATGATTTTTACGGGCGCCAATCAAGTAATCAGATTGAAAACGCTCAGGCCTTTTCCTTTGATCTGACAGGAAAACTAAAAGGGCATTATGATATCCAGCTAATCGGTTCTTTTAATCAAGAGAATGCCTTAGCCGCAGGCCTTGCCTGCCTGCAGCTGGGAGCCAGCCCGCTCGATATTCAAAAGGGCATCGCCCAAACAAGAGTTCCCGGCCGCATGGAAGTATTAACACAGGGCAACGGTGCCAAAGTTTTTGTTGATTATGCACACAACGGTGACAGCCTCGAAAAGCTGCTGTCAGTTGTAGAAGAGCATCAAAAGGGCAAACTCATTCTGATTCTCGGAGCTCCCGGAAACAAGGGCGAAAGCCGCCGCAAAGATTTCGGCCGCATCATCAATCAGCATCCTGATTTGACCGTTATTCTGACAGCTGATGATCCAAACAGGGAAGATCCTTTTGCTATCTGCCAGGAAATCGCCGGCTATATCAAGCGTCCTGTAGAGATCATTGCTGACCGAGAAGAAGCCATTCAACAGGCTATGACCTTGACAGAGTCTGAAAGAGATGCTGTGATCATAGCAGGCAAGGGAGCAGATGCCTTTCAAATTGTCAACGGTCAGCGCTCTGACTATGCCGGTGACATTGAAATTGCTAAGACCTATCTTTGATGTTCAAAGATCTCCTGACAAAGCTTAACGAGAATCATTTTAAGCAGTAATTTGAACGATTCTAAACAAGCAGCCGCTTCGTTAAAAAATTCTGATTACCTGTCTAAAAAGGCTTTTTTAAGCCTTTTTTCTATGCTATAATAATCATAATTTTGAAGAAAGGAGGTTAGACATGTCTGATATTCGTGCTGAATCCATTCAGGTTGCTTATGACCAAACGACTGTGATTGATGATTTATCACTGCAGATTCCTCATCAAAAAATCACAACCATCATCGGTGCCAACGGCTGCGGCAAATCAACCTTATTAAAGGCTCTGACCCGCATTCAGGCCATCAACAAGGGACAGATTCTTCTTGACGGTCAAGCCATCGCACAACTCCCGACCAAAGAAGTAGCCAAAAAACTGGCCCTGCTTCCTCAGGTTTTAGAAGCAACCGAAGGGATTTCAGTCTATGAATTAATCTCATACGGAAGATTTCCCCATCAAAAATATCTGGGAAATCTTACTAAGCACGATAGGGATAAAATCCACTGGGCTATGGAAGTCACTAAAGTTGTGGAATTCGCTAAACTTGATGTTGACAGTCTTTCCGGCGGTCAAAGGCAGCGTGTCTGGATTGCCATGGCACTCGCCCAAGATACCGATACGATTTTTCTTGACGAGCCGACGACTTACCTTGATATGAACCATCAGCTGGAAGTTTTGGAACTCCTGCAAAGACTCAACTGTCAAACGCAGAAAACAATCGTCATGGTTTTGCACGACTTAAACTTATCCGCCCGGTTTTCTGATTATCTTATTGCCATGAAAAATGGCAGTATCAAATACCAAGGAGATGTCAAAGAAATAATGACCGCTCCTATTTTAAGGGATATTTTTCAAATAGATGCTCAGATTATTGAAGACCCTATCCACAAACGTCCTGTTCTGCTGACTTATCAGCTAATATAGATTTTTTAGGAGATAATATATGAACTTTAAAAAAGTTTTCGCCCTTTTGATGACATTTGCTGCAGCACTTATCCTTACTGCCTGCGGCAATACTTCAAAATCATCCGATAAAAAAGCTGCTGTTTCCAGCATGCCCAAAATTTCCGGTGTTACTTATTACGGCGATGTGCCTCAATCACCCAAGCGCGTGGTCAGCATCACCTCTACTTATACCGGCTACCTTTTGAAACTCGACCAAAACCTTGTAGGGGTTTCTTCCTATGATAAGAAAAATCCTGTTCTTAAAAACAAGGTCAAAAAAGCTAAACAAGTGACCTCTTCAGATCTGGAAGCCATTACTGCCCTCAAGCCTGATTTAATCGTGGTCGGCTCAACCGAAGAAAAAATTGATCAATTAAAGGAAATTGCTCCTGTTATTTCCATCGAATACGGCAAGCGCAATTACCTTGATGTTTTCTCTGACTTTGGCAGAATTTTCAATAAAGAAAAAGAAACCAAACAATGGCGCACTGCCTGGAAAGTAAGAACCGCCAAAGCCAAGAAAAAATTGACCAAGGCTGTTGGCAGCGACGCTAAATTTACGGTCATGGGACTCTTTGAAAAAGAAATCTATCTCTTCGGCAACAATTGGGGCCGCGGCGGCGAAGTGATCTACCAAGCCCTCGGTTTTAAGGCACCTGACAAGGTCGTTAAAGAAGTCTTCCCGGAAGGCTACTTGTCTGCTTCTCAGGAAGTCATCGGTGACTATATTGATGATTATGTCATTGTCGCTGCAGAAGATAAAAAGACCGGCGCGTCGCTCTATGAAAGTGATCTTTGGAAAAACATTCCCGCGGTCAAAAAAGGTCATGTTATCAAGGTGAACGCCAATGCCTTTTACTTTAACGATCCACTGACACTTGAGTATGAACTGAAGACTCTTCAAAAAGGTATTTTGAAGGCCGCCCAATGAGGTTGAAAATGCTTATGACATCAGTTACTCAAGAAAATAAGCCAAAAAACTTTTGGCTTGTTTTTTTCATTATTTTACTGTTTTTTTTCGGCGGCTTGTATTGCAGCCTGAAATTCGGCGCTGTCAGCTATTCCAATCAAGCCTTAATAAAAGTGCTGAGGCACCCCTTTACCTCATCTGCTGTTCAGGATGTCCTTATTGATGTCAGAGTTCCGCGGATAGTCGGCGCTCTCCTTGTCGGCGCTGCTATGGCAATAGCCGGCAGTATCATGCAGGGAGTGACCAGAAACCCAATTGCAGATCCCGGATTGCTCGGTATTAATGCCGGAGCAGGGCTGGCCTTGGTTATCGGCTATGCCTTTTTCAGGCACCTGCATTACAGTCTTATCCTGCTTATCTGTCTGCTGGGAGCAGGGCTTGCGGCTGTTCTTGTTTTTTCCCTGTCCTATACCCCCAGAAAAGGCTACAATCAGCTGCGCTTGATCTTGGCAGGAGCTATGATCTCAACGCTTTTCAATGCCTTTGGCCAAGCCGTCACTATTTATTTCAATTTATCGACAGCCATTGTCGGCTGGCAGGCCGGGGGCTTGGTCGCTACTAATTGGTCTATGATCAGCATCATTGCTCCCTTTATCATTATCGGCTTGATTCTAGCACAGGTTTTTTCCCATCAGCTGACGGTTTTAAGTCTTAATGAAACGGTAGCCAAATCACTGGGACAAAGAACCTTTTTGATGACGCTGTTCCTCTTGGGAATCGTTTTGGTGCTGTCTGCCTCTGCTGTTGCCTTGGTCGGCTCTATCGCTTTTGTTGGTCTGATTATCCCGCACTTTATCCGAATGTTTATCGGCAGAAATTACCGCTATCTTCTTCCTTTAACTGCCTTTTTAGGAGCAGTTTTCATGCTCTGGGTTGATTTTGTCTGCCGAACTATTAATCCCGGCTATGAAGCACCCTTAAGTGCTGTTATCAGTATCATCGGCCTTCCTTGCTTTTTATGGCTGATTAGAAGGGGGCAGCATTTATGAAAAAACAGTTGCAGACAAAGCAGATTTTTATACTGCTGATTCTTTTGCTTCTGCTAGTAACAGTATTGTCACTGGCCATCGGAGAGAGCAGCTTTTCTATTTTTGACGTTCTGAATGTCTTTACAGGCCGGGCCAACAGTGCTTTGACGATGATTATTGTTAAAGTGCGGCTGCCTAGGATCCTTGTTGCTCTGTTGGCAGGTGCTTCTTTGGCTTTAAGCGGTATGCTTTTACAAACGCTGACGCATAATCCCTTAGCCGATTCAGGCATTTTAGGAATCAATACCGGAGCGGGCATGGTTATCGCCCTGACTATTTCTTATGCCAGTCTGGAAGAACGCTGGGTTATTACCTTTCTGCCCTTTTTTGCCATGCTGGGGGGCTGTCTGACCATTTTAGCGGTTTATTTAATGGCCCGCAAGAAAAATAATAATATCAGCCCTGCCCGTCTTATCATCACGGGAGTTGGTGTCTCTACAATGCTGTCAGGAACCATGGTTTCTATTGTCGGCAGTATTGATCGCTACAAGGTAGATTATATTATCAGCTGGCTGAGCGGCCGCTTCAGCGGTGACAACTGGACAACCTTAGCAATCCTCTCTCCTTTCTTACTGCTTCTTTGGACAGGCAGCTACAGCCGCAGCCAGACCCTCAATATTATGAGTTTAAACGATCACACAGCTCTGGCACTGGGCTTAAAGCTGCAAAGAGAACGTCTGATAACGCTGATTCTGGCTACAAGTCTGGCAGCCCTCAGTGTCATATTAGTCGGCAACATCACCTTTATCGGCTTAGTCGCAGGCCATATTACCAGAAGAATTCTGGGGAATAATCACTTTATCAGCCTGCCAGGTGCCATGCTGGTCGGAATGATTATTTTGCTTCTGGCGGATACCATTGGACGTGTTTTTCTGATTGGTACAGGCATTCCGACAGGCCTTATCGTTTCTATCCTAGGCGCTCCTTACTTCCTTTACCTGATGACAAAGGCTGACGTGCACAGTTAAGATAATCAGCAATTCACGACTAAAAAATAAGTGGAACAGACAGCTCTAGCAACTGTTTGATCCGCTTATTTTTAGTTCTCATTGACCACAATTAAAATTATATCCTATTTTATCAGCCAAAACTGGCAGTCATAAAACTCAGCGCTCTGCCTTACAGCAGCTGTTGATAGGTCAGCAGCAAATCAGATGAATAGACTTTTGCTCTGTCAGTCTTTTTAATTTCCTGCCATAAAATGGCTGCCTTTTGTATCTTATTTTTGCGTGATCTATTTTGCGGATCAGCACAGAAATCTTTGTAAAACTGATTCCATTGACAGGCACGATTATCATAAGGAGCATAATCCGGATTCTTTTTCCCATAGTAAATATCCAGCATATCTTGAATAGTAAAATTCGTATCGTTGTCAGCCTTGACCTTGCGCCATGCCGCCATATCAGCCGTGAATTTAAAGGGATGGATGCCGGTTTGCCGAGCAAAATAATCCCGAAAGGCCTGATTAAATGAGAAACCGCAGCTCAGCAAAGGGCTGTCTAAAGCAACCGATGATTGCTTTGGGGGGAGTTTATGGCGAGAAGGCTTAACCTTAGTTCCCCTAAAGTAAGCAGCAATAACACCATTTAATTCCTGCTTGGTTCCTGTATGAGCCAAACCGAGCTGCCGGAAAATCTGTGACAGCTCCTTTCGATACCAATAATAGCGGCTAAATTCCTCATAACTCTGTATCTGTGAAAATTCCGGATGTTTCATAACACCTCACCTTTGCTTTTTTCCAAATCTCCTGTACCAAGGCCAATATACTCATCACAGCGCTTTTTTAGCTTTCAAAAACCAATTTATCCTTATCAAAAGACAGCTTCAGCTCATATTTGCCCTGCTGATTTTTTTCAATATAGCCTAATAATTCCAAAGCTTGAACAAAAATATCGGGGCGCTTTTGAGCGACTTCATCCTTTCTGCCGAATTTCAGCAGAAAAGCCGTCAGGTATTTGAGAGCATATTCCGGATTAACATCCCCCAGCAATTCATAGAGAAGTTCCTGCGGCGGCGACAAAGGCAGCTTTTCTTTCAGCTTAAAAAAGTAGTTGGACAGTGTCAGACTATCTCTGGTAATGGTCGTTTTTTCAAGCAGCACAGCTTCATTGGTCTGATTGGTTAGACGGGTTTCAAAAGTCACAGCCAGCAAATCACGATAAACAGTCGACTGATCATCCACAAAAATCTGGCTGTCCAGTGTCAGACCATCCAGACTTTCCAAAAGCTCGAAGGCATTGCTATAGCGCTTATTTTCCCGCAAAATATAGCCTGCCTGGACGTAATTTTCAATCGAGCGCTCTAGGTGTTGCTCCTGCGGAAATTCCCTTTTAATCTGGCGCAGACTCACATCGTCATGCTCCTCCAGGTATTGAATGAGCTCTTGAAAAAATGGCTGACGCGTTAATTTGCTGACATTATAAATTTTAATCATCAAGCTCTCCTACATAAGCTAAACGCTCAGACCGAGCCAGCTGGCTGGGATTGGTCCCCGCCTGATTCAGGGGCACAGCCAGTCCCAAATCATCGTAATAGGCCTGCCAGAAATCAGAAACAGGCTTTTCCTCATCGCCAAACTGCATGGGAATGGTCTCAAAAATCGGCAGAATTGCCGCAATGTACTGCGAGCAGTAAAAAGCCTGAGCTGTCGGATAAAAGCTGACATTATAAGGCTTGCCCAGATGTTTTTGGGCTTCAAGGTAAACGGCCTGTGTGTCAATTTGCGGATAGCGGTAAACAAAAACAGTTTGGTCTTCGTCAGCTAAAAACGCGGCTAAATCCTCTTTAATAACCCCGTCTTCTCCTGTTGCATGGTAAACCTCACCAGCTAAATAAATAGCAACATGATTATATTTTCCCGTTGCCGCCTTAATGGCCTCAGCTATATCAGACTGATCTGCCGTAAAAAGCAAGTCTCCGCTTTGTAAATCTTGAATTTTCATAGTTCTATTGTATCATAAAATAAACTGTTGGCAGAAAAAGCAACGCTGCTGCCATTCAGTGTTTTACAAAGTAAAAAAGCCAAAACATACGTTCTAGCTTTCTTATCTATTCTACTATTATACTAAGCATTGAAACTTTCAGTCAGCTGAGGCACCACTTGTTTCTTACGCGACACAGCTCCTTCAAGAAAAGCATGATTATTTTCAAGCTTAAAATTGAAAGCTGCTTCAACCTTATCTGTGTTGGCACCCAGAGCTAAGATTTCTGAATTTGAATTGATAATATCAGTAATCATCAAGACAAAATCGGAATAGCCATGGGCAGTCTGTGAAGCGGCAATCGCGGCTTCAATTTCGGCCTGACGGTCTAAAACTTCAGGAATATCAACTGTATTCACCTGTGCAACACGTACCTGATTGCCGTTCAACTCAAAGGTTTTAGCATCAATGTCAATCAATTCTTCCGCAGATTTGCTGGCCAAATTGGTACCGGCTTTAAGCATCGCCAGACCATACTCCTGCAGATTAACACCGGCAAGCTTAGCCAAGTCTTCAGCAACAGCCGGATCGCTGGCATGAGTCGTTGGAGATTTCAGCAAAAGAGTATCTGAAATCAAGCCTGACAGCATCAGCCCGGCAATTTCTTTAGGAATAGCCACATCATTTTCCTTATAAAGGCGGTAAACAATAGATGATGCAGACCCAACCGGCTCTAAACGCATGTAGAGAGGATTTGCTGTTTCAAAGTTGGCAACACGATGGTGGTCAACCACTTCAATCACTTCAACATCACGAATATCAGCGATAGACTGCTGAAATTCATTATGGTCGGTTAAAATGACCTGTTCTGCCCCTTCTGCTTTAGCAGACGTAACCACACGCGGTGCTTCAACACCAAAATAATCAAGTACAAAAGCTGTCTCTTCATTAGGAGCTCCAAGAGCAACAGCTTCAGTGTCAAAACCAAGCTGAGCTTTTAAATGAGCATAAGCAACTGATGAACCGATAGCATCTGTATCAGGATTTTGGTGACCAAAAACTAAAATTTTAGACATAATATTACCTCGTTTTTATTATTCATCTCATTTTACCAAATTTGATGCCATTAAGCAAAAGAAGCTTGGGGTTGGATATTGAAGCATCTACCAGCTGGTGTTTAAAATTTTAGTATCTACACATTATTGTTTTTTCATGAATAAAAATGCTTCATCAAACGATTTACATTTACTATAAGGAAGTTCTTGAAACGCCTTTTTCTCAATATTATTACCATTTTCTGAATTAAAATTTACTAAATTGTTTTCATAAAACATATTTAAAATAGATGTATCAAAAATACTAGAATCATTACCTTAAATCTTCTTTCAAAATCTTCTTTATCTTAGCTTCCGAAAATTGGTACTTATGCGCAATCTCACTCAATCTCTCCTTAAAGTTAAGATAGCTTACCATTCTGTCAATTAGGTTTTCATCTTCAATAATGCTATAAATTGACTCAATCATAGTGTTTTCCCTTTCTTACCCGTCACACCTTTTATTGTGAGAAAATAAACCAACAATGAAAAAATAAAATTAATACTAAAATTCAAAAAAAGAATGTTAGCATTTGTTAAGTTTAAATAAAAATAATCATTTGTTAATTCGATAATTGAAACTTCAAATAATAAAACTAATTGAATAAAAAAATAAACAAATTTATTCAGATTTTCTCTAAGCATATCCCTGTATACAGAAACAATCCCTAAGCTTGTTGAAAGAATAATAAACAAAATCAATTCTTCAAAAAACAGGTAATCAATTTTTAAATACACTCCATAATATACAAGTATATATACAAGACAAGCTACTATAACTTTTAAAAAAAGCAGGATATATTTTGATTGTACCTGCTTTTCAATTGTTATCGGGAATAGATTTTCTAAAATATTTGCCTTTTCTCTTTCAACCTTATTTCCAGCATATATTCCAGAAATTAGTACAATCATTATCAATAGTGTTAGTTCAGGAACTCTTTCAACAAAACTTAAAATCATTGTTATGCCAACTAACATTGCTATAATTTTCAAATTCTGAACATCTCTCAACAAAAGTAAACGACACATTGAGCGCATGACCTTATTGCCTCCTAAGTCTTTTTGGGAAACCTATCAATGATATAAAAAATGAAATGATATATACAACTATTGAAGTAATAATTAAAAGGAAAATCAAAAATCGGTACCTGTACACATCAAAAACATTATTCAATTTTAAAAAGTATTTACATAATTCCATAAATATTCTAATTGGGATTAATGTTAATGCGAAGCTAGCAATTCCTATTGTTTTTATGTTCTTATTACCCAAAACAAAAGAACCTGCTAAAACAAAAGATGCAAAAAATAATGCTACTGCAACCCCCAAACTTATTGTATTAACCTGATATTCTTGAAGTGATTCTCCTAATACCACTTTTCGAACATACGAAATTCCTAATATATAGAACAACGAAAGAGTTGTAATAAATGCATAAGTAATATAACGTGATAGGACTACTTTATATATTTTTATTGGAAAAAATAGTTCAGACTTATAGTAATCAATCTCGGTATAATTAAAAATATTTAAAAAATACATTAATGGTGCCAGAATTAAAATTAAATATGAAATTACTGGAAAATAATCCCCAAGTTTAAATACAGTTAAAGCTATTGATAATATTAAAAAAAATATACTTATCCACTGAAAATCCATTCCTGAGCTTAATAAATCTTTTTTGAATAAATTTTTCACACTATCACTCCTTTAGAATAAATACTCATAATATCTTCCAAATTTGGATAGTCGATGACTAAATTGCTATTTGATAGTATTTTATCATCTCGAGTAGATATCAAAATATCATATCCATGTGGACGTTTTTGGTATGCGAGAATCTTTTCTTGATTAATTAATTTAAAATTTGCTTCTGAACACCTAACTAAAGCATACTCATATAACAGCTTCGTGATAGGTTCAATAAACTCAATTTCCCCTTCTCTAATGTACATAACAATATCAGCTATTTGTTCAATATCTGTTGTTATATGACTTGAAAATAGAATCGATCTGCTTTCTTTTAGTACAAATTCCTGAAAAATATTTAGGATGTCTTTCCTTTTTACTGGATCCAAACCACTTGTTGGTTCATCCAATATAAGAAATTCAGGATTTGCAGCTATGGCAAGTACAATAGTAAACATTTTTTGCATTCCTTTGGAACAGTCACTAATTTTTTTCGTGGGAGAAATATTAAATTTTTTTAAAGTTTCATAAAAATAGTCTTTATCCCAGTCTTTGTACATGTCCCGATATATTCTTTCAACCTGAGATATTTTTAAATTCTTAGGTAAGTATATCTCATCAAAGCATACTCCTATTCTATTTTTCAAATCAATATCATTTATATCAAAAGACTTGCCCCAATATTGAATTTTTCCAGAGTCAATTTTTTTTAATCCTAACAAAGAATTAATAATAGTTGTTTTTCCAGAACCATTTTCTCCAATTAATCCAACAATACAACCTTTTGGAATGAAAAAGGAAAGGTCTGAAATTGAAAATCCTGAATTTTTATAAGTAGTTGACAAGTCCTTTACTTCTAGTATATTTAATCCATCTTCCATCATGACCTATTCCTTTCATCAAAAATTCGTAGACAAATATTTTTTATTTCTTCTTCAGTTAAACCATTATCTTTACTAAATGAAATCAAATCTCGTATCTTACTTTCAACAGTCTCCTCAATATTTTCCCTAATTAGCTGGCTGCTTATTCCAGAGACCACTGTCCCCTTCCCCACAACAGATGTTATTAGCTTTTCAGATTGTAATATCTCATATGCTTTTTTCACAGTTATAATACTAACACTTAGTTCTTTAGCAAGTACTCTGATAGGTGGGATAGTTGTCCCTGCCACTAATTCCCCATGTAAAATTTTCGATTTAATTTGTATTACAATTTGTTCATATATTGGTTCCTTTGAATGATAACTAATCAGTATATCCAAACAATTTTCCTCCATACAAAATTATTTACCACTTTATTATAGCAAATACTTCTCTAATCTCTTTTATAGAATGGTAAATAATATAAAACAATGTATTTTAAGAAGTTTTTATTAATACAATAAGCTTAATAATTAATACAAATTTAAGAGTTATTTACAGCCCCATCCACAAGATTTATTACATGATAAAAATGTTGTTACCGCTGAAACTGTAGGCACACAAATTTTAATAGTTGCTGAGACAATTGGTGATACTGCTTGTGGTTGACTTTGACCACGGTCAGCTCCACCAAATGCAGACATACGTTCTAGTTCGGAAAAATCAATTTTATTATTTTGTTTCATAGAACTCTCCTTTCTTCTTAAAATACATTGTACTTATTGTATAGATACATTATACACTTTGTGTTTTGTCTTTGCAACCCCTTTCAAAGAAAACTAACATTTTTAGATATTTTTTTGAATACTTTCTGTTACTGATCTTTTATTGGGGAAATTTATGATTATCCTTGGTTAGCTTCCTCCCTTTTATTTGGTGATTCTTCTCAGAACTCTCTTTGTTATAAGCAAAGTATGATGAAGTTTCTTGAATATAGTTTTTATATTTCTTATGATAGTTTTCTTCAGTAATATCCAATTGATAGTTAGAATAAAAATAAGTCCACTCCGCTTCATTCTGAAAAGTTGACTAAATCGGACACCGCCAAAAGATGTCATATCTCAGTTTTTGCTATGCAAGGCAAAGCAGTTTGCTTTAAAAGAAAGTTATGACAAGCTCCCTAAAATCTTATGCTAGGATGAATTTTCCAGAAACAAAGAGTAAACTAGCCGTTATTGCTCAAAAATTTTCATCGCTTTAAACATTAGAAAGGAACACTGAAAAGACCGGAAACTGTCATTCCGGTCTTTTGTAATCACTTATAAGCATCAAATACGTTAAAAAGCTGTTCTTTGTCTTCAAAACAGCTGCGCAGTAATAGCGACTTACTGCTTTTTAGCTGTCAGCACTGGATTTTTTAACCATTGATTCTGCGCTTGTATTCTTCATAGGTTTCTGTGTGCATGAGTTCTTTGGCATTGCGGACGCGGTCCGGCGTTGGCGGTTTGACACCTTCCAGAGCATAGGGAATACCCAGTTCATGCCACTTGAAGATTCCCATGGTATGGTAAGGCAGCACTTCAAAGCGCTCAACATTTTTCAAGGTCTTGACAAACTCACCCAGCTTAATCAAATCCTCATCGCGGTCTGTCAGACCGGGCACTAAAACGTGACGAATCCAAACAGGTTTGCCGATATCCGATAAATAGCGGGCGCAGGCCAGGATTGTTTTATTGCCGTGACCGGTAACAATCTTATGCTGTTTGGGATCAATTTCCTTGATATCCAAAAGCACCAAATCAGTGACTGCCATCAGCTTATTATATTTTTCCAGATAGCTGGGCGTATTCCTGAAGGTCAGTGCACAAGTATCCAGAGTTGTATGGATTCCTTTTTCTTTTGCCAAGGTAAAAAGGGCAATCAAAAAGTCAATTTGAAGAGTGGCCTCACCGCCTGAGACTGTGATACCGCCCTTATCGCCCCAAAATCCCTTGAAACGCAGGGCTTCCTCCAAAACATCTTCTGCTGTTCTTTCGGTTGCTCTGTCATTGGTCAACGCCCAAGTATCCGGGTTGTGGCAATATTGGCAACGCATTTGGCAGCCTTGCATAAAAACGACAAAACGTACGCCCGGACCGTCAACAGAACCAAATGATTCTGTTGAATGAACAAGTCCGGTTACCTTCCTGTAGTCAATTTCTTCTGTCATAATATTCTTTCCTGTAAACGTTTTTCTTATTCTTATTATAACACTTTAAACGAAAAAAAGACTAACATTCTGTTTAGTCTTTTTCATCTTCTGCTTCTTCAATTTCGGTTACCAGCAATTTCAGTTTGGTTACCCGGCCGTCTTTGACCTTGTCGTTAATCAGTTCCAAGTGCTTATTGTTGCTGTCAACAGTGAAATGTTCTTTTTCATCCTGACTTGGAATCGTTCCGACACCAGTCAGGTAAAAGCCGGCAATCGTATCAACATCATCGCTTTCAAGGTCTGTTTCAAAATATTCATTGAAATCATTAAGCGTCATCGTTCCAAGAACGATATAAGTATTGTCGGCAATCTCGCGGACAGAGACCGCAGCCTTGTCCGTCTCGTCATCGATTTCACCGACAATTTCTTCCAAGAGATCCTCAAGCGTCACCAAGCCTGCCACACCGCCGTACTCATCCAGCAGAATAGCCATTTGATTTTGGGTGTTTTTCAGAGCTGTTAAAAGGTCATTGACAAAAATAGTTTCCGGCACAAAAAGCGGTTCCTGTAAGATCTTGCGAAGATTAATATGGTCAAATCCTTCTTTAAAACCAGCATCTAAGAGCCTCTTTGTATGAATTAAACCAATAATCTTATCTTTATCCCCATCATAAACAGGAATACGGGAAAATCTCTCATTCAAAATAGATTGAATAATGTCACTGGTATCGTCATTGATATCCACCATGAAGGCATCAGTTCTAGGAACCATAACTTCACGCGCCATCAGCTCATCAAGTGAAAAGACGCCCTGCAGCATTTCAATTTCATCAGCATCCAGTGTTTCTTCACTGTTTGTCAGCATGTATTCGATTTCATCACGCGTCATTTTTTCATCAGCATCATCAAAAGTCATGGGCGTTATACGGCTCAGCAGATTCGTTGAAGCTGACAAAAGCCAGACAAAAGGACTGACAAGCTTACCCAGCAGAATGATAATCGGAGCTGAATAGACGGCCAAATTATCCTTCAGATTCATGGCAATACGCTTGGGATACAGCTCCCCTAAGACAATTGAAATATAGGTCAGAAAAGCAAGGGCAATGACACTGCCTGCCGTTCGTGCGGTCGCCGAATTGCCAAACCATGAAGCAACTTCACGCCCCAAAGAATCTGCCAAACTGGCCCCAGATAAAAGGGTGATGAGGGTTATGCCAACTTGAATGGTTGAGAGAAAATGATTCGGTTTTTCTAAAACCTTCAAGAGACGGATGTACTTTTTTTCACCTTCTTCAGCTTTTTGTTCAACGCGCGCACGATTCAAAGATACCAGAGCCATTTCGGTGGCCGAGAAAAAAGCATTGCAAAGCGTCAAAATAAGCAGTATTAAAAATTGTAAGATTAAGGATTGACTACCCGGGTCTTCCATTCGTTATCTTTCTCCTAAATTATATATAGTCAGTCTATTATAACACAATTTTGTTTTTCTTGTGATACTCATAAACACCAGCGATGAATTTGACGATTTCTTTGATGATAGCATAGGCCGGTACTGCAACCAACATACCAACGAGCCCGGCAATATTGCTGCCTAAGACCAAAAGCACCATGATGGTCAAAGGATGGATTTTCATGGCACTGCCAACAACACGCGGATAAACAATATTGCCATCAATTTGCTGCAAGGTCATGATATAGATAATAGCAATAATCATTTTTTTCGGATCACTGGCAACATAGGCTAAAACGACCGGTGTCAGCCCCAAATAAGGACCAACATAGGGTACAACATTAGTAATTCCCGCAACTAAGGCAAAGAGGAAGGCATACTGAATTCCCATGAAATGGTAGCCGATCAGGGCAAAGACGAAAATAAAGGCTGCATCAATGGCAACACCGCTGATATAGCGTGAGATGGTCTTATTCATCTGTCCCATAAGCTTGCTGATATTGTGGGTGTCGTTCTTTAGAATAGAGCGCTCCAGCATGGGCAGGAGCCCTTCGCCATCCTTTAACAGATAGAATAAAACAACCGGTGTCAGAATCAAAATCATCACAGCATTTGTAATCATGGAAACAATACTGGAAACACTGACGGTTACGCTGTTGAGAACATTTTCCAAAATATCCACATAGGACAAGTTGAATTGTTTCAAAAGATCGTTAATGTCAATATTTTTAAAGGCCGGGTTATCCTTCCATTCATTAACCAAATCCTGCAGTCCTACATAGATATTTTGACTGGCCGATATCAAATCCGTCAGCTGATTAATCAGATTGGGAATCAGGCTGGTAATTGAGAAAACCATCAGGGAAATTAAGGCGATAAAGATAATCAAAATGCCCCAAATCCGTTTTATTTTAAAATGCTTTTCTAGGAAGGTCACAATGGGATCAGTAATATAATAAAGAAAACCGCCCAGTAAAAAGGGCATAAAGAATGTCTTAGCAACACTGAAAAAGGGCTTAAGCAGGCTCCCCATCTGCCGCCAGGTAAAAAGAATCAGGGTCAGCAGCAAAACTTCTACTGTCCAATAGAATAGTCTGTTGTTCTTAAACATAATCCCTCCTTTTGCGCTTATTTTATCATATTTTTGTGTTATAATAAATAACAATTAAACGACAAAGAGGTAAAAGATGGCACTTATTTCAATGGAGAATGTAAGCTTGAAAAGACAGGGTAAGACGCTGCTGAGCAATCTGAACTGGCAGGTTAATAAGGGAGAACACTGGGCCATTTTGGGACTCAACGGCTCCGGCAAGACAACCTTACTGAAACTGATTATGGCTGAGTACTGGTCTTCTGACGGTCAGGTTGAAGTTTTAGGTACCAAATTCGGACAGGGAAACATCCCCGATATGCGGACTAAAATTGGTGTTGTCGGCTCCTTTATTGCTGAGCGCCTGCCTAAAAATATGCTGGCTGAAAAAATTGTTCTGACCGGAAAATACAAATCCAGCATCCTCTATAAAGCATACGGTGACAAGGAGCTGGATGAAGCGCGTGACATGCTGAAATCAATCGGCGGAGAACACCTGCTCGGCCGCACCTATGCCGGCCTGTCACAAGGCGAAAAACAACTCCTCTTGATTGCCAGAAGCTTAATGGAAGAGCCGGAAATCATCATCTTAGATGAAGCAACGAGCGGGCTTGATCTCTTTGCCAGAGAAAAACTGCTCCAGCAAGTTGACCTGATTGCTAAACTGCCGCATTCTCCCCTAATTTTGTATGTCACCCACCATGCTGAGGAAATTACCGGCACCATGGATCATATTCTGCTTTTGAAGAAAGGCAAAATTGTTGCCCAAGGCAAAAAAGAAGACATCATCACCCAAGAAGTTCTGTCAAACTTCTACGATAACCATGTCAAGATTATTCCCATTGATGAGGAGCGCTTCTTCATTAAGCCGGAAGTCTCAGTTAAATAAAGTTTAAAATACCCATTGCTTGAATTGCAATGGGTATTTTTTTAGCAACAGATTAAACATTAACAGGTATTATTAATCCCCATTTTTATTTTGAACAGTTACTGTATTATACAAAGCTTCACCAGCTTTAACATCTTCCCATGTCCCAATTTTAACACCTTCTGAATAGTAACCATCCAGTACACCTTTATGTTGTAAAACAGTTTGTTCATACGCTACTTTAGAATTCCATTCTGTGATATCAACATCTGCTAAAGATTTATGTAAAGCTGTAATTGGATCCATATTTTTCCCGCCAGATGTAAACAAAGTACCGTGAGAATTTAATAAGAAGCCATTTCGCAAGGCTTTGTCGCCAATTTTTTTAATCTCTTCAGCAACATATTCTGCCAATTCTTCAGAACACATAGGGTGCCAGTCTAATGTCCGAATTTCTTTCAATTTTTGGGTTGCTTCTGTTAAGTTTGGCATACTTAACCCGATAGTAGCCCAAAACATTGATTGATCAGCGTGTGAATGGAATACACATTTAATATCTGGATTAACATCATAAATCGCTTCATGCATATTAATTTCACGAGTGACCTTACCATTACCTGAAAGGACTTTGCGCGTATGTGGCTCAATTACTAAAATTTGATCAGCCGTTAAATGACCCAAATAAGCCTCAGACATCATTGTAGGAGTCATTACGTAGTATTCTTTTCCTTCTTCGTCCGTCACACGAATACTGATATTTCCTCCAACAATATTAGTATCACGGCGATCCATAACTGTTTTTACAACTTTTGCCAAATCTTCACGTTCATATTCAAATGGAATACGACCTGCTGGATATCTCATAACTAATCGACCTTTCTATTTTCCTTTAGATTCACGTATCGCGTTCATTTTTCTGACGCTATATTTTTCTTTTCTAAATATTTTTTAGGGAACAGAATAGACATTCCTTGCTTGTTTACTAATAAGCCTAGCACAATCACAAAAATATTCAGCCAATATAACTTTGTATAAATAGCCGTTATAAACAATAGAAATGCTAAGAAACTTAGGAAAGTCCAAAACATTTTAGATGTTACATTCATACTCAGTTCCTTCTAAAAATTTACTAATCTTTGTATTTATTTGTTGGGATTGGATTTTTCATAAATCCTCTGTACAAAATATAGAACAAGGCTAACAGTGCCACAAAACCAACAATTGCCATTACATTACCACGGCCCGCCCAAGCTGCTAAGAAACGGAAATCTGGTGCTTCAATAGAACTCCACGAAACTTCTGCCCCTTTAGGAACATTTATTGCTCCAGTGCTCTTGGCCAATTTTGTAAAGATACCTGCAAAATAAGTTGATCCATATAAAAACAGTGGTTCATAGATAATACCTAGGACAAGCATTCTCAGTAAATTGCCACCTGTCAGCAAAAGACCGCCTACACCTAGGCAATAATTAATAACACCAGCAAGAGGCAGAATTTCATTGCCTGGCAAAACCGCAGCAAACAGAATAGATACAGGAATCAAGAGCACCATTGTTACCCAAAGTTCGGTACTTTGACCAACAATTGGCCAGTCCAAGCCAATAACAAACTCACGACCTTTGACATGTTTTTTCATGAAGTCACTCATTGTAGTACCAAATGGCGTCAATGCATCCATAAAGAATTTAGCCATTACTGGAAAAATTGCCATTACAGCACCAGTTGTGACTGCAAGATTCAATGAATTAGCAATCCCATACTGTCCAATCAACCCTAGAAGCAAGCCAATAATTGCCCCCATCACGACAGGTTCACTCAAAATACCAATTTTACGTTTTAACGCATCCGCATCCCATTTTTTATTAAACACAGGGATATAGTCCATTAACTTATTTACAGGACTCATAATAACAGCAGTGAATGTTTCAATGTGTGTTACAGTTACACCTTCATAACCTAGCATATCTTTAATTTCATCTGCCCACATATCTCCCAATTTCAGAGAGATAATGACCTGAATACCAGCAACAATAAATCCCCAAACAAGATTATCAGAGAATTGATACACAATGTAACCAGTCAGAGCAACTCCCCATACATTCCACATATCTGCATTTAATGTTTTGGTCATTTTACTAAGTAGCATAACTAAATTAATTCCAAGTTCAACCGCAAAGAATGTAAATGCAAGCGGCCAAGCCCAAGTGATTGCTGAAGCTCCTGTCCAACCAAAGTCAACAACCGGCAAATTAATTCCTGTGTTTTTCGCTAAGGCTTTTGCGGCTGGGCTAACTGCTGCAGTTAACTGATTAATAGCTAAGCTCATACCAATAAAACCAGTACCTAAATAAAGTCCTGATAGCAGAGCTTTAGAAGGCTTCATCCCAAAGATCAAACCTAAGATAGCAATAAAGATAGGAATAAGAACAGTAGAGCCAACTCCCAATATTGCTTGAACAATGTCATTCCAGTTCATAATAAATTCCCCCTGAGAATTCTATATTTTTAGTTATGCTTGCTTATATTTTTCAACAATTTTTTTAATACGATCGTTTGCCTCATCTTGTCCCATACCTGTCAGCCACGGCAAGCCAACCATTCCAACGACATCATGTTCATCAAGTACCCCTTGAAGTTCTTTATTCGCTGGTGCAATTCCAATATATACAATAATACTTGGATCACTTTCGATAGTTGATTTAGCTGTTTCAATCGGTTTAGGGGTTGCTTTAGCATATCCATCTAATCCTACTGAAACCAGATATTCATTTACTTTATTTGTTACTTGAGGGCTTGTGGCAACACCCGAACCACAACACACTAAAATTGTTTTCATAGTAATACTCCTTTTTAATTTTCAAAACGACTTACAACCAAATTGTACATTTCTTCGTTAGTTGTAATGTTTTTAAATTTACTTACAAATTCACTATCCTGAAATGCTGCCATCATATTTGCTAATAATTGTGGCTGTTTAGACCCATCTTTGATTCCTAAAAACAGGAAATCTCTGGCAGACATTTCAGCTGCATCGCCCATTTGCCTAATATCCAGAACACTGTTGTTCCTTGCAATATAGATGAATGGTTCTTTAATATACTTACTATCTACATGAGGAAATGCAACTGATATTTCAGGAAATTGTAATCCTGTCGGGTATGATAGCTCTCGTTTCTCTAAACCAGTAATGAATCCTAATTCCGCAACACCTTTTTCTATAACCCTCATTCCTATTAGGTCAAACAGCTGCGCTTCATCGGATACAATGACGTCCAAGTCAATCAAATCTTCTTTGAACATTTCACTAATCATGACAATCCCTCCTTTCTAATGTGATATCGCTTACACTTCTAATTATAATCAAAATAATTCATAAGTCAATCATTTTCGAAACTTTTTTGAATGTTTTTTTCGAAATAGATTATTTATTGATTATTACTTAATTGTATACTATAATAAAAACAAATATAAATAGCGAGAGGTATAGATAGTGATAAAAAATATTCGATGGAATAAAATCATTGATTTAATCAATATGAACGGAGGAATGATGACAACCTCTGAGATTGCCGCCATAACTGGGGTGTCTGAAGTTACAATTCGCCGTGATTTAAAACAATTAGAAGAACATGGAAAACTAAAACGGGAGCACGGTGGAGCACTATCTGTTGATCGTTCAAGACACATTGAATTTTCAACAGATGAGAAACTGCTGCTTAATGTCGAAAAGAAAAATATTATAGGAAAAAAACTTGGTGATTTAATTCCCAGCAACTCCACCGTATATCTCGGTGCAGGTACCACACTTCTTTTGGCAATTCCTTATTTAGCAAGCAAAAACATACGATTTGTCACAAACAGTTACCCTGCTTTTCAAGCGTTGCTGGAATATGACAATCAAATCATATTAACTGCCGGTGAGTTTTATAAGAAAACCGGTGAGTTTCTCGGACCGATTGCCGAAGCTTCCTTTAAAGACCTGAACATTGATTTTGCTCTCTGTTCAACAAATGGTATCAGCAAAAATAGAGTAACCACAAGCAATTCTACACAGGGAAGCATACAGTTAACAGCTATGAATTGTGCGGATAAAAAAATCATTGTAGCAGATACATCAAAAATTGGAATATCTGATATGATAACATTTGCTCCTCTGGAAGCATTTGATATTTTAGTCAGCGATGATAACTGGGATCCCATAAAAAAAGAAGAGTACTCAAAATATATAAATATACTATAATGTTTGGAAAGGAAATTTTATATGATTATCACACTTACTATGAACCCTTCTGTAGACTACCTTTATAAAGTTGATAGATTATCTCCGGGGAAATTAAACAGGGTAAATTTAATAACCAAAATGGTGGGAGGAAAGGGAATTAACGCTGCACGAGTTTCTGCAATACTTGGCACAGAAACCACTGCAATCAGCATTATTGGCGGAATGAATGGAGATTACATCCTTTCCCAAACAAAAAATGATAAGTTCTCATCAGATTTTATCCGTACAAATGATGAAACCAGAAACTGCTATGTCATTTTAGATAAAGAAAATATGAAAACAGAAATAAATGAATTAGGAGCAGCCGTTGCTCAATCTGTTTTAAATGAACTTGATTCAAAAATTGAATCTTACGTTAAAACCAAAAATATCACAGCAATTTCAATTAATGGCAGCCTGCCACTAGATTGTCCGCGTTATTTTTATTCTGATTTAATACAAAAAATAAGAAAACTAAATCAAAATATAAAAATTTTGTTAGATACTTCCGGTAGTGCGTTAAAAGATTGTTTAAATTCAGGTTTTCTACCAGATATCATTAAACCTAATGAAACTGAAATTGCTGAATTACTAAATACGAAAATAACCACTGATGCGGAAACACTGCAAAAAAACATCATGGCTGATGAGCTGCTTTCTAATATTCCTATCATTTTTGTATCATTAGGAGCGAACGGATCACTTATCAAATACGAAAATGAATTCTATCAAATCACATTTCCAAAAGTTAACGCTATTAATACACAGGGATCCGGTGATGCGACAGTTGGTGGTATCCTATCTGCCATTGATAAAAATAAATCCTTTGTTGATGTATTAAAATATGGTTCCGCAGCAGGAACTGCTAATGCATTAAATGTCAAAACAGGATTCCTGAAAAATAGTGTATTTAATTCAGTTTATCAAGATGTTTCAGTAGTAAAATCGAAATATTAATTTGATCAAAGTGTGCCAACGTGTACGCTTTTTCTGTTTTCAATCAATAATAAAAAGCTATCATACTCTTATTAGATAAGATTGGCCTTTGATATACTGAGTTGTGAAGCATCTTGAAATGTTCCAATGAAAAAGTGTTTTCGAATATTTCAAAACAAAACTTCACCACTACAAAAATTTTAAGGTTTATGGACAGTTAGAATTTGACGACCGATTTTAAGATTCTGAGCGTTTCTAGAGAAAAAATGAAAAGACCTGATTCCCTTACAATTTAGGAATCAGGTCGCTGTTTCATTTTACTATTCAATTGTTTAACAGAAAAGGAATTCATTACCTTAATTAATTGAACTAGGATTTTTTACTGTTCTTTAGTCTATTTATCTTTAGAACTACCAATTAAGAGCTAATTGTTCACTCATGCCCTACTCTTTCAACTTCTCCACCATCACCAAAAACGGCGGGGTGTTGATTTGATTGACCGGCTGGTAGAGCATGGCTGTAAAGAGGTGCTGGTCCAGTTGACTGATGAAGTCAAGCACAGCGTCTTTTTCCATATTGCCGCCTTCATGCCCATAGTAAATCATGAGAGACAGGCGGCCGCCAATTTCTAAGCGGTTTAAAATTTTTTCAATAGCAGCTAAAGTTGTGTCTGGCTTTGTAATCACAGATTTGTCCGCACTCGGCAGGTAGCCTAGGTTGAAAATGGCTGCGCGAATAGGCTCAGAGACGTACTTATCCAGATTTTCATGACCGTCCAAGATTAGCTCTGCATTGGTGAAGTTCTGATTAGCCAGGCGTTCCTGAGTTTTAGCGAGAGCCTGCTCCTGCACATCAAAAGCATAGACTTTTTTAGCCAGCCCTGCTAAAAAGGCCGTATCGTTGCCATTTCCCATTGTCGCATCAACGACGATACTGTCTTTATCTAAAACCTCTGCCAAAAACTCATGGGAGAGCTGAATGGGCTTGATCATGCCATCACCTCCGTCTTACATCCCTGAAATGAATTTCGTCTTTCCATCTCCTCATCAATGGCGTTGAGGACTTCCCACTTGTTGAGGCTCCACATAGGACCAATCAGCATATCGCGCGGTGCGTCTCCTGTGATTCGATGAATAACAATATCTTTAGGAATAATTTCTAACTGGTCACAGATAATATTGACATACTCATCTTGGCTGAGCAGCTGCAGGCGTCCCTCGTGGTAGTCGCGCTGCATGCGGGTATTGGTCATGAGGTGCAAAAGGTGAAGCTTAATGCCGTTAATATCATTGTCCGTCACACAGCGGCGGACATTTTCAAGCATCATCTCATGGGTTTCACCGGGCAGGCCGTTGATGAGATGGGAGACAATTTCTGCTTTGGGCGCTAACTGCCGCAGACGTTCAACCGTCTCCACATACAGGTCATAGCTGTGCGCCCGATTAATCAGCCGCGAGGTCTCTTCGTAGGTTGTCTGCAGCCCCAGCTCAACTGTCACATGCATCCGTTCAGAAAGCTCTGCTAAATAAGCAATCGTCTCATCGGGCAGGCAGTCCGGACGCGTTCCAATGTTAACACCAATCACTCCCGGTTCATTGATTGCTTGCTCATAGCGTTCACGGATAACCTCCACTTTGTCATGGGTATTGGTGAAATTTTGAAAATAAACCAAGTACTGCTTGACCTCCGGCCACTTACGATGCATGAAATCAATTTCCTTGTAAAATTGGTCGCGAATAGGTGCTTCCGGAGCCACAATCGCGTCACCAGAACCGGACACCGTGCAAAAGGTACAGCCGCCATGGGCCACCGTGCCATCACGGTTAGGACAGTCAAAGCCAGCATCAATAGGCACTTTAAAAATTTTTTCGCCAAAAATCCTGCGATAGTAGGCGTTTAAAGTATTATAACGTTTTTCCATACTTTTCATTATAACATTTTCAGCTATTTTATATAAGGACTGTGGTGCAGGTGCTGGAAGGTTGAGTGATCGCATTCAACAGCCGACTCCACAATATGATAGGCCTGAAACAGATGATGAACGCGGTCTTTTAACAGCTGCTCATTGCAATCAGGAGCAACCAGCAGGTGAATCATGGCAATATTTTTGCGGCCGTCTAAGGACCAAAGGTTAAATTGGTTGATGGCCTGAACCCATTCCAGTGCCAAAATTTCCCTCTCCAGCTCCTGAACATCACAATTTCCGGGAGCATGTTCCAAGAATACAGACAGATTCCTGATAAATTTAGGCAGGGCCTGACTCAAAATAAAGAGGGCAATCGCCACAGACAAGAGCGGATCAAGAATATACCAGTCCGTCACTCTCAAAACCAGTGAAACAATAATAACAGCCACCCAGCCTAAAGTATCTTCAAGAAAATGCAGGCTTAAAATGGACTCATGCTCAGATTCCTCCCCATTTAAAACACGGCTGGCCACAACATTGACAGCAATAGCAATCAAACCGAGGATCAGCATCCCATTGTAGTTAACCGGCTCAGGATGCATTATTTTTTGGACATTTTCAAATAAAACTAAGGCAGATCCAATAATCAAAATAACGGCGGTCATCAAAGCTCCCAGCAGGCTAAAACGCCAATAGCCCAGCGTATACCGATAGTCACTTCTGCGCTTGGACAGGCGCTCAAAATAATAAGACAGACCAATAGCCAAGGCGTCGCCAAAATCGTGGACAGAATCAGCTAAAATGGCACTGGAATTAAAAATACCACCGAAAATCATCTCAACAATGGCAAAAACAAAATTGGACATAAAAGCGATAAAAATGCGACTGGTTGACTGATTAGAGATATCATGGTGATGCCCATGATGGCGGTGCTTATGCACGTTCATTAATAGCTCCTTTCAATTTGTTAGCAGCTTTGCGGCTAAAGCCGCTAAAGCCACTAAGGCTGCTGCGCAAAGTCCTAGAGGACTTTTAAATCTATTTTTTCAAATACAGCTCTGCTATATTAACTTTATTATAGCAGAATTGCTGCAATTACTGGAATTTTTTTAAGCAAAAAGAGCTGTTCCGCAGATACGTTTACCGTACCATGAACAGCTCCTCTAGATTATTAAGACTAATTTTCTGCTACTTCTGCCGACCTTGAAAACGCCATTCAAACCGTTTTTGATCGTAAAAAGGATAGACAAAGGCGGCAATGGCAGCGGCAAGCAGCCAGCCTCCCACTATATCAGAAGGGTAATGAACCCCCAAATAAATCCGCGACAGGGCTGTTAAGACCGCCAAGAGAATCAGTATTGCCTGTGCAATCCGATTAAGCTCTTCTTTTATCATCCGCTGCTGAACAATTAAGGCCAAGCTCAGGGCAACAATCATGGTCGATGCCGCATGCCAGCTAGGAAAGGACGGCCCCATCGGTTTGGCAATGAGGTAGTAAAGGTCAGGTCTTGCACGATGATACAAATATTTAAAAGCCGTCGAAAAAATGCCCATTAAAACAAGATTGCCAGCTAAAAAGCAGGCTTCTGCCTTCCATTTTTTCCAAAAATAAAAGATCAAGGCGATGAAAAAGACATAAACAAAAATATAAGTCTCATGTCCCAGATGAGTTACCGCTTTAAAAAACATCGTTGCGCCTTTAGGCAAATCGCCGCGTATTGCCTCCTGCACACTGCTGTCAAAAACTTTTAAAGCATCAGGATAAAATTTAACCGTATATCCCAGCAACAAAAAGAGTAAGGCAGCAAAAGAGGCTCCCAAAAGATAAAGTTGTTTATTTCTCATGAATTCTATAATTTTTCAAAATCGGCTTAGCTGCTGCATAGATGACCGCAAAGCTGACTGCAAAAATAACTCCCTCAAGAAGATTAAAAGGAATAACCATATTGACTAAGTATTTCCCAACACCAATGAATTTAGCAATATCAAATCCGGCAAACTTGGCATAAAGCGGAATGGCATAAACATAGTTCAAAACGACCATGACAGCAGCCATGGCAACTGTTCCGACAGCGCTGGCAATGACAAATGCTTTCTTCTGCTCTTTGTTCTTCCAAATAAGACCAAAAGCTAAAACAAAGACACCAAGCGCTGCTATATTCATCGGCAGACCAATGATACCGCCGGGCCCGCCATTATCCAGTAAAAGCTTGAGCAGACTTCTCACAAAGAGAATGGCATAGGCACTCCGTAAATCAAACAGCACTAATCCCAATAAAATCGGAATGATACTAAAATCAAGCTTCAAAAAATCAACACCCGGAATAATGGGAAAGTTGAAAATCATGAGCACAAAAGAAAGTGCTGATAAAATAGCAATAATAGCTAAGCTTTGTGTTTTTTTCATAAAAAAATTCCTCCAATTTTTACAAATCGAAAGAAGCTGCAAAGAGTATCAACTGCCAAGCGCAAAAACCCTTTGTCTTCTCCCATCCAGACTTTACTGTCGGTTGTGGAGTCGCACCACATCAGCTTTGCGCTCGCGGACTTCCATTGCTGGAGGATTCATGAACATCGCTGCTGAATATACAAGAAAGCATATCCAGACAAAAGCTGCTCAAAAATCATTCAGAACGGTCACCGCCGGTCGGGAATTGCACCCTGCCCTGAAGACACTTCTAGCATATCAAAAAATAAGGCCAATAACAAGTTTTCTTGCTTGATTCTGCAAAAATCTTTAGGCTTAGCTGTTTGCTTCAAATAAAATTAATTTTCTGCCAGCTATTGACAAATCGCAGGAATAGGTTTATATTTTATATATAAAATATTTATATATTATTTTTTTATATATTTAGGAGGTGTGCAGATGTATTATCCTGTCTCCGCTGTTTTGATCGAATTTCTTATTTTGTCCATCGTCAAACGGCAGGATTCCTACGGCTATGATATCAGTCAAACCATCAAACTCATAGCCAATATCAAGGAGTCCAGTTTATATCCAATTTTAAAAAAACTGGAAAAAGCCGGCTATCTCACGACTTATACTCAAGAATACCAAGGACGAAAGCGTAAATACTACCATATTACCAGTTCTGGGAAAAATCACCTTACCTTTTTAATGAGTGAGTGGGCAAGTTACAAGACAACTATTGACGGTATTGTAGAAGGGAGAATTCGCCATGACAAAAGCTGAATACCTCAGTCAGTTAGAGCATTATTTAAAAAGACTGCCACAGGCTGACTATGAAGAAGCCATGGATTACTTTACAGAATATTTTGAAGAAGCGGGTCCTGAACGCGAAGAAGAAATTATCAGGGAACTGGGAAGTCCTAAGGAAGCAGCCCATGATATTTTAAGCCAGCTGATAGAAAAAAATCAGTTGATTGGCAGCAGTCCTAAACAAACCATCTGGCTGACAATCCTTGCTGTCCTAGCAGCCCCAATGGCTCTGCCCCTGACTATTGCAGCGCTGGGTGTTATTCTTGCCATTATCATTACTGCTCTGTCAAGCATTTTAATTACTGTCAGTTTTAGTTTTGTCGGTTTTGTTTCAAGTCTTGCTTTCCTCTGGGAGGCACTCACAAAACTGTCCGACTCACTATCAACCCTGAGTCTTGGTTTAGGAGCCAGCTTCCTATCGTTGGGTATCAGCCTGCTGTTTGCTGCTGCTACTATTTTGCTGGCCCGATTGTTTAAGTTTATCTTTCTTAAGTTTAACCAATGGATTGCAAAGCGAGGTTATAAATCATGAAAAGATCATTCAAAATTACCGTAGTTCTCGGGCTGATTTTAAGCATTTTAGGAACCGTTTTGCTGGGGTTCGGTCTGTCATCCGGAGGTCTTGAGAAGCTGCAAAATGATAACCAAGCAGCTCACAAAAAGGAAATTCAGTTAGACAATGTTCAGGTGCTGGACTTTGACTTTGATGTCAAGGATATTAAGGTCAAATCTTCTTCAGATAAACATTTCAAGCTGACTTATTATGAAAAACCTAAAGAAAAAATTGCTTACCGTTTTACCAAAGGCCAATTATCCCTAAAACAGCATCTGCGTACCGGTGTCTTTCATATTGACCTTTTAAAATTAAGTGATTTCCCTGACTGGTTCAATGAGGATAACAAGCACTCAGTCATTTTGACCGTTCCTAAAAATCTGACTTTGAAGAAAGTTTCCATCAGCAATAAAGTCGGCAATATCAGTATTGAAAATCAGCTAATTTCAGCTATTAACCTGCAAGGCAGCACAAATGATCTGTCTATCAAAAACAGCAGACTGGCGCAAGGGCGCATTGCCAGCAATGTCGGCAATATCTATCTCAATAACAGCACTCTGATTAATATTAAGGGAGAAACCAATACCGGCAACATTACTGCTAAAAATGTGACTGTCTTAGACGCTGTCAGGTTAAATAATAATATCGGTGATACTAGGGTTGCACTATCTGCCAAAAGCCTTAAAAATACAGCTGTCAATGCTAAAACAGATATTGGCGATACGGACATTGCAGATAATGTCTCAAGAGGCAGTATTTTTAAAAATCAGTTAACCATTAAGGTCAACACCGGCAGCGTTAAGGTTGAATAAAAAGAAAACAAATAAGATTTAGCCTATCTTTCAAAACAGAATTACGATGCTAAAAGACTGCCCCTAGCGTAATGCCAGAGGCAGTCTTTGTCGTATCCCAAAACAAGCAACTTACTTTAATTTATCAGCAGCATAGGTATGGCTGAGCTCTAAACCAGCGAATTGCTGCTGACGAAGAGCCTCATAGACTATCATGCAAACCGTATTTGATAAATTAAGGCTTCGGACATGCTGATCATTCATCGGAATGCGCAGGGCTTTTTCAGCATGCTGACGCATAAACGTTTCTGGCAGCCCCTTATCTTCACGGCCAAAGATAAAATAATGCGCTTTATCATCATGATAATGCTCATCCGAATACGTTTTTTCAGCAAACTTGGTAATCAGATGCAGCGTGCCGGAGCAGCTATCCATAAACTCTTCCAGACTGTCGTATAAGTGCACGTCCAGTTTGTCCCAATAATCAAGACCGGCTCGCTTCATTTTCCTGTCATCAATAGGAAAGCCCATAGGGCGGATAATATGAAGAGGGCTGTTGGTCGCCGCACAAGTACGGGCAATATTGCCGGTATTGGCAGGAATTTGCGGTTCAAACAAGACAACGTGATTTTTCCCCGAAGCCGGGGAATGATTTTCTTTTTCCAATGTTTCAATATTCATCTTAGACTAACTTTCTGATGGTAGGTTTATCACAAAAAAAGAACCACGAAACCCGGAGTCATGCTCAGCAGGTAACGTGGTGTGTGGGGCCTCATTATCTTAAATCATAACAGGTTTGATTTAAAACAATGAGTAGCTTGATATATAGTATAACACTTTTGTCAAAGATGTCAATAAAATGTTAGAAAAAATTTTAAGATTTTTTTCAGAAAAGAACACTCTTTTTTCAAAAAAATAGTATCGTGTCTCAAGGGCTTTCCTCCCTTGTTTTTCTTTTGATTTTTCATAGAAAAATAGTGCATTTTCTTCTGAAAAGAGGTATGATAGTTATTATAATTTGGAGGTAAATCATGAAAATTATTGTCGTTGGCGGCGGTAAAGTCGGAAAGGCTCTCTGTCGCTCTCTGGTCGATGAAAAGCACGATGTTATTCTCATTGAAGAAAACGAAACGGTGCTTAATCATGTGACAAAACGCCTTGATATTATGGGAATCGTTGGCAATGGCGCTAATTTCAGAATTTTAGAGCAGGCTGATGTTCAAAACTGCGATATTTTCATTGCCATTACAGATAAGGATGAAGTGAACATGGTAGCAGCCGTCCTGGCTAAAAGGATGGGAGCTAAAGAGAATATCGTACGGGTTCGCAACCCTGAATATTCGAATGCTTATTTTAAAGACAAAAACTTTCTCAGTTTCTCCTTGGTGGTCAATCCAGAACTGCTGACAGCCCGTTATATTGCCAACATGGTTGATTTCCCTAATGCGCTGTCTGTGGAACATTTTGTCAATGGCCGTGTCATGCTGATGGAATTTAAAATTCTAGACAGCAACAAACTCTGTCAGATGTCTTTGAATCAGTTCCGCAAAAAATTCAGCAACATTGTCATTTGTGCTATTGAGCGCAATCATGAATTGATTATTCCTGACGGCGATGACATTATTCAGCCCGGCGATAAGATTTTTGTAACCGGCAATCGTATGGACATGATTCATTTCCATAACTTTGTCAAAAACAAGGTTATTAAAAGCTTGATGATTATCGGAGCCGGAAGGATTGCTTATTATTTGCTCAACATCCTCAAAGCGACAAACCGCCATCTGCAGGTCAAAATCATTGAAGTTGATCCTAAAAAGGCAGAACTTTTCAGTCAGGAATTCCCGCATATTCACGTGGTTCAGGGAGACGGCACGGCTAAGGATATTCTTTTGGAAGAAAGTGCTGCCAACTACGATGCTATTGCTACTCTTACCGGTGTTGACGAAGAAAATATCATTGCCTCCATGTTTTTAGAAACACTGGGCGTGCAGAAAAATATTACCAAAGTCAATCGCACCAGCCTTCTTGAAATTATTAATCCCGAGCAGTTTTCAAGTATTATTACACCTAAAAACATCGCAGTGGACTCCATGATGCATTTTATCCGCGGACGCGTTAATGCCCAAGATTCTAATCTGGACGCTCTGCATCATGTAGCTAACGGCCGAATTGAAACCTTGCAGTTTGAGATCCGTCAGGCTAATAAAATGGCCGGCAAAACCTTGTCCAATCTAAAACTTAAAAGCGATGTTTTAATAGCTGCTATTATTCGCCGCGGAAAGACCATTTTCCCAACCGGTGATGATGTTTTTGAAGTCGGAGACAAAATCGTTGTCATCACACTGCGCAAGAACATCACGCATATCTATGATTTATTGAAGAGGTAAGCTATGAATAAAAGTATGGTACGCTTTCTCTTATCAAAATTACTGCTGATTGAAGCTGCGCTTCTGATTGTTCCTTTGATTGTCGCTCTTATTTATCAGGAAGACCGAACAATTATGTTCAGTCTTTTAGGCACTATGGCTATCCTGATTCTCCTTGGAAGCCTCGGTATTGTTTTTAAACCTAAAAACCAGCATATTTATACCAAGGAAGGACTGCTGATTGTTGCTCTTTGCTGGGTTCTTTGGTCTTTCTTTGGAGCGCTGCCTTTTGTTTTCACCGGTCAGATTCCTAATATCATTGATGCTTTTTTTGAAGTCAGCTCAGGCTTTACAACGACAGGGGCCACTATCTTGCCGGATGTGTCTGTTCTTTCTCATTCACTGCTGTTCTGGCGCAGCTTCACTCACCTGATTGGCGGGATGGGAGTACTGGTTTTTGCACTTGCCATTATGGAAAACAGCAAAAACAGCCATTTAGAGGTCATGCGGGCAGAAGTTCCGGGACCTGTCTTTGGCAAGGTGGTCTCTAAGCTAAAAGACACAGCCCAGATCCTCTACATTATCTATTTGGCTATGTTTGCCATCTTTACTGTTGTTCTGTGGTTTGCAGGCATGCCGCTCTATGACAGTCTGGTTACTGCGATGGGAACTGCCGGTACCGGCGGCTTCACTGTCTTTAATGACAGTATTGCTCACTACCACAGCTCACTGATTACAAACTTGGTTTCAATAGGCATGCTGGCTTTTGGTGTCAACTTTAATCTCTATTATTTGCTGCTGATGCGCAAGTTTAAATCCTTCTTTGGCGATGAAGAATTACGGACCTATATCGGCATTGTGCTGGCTGCGACCATCTTAATCTGGCTAAATGTCAGCGGTCTCTTCTCTTCTGCAAAAGAAGGTCTGGAAACCTCGTTTTTTGAAGTTTCTACCATCATGACAACAACAGGCTTTGGTCTTACCGACTTAACCGTCTGGCCGCTTTTCTCTCAGTTTATTCTGCTCTTATTAATGTTTATCGGAGGATCGGCCGGATCAACAGCCGGCGGCTTGAAGGTTATGCGGACCTTGATTATATCAAAGATTACTAAAAATCAAGTCCTCTCCAGCCTCTACCCTAATCGGATAATGTCCCTGCATATCAACCATCAGCCGCTTGATAAGCGGATACAGCACAGTGTTCTTAAATATTTGGCTATTTATCTTGCTATTTTTATCGGTTTGGTCTTTATTCTGACACTTGACAGCAACAAGTTTATGGTCGTTGTCAGTGCAGCTGCCAGCGCCTTTAATAATATCGGACCAATGTTAGGAACAGATAAGACTTTTGCTATCTTCAGTCCCTTTTCAAAATTAGCTCTGTCCTTTGCAATGATTGCAGGACGGCTGGAAATTTATCCAATGCTCCTGCTCTTTATTCCAAAAACTTGGTCTAAAACTTAAGTATTGCCGCCATCAGTCTTTATACCTGCAGCTCCACTGCTGCTTAATACGAAAAAAAGCCCTCACTAAGTGAGGGTTTTCTGGTTGATATGCATTCAATTTTTCAAAATAGGTTAAACCTGCTCCAAACTATTGCCAAAACTGCGGAAGTTACTGACAAAAAAGACGCTGTCCCATTTTTGACAAACTGAAATCTTTAGAGCTGCCAGCGGCAAAACTAATTTACTTCTTTTTACCATTCCTCCGCAAAGTAAAATGATCCGGCACCGGATCTTGACCGCCCTTTACAAAGGGATGGCAGCGCAAAATCCTGGCAATTCCCATAAAGACCCCCTTTAAACCATGCTTTTCAATGGCTTCTATCATGTAAGTCGAACAAGTAGGGCGATAGCGGCAGGAAGCAGGAAAAGCAGGTGAGATAAACTTCTGATAGAATCTGACTGGCGCAATGAGCAATTTTTTCATCTGCTTGTTTGATTAACAGCCGCATTGTAGAGCTGACTGACTTCCTTTTTATTTAATCGTCTTGACTCTCCCGGATGAAGTCCTGATAAATCAAGCGTACCAAAGCGTGTCCGTGACAGCTTATCAACCTTTAAGCCCACTGCTTCAAACATTTTTTTAACTTGGTGATTGCGCCCTTCATGGATAGTCAGTTCAACAACTGAACGATTTTTTTGTCTGTCTGTTTTTATGATATGATAGCGAGCCGGTTTGGTGACTTTGCCATCAATACGAACACCTCGTGTTAAGGGCCGCAGATTATTCTTATCCGCAATCCCTTCCACACGCGCCA
This sequence comes from Streptococcus devriesei DSM 19639, assembly GCF_000423725.1. GTDB lineage: Bacteria > Bacillota > Bacilli > Lactobacillales > Streptococcaceae > Streptococcus > Streptococcus devriesei. The sequence continues at coordinate 772,420 of NZ_KE384084.1, forward strand.
CATAGACCTTATCAATTTCATTTCGCGGATGAATCATTTTATCTGTGAAATCACCGTCATTGGTTAAAATCAAAAGGCCTGACGTATCCCAGTCCAAACGTCCGACAGGATAAATTCTTTCTTTAACTTGAGGCAGCAAGTCAATAACTGTCTTTCGGCCCTTGTCATCGGAAACGCTGGAAATCACTCCGCGCGGCTTATTGAGCAGGTAGTAAACTTTTTCCTCGTTATAAATAGGCTGGCCGTCAATTTCAACCACATCACCTGATTTTACGGTTGTTGCCAGTTCAGTGACTGTTTGACCGTTAAGGGTCACAAGTCCTTGTTTGATCAGCTCTTCAGCCTTACGGCGGCTGGCAACTCCTGCATGTGCAATATATTTATTAATTCTCATTTTCTTCCTTTGCTTCTGCTTCTTCAAGCGATTCTTCTTTGCTGCTAAAAAGCGTAAATTCTTCGTCTTTCAATTCGATACCGGAAGCATCCGGCAATTCTTCCAGACTGTTAATTCCCATGTAATCCAAGAAATAATCCGTCGTTACATAAAGATTCGGCCGTCCCAGCACTTCTTTTTTCCCGTTTTCACGAATCAAATCAAAGGCCTGAAGTTTAGAAATGGCACCGCTGGAATTGACTCCCCGAATATCATCAACCTCGATCCGAGTGATGGGCTGTTTGTACGCAATAATTGACAGCACCTCAAGACTGGCTCGGGATAGGCTCTGATTAATAGGTGTTCTGGAGTACTGGCGCAAAAGCTCTGCGTATTCCTTTTTAGTGACCAGTTTATAAGTTTTTGAAGACTCCATCAGGCAAAGAGCGGAGCTGTCATCTGCTTCGTATTTCTGAGATAGTTTCTCCAGCTGCTGCAGCAAGGCCGAAACAGGCATATCCAGCAGTGCGGCCAGCTGGCGCAAACCAAGTCCATCCTCACCTGCTACAAACAGCAGCGCTTCTATCTTTGACAGAGGGGTCATGCTTTTTCCTTTCTTAAAATAATATCACTAAAATTACGTTCCTGCCGAACCGAAACACGGTGTACTTTGATTAATTCCAAAGTTGCCAAAAAGATAGTAATCATCTCATTGATCGAAACGGCTTCTTTAAACAGGAGCGACAAATTAGTCTCTTTTTGGCTGGCGACTTTTTCTTCGACAGCCAGCATCATATCTTCAATATGGTAATCATCGCTGTCGATTGTTGTATGGCTGTTTTTGATTTCTTCCTGCTTTTCAGCCATCACCTTTGAAAAGGCCAGAAAAATATCCACAACTGATTTATCCTGCCGCAGTTCAACATCATCGTAAATCAGCTCTAATTTCGGCTTAGAAAAGTGCTGGGCCCGCTCACCGTGCTTCAGCGCCAGCTGTTCTCCTAACAGCTTATAAGTCCGATATTCCTCAATTTGCTGTAATAACTGCAGTTCCGGATCTTCCTCAGGTTCAAAACTTTCGACAACTTTGGGAAGGAGCTTACGGCTTTTAATCAGCATTAATTGGCTGGCCATCACCATATATTCCCCGGTCACTTCAAGCTTCATCGCCTGCAGTGTCGCAATATAAGCCAGATACTGCTCAATCACATCAACGATTGGAACATCATAAATATCAACTTCATATTTAGAGACCAGGTGCAAAAGCAAGTCCAGCGGTCCTTCAAAATCTTTTAATTTAATATCCATCAGTTTTTAAAATACTTTTCCAGTGTTACAGGGCTTTTAAGACCGAGATGCTTGGCCAAATCCATCATGCTGACACCCTTATTTTTAGCCTTGATAATGTATTGCTCCCGCAATTTCTGAGCCGTCATTTCCTTCAAACCCACGGTCGCCAGATAATGGCTCAATTTGTTAAAAAGCCACTGACGCGAATAGGTCTCTCCCTTATTATCAAACAAGTAGACAGCTCCTTCTTCTTTTTCCGGCAGGTAGGACAGCAGCCGATCGGATAGCTCTAAAACTCTCATGGATTGGCCGCTCATGACCGTCATTACTTGAAAATCCAAGGCAATATTGTCCCATTTCAGCCGGGCAATGTCACTTGGAGAAAGCCCTAATTCCACAATTAACATAGCAATAAGCTGTCCTGTATGATCAGCAGTCTTCTCATAGAGGACAGATAAGTCTATTTCTTGATATGCAGGTCTTACAAGAGGCAGTTTTTCCTTATTTTTAATCTTGTAAAAATGATCCAGCTTCTCATGCTCATACAAAAAGAAGAGAAACTGATTGACAGCTGAAATTTTACGCTTTTTTGCTGAAACTTTTAAGTCTGCCAAAGACTGCTCATAGAGCTTAAGTTTGTTTGGATTGACTTTTCCCTTAGTAATTTCTGCAAATTGCTGCAGATCATAGAAATAAGATTTTTGTGAATTTGAAGATAAAGATTTACTGGCGATAAATTCTGGAATAAGTGTTATCATTTTTTTGTCAGTGTGTATTCGTTTGTAAATTCATGAAGCAGGCTGTTCAGTGCTTTTAAAATAACTTTTCGTGTAATGATACCCAAAAAGGTTCCATCGGCTTCAACGACCGGCAGAAAATTAGCATCCACTAATTTGTGCATCACCTCTGTCAGATCAGCTTTGGGTCCCACAGTCGCATAGCTGCCGTTCGTCATATAAGAGATGTCCAGTGCGGCCAGCTTTTCATCGTCAATGTCTTCTTCCTGCTGGTATCTGACAATATCTGACATACTGATGGTCCCAACGTATTTTTTATCTTTGGTAATGACAGGCACCCGTGAAAAGCCGTTATTAGCAAGAAGCAGCATAACATGGGCTGTATTATGGGTATCAATAAAGATTGCCAGCTCTTCAGCCGGAGTCAGAGCATTTTCCAAAAGCGGTTTTAAGAAATTTTCAAATTCTTTTGCTATCATCGTTTTATTTCCTGTGAAAGTGCTGGGTAGATCTCATGATCCCGTGTGAAATAATCTACTCGAATGCGGTCTTTACTAAAATTCACCTTCGCATAAAGACGCTCATTGATATCGCCGCGCGGCTGAGATACACTGCCCGGATTAATAAAGACAGTTTTGCCATTTTTCCAGACGGCCGGCCTGTGAAGGTGCCCATAAGTACAAATATCGGCATCTTCCTCCTGTGCCCAAAGATCCAGACGTTCAAAGCCAAAATTAATACTAAACAAATGGCCGTGTGTCTGAGCGATTGTTAAGTTGGGCAGCTCGGTCACAAGAGAATCAGGATACTCTCCAAAGTCACAATTGCCGCGGACCACCTGAATGCCTTCCCAAATGGGATCGCTCACCGGCAGCTCAGAGTCGCCGTTATGAAAAATAGCATCTACCTTGCCTAAATAGCGGTCTTTAATTTCTTTTACAATTTGCCGATCACCATGTGAATCACTCATGATAATCAATGTGCCTTCTGCCATGCCGGGAATACCTCCATAAGCTTTTTAACAGCTTGTCCTCTGTGAGAAATGTCATTTTTTTCCTGAGCCGAGAGCTCAGCTGCGGTCTTTCCGCTCTCTCCTACAATAAACAGCGGATCGTAGCCAAAACCGTTGCTGCCCTTAGGTTCCATGCCAATATAACCGGGCCAGTCCGCCTCTACAACTAAACTTTCCTTATCAGGAGCAGCAACCACTAAGGTCGTGTGAAAGTGAGCAGAGCGATCTTTGAGTTCAAAGACCATAGCTAATTCATGCAGGAGCTTGGCATTATTTTTTTGGTCTGTGGCATCAGGACCTGAAAAGCGAGCCGACCAGACACCCGGCAAACCGCCTAGGATGTCTACCTGCAGGCCCGAATCATCAGCCAGCACCATCTTACCCGTCAGCTTAGAAATCGTTTCTGCCTTCAGACGGGCATTTTCTTCAAAGGTTAATCCCGTTTCTTCTACCTCAGGAAGTTCAGGATACTGATTAAGGTTTTCAACCGTCATTCCCAGCTTTGAAAACATCTGGCTGAATTCTTGCGTCTTTCCTTCATTGCGGGTTGCAATCAAGATACTGTCTCCAAGAGCGGTAAGATTACCATCTGCTTCACCAAAGAATTCACTGACGGCCAGCCCTTCTTTAGGCAGACAGACTAAAACCAAGCGGTCTTCTTCTGTAACCAGTATCGCACCCTTATGGCTGCTGGCCTTATAGTTATGCTGCTGCTCATTATTGATAATGTCTAACAGAAACTGAACCAAGGCCATGCCTGATGCAATTTTGACAACGGTCAGCATCAAAGCACTTCCCTCGCCAAGTAAACTTCTTAGATTTTGCTCAAGCAAGGCATAGTTTTTTTCTGCCTCGGCCTGATAATAAGTTGATGAGTTTTCCTTGGAACATTGGCCAATAAACCAATTTTGCTCATCTTTGTATTCATATAGTTTTTGCTTCATAAGCTAACATGCTCCACTTCAATAGTCAAGGGCAGCCAATCATCAGCAATTTCCTTAAAACTGGTGATGCTGGCAGTTGTATAAAAACGATGTTCCAGCTGTTCTAAGCTGCGGCTGCGGTTAATTTCAAAATAATTCAGCAGTACCGAAATATCGCGGACACACTCTGCTCCGCTGTCAATCAATTTGACCGAAGGCCCCATAACATTTTGAATAATAGGCTTTAGAAGCGGATAATGGGTACAGCCCAGAACAAGCGTATCAATCTTGCCGGCTAAAGGAGCCAGATTTTCATAAACAATTTTTTTAGCGACACTTGAATGAATTTCATTGGACTCGACAATCGGAACAAACTTGGGGCAGGCCAGACTGGTCACACTCATCTGCGGTGATAAATCCAATATCTTCTTTTCATAAATATTCGATTTAATAGTCATCGGTGTCCCGATAATACCGATTCTGCCGGACACAGTAGACTTAATCGCCGCGCTTGATCCCGGCAAAATCACGCCCAGAACGGGAATGTCAAGCTCTTCCTTGACCTCTTCCCAAGCGACAGCTGTCGCTGTATTGCAGGCAAAAACAATCATTTTGACGTTTTTAGTCAAAAGAAAATTTACCAGTTCCCATGTATATTCCTTGATTTGCTCAGCCGGACGCGGTCCGTAAGGAGCACGCGCTGAATCCCCGATATAGACGACTTCTTCATGGGGGAGCTGGCGCATAAGCTCGCGCACAACGGTCAAGCCGCCCACGCCAGAATCTAAAAAACCGATAGGTCTGTTATCCATAGCTGTCTTCTTTCTAAAATAAGACTAGGAAAACCCAGTCTTATCAAAGATTTATTTCTTCTTTTTAGCCTTTGCTTTAGCTGCTTTTTGCTGTTTATTCACTTGACGGACAACTTGCTGCACCTTGGCTTCACTTGGTTTTTGTCCCATTTGGCTCATCATATTGCGAATAACATCTTCATTGAGCGGCGGATTTTCTTCTAAATATTTTTCCATTTGCTTACGAGCAATAAAAGCGCCTCCGACAAGTCCTGCCAATAGGGCAATAATAACTAATAAAATCCAAAGAATAGTGTTCATTTTTGTTCTCCTAAATTTTTTACATGAATATTATATCAGATTTGAAACCCTTTCACAAATAAAATAGCACAAAAAAGACCAGAGCAAAAAGACAAGTCCTTTCACTCTGGCTCTCAAATCGTTAGCGATCAAAATTAAAACCATAAAGTGTTGCGAAATAATCCTCAGGCGTTTCTGCACGGCGAATCATTTTTGCTGACCCGTCTTCCCGAAGGAGAATTTCAGCCGAGCGCAGGCGGCCATTGTACTGATAACCCATGGAGAAACCGTGAGCTCCCGTATCATGAATAATCAGCGTATCCCCCACACGTGCTTGAGGGAGCTCCCGCTGCTTGGCAAACTTATCATTATTTTCACACAAACTGCCAACAATATCTACCATTTGCAGCTCTCCGTCAGGGTTACTGATGTTGGTGATATGGTGATATGCATCATACATGGCAGGGCGAAGCAAATTGACAGCACTGGCATCAACGCCGACATAGTGGCGGTATGTATCTTTCAGATGAAGAACTTTCGTGACCAGATGCCCGTGCGGAGCCAGCATAAAGCGTCCTAGTTCAGTGAAGATCCGAACTTCTCCCAAACCGTTGGGAACAAGAATCTGATCAAATTTTTGATGAACCCCTTCGCCAATTACCGCAATATCATTTTGCCTGTCAGCTGGTGAATAATCAATCCCGATCCCGCCCGACAGATTAATAAAATCAAGGCTGATACCTAAATTATCTTTTAACTCCACAGCCAATTCAAACAATTGTCCGGCTAAGGTCGGATAGTAGTCATTAGTGACGGTATTGGAAGCCAAAAAAGCATGCAGGCCAAAGGACTTAACCCCTTTTGCTTTTAAGTCCTGATAACCCTGAAAGAGCTGCTCTTTTGTCATTCCAAATTTTGACTCTTCAGGATGATCCATAATATCTGTTCCCAAAGCAAAAACACCGCCCGGATTATAACGAAGCGAGACCGTTTCCGGAAGTCCTGCCGCATCTTCCAAAAAGGCAATATGCTCATAAGCATCCAGATTGATCGTCGCATTGATCCGGCGCGCTAAGCGAAATTCTGATGCCTTGGTATCATTGGAGGTAAAGCTGATAGCCGAACTGTCAAAATGCAGTTTGTCAGCCATTTGCAATTCAACATCAGTTGCACAGTCAACCCCGCAGCCTTCTTCCTGTAAAATTTTAAGAATGGTCGGATTAGGGGTTGCCTTAACAGCAAAAAATTCCTTAAACCCTTGATTCCAAGCAAAGGCCTTATTAACAGCTCGGGCTGTCTCACGGATACCCTTTTCATCATAAAGATGAAAAGGGGTCGGAAACTGTGCCGTTATCTTATCTAACTGTTCTTTTGAAATAAAGGGTGTTTTCATAGCATCTCCCAAATTAATATTTTTATCATTATACCATAAAAAAGAGCGGGACAAAACTCTGTTTCCCCGCTCATTTCAAGTTTCGTTTTGCTGTAATTAATCCAGATGATAATCAAGGGCCGCAGAACAGACAGCCAGCTAAAAATGTAAAAGGAGAGTGGGACAAAAATCGGTAAATCGTGATAAAGTCACGATTTTGATTTTGTTGTCCCACCTCCGCACAGTTGATTAGGGGTTGACATGAACTAACGTTCATATAATTGGATATCCTCCAACAGTTCCCCAAACTGTTGGAGCTATCACTTGCGTAGCAAGGGATAAGGACCGCCAATCAACCACTGCGTCAATCTAGTAAATCTGGAATAATGCTAAAGAGTTTGAGACTTTTGTCCCAAACTCTCTTTGCCTTGCTGATTTAATCATTTCTGCCAAAGATACGCAGTAAATTGAGGAATAAATTGATAAAGTCTAAGTAAAGATTGAGTGCCATTGACACTGCCCAACCGTCACCGACATTGCCGCCAGTATATTCGTAAACACGTTTAATCATCTGGTTGTCATAAGCAATGAGGCCTGAGAAAATCAATACTGAAAGAATACTGATAATATAGCTCATAGCTCCGCTACCAATAAAGATATTGACTACGCTGGCAATGATGATGCCGATTAAAGCGGCTATCAAGGCCTTAGCCATACCTGACAGATCTTTTTTCACTGTCACACCGATCAGGGACATGGCAAAGAAAACAGCTGCCGACGAGACAAAGGCCTGCAGAACGGTCGTCTGCGTATAAAGGGCGATGATAAAGCTAAGCGTAAAGCCGTTTAAGGCCGAGTAAGTAAGAAACAGCGGCAGGGCTGCAGGACTGTTCTTACGGGCAGCGCTGCTTGCAACAAAGACAAGAGCCAGTTCCCCAAAAATCGCCAGATAATAAATCCAGGAAGCATTTGACATAATGGCTATCATATTATCCTGAAAAACATAGAGCATCAGATAGGAAACCAAGGCTGACAAACCGATTCCCATTCCGACCAAGCCGTAAATTTTGGCAAAGAAACTGCTTATGTTGCTGTCGCTTTGTGTATAAATTGTGTTATTATCCATTTGTTGTTTCTCCTAAAATATTCTAATGATTGTGACTGCCCAGAAACTTACGGCGCAGAATACGGCGCTTCTGCCACTTATTGCGCAGAGGCGTTATCGCTTCCTTAACAGCCCAGTATTTATCAACCATCGTCACGATATAGCCTTCTTTATAGCGGGGCGGAGCAATCGTAGCTCCCCACATATGCTTTAAGATAATATCTTCTTCTCTTTTATTGAGCTTGGTCACTTTGCGGGCATTTTTAACAGCGATTCTGGGGTGCACCCATGCATGTCCCTTATTAAATTTGGTATCACGCCAATCATAATAAAACAAATCGTGCAAGAGCCCTCCGCGGGCTGTGCTTCTGGCATCCCAGCCAAACTTTTTGGCAATCTTATAACTGGTATAGCTGACATTAATGGAGTGCTCTGAACGCGTTGAATGCTGATGCTGAACAATCCCATCCAGTTTTTTAAAGCGCGGATGATCAATTAAATGCCCGACCAGTTTCATGAATTCTTCGTCCTGTTCGTATTTCTTCATGACTGTCACCTCTTTATCTATTATATCATACCAGCTTAAATTAAGCTAAAAATAATTACAGCAGCAGCGATAGCAACATTCAGGCTCTCTGCCTGGCCGGGCATGTCAATATGAGCTAAAATATCTGCCTGTTCAGCCATTTCGCGAGAAATTCCCTGTCCCTCATTTCCCATGATAAGCGCAAAGTTTTCTTGCTGATCTAACCTTCTGTAATCCAGTGAATTTCCCGACAACGTCGTAGCAATGGTTAGCGTTCCGGCTTCTTTCAGGAGTACCATCACATCTGACAGATTAACCCTGTAAACAGGTAGATGAAAATGGCTGCCCTGCATGGAGCGAAGGGTCTTTAAATTGTAAATGTCAGCCGTTTTTTCAGAAATAAAAACAGCATCAAATCCCGCTGCATCAGCTGTCCGAATCATGGTGCCTACATTTCCGGGATCCTGAACATCTTCTAAAAGCAAGTATTTCCCGCGAAGATTTTGCGGCAGTTCCGGCCTTGGTAAGGCTATCTCAGCGACAATTCCCTGAGGGGTTTTCGAAGCTGACAGATCTTTTAAAATGTCCTCTGAAACAATAAAAACATTAGCTAAACCCTCAGTCCTAAAAGCATATTCCTGTAAGACAAAAATATTTAAAATCACAGCCCCATGAGCCTTAGCTTCTTCAAAAAGGTGCCAGCCCTCAATCAAGTAAGACTGTCTGCGGTATTTTTTTTGTAATAATTTTTTAGTTTTTTTAACCAAGGAATTGGCTTTTGAGGTTATAATAGTCATAAGGATATTATAGCAAAAAAGGAGGCAGAAGTATGCAAAAAGTCAGGTTAGTCGTTTCAGGCCGTGTTCAGGGTGTCGGCTTTCGCTATTCGACTTACAGCCTTGCCTTGGAAATAGGTGATATTTACGGCCGTGTCTGGAACAATGATGATGGAACGGTTGAAATTTTAGCACAGTCTGAAAGTCCCGAAAAAATGGCTAAATTTATTCAGGAAGTCAGAAAAGGTCCTTCCCCTTTTTCCAAAGTAACCTATGTAGACGTCAATATGGCTAATTTTGCTGATTACCACGACTTTAGAATGGCTAATTAATTTGCCCAAAAATCATGCTTAAGAACTATTGAGAATTTTCTTAAAAAACAGTAAAATAGATAGGTATTATTAAAACAAAGGAAGATTATCGTGAAAAAAACTTATAGACGACTTTTATTTTCAGGCTTAGCGCTGTCCATGCTCCTTTTCCTATCGGGCTGTGTACAGACTAAAAACGGCAAACCAACCGGTGAGGGCTGGGTTTATAACCTCTTAGTTGAGCCTATGGGCAATGTCATCAAGTATCTGGCCAATGATTTAGGAATCGGTTTTGGCTTTGCAATCATCATTGTGACGATTGTTGTCCGTCTGCTCATCTTGCCGCTGGGTCTGAGTCAAGTCCGAAAAATGACCTATCAAACCGAAAAAATGGCCTATCTCAAACCTGTTTTTGATCCCATTCAGGAGCGAATGAAGAAAGCTGAGACACAGGAAGAAAAGCTGGCTGCGCAGACTGAACTGATGGAAGCTCAGCGCCACTACGGCATCAACATGTTTGGCGGTTTCGGCTGCCTGCCTATCCTGATTCAAATGCCTTTCTTCTCGGCTCTTTTCTACGCTACCCGCTATACTAAGGGAATCTCCTCTCACAGCTTCCTTGGTATAAACCTTGGCAGTCCAAGCTTACTCATTACAGTCATCATCGGGATTCTTTATTTTGTCCAGTCATGGCTGTCAACGCGAAGCGTCTCTGAAGCACAGCAACAGCAAATGAAGGGAATGATGCTGGTCATGCCTCTTATGATGGTCTTCATCTCCATGAGTGCTCCTGCCGGAGGCGCTCTCTACTGGCTGATCAGCGGTGTCTTCGGACTCATTCAGCAATTACTGACCAATCACATTATTAAGCCAAAACTGCGGCAGCAAATTGATGAGGAATTTGAAAAAAATCCTCCTAAGCCATTTAAATCCAATGCTCGCAAGGATGTTACTCCCCAAAAAGCAGCGAACACCCAAGCCCAAGCTATCACAGCTCCTAAGAAGCATAAAGCAAAACGTAACGCCGGCAAACAGCGCAGCCGAAAATAAGACTGCCGCAATATCCTAAAAAAATGCTTGAAATCAAGCATTTTTTTGTGTCGCTAAATTTATTTTACATACTTTCTTTTTGAAGGATAAAACCAGATAGAATATATTATCGGTAGAATAAGCCATATAGAAAATGAAATCACTATTGCTGTTTGCATATCAAAGAAGTTAGAGAGAATCAAAAGCAGACAGCTGATTGGAATACTTAAATTTGCTAAAACTTTATGAGTTGCTTCCCAGTTGGCAGCATCATTTCGCGTTGAGAAAATCCTTATCCCAATAAAGGGATTGTAAGGAATATGAGAGCACAAACCACTAATAAAAATCATGCTGCTGCACAACAAGAACAAAAAAAGTTTACTCTCTGCATCTATTTGCGAATATACAAGGCTTAAAATCATAGTGAGATCAAGAGTCACTGTTGACAGCCATTTAAGCTTTTTCTTATATTTGCTGCCCGAGTAAATGTCTGATACTAAAATCTGAAAAGTAATAAAAGCAGTATATAATAAGCCAATTATCTTGGAATATTGAGAATAGGTTAGATAATAAATAAAGATAAAAAGGGGAAAAATGGCTAACATGGGGACAATTCTTTTATTCTTTTTTAACATAGATGCCTCTTTTACTATGTATTTACTGTAATTATAGCTCCTATCTTTTTATTTTTCAATAAAAGATAAGATCTATAGTATATGTAACTAAAGTATTATGAGCATAAAATTTTAGTCGCAGCAAATCATAAATATTACACTGCTACTAATTTAAAAAAATTTGTTTGAAAATATAAAAAAGGATGGAACAAAACGAACCACAGCGGCTGTCTGTCTCATCCTCTTTTTGACTATTTCTTCTTTTATTTTGATTTTCTTACTTTGATAATTTCAACGTCATAACTGCCTGCAGGTGACTCGATGGTTACCTTATCGCCGATTTTCTTGCCAATCAGGGCTTGGGCAATAGGACTTTCGTTAGAAATTTTTCCGGCAAAAACGTCAGCACCGGCAGCTCCGACGATTGAATAAGTATCTTCGTCGGTTGTACCGACTTCGCGGACAACGACAGTTTTACCAATAGCTACTTCATTTTTAGCAACAGCATCACTGTCAACAATCTCAGCATAACGAATCTTTGTTTCAATGCTTGAAATCTGTCCTTCAACAAAGGCCTGCTCATCTTTAGCAGCTTCATATTCACTGTTTTCTGATAAATCACCGTAAGAGCGGGCAATTTTAATGCGCTCAATAACCTCTGGACGGCGAACTAATTTTAAATCTTCAAGTTCCTGCTCAAGCTTTTCTTTTTCAGCAAGGGTCATTGCATACGTTTTTTCTGACATAGTTAATCTCTCTTTTCTATATGATAAATAATTTTAGACATGAAAAGGGAGTGGGACAAGCTCCTGCAAACGCTCAAGCTGCAAAGCTTGCCGTCCACCCCTGCAAAGCTGACAAATTCCCAAAAGTCATAAGACGATTTGGGAAAATAGTTCTAAAAAGTCAGCTGCTGCTGTCTTAAGGTAAGACTGTTAATATTTTAAAGCTGGAATTAAACATTCAGCAGTTCATTACTCACTGTTTGAGTCATCAATTTTCTTGTTGATATATTTTTCAACATTGGCAGAATGTTCTTCATAAGTTTTGGCATAGTATACTTCACCTGTGGTGACGTCTGCCACAAAATACAAATCATCCGTAGATTCCGGCTCTACTGCTGCTTTAATAGCCGACAGGCCGGGATTGTCTACTGCACCGGGCATCAAGCCTTTATTGGTGTAAACATTATAAGGCGACTTGATTTTGGTATTGATATTGGCATCCTCTTTCAAGGTTGTCTTTTCACCTAATTTTCCCATTGCATAAAGAACAGCAATGTTAGACTGAAGAGGCATGTCCTGATCTATACGATTATAGAAGACACCTGCAATTTTCTTGCGGTCATCATCTGTCGAACCTTCTTTTTCAACAAGAGAAGCCATCGCTAAAATTTCATTGACCGTTTTACCTTGTGACTCAATGGTATCATAATAATTTTGCATATTGGCATCCATAGCAGCCAGCATGCTGTCAATTAAATCTTCAACACTGGTCTTCTTCTCGTAATTATAAGTGGCCGGAAACAGATAGCCTTCCAACTGATAGGTCACCTTAGAAGAATCCGGCAGACTGCCTAAGAGTTTAGGATATTTCTTTACCATTTTGCTGATAAAATCCTTGTCCTGAACGGTCTTTAAAAATTCCTTGGAGGTAAAAGGCGTCTTATCCGTTTTTTTCTTAGTGTTGGCATTGCTCGTAACAGCCTTGGCAATCTGTTTGATGGTGTACCCTTCAGGAATCAAAACCTTGCCCAAAACAGGAGCCTGAGGTGTTGTTGTTCCGCCTTTTTGAAGAGCTTTAGCGATGTCATCTAAGGACATGCTCTTTTGTAAATTATAGTAGCCGCTCTGTAGATTGCCGTAATTGCGGAATTTGGTATAGTAATTGAAAACAGCTGCATTTTTGATAACGCCGGCTTTTTCAAGAATTTTACCGATCATCCGATTGCCGGAACCGCTTGGAATCTCTACCTGAACATACTTAGTAGATTTAGCATCCAAAGGCTTGAGAGCACTGGAGACATAATAATAACCAAAGAGACCTGTTCCTATCAGTAAAATAAGGATGAAGGTAATTAAGACAGTTGAAATCTTTCTTGCCAGTCTGTTGGTTTTCTTATGGCGCTGCTGCCTTCTCTGATTCAGATTGACTGCTGTGTCCTGAGGAGTCTTTTTATCTTTAGATTGCTGAGGTTTCTTAGTAATTTTTTGCACCTCCTCCTCTTCTTCTAATTTAGGAATTTCCTTATCTTTGACTGCCTTAGCTTCCTCTTTAGGCTGAGTCTTGGTTTCAGCCTTAGATGTTAAATCGGATACAGACAGCTCTTTGGTGTCTTCCTCTATGCTGCTTTGATGCTTTTCTACAAAATCAGCAGGCAGCTGCCAGTTTTCTGCTTCTCCGTCATCAAACCAAGTTCCTGTAGATTTCACTTTTACTTCTAAATTATTAGAAGGGTCATTGGCAATCAGTGTTTCTGAAACAGATTCAGCAGGGTTTGGATTAGCTGTCTCATTTTGGACAGATTCGGAAAGCTGAGATGCTTGGGCAGGAACCTCAGCTGTTTGAGGTGTTTTTTGATCAGTTGCTTTTTTCTCGGACGGATTGCTCGAATCAGGTGAGAAAACTTCATCTAAGTTGGCTAAGACATCATCAACCACTTGATCTGTAATCTTTCCCTCGGGGACCGGCATAACAGCCGCCGCATCCTCTTTGACTGCTGGCTGACCGGATGGCTCTTTAGAAAGCTGAGCATTATCGACAGAATAATCCTCAGAACTTTCGTTGCCCGACTGCTTGGCTTCGCGTTCTCTGCGCAAGCGGCTGGCTTTCTCCATATCTGCTAAAATTTGTTCTTTAAAACTTTTCGTCTGTTGAGCTTTTTTCTTCTCTTTGTCATTAAAGATATCATCAGTCAAAGCTTAACCTCCTAATGTTTATCACAGGCTATTATAACCTAAAAACGCTTTAAAGGCAATTTTATCAATTATTTATTACAGCTAAGTAACAAAAAGTTAGATCTCAGGATTCTCCCAAACCATATTGTACCAAGTGCTGCCGCCATGATTTGACAATGAAAGCCCCTCATCTGTAAAACCATTCATTTCATAATAAGAAATTAAATTATCATGACATGTCAGACTAATACCTATACGCTTCTGAGCCACAGCCAAGTCCTTAAGCGCTGCCAGTAAAGTTGTGCCAACTCCTTGTTTCTGAAAAGGTTTAGCGACAGAAAGACTGGTTACGGCAATGTAGCCGGACTGGTTTGGATTAGGCTGAACCCTTTGAAATAAATCATCCGTCAGGTAGCGGCTGGCAACGACAGGGCCTTCGATATAGCCCGCAAGCTGCCCGTCCTGTTCAGCCACTAAAAAAGTATCGGCTATGTTTTCAATCCGCTCTTTTATGACTTTCGGAGTTGCTGCCTCAGCAGATGAAAAATTTTCAGCTTCAATGCGGCTGACTTCCGCTAAATCAGCTAACTGAACTTGTCTAATCAGCATTTTATCTCCTTTCAGAAAAAAGGTCTTTACTAAAAAGTAAAGAAACCTTTATATTATTGTGTATTTTTTGTCAAGTTAGATAAGAGTTCTTCAAATGAACGCTCGTAAAGCTGGATATCTCCTGCTCCCATAAAGACATAGACAGCATTGTCATGGTCCAAAAGCGGAGACACGTTCTCAACAGTGATTACTTTGGCAGGTTTAACAATCTTTTCTGCCAAATCTTCTACTTTGACATCGCCATGATCTACCTCACGGGCAGAACCGTAAATCTGTGCCAAATAAACACTGTCAGCTTCATTTAAGGCTTGGGCAAAGTCATCTAAGAGCGCAATAGTCCTTGTAAAGGTGTGCGGCTGAAAAATGGCAACAATTTCTTTTGAAGGGTACTTTTGCCGAGCAGCATCAAGCGTTGCAATGATTTCAGTCGGATGGTGTGCGAAGTCATCAATGACCGTCGTATCATTAATGCGTTTTTCTGAAAAACGGCGTTTGACACCAGAGAAAGTCTTCAAATGCTGAGCCACCAATGCCATGTCAACACCGGCAGTGTATAAATTCGCGATAACAGCTGTCGCATTAAGCACATTGTGACGGCCAAAGGCTGGTATATGGAAACGTCCAAGCTCTTCTTGGCCGTGTTTGACCTTGAAATCAGAGCCCTTGGTATTTCTCATAATATCATAGGCAATAAAATCATTATCGTCCTTAAAGCCATAATAATAAATCGGTGCAGGCGATGTTATCTTACGCAGGTAAGGATCTTCTCCGTAGACAAAAAGACCTTTTTTAACTTGTTTGGCATAATCGTTGAAGGCATCAAAAACATCTTCAACACTTGTAAAGTAGTCCGGATGGTCAAAGTCAATGTTTGTGATAATAGAATATTCCGGATGATAAGGCATAAAGTGACGCTCATATTCATCAGATTCAAAAACAAAGTACTGACTGTTAGCCAAGCCGCGTCCTGTACCATCACCAATCAGATAGCTGGTGTCTGTAATATTTTTCAGCACATGAGCCAGAAGGCCTGTTGTGGATGTCTTGCCGTGAGCTCCTGCCACACCGAGGCTGGTAAATTGACGCATAAAGCCGCCTAAAAACTCATGGTAGCGTTTAAACTGATAGCCGTTTTTGACAGCATAGGCAACTTCAATATTATTGTCTTCCCGAAAGGCATTTCCTGCGATAATTTCCATATCATCAGTGATATTAGCTTCTGCAAAAGGCAGGATGGCAATGCCTGCTTTTTCAAGACCGTGCTGGGTAAAATAGTACTTATCCACATCACTTCCCTGCACCTTATACCCCATTTGATGGAGCATCAGTGCCAGGGCACTCATCCCTGAGCCTTTGATTCCAATAAAGTGAATGGTTTTAGACATGTTTTTAATTTCTCCTCTAGTTGACATCTTCAAGACGTTCCAAGTTTAACTCCTGAGCTACATGGCGCTCACGGTGTTCTTGTTTTTCTTTTTGATTATAGATCTGGCTGTTTTTTAAAAAGTCGTAATTATTCTTTTTAACATCTTTTCTTGAAGGATTTTCCGGCTCTGAATAGTTCTTGGGCAGCTCAGCCAAAATATAAAAATCCTGATGTAAATGATTTGAAAAACGGCCTAATTCAGTCTTGGGAGCCGGCACCTCTTTTTCAGATGTCTTGATCATCCCTTTAGAAACTGGTCTGCTATAATCATTTGCAATGAAAGACTGACGCTTTTTTTTCAGATCTTGACGCGCTTTTTCACGGGCAATTTCAGCATAGGTTTTTCCTGCCTTTTGCGTCTTAATCCGCTCCGAAGCCACTTCTTGAGGATTGGGGTTATCAGGAATAAACTGATAACCTTGAGTTACATCGTCATAAACCTTATCTTCATAAGGACCGTGAATATTAGTGATCAGGTCTTCATTTTCATATAAACGCATTATCTTAGCAATTTCAACGACAGCCTCATCATCCGCAACCAAGGGAAATTTTCTTTTACGACCCATTAACTCACATCCTTTCTGAAACATTCCTATTATAAACTAAAAATAACATTTTTGAAAGACATCACACAGAAATTCCTAAAATTTCTTTGATTTCTTCGATGCTCATGCTGGCGCGTGTTTCATTTCCGTCTAAAACAGTGGTCACCAGATTTTTTTTGCTTTCTTGCAGCTCTAAGATTTTTTCTTCAATCGTTCCCCGCGTAATCATGCGGTAAACTTCAACATTTTCCTTTTGCCCGATACGATGGGCGCGGCTGATTGCCTGCATTTCCACAGCGGGATTCCACCATAAATCAATCAAAACAACAGTATCTGCTCCTGTCAGATTGAGGCCGACACCACCTGCTTTTAGGGAAATTAAAAAGATATCTTTGCTGCCATTGTTGAAGGCGCGTGTCATCTCCTGACGCTCATTAGCCGGGGTAGAGCCTGTCATTTTATAGCTGGTCAGACCAAGAACAGCCATTTCTTCTTCTGCCAAATCCAGCATATTGCGGAACTGAGAAAAGATTAAGGCCCTATGACCGCTTTCTTTGATCTGCTGCAGGAGTTCCCTCAGACTGGCCATTTTCCCGCTGTCTCCATCATAAGACATAAAGAGTTTTGGCGTATCGCAAATCTGACGCAGGCGTGTAATGCCGGAGAGAATCTCAATTTTCCGGCGATTGATTTCAGCATCAGAAGACTGCCGGATATTGTCCTGCATCTGGCGGAGCTGTGCCAAATAAATGGCCTTTTGACTGTCTGCCAGTTCATTGTGATAATTAATTTCAGTTAAATCCGGAAGCTCCGGCAAGACATCTTCCTTGCGGCGGCGCATGACAAAAGGCTTGATATAGCGGGCAACCCTTTGAGGCTCCATTTTTAAAAATGTTTTCTTTGCCGGCAAAAGACCCGGCAAAACAATCTGAAAAATGGACCAAATTTCTAACAGCTTATTTTCAATCGGTGTTCCAGAAAGAGCAAAGCAGTTTTTAACTTCAAAAGCACGAAGGCTCTGTGCAATCTTAGTCTGGGTATTTTTCATGACCTGTGCTTCATCTAGTATTAAATAATCAAAGCGTCTTTTTTGGTAAAGGTCAAAATCCTGGCGGAAGGAAGCATAGCTGGTAATTGTCACCTGATGGTTTTCAGCAATAACCTCATCTCTCACTGCCTTGAGGCCGTAGGAGACAGCCACATCTAAATCAGGCGTAAATTTTTGACATTCGTCCTTCCAGTTATAAATTAAACTGGACGGTGATAAAATCAAAACCTTGGAGTCCTTAGTGAGACTGCTTGTCAAGAAGGTCAGGGTCTGCAAGGTCTTTCCCAGTCCCATATCATCGGCTAAAATACCGCCAAAACCGTACTTATCAAGCATAGACATCCATCTCACACCTTTGAGCTGATAATCGCGCAGGCTGGCATTAACCTTGAAATCCGGCAGTGAAAATTCTTCCGGATGACGCAAATCCTTGACTAACTGAGCAAAATCTTGGGAGAATTGGACATTTCCTACATCCTGCAAGGCATCAGAAACTTGATAGGCAGCAATCTTACTGACCTCAAGATGGCCGTTATGGCGTTTTTTCGCACGCAGATTTTGCAGAGCCTGACTGACCTTTTGAGTTTCTTCATCAAAAAGAACCAATTTCCCAGACTTGCTGACAAAGTAGGAACGATTTTCAAAAAGAGCTGTCAGAGCATCATCAATATCACTCTCAAAAATACTTGAAAAATCAAAGGAAATATCCAGCAAGCCTTGATTCGTTTTAATATCAATCCTTGGTTTTTCCAGATAGCGCAGGGCCTCAAGCGACGCAGAAAGATTAACCTTGCCGATACGTTCAAAATGGTTCAGCGTTTCCGTGAAAAAGCTGTAAAGTTCCTGAGCTTTCAGAGGCGGGTGATAGGCAGTAAATCCCTTTGAAAAACCATAAAGTTCAAGAAGGTTGGCAATTTTCTTTTCCTTTTTAAAATGACTGGCAAAAGGCAGAGCTTCTTTTTCTTCCTGACTGGAAACTTTAACTTGTCCGTAATCAAATACCAAATGCAGCACAAGTTCTTGATTGCTTGACAGATCAAAATTAAAAATAACCTCAAAATCACGGATATCAAAACTGGCAGGTGCTTCAACCCTGCCCAGCTTTTTAAAATCCAAAAGACTGGTCGCAAGCTTTGCCTGATCTTCAAAATCAAAGTAGATATGCTTAGCCAGATCTTCTTCTAAAGGCAGGCTTTTAATGGCAGCAGCTACTTTTCTTTGCTTGGAATCGAGGTGATAAAAGGTGTTATGATAAAGCAAATACTGATTATCAAAGAAAAATTTTACAGGCTTTTCATTGATAATCAGCTCAATAGACTGACGGTGAACCGTCACCTTAAACTGATACAGCTGCGCTGAACTGTCTAATTCCTTGAAGTTCAAATCGTGATAGGTTTGCGACTCGCCTTCAAAAGAGAACTCATAAAGATCATTTAAGAGACTGACACCTTCTTCAAAAAAACCGCTTGGCAAGGCCAAATTGCGAGCATGATTGGGCAGTAAAAAGTCTGTATCGGCACGAGCCGTATCAGGAACAATGCGCCACAAAAATTCAATCAATTCCTGACTGGCCTCATCAAACTGCAAAAGAGAGAGCGGCTCATAATAATTTTTGCCTATTTGGTAATAGGATTCCTTTTTGACAACAGTCAAAAAAGCCTTAATATCACGGATAACATAGGAGCGCTTGTCAGGCAGGCGGTTGAGCTTTAAAGTCCACCAAAAATCTGCCGAAAAAGGACTCTGACTGCCCTGGGCGGACAGACGGTATTTGACACTGTCGTCTTCATTCATTGTCAAGCCATCAAGAAAAAGGCTGCCAAAAGAAGTCTTCTCTTTTCTCTCTTCCAGATCCTGTTCATCAGCGATAAGGTTATCGGCCAGATCCTTCCCTTTGGGATGATTCTTTAGATAGTGTTCAACAGCTGCTAAGTGGGAACAATAGCCCTTTTTTTGAAACATATCGCAAGGACAGGAAACAAGATCATCTTCGAGAGAATAGCAGACTCTGCAGTCAGCAACCTGTGCAATCAAAAAATTATCTTCTTCCTCTAAAATAGAGACTAAATGCTGTTCGTAAAAGTGGATGCCCTCATTACGGACACGTCCGGGAATCAATCTACTCATCGTTTTTCCGCCTTTATCCTTATCCCTCAATTATACCATATCTCTAAGGACTTTTCTTGGCTGAAAATCTCTTTTAAAAAAATAGAAAAATCTCACCTTAAGATGAGATTAACTGTTAATATTTTCTAAAACGCTGGTAACGTTCTTCCAGCAAATCAGCTACATCCAGCTGTTCAAGTTTATTGAGTTCTTCAATCAAATTGGTCTTCATCATTTGAACAATTTCGCTTGAAAAATAGCCATGTTCAGGAATAACCTTATCTACAACTCCCATTTTGAGCAGTTCGCCGGCGGTGATCTTCATTAATTCAGCAGCTTCAATAGAACGGCTGCCGTCTTTCCAAAGAATGGAAGCAAAACCTTCCGGGCTCAAAACAGCATACATGGTATGCTCAAGCATCCAAACCCTGTCTGCAACAGCCAGAGCTAAGGCTCCGCCGGATCCGCCTTCACCGATAATAATAGCGATAATCGGCACTTTAAGGTCGCTCATTTCTAACAAGTTGCGGGCAATGGCTTCTCCCTGACCTCTTTCTTCTGCTCCAACGCCAGGATAGGCTCCTGCCGTATTAATCAGTGTAACCACAGGCCTTTTGAATTTTTCTGCCTGCTTCATCAAGCGCAAAGCCTTGCGATA
Organism: Streptococcus devriesei DSM 19639; assembly: GCF_000423725.1. GTDB lineage: Bacteria > Bacillota > Bacilli > Lactobacillales > Streptococcaceae > Streptococcus > Streptococcus devriesei. The sequence continues at coordinate 792,868 of NZ_KE384084.1, forward strand.
GCCCTCAGGATTTGGCTGACCAAAATTGCGGTTAAGATTATCCTGCAGATTTTTTCCCTTTTGAACACCGATAACTGTAACCGGCTTGCCATCTAGCAGTCCAATACCGCCGACAATCGCACCGTCATCTGCAAAATGGCGGTCGCCATGCAATTCCATAAAGTCATCAAAGATCTGCTCAGCATAATCCAGAGTTGTCAAACGCGACTGGTTGCGAGCTTCTTTGAGTATTCTTGACACATTACTCATTTGCCACCTCCATGAAATGCAAGCAGTTTTGCAATCGTTTCTTTCATGTCTGTTCGTTTGACGATAGCATCAACAAAGCCATGTTCTAACAGAAACTCAGCCTTTTGAAACTTTTTAGGCAGGGTTTCACGGACAGTTGTCTCAATAACACGGCGTCCGGCAAAACCAATCAAAGCCTGAGGTTCTGCCAAGATAATATCGCCTTCCATAGCAAAGCTGGCTGTTACACCGCCGGTTGTAGGGTCTGTCAGCACTGTTAAGTAAAAAAGGCCTGCATTAGAATGACGTTTTACTGCTGCTGAGACTTTAGCCATTTGCATCAGACTCATAATGCCTTCCTGCATGCGGGCACCGCCAGAGGCTGTAAAAATAACAACCGGCAGGAGCTCTGCTCTTGCATATTCAAACAGACGGGTAATTTTCTCACCAACAACCGTTCCCATCGAAGCCATAATGAAATTAGAGTCCATGATAGCAAGAGCTGCTTTTTGTCCGGCAAAAGCAGCTGTTCCTGTCATGACAGCTTCATCAAGACCTGTCTTGGCTCGAGCAGCCGCCAATTTTTCCTTATAATCAGGAAAATCAAGGGGATCCTTTGTTTCAATACCTGTAAACATTTCTTGAAAAGATCCCTCATCAACTGTAATCGCTAAGCGTTCCTGAGCTGAGATACGAAAATTATAAGAACACTTGGGACAGATTTTGGCTAAACCAAGGTCCTTTTGATAAATCATGTGTTTGCAAGCCGGACACTTATCAAACAGCTCATCTGGAACTTCCGGTGTTTCCCGAGGTTCTGTCCGTTTCATAGAACGCTGAGGATTTATACGGATATACTTATTTTTTCTTTCAAATAAAGCCATATCAACACCTATTCTTTATCCTCTGTATAAGCCGGCAAAAAAGTCTCCATCAAAAAAGATGTATCATAGTCACCGGCAATAACATTTGAATTAGAAATTAAATCAAGCTGGAATTCAGCATTTGTAACGACACCGCTCACTTCAAACTCATATAAAGCACGCTGCATCTTCATCAGAGCATCAAAGCGATTTTCTCCGTGAACGATAATTTTGGCAATCATGCTGTCATAGTAAGGCGGGATGGTGTAATTATTGTACATGGCACTGTCAACACGCAGACCGACACCGCCGCTTGGCAGGAAAAGATCATTAATCTTGCCCGGACTGGGAGCAAAATTAAATCTAGGATTTTCTGCATTAATCCGGCATTCAATAGCATGGCCGCAAATCCGGATGTCATCCTGCTGATAAGCTAATTCCTGGCCTGCAGCAATGCGAATCTGTTCCTTTACAATATCAACACCGGTAACGAATTCTGTCACCGGATGCTCAACCTGAACACGTGTATTCATTTCCATGAAATAGAATTCCCCGGACGCCTCATCTAAAAGGAATTCAATGGTGCCGGCATTTTCGTAATTAACCGCCTTTGCGGCCCGAACAGCAGCATCTCCCATTTTACCGCGTAAGGTCTTACCAATGGCAATAGAAGGGCTTTCTTCCAGAACTTTTTGATTATTACGCTGGAGTGAGCAGTCGCGCTCTCCAAGGTGAATAATATGACCGAAAGAATCTCCTAAAATTTGCACTTCAATATGACGTGCCGGGTAGATAACTTTTTCCAAGTACATGGCACCATTGCCAAAAGCTGCCAGAGCTTCTTGGGAAGCCGACTCAAAGGCCGCCGTTAAGTCTTCTTTTTTATCAACCTTGCGAATGCCCTTGCCGCCACCGCCGGCAGACGCTTTCAGCATAACCGGATAGCCAATCTTATCAGCAATTTTCAAGGCCTCTTCAGCCGTGAAAACTTCACCGTCAGAACCCGGGATAACAGGGACCTCAGCCTTGATCATTTCAGCACGCGCATTGATTTTATCCCCCATTTTATCCATAACGGCAGCTGCCGGACCGATAAACTTAATCCGCATCTCTTCGCACATCGTTGCAAACTTAGAATTTTCACTTAAAAAACCAAAACCTGGATGAATGGCCTCAGCTCCGGTTACAATGGCCGCCGATAAAACAGCATTCATATTAAGATAAGAATCTGTTGATTTAGCCGGCCCAATACACACAGCCTCATCTGCTAAGAGGGTGTGAAGCGAGTCTTTATCTGCTTCTGAATAGACTGCAACAGTCGTAATTCCTAATTCTCTGGCTGCGCGGATAATACGCACAGCAATTTCACCACGATTGGCAATCAAAATTTTCTTAAACATGATGATGCATTTCTCCTAAGGTTTTAATGTATTAATTCCCCAACGCAAAAGTCAGCGTTCCGCTTGCCGCCAGTTTTCCATCTACTTCCGCTTTTGCTTCAACAACAGCAATCGTTCCGCGGCGCTTAACAAACTTGGCCGTCATGACGAGCTGATCGCCGGGAACCACTTGTTTTTTAAACTTCACCTTGTCCATACCTGCGTAAAAAACAAGCTTACCTTTATTTTCTTCTTTTGACAGTTCAAGGACACCTGCAGTCTGTGCCAAAGCTTCCATAATCAAAACGCCCGGCATCACAGGATATTGAGGAAAGTGACCGTTGAAAAAGGGTTCATTGATTGTCACATTTTTAATGGCAACAATTTCATCATCACTGATTTCAAGAACACGATCAACTAATAACATAGGGTAACGGTGAGGAAGCGCCTCACGAATCTTATTAATATCAATCATTTGATACGTACCAGTCCTTTTCCAAATTCAACCACTTCTTCATTTGTTACTAAAATTTCCGTGACAACACCGTCTTTTGGTGCAGGCACTTCATTCATCACTTTCATAGCCTCAATGATAAGCAGCGTCTGTCCTTTTTTGACCTGATCGCCAACAGAAACAAAGGCTGGTTTGTCAGGAGCCGATGCGAGGTAAGCCACTCCAACCAAGGGACTCTCAACAACATCGCCTTCAGCCGCAGCCACTGTTGGCTCTTCAACAAGGGGAGCCGGAGCTTCTGCTGCTTGAGGAGCCGGGGTTGAAACCGCTGCAATTGGAGTAGCCGCTTCAGTCACAGCTGCAGGAGGAACTGCTGCAACTGATTCATTTTTGCTGAAGACAAGGGCTTCACCGTTGTTATTATAGGAAAATTCACGCAAACTGGAGCTGTCAAACTGACTCATCAAATCTTTGATTTCTGAAATATTCATGAATTAGGCCTCCCAGCGTTTGAAAGCCAGAACAGCATTGTGACCGCCAAAGCCAAAAGTATTGGAAATAGCATAGTCTACTGCTGTCTCGCGGCCTTCGCCCATGATAACGTCAGCTTCAATATCTTCGGATACTTCCTTAGTACCAGCCGTCATAGGCAAGAAGTTGTGGCGTATTGCTTCAATGGTTGCAATAGCTTCTACAGCACCAGCTGCACCCAGCAGGTGTCCTGTGAAAGATTTCGTTGAGGATACTGGGACATCTTTGCCTAAAACAGCAACAATAGCCTGACTTTCCCCTTTTTCATTAGCTTGGGTTGAAGTTCCGTGAGCATTGACATAGCCAACTTGATTAGGTTCAATACCTGCTTCTTTAATAGCCAGCTTCATTGCTTTTGCGGCACCGGAGCCATCCGGTCTTGGTGTTGTCATATGGTAAGCATCGCAGTTGCTGCCATAGCCGACAACCTCAGCTAAAATAGTAGCACCGCGTTCTTGGGCATGCTCTAAACTTTCAAGAACAAGCACCCCTGCCCCTTCTCCCATGACAAAACCATTGCGGTCTTTATCAAACGGAATAGCAGAGCGTTCAGGATCTTCTGTGGTAGACAGAGCCGTAAGAGCGTTGAAACCACCGATACCGATTCTAGTAATAGAAGCTTCTGATCCGCCGGCTAAGACAACATCCTGAAAACCGTATTTAATTTCACGGAAAGCTTCTCCGATAGCGTCATTTGCTGATGCGCAGGCAGTTGTAATAGACTTACATACCCCTTGAGCACCGATCTTAAGAGCGATGTTACCTGCACCCATATTTGACAGAGCCTTAGGAATAAACATCGGCTTAATGCGTTTCATACCGCGTTCATGCATACGAATGATTTGATCTTCTAATTCCTGCAGACCGCCGATACCCGATGATACGATGACACCGACACGGTCACGAACTGTTTTAGCCATATCAAGCGCAGCATTTTCCAAAGCTTCCATAGCAGCATAGATAGCATAAAGAGAATAGTCATCCATTCTGTTTCTGTCTTTTTTCACAAAATACTTATCAAATGGAAAATCTTGGATTTCTCCGGCATTGAAAACCGGAATTTCTGAAGCATCAAATTTAGTAATAGGTTTGATACCAATTTTTCCGTCATGAAGACTGTTCCAAAACTCTTCTGGTGTATGTCCGATTGGTGAAGTAACGCCGTAACCAGTTACGACAACTCTTTGTAATGTCATATTGTTCTCCTTTATTGGGGGAAATTTAGTTATCTTATCAATTATGATTGCATGGTCATGCCGCCGTCAATGGCAATAACCTGGCCTGTCAGATAATCCTGCTGAGCCAAAAAGAGTGCAACCTCGGCTACATTGTCTGTTGTTCCAAATCGTTTCATGGGAATTTGATTCAGCATGGCATCTTTCATTTTATCAGGGATACGATCGGTCATGTCAGACTCGATAAAGCCTGGCGCGATTGCATTGACACGCACATTTCTGGCTGCCGCTTCACGGGCAACAGACTTTGTAAAGCCAATCAAACCAGCCTTGGAAGCTGCATAATTAGCCTGACCGACATTGCCGGCAAGTCCGACAACACTGGACATGTTGATAATGGCACCCTGACGAGCCTTAGTCATTGGTTTCAGCACAGACTTTGTCATATTAAAGCTGCCGGTCAAATTAATCTTCAGAACTTTTTCAAAGTCCTCTTCGGTCATTTTTAACACGAGTTTGTCATTGGTGATACCCGCATTATTAACCAAGATATCAACACTTCCGAGTGCTTCAACCGCCTCATCAACCATGCGCTTAGCATCGTCGAAATGCGACACATCGCCTGAAATAGCTGCGACAGTAACGCCGTAATCCTTGAATTCTGCAATCAGATCTTCCGAGATCTCTGAACGTCCGTTCAAGACAACATTGGCTCCGGCCTGAGCAAATTTATGCGCAATCGCTAGGCCAATACCTCGAGTTGAGCCTGTGATAAAAACATTTTTATTTTTAATTTCCATTTCTGTCGTTACCTTTCTAATTTTCCAAAAGGGCCTGCAGACTTGCTAAGTCTTCAACAGCTGAGACTTTAGCGGATTTATCTATTTTTTTCATAAAGCCGCTTAAGACCTTACCGGGACCGACTTCAATGTAGTCATCCACGCCAAACTCCTGCATAACCGCAATAGAGTCATAAAAACGCACAGGCTCTTTCACCTGACGGGCAAGTAAGCTTTTAATCTCATCTTTTTGCATGATTTCAGCTTTAGTGTTGCCGACTAAGGGAATATCAAAATCAGAAAAGTCAACAGTTTCTAAAACTTCTGCCAATTTTTGGCTGGCCGGTTCTAACAGTGCGGTATGGAAAGGTCCGGAAACCTTAAGAGGAATGAGACGCTTGCTGCCGGCTTCTTTCAGCAGAGCTACAGCATAGTCAACTGCAGCAGCCTCTCCGCCGATAACAATCTGAGCCGGTGTATTATAATTAGCCGGCGTCACAATGCCTTTGCTGCTTGCCTTTTGGCACACATCTTCAATTACTTTTGGGTCAGTGTTCATGACAGCAACCATTTTTCCAGTACCTGAAGGTGCCGCTGTTTCCATGAATTCACCGCGCTTAGCGACTAAACTCAGCGCATCTCCAAAGGAAATTGCTCCGGCCGCGACAAGCGCTGAATATTCACCCAAAGAAAGTCCGGCTACAATATCAGGCTGACAGCCATTTTCTTTCAAAAGACGGTAGATGGCTACCGAGGTTGTTAAAATAGCAGGCTGCGTATAACGTGTTTGATTCAGCTTTTCTTCATCACTATCAATCAACGCACGCACATCATAGCCTAACACCGATTCAGCTGCTTGAAAAGTCTCTTTGACAACTGGATAGGTTTCATATAGATCCCTTGCCATGCCAAGCTTTTGAGCACCCTGACCGGCGAATAAAAATGCTGTTTTAGTCATAACTAAGATATCAAAGTCGGCTGGAGTGCAGGAAAAAACAAACCATTTCAGAAACTGCTGTTCCTGAGGCAGCCTGACCTAAAATAGCTGCAATCTGCATACTGCTAAGGTCTGGCAGCTGTGCTTTTTCAGCTCTCCGGCCGGATTTAATTCCTTTCTATGTTGTCTTTTACTATTATCACTAGTAAGGATTATTTCACATCTGCCCAACGCGCTGCTTCAGTTTTAATAACTTCCGCTGCTCCGTAGTATAGATCTTTTAAGATTTCTTCACAGGTTTCTTCTTTAGTAACGAATCCTGCAATTTGCCCTGCCATAACAGAACCATTATCCACATCTCCGTCAACAACAGCATTCCGAAGGGCTCCGGCACCAAGTTCTTCAATTTCTTCAGCCGATTTTTTCCCAGCTAAGAAATCTTTTTCAGCCTGACCATATTCAGAAGACAGCTTATTCTTGATAGCACGTACCGGATGACCGACCACTGAAGCTGATACAACAGTGTCAATATCTTTAGCCTTCAAAATTTTATTTTTGAAATTTTGATGAGCGTTGGACTCTTTGGCAACGACAAAGCGTGTTCCTACCTGAATAGCTTCAGCACCCAGCATGAACACTGCTGCTGCTCCGCGCCCGTCAGCAACACCGCCGGCTCCGATAACAGGAATGTCAACAGCATTTACAACTTGGCGCACCAGAGTCATCGTTGTTAATTTACCGATATGACCGCCAGCTTCCATACCTTCGGCAATCACAGCATCAGCACCCAGTTTTTCCATACGTTTAGCAAGAGCCACACTAGGAACGACCGGAATAACAGTAATTCCTGCTTCATGGAAACGTTCCATATATCTGCCGGGATTTCCGGCACCGGTCGTCACAACTTTAACACCTTCTTCAATAACCAAATCAACGATGTCATCTGCAAAAGGAGACAAAAGCATGATATTGACTCCGAAAGGCTTATCTGTAACAGATTTAATCTTGTCAATATTAGCTTTGACAACTTCTTTAGGTGCATTTCCGCCGCCGATAATGCCCAGACCGCCAGCTTTCGATACAGCTGCTGCCAGGTCACCGTCAGCTACCCAAGCCATTCCTCCTTGAAAAATAGGATATTTTATATCTAATAATTCTGTAATACGCGTTTTCATTTTTATATAAACTTTCTAAGCTTTTCACTCAATAATTTGACAGTCAAACTATCACAATAAGAAGAAAGAATATTCTTATAAGAATACTCTCAAAAACTTACTTATTTTGTTTTTTCTTCAACAAAAGCAACTAAATCACCAACTGTTTGAAGACCTTCTTCAGATTCGACTTGAATATCAAATTCATCTTCGATTTCTGAGATGACTTGGAATACGTCTAAAGAATCTGCGTCAAGCTCATCAAAAGTTGTTTCCATTTTAACTTCTTCTGCGTCTTTTCCAAGCTCCTCGACGATAATTTCTTGTACTTTTTCAAATACTGCCATGTTTTTTCTCCTTTATTTAAGAAATATTTTTTATATACTGTGCTAAGCACAAAATGTATAACTAGATTTTAACAATTAAACTGCCCCATGTCAAACCTCCGCCGAAACCGCTGAGGAGAACAGTCTGTGAACCATCCAAAGTTATGGTTCCCTTTTCGATGCATTCAGCTAATAAAATCGGAATGCTGGCAGCGCTGGTGTTGCCGTAATTCATCATATTAGCAGGGAATTTTTCTCTGTCAGCATCAATTTTTTTAGCCATCTTATCCAAAATTCGGATATTAGCCTGATGCAGCAGGAAACAATCAATATCATCCACCGAGAAGCCTGATTGCTCAATTAAGGCTGAAATGCTCTTTGATACATCGCGAATAGCAAAATCAAAAATTGCCCGGCCGTCCATTTTCAAGTAGCCGCTGTCTTTCTCAGCCTCCTGTGAAAACGGCGAGGAAATAGCATAGGAACCGGAAGTCAAGCCGTCCCCGCGGCTGCCGTCAGAGTGAATAGATTCGGCCAAAAAATGCTCAGAATGATCTGCTTCCAAAAGCACACCGCCGGCACCGTCGCCAAATAGCACAGCCGTCCTTCGGTCTGTCCAATCAATTGATTTGGACATGACTTCGGCACCAATAACCAGACCTTTTTGATACTGACCGGATTTAATAAGTTTTTCAGCTGTTGATAAGGCAAAAACAAAACCGCTGCAGGCCGCTGACAGGTCAAAAGCAAAGGCATTAACAGCACCAATGGCCGCCTGAACACGGGCAGCAGTCGAAGGCATCATAGAATCAGGTGTAATTGTAGCAACAATAATGAAGTCTATCTCCTCAGCCTTTAATGCCGCCTTTTGCAAAAGCTGCTCAGCCACTCGGCTGGCCAAATCACCGGTATCTTCTGTTTGACTGATACGGCGCTCCTTGATACCTGTCCGGCTGGCAATCCATTCATCGCTGGTATCCATTATTTTGGACAGGTCATCATTGGTCACAACCTGTGAAGGCACATAATATGCTGCTTGACTAATCTTTGCAAAAGCCATTAAACCAACCCCTCAAGAAATTGATGAAGGTTACTCAGTCCCTTCTCTAAAGCACCAAGCTCTGTCGTATCCATGTCTTTCGTAATGCGATTAACAACATTCTTATGAAATCTATTATGTAAACGATAAAGCAGTCTGCCTTTTTGTGTCAGAGTCAAATAAACAACACGCCTGTCCATTTGCGAGCGTGTTCGCTCAATATAACCCTTTTTTTCAAGTTTATTTAAGCTGGTCGTGACAGTCCCCAGAGTTACCAGCAGCTCATGGGCAATATCACTCGGTGTCACATTGGTATTTTTTCCAATTATATCTACCGTATGCATCTCTTTTAAAGATACATCTTTGAATTGACTCGTTTTCAAACTCATCTCTTCAATAATCATGATTTTATTAAAAATATCAACTAAGTAAGAATTAATTTGATTATAATCCAATCTGCCACCTCCTATACGAAAATAAACTTTGACTATCAAAGTTTATCAAAAGATTACTGAAATTGCAAGTTTAATTCAAAAAAATATTTTCTGTTAAAAAGAAAGGTACCTCAATGAACTCTCTTGAGATACCCTATCTTTTATTGTTTTATCACTGCAATTTCCCTGTGAATTTTGGACGCCGTTTTTCCGTATAGGCGCGGACGCCTTCTTTAAAATCATCTGTAAACGCAAGGGATTTTTGCAGATCCAATTCCAGCTTGGCGTACTCATGCCAGCCGGCAAAAGAACTCTGCCAAAGCATTTCCTTAATGGCTTTATATGAATTGACCGACCCACGTTTCAAACGGGTAATCAGGCGGTCCGTCATTTTTTCCAGTTTTTCCGATTCACAAACCTTATAGGCAACACCATATTCTAACGCCTTATCCGCAGTCAGCGCTTCACCGGTCATAGCTAATTGCGTGGCACGAGTTATCCCAATTGATCTGCTCAAGAGGAAAAGACCTCCGGCATCAGGAGCAAGACCGACATTGACAAAGGCTTGAATAAAGCGGGTTTTGTCACTGGCAATGCAAAAATCTGCCGCCACCGCCATATTAGCTGCAGCACCGGCAACCGCACCATCTGTGCTCATCACAACCGGTTTAGGCAACCGTTTCAGAGAAAAGGAAATCTCATTCACCAGCTCTGCAATACGGACCAGAGACTGAACATTGTCATCATCAACCGCTTTTTGCATCTCTACCAAATCGCCGCCTACTGAAAATACTTTCCCATTGGCATTAATTAACAAAATTTGGACATTTTCGTCTTCTGCTGCAGCAGAAACAGCTTTTAATATTTCTTCACAAATCGGAATATTAAAACCATTTGAAACCTCCGGACGGTTAAGAGTTAAGGTCGCCACGCCATCGGTTACACTGTACAGAATTTCTTTAAAATCCATTTTCTAATTCCCCATCTCTAATTCTTAAATCATCAAGATACATCACTGTAACTTACTTTTTTAATGTGAAAATAGTTTGAATATCAAACTTTTCAACATCTCTATTCTATCATAAAAACAAAGAGTTCTCAAAAAGAAAAAGTACTTTTTAATCACTTGATCCCAAAAGAAGGTCAACTGCCTGTGTTAAATTAGTAATCAGGCGCTTAGCCGCCCTTTGATTAAGGCCGAAAGTCCTGTCCTCAACAGCCCAAACCTCTATTCCAGCAGATGTCCCCGCAGTAATTCCTTTTTCACTGTCTTCAATAATCAAGATATCAGATTTTGGAATGCCCAATTTTCGTGCTGCTTCATTGTAAATTTCCGGATCAGGCTTGCTTTTAGTAAACTCTTCTCCGGATAAAACAAATTCAAAATAAGGTAGAATAGCCGTTTCTCTCAAGGCCATCAAAATATCAGACTTAGTCGAACTGGAAGCTAAAGCAATTTTAATTTCGTGCTGCCTAAGCCTTTCTAAAACATCTTTAACATCTGAAAAAATCAAATTTTTATAGGGCCGAGGATGACTGTTTTTGTACTCAGTGTATTCTTTTTGCAGCTGTTCCGTGTCCCACTTATCGTAATCACTCCCTAAAATCTGCCGCCAAGACTGTTTCATATTGCCGCCGATGAAAAATTCCGGCGGCAAATGCTCCATTGAAATTCCCTTGCTGTTCAAAAAAAGTTCACGCTGTCTATAATAGAAACTTTCGGTATCAAAAAGAACACCATCCATATCAAAAATGATTGCTTGTACTGTCATGATATCCCCTTCCTTCAACCATTTTACCACAAAAACTGCTGACAAATTTTCTGAATTTTGCTATAATTTGTATAATCTTATTGAAATTTGGAGAACATATGAAAGTCGTAAAATTTGGAGGGAGCTCGCTCGCCTCTGCCACTCAGCTTGAAAAGGTCTTAACTATTGTAAAATCTGATGACAGCCGTCGTTTTGTCGTTGTTTCTGCCCCAGGCAAGCGTAACGATCAAGACACAAAAGTAACAGATGCCCTGATCAAATACTACAAATCTTATGTTTCAGAAAAGGATGTTACTGCAGATCAAACTTGGATTATCAACCGCTATCGCTCTATCATTGATGAACTCGGACTTGGACAAGGTATTCTGGAAAAAATTACCAAGGCAATTATTGATCTTGCCAATCTGCCTATTGATAACAATGATTTTCTCTATGATACATTTTTAGCTGCCGGAGAAGACAATAACGCAAAACTGATTGCTGAATATTTCAAAAAGAATGACCTGCCTGCCCGCTATGTACACCCCAAAAAAGCTGGTATTATTGTCACCAGTGAACCGGGAAATGCACAGATCATCCCATCCAGCTATGATAAACTGGAAGAGCTGCGTGACAGCGACGAAGTCTTAGTCATTCCAGGATTTTTTGGTGTCACAACTGACAATCAAATCTGCACATTCTCTCGCGGCGGCTCAGATATTACCGGCTCAATCGTAGCTGCCGGTGTCAAAGCCGATCTTTACGAAAATTTCACAGATGTTGATGGTATTTTTGCGGCACACCCCGGTGTCGTACACAAGCCTCAGTCCATTTCCGAATTAACCTATCGGGAAATGCGTGAATTAGCCTATGCCGGCTTTTCCGTCCTTCACGATGAGGCACTTATTCCAGCTTATCGCGGAAAAATTCCACTGGTCATTAAAAATACAAACAACCCTAATCATCCGGGAACTAAAATTGTGCTCAAACATACCGGAGATACGATTCCGGTTATCGGAATTGCCGGTGACGATGATTTTGTCAGCATCAACATTTCTAAATACCTGATGAACAGAGAAGTTGGTTTCGGGCGCAAAGTCCTTCAGATTTTAGAAGAGCTGAATATTCGTTGGGAGCATATCCCAACCGGTATTGACGACATGTCCATTGTTCTTAGAGGGCGTGAGCTGACACCAATAAAAGAGCAGGAAATTATCTCGCAATTAACTCGTAAATTAGAAGTTGATGAAGTTGAAATTGAACGTGACCTGTCCATCATTATGATTGTTGGAGAAAACATGAAGAGCCATATCGGTGTCACGGCTAAGGCTGCTGAAGCATTTTCAAAGAAACATATTAATCTGGAAATGATCTCGCAGGGATCCAGCGAAGTATCAGTCATGTTCGTCATCAAAACTGAGCAAGAAAAAGCAGCCGTCCGAGCCCTTTATCAAACTTTTTTTGGAAGCAAATAACAAAATATCACCCAATAAAGACAAAAGATGCCAGAAAACCATTCGAACTTCTCGCATCTTTTTTTGAACTTTAATTCAAACAGGCAGAAATAACAACAGACTGCAGGTTAACGATTTGACAAACTCTATACTGTTACTAAGCCATTCCTCAATAATCTAATATTATATTATCAGCCATAAACTTAGATACTTCCAATAAAGTTATAAAAAAGACCGGAGTAAACAACTCCAGTCTTTCAATTTTTAATAGAATAATGTATCGGGAAGACAGGATTCGAACCTGCGACCCCTTGGTCCCAAACCAAGTGCTCTACCAAGCTGAGCTACTTCCCGCTTCTTCTCCCTTAAACAAGTCATCAGCCTCAACCAATCACTCGCCCATGCACCCTGCAGGATTCGAACCTGCAACCGCCTGATTCGTAGTCAGGTACTCTATCCAGTTGAGCCAAGGGTGCCTATTCTTTATGCCGAGGACCGGAATCGAACCGGTACGATGTTTAACCATCGCAGGATTTTAAGTCCTGTGCGTCTGCCAGTTCCGCCACCCCGGCCTCTCTTAAAGCGAACGACGGGATTCGAACCCGCGACCCCCACCTTGGCAAGGTGATGTTCTACCACTGAACTACGTTCGCATACTATTTATGCCGGCTACATGACTTGAACACGCGACCCTCTGATTACAAATCAGATGCTCTACCAACTGAGCTAAGCCGGCTAATCCCTCATGCGGGTGAAGGGACTTGAACCCCCACGCCCTCAAGCGCCAGATCCTAAATCTGGTGCGTCTGCCAATTCCGCCACACCCGCATCCTATGACCCGTACTGGGCTCGAACCAGTGACCCTTTGATTAAAAGTCAAATGCTCTACCAACTGAGCTAACGAGTCTCTTACGGTCCCGACGGGAATTGAACCCGCGATCTTCGCCGTGACAGGGCGACGTGATAACCGCTACACCACGGGACCTA
>NZ_AUIN01000012.1 GCF_000423725.1 Streptococcus devriesei DSM 19639
CCAGAAAAAGAATAGCCAACACTTTTTCGAGTTGATTCACGACTGCAAAGAGACGGTCAACACCCTATTTTTCACTGTTTTTAAGACCTTTGAAAAATACAGGCCCTATATTACGAACGCACTCGAGCTAGATGACTCAAACGCCAAGCTCGAGGCAACTAACAAGCTTATCAAAGATATCAAGCGTCAAGGGTTTGGTTATCGTAATTTCCCTAACTTCAAGAAACGGATTTATCTTATCTTGAACAGCAAAAAAGAGAGAACCAACTGGGTTCTCTCCAGAACTTAGCTTTTCATCACCCACTATAGTTGACAAAGAGCCAGAAAGAATAGCTTCTTCTAAAAAGAACAGGATTTTTAATAATCTTTGACTTTCATGATACGAACGAGATTGGCCCGCTCGGCTTCTTCAAGTTTGAGTTCGATATAATGAATGGTTTCTTTTAATTGCGGGATGGTTGAGTGCTCTAAGCCGTTAACACGGCGTCTGGTTTTTTCAATTTCATCCGCCATCAGCTGACAGGATTTTTCAACTTCCGCCAAACGCAGGAGCTTTTCCACCAAACCGTCCATTTTCTGAATAGTTGCATCCATTTCACTGTTGGAGGCCAGATAACTGTAGACGACATCTCCTTCATCACTGCCGTAAGGACTGTCTATCTGGCTGTGCATTTTGGGAACAGTGACACTCATAATATTTTCTTTTTCGATAAACAATTGAACCTGCTTTGTCGGAACCGCAAAAATTTCCTCCACCATCAGGTCATTTTCAAGCGATTTAGCCACAACGAAGTCCTGCATGTTGCTGACTAGGGCAGCTTCTACTTCCTGCCGGAGCCGATTATTTTCGCGAATCAAATCAACAAACCGACGCATGAGTTCATCACGTTTATCTTTAAGCAGTTTGTGCCCGCGGGTTGCCGTTTTCAAGCGCTCCTTAAGATTGCTTAATTCCATTCGTGTCGGTTTGACATTTAAGCGTGCCATCGATTATCACCTCCCTTGAGCTTCTATGGACAGGAGCTCTTTTGATCTAATCAGCTGTATTTTCTTGACTTTTAGGCAAGTATTGATCCAGCATATCATCTTTAATCCGCTTGAGTTCTGTTCGCGGCAGAATGGATAAAAGCTCCCAGCCCAGATTAAGGCTCTCTTCAATGCTGCGGTTGGTATAAAAGCCTTGATTGATATATTCTTCTTCAAAGCGATTGGTGAATTTGACATACAGTTTATCGGTTTCAGACAGGGCAGACTCTCCCAGCACTACAGCCAGTTCTTTTGCCTGCTTGCCTTGGGCATAGGCTGCAAAAAGCTGATTCATGGTTGCTGCGTGATCCCCGCGGGTCTTCCCTTCACCGGCTCCCTTGTCTTTTAACCGGGACAGTGACGGAAGCACATTGATCGGCGGACGATAGCCGCTGTTATAAAGCTCATGTGACAGGATAATCTGGCCTTCTGTGATATAACCGGTCAAGTCAGGGATAGGATGGGTAATGTCATCCTCAGGCATAGTCAGAATCGGAATCTGGGTAACAGAACCTTTTTTGCCGATCAGACGGCCGGCACGTTCATACAGCGTTGAGAGGTTGGTATAGAGATAGCCCGGATAACCGCGGCGGCCCGGAACTTCACGGCGAGCTGCAGAGACTTCACGCAAGGCTTCACAGTAATTAGTCATGTCCGTCATGATAACAAGAACGTGCATGTCCTTTTCATAGGCCAGGTATTCTGCTGTTGTCAGGGCAATACGCGGTGTTGCAATACGTTCGATGGCTGGGTCGTTAGCCAGATTGACAAAGAGCACCGACCGGTCAATCGCCCCTGTCTGACGCAGGTCATTCATGAAGAATTCAGCTTCTTCAAAGGTAATTCCCATAGCTGCAAAAACCACGGCGAAATTTTCATCAGAATTCAAAACCGTTGCCTGACGGGCGATCTGCGCTGCCAATTCATTGTGGGGCAGACCGGAACCCGAAAATACCGGCAGCTTTTGTCCGCGGACAAGGGTATTGAGGTGGTCGATAGCTGAAATTCCCGTTTGAATAAATTCATCAGGATAGTCACGCGCTACCGGATTGATAGCCTGTCCGTCAATATCCAGATACTTTTCAGGAATCAGCTCGGGTCCGCCGTCAATCGGCTTACCCATACCATTAAAGATACGACCCACCATGTCTTCTGACACCGGCAGCTCAAGCGGGTGCCCTGTAAAGCGAACTTTGGCTTTTTCAAGGTTGATTCCGGATGAACCTTCAAACAGCTGCACCATGGCCTTGTCTTCCTGAACTTCCAGGACCTGTCCCTGGCGGAATTGACCATCGTGGAGCTTGATTTCAACCAACTCATTGTACTGGACACCTTCAACTTGATCCACAATCATCAAAGGGCCGACAACTTCGCTGACTGTACGATATTCTTTAAGAACACTCATGCTAGATACCTCCCTTTGCCAGCACTTGATGGATACTGTCGCGCACATCCTCAGCAAGCACCTGAATCTTTTCTATTTGATCTTCTGAAATATATTTGCTGCGGGCGATGCGGTTGCGAACATCAGCTGTTCCGTCCATAATTTCAGTGTAATAAGCCCCTAATTCCAAAGCTTTGCCGGCTTCGTCTGCAAAGGTCAAAATATTAGTCAGCATAGCTTCCTGCTTAGGGAAAGACGTAAAGGTATCAACTGTATCAAAAGCATTTTGCTGCAGGTAGTCCTCGCGAATCTGCCGAGCGACAGCCATGGTTAAGCGGTCTTGATCTGACAGTGAATCAATACCGACCAGACGCACGATCTCTTCAAGGCTGGACTCTCTTTGCAGAACATTCATGGCACGGGTCACCTTAGCAGCCCAGCGCGTATTTTGCACCTTGTCAATATACTTGCCAACCTCATCCTTATAAAGCGAGTATGAGCTCAGCCAGTTGATAGCCGGAAAGTGCCGGCGCTGTGCCAGCGGCGCATCCAGTCCCCAGAAAACCTTGACAATACGAAGGGTATTTTGAGTGACCGGCTCTGAAATATCACCGCCGGGAGGTGACACCGCACCGATAGCTGTAATCGTTCCCTCGCGTCCGTCACTTCCAAGCACACGCGCACGGCCAGCACGTTCATAGTATTCAGCAATACGGCTGCCAAGGTAGGCCGGATAACCTTCATCCCCCGGCATTTCTTCCAAGCGGCCGGACATCTCCCGCAGCGCTTCTGCCCAGCGAGATGTCGAGTCAGCCATGATAGCAACAGAATAGCCCATGTCACGGAAATACTCAGCAATGGTAATACCGGTATAAATAGAAGCTTCACGCGCAGCCACGGGCATGTTTGACGTATTGGCGATCAAAACTGTTCGCTCCATGATGGACTGACCGGTATTAGGGTCAATCAATTCCGGAAATTCATTGAGTACATCGGTCATTTCGTTTCCGCGTTCACCGCAGCCGACATAGATAACAATATCAACATTGGCAAATTTGGCAATCTGGTGCTGAACAACCGTTTTACCAGCTCCAAACGGCCCCGGAACGGCAGCAGCTCCGCCTTTTGTGACAGGAAAGAACGTATCAATCACACGCTGTCCTGTCACAAGAGGCTCAACCGGAATCAATTTCTGAGCGACCGGACGGCTCTTTCGAACCGGCCATTTTTGCATGAGCGTTCCCTTGAAAACAGAACCGTCAGCCTGTTCGATTTCATAGACAATATCATCAACAGTAAAGTCACCTGCTGAAATCGCGATGAGTTTGCCGGATACCTTGTCGGGCACCAGAATACGGTGTTCAACAACCAAGGTTTCTTGGACAACTCCCAAAATGTCTCCGGAAACAACTTGGCTGCCGACTTCAAGACTTGGTTTAAAGGTCCATTTCACCTCACGGTCAAGACTTGGAATTGTGACACCGCGAATCAGAAAATCACTGTCTGTAGCTGTTTTAAAACGATCCAGCGGCCGCTGAATACCATCAAACATTTGTGAAATCAACCCCGGTCCTAATTCTACTGACAAAGGACTTCCCGTTGTAACAACAGGTTCACCCGGCCCAATACCGGATGTTTCTTCATAAACTTGAATAGAAGCCTGATCGTGGCGCATTTCAATGATTTCACCGATCAAGCCTAGATGGCCAACCCGGCAGATATCCTGAATGTTGGCCTCCTGCATGCCAGAAGCCACAACTAAGGGACCTGACACTTTTATAATTTTTCCTTGGCTCAAGATGTTTCCTCCATTAAGATACAGCTCTCAAAACACAGCGTTAAAACAGACCGCAGCTCTAAAATCTTAGCTTTTATAGCTGTCTTTTGAAAAAACAGCTAACTGAGACAGCTCCGCCTATAATACAGTATTGAGCTGTGTTTATGTTTAGAAAGTTCTTTCTTTTTGCTGACTTGAATTCTTTCGACTAATCTATTTTTGCTCTTATGGTACCTCACTTGGCGAAGCATCAGAGAATGTTTTGGCCGACGGCCTTTTCCACATTGTCCTGTACCCGCTGCAAACCAAGCCCTGTTGTTCCTTTGTGGGTCGGAATGAGGATAAGAGCCGGTGTGACCTGACTGTCATAGTAAGCAATCGTATCAGGAATTTCAGCAGCAATATCTTCTGTCAAATAAACGATACCATAGTCATTTTTGGCCAGCTTTCGCAGTTGATTAATGGCCTCCTGTGCCTGATTAACAGGAAAGGTCTGAAAACCTATCATACGAAAAGGCAGGATGGCATCACGATTTCCAATCACACCAATTTTGTATTTTTTACTGTCCATAAATCGGCCTTATCCTTTCCTTAACCAGCTCCAGCGGCAGCTGATTGCTGATTGCTGATAAAAGCAGACGTAAATTTTTAACCTCAAATTCCCGGCAGAGCAAGTAACGCGCTAAAACCAGCGGTCCTTCGACAGTGTATTTAGCCGGATCCAGCAGCTGAAACTGCATGAGGTCATAAAGATACTCTAATTCCACTGCTGATATGCTGCCTTGGCGCATTTTATCTTCAAATTCCGCCCAATCCGTATTGAAATGGTTGGGATTAACTTGAGTGAACCAAGAGATGAGCTCCTGCTTTTCACCCAGCTCAATAAACTCTCTGGCTGAGAGACTCCCCTCGTCAGAAAGCAGCTGCATCATAAAACTCTGAGGCTTTCCCTGAGAGAGCGCACGCTGGACAGTGATAACATTGTAAAAATCAATCATCAATCTAATTGCCTGACTGAAGACTTCTGACTCCAATTCCACCTGATTGGCCAGACGCTTTAAATGCTTGAAATAGGCCAAGTCTGTTCCGATTTCTAAAACCCGAATATCTTTATAGTCCTCATATTCCGCCCATATCATAGCCAGTTCATTCACCATAAATTCCGGGAAATTTTCCGAACTAAAGGTTGAAATCAAATGCTCCAAAGCTTCCAAAGGCTGAGAGCCGATAGGAATTAGCAGATGCTTTAACTCCTGCTTGGTAGCTCTGGTTTTGAAGAAAACTTTAATGTTGTGGTAAACATAGCGCAGAGCAAACATGCTGACGATGTCCTGATCCGGCGATTCAGCAAAAGCCCAGGCATATTCCTTGGCCAGTCTTGATGTTAATTGCTGATCAATCAGATTGAGATCTTCTAAATCAGCTACTGACAGGCGGTAAGAGGTTGCCTGCAGCAAAAGCGCCAAGCTTTCAGTATCAGGAGCCTGCAGGAGTTTTTCAAATTGATCCAGAGTAATAAGCTCTCGTTCTTTAACACTGATAGTCGTGTTAATTTGTGAGAATTGACTTGCATCCATCTCAAATCCTCCTAATCCTCTTTGAAAATGTCAGCAGCAATACGAGAGCTCTCCTCTTTGTAGATCGAATCAATCAAGTTGGCATACAGGTAATTGTCATCAATTTTCCCAAGTGATATAACCAAACCGGCCTCATCAGCAATAGGATGGTCGTCAAAGGTCACATGGGGAAAATCAGCCTGCAGCTGCTGCAAAACGCCTGAGTCCAATTTATCAGCCGTTAGCTGGCCAAACTGGACAGTAACTGCCCTTTGCCCGTATTTGCTAAGAACCTTTTTGACAAAGGACAATTCTTCTTCCTGACGCCAGTTTTCCATCTGTTCAAGAGCTGAAGCAAAGAGCTCTTTTAGGACTTTTTGCTTTGATACCAAGGTCGATTGGCGCTCTTGATTTTTGATTTGCTGAGCTTCTATTTGAAAGCTTTGATTGACTTCTTTCAGCTGACTTTGGCGCTCATTGGCTTTTTCTGTCTGAAGCTGCGCCTTGCGGTCTTCAAAATCGTTTTGAATTTGTTTTTTTGCAGCCTCTAATTTCAGCTGTCCTTCTTGATGTGCTTGTTCAATAATTGATGTCTTTAATGGATTTGCTTCACTCACAAGACGTCCTCCTTCTTATCATTTTGCTGCGGTAAGAAGATCAGTCTACACACGAAGCGTCAGCAGGAAGGATACAACGAAGGCCAAGATCGCATAGGTTTCTACCATGGCAGCCAGGATAACACCCTTCATTGTTTCTTCAGGGCGTTTAGCCAAAATCTGCATCCCTGCGACAGCCACATTTCCTTGATGTTTAGCTGAAAAATAACCAACCAAAGCAATTGGAAGCGCAACAAAGAAATACGCAACGCCCTTTTCAAGCGGCAGATCCGGTGTAATCTGCAGCCAAATCAGCATGCCGATAACAAAACCGTAGAGACCTTGTGTCCCTGGCAAAAGCTGCAAAATCAAAGCCTGAGCAAATTTTTGCGGCTGTTCTTTCAGAAGGGCTGCTGCTGCCTGACCTGTTTTACCAACACCATAAGCAGAGCCCATACCGCTGAATCCAACAGCTAAAACAACGCCCAAAGCTGCAAAGAAGGCACCGCCGTGTGATGAGAAGTAACTTGCTAAATGTTCCATTTTATTTGTCCTCCAAATGAGTTTTAGTTATTTTGATATATTTTTCAACAGGTTTCAGGGGCTTGAAGGCTTCACCTCCGCCATCATAGAATTTACCGAAAAATTCAACGAATATAAGACGCGCACCATGCACATAACCCGACAGAAGCGACAGGAAAATATTGATGGCGTGTAAAAGCACAAAGATGAGCACACCGACTGTAAAGCGTCCCAGCGGCGGGAAAAGACCGACAATCAAATTGAAAGCTGAACCGATACTTGCTCCCGACAGCCCCAGAGCCATTAAGCGGGTAAAGCTGACTAAGTCACCAACATAAGACGAGATATTATAGAGATTAAAGAGCCCCGAGCCGATGCCGGCCAGACTTTTTGCCTCAATAACAGAAGCAATCACAACCCCTACAGCATTAACAACAGCCAACACTGCACCAACAGTCATCAATGCCGATAGCTGAGGCAGCATCAATCCCAATGCCAACAGTAAGATGCCAATCAAAATGAGACACCAGGCAAATCCGGAATGATAGGCTTCTGCATATTTCTTCATTCTGACTTTCTGGAAACCGCCTAAAAGCAGCCCAACTACCACTGTTATAAAGCCAAAGGCTACCGACAGCCCCAAAATCGTCATAACATCTGTCGTTGTTGATATCAGCACGACAGGCAGCGTATAGCCGAAAAACGAGCCATAGATAAGTCCCCAAAGGGAAACCGAAACGCCCAAAATATTAAGGAATTTGGCAAAACGAGCGGTTCCTTTGGAAAGATGAAAATACCTTAAAGCTAGGAAAGTCGCTGTAAACAAAAGCAGTCCGTAACCTAAGTCAGCCACCATCATCCCAAAAAAGGTGAAGTAAAAGGGAGCTAAAATCGGTGTTGGATCCTTTTCATAATATTTAGGCAGAGAATACATCTCTGTCACCAGCTCAAAGGGCTCAACCAAGGGATGGTTGCGCAGCTTAATCGGAACCCTTTCCCAGTCTGACTCTTCTACATCTACCTCTTGAAGGTAAATGCTGTCGCCAAACTCCCGTGCCAGTTCGGCCTGCAGGCGCGCCACCTGATCCTTTTCTACCCAGCCTTCCAAAGCAACCAAGTGCTCTGTGCTGGCCAGTTTCTTCTTAGCCTCTTGGCGGGAATAGAGATTCAAAAGATAATCTGTTTCAGCTTCTAAATCTTCCAAATCTTTTTGCGAATGCTGCAGTTCCTCTAAAAGCTGCTGCCTTTCTTTGGACCATTCTTCAACATCCCTTTGCATTTGTTCAATCGCCTGCGCCGGAAGTACTGATCTCTCATACTCAAAAGGTTTAAAGTGATAATCTTCCAAATGGAGATCAGCCTTTTTATCAAAGAAAATAAGAAGACCGTATTCAACTTCTGAATTAAAGATTTCCTGACACTGAACATCGGGATTCTCCCGCAGCTCGCGATAAGGATTGTCATCAATCGTCTTAGGAATAGTTCCCACAGCAGCAGTCACAAAATCAAATTTCTGTAATTCTTTGGGGGTGATTTCCAAGTCTTTCCACTTGCTTAAGCCGGCAATATCAGTTTCATTTTCAGCAATCTGTCCGTCAAGAACATGAAGACGGCTGATTCTTTGATTAACCTGATCAATCACCTGCTCAGCCTGCTGGTCCTTGCCGTAATGCTCCAATTCCTCAAAAGAAAGTGAGGAAGCTTCCTTACGCAGAGCCGTCAGAAAGCTTTCTTTTGGTATGAAAGAGCGCAGCTTATCAATAGTCGTCTCCAGATGCTGCTGACGCTGAGAAAGATAATGGAGGGCTTCTTCGCCTTCAAGTCTCTTTCCCTTCTCCTGATCGGCCTGATAAATAGCCGGCAGCTGGACCTCTGAGCGTTCAAAGACTTCCTGCCAATTTTCCATCTGAGCAATCTCTCGCACCTGCAGGTTTTCTAAGCGCTGCAAGGTCAATAAAACAGCATCCAGCTTATCCTTGGCAAAAACGATGGAAATTTTTTTCATTTGACTAATTGCCATACTTTTCTACCACCCTGTCCACAATTTGCTGAACGAGACCTGCCTTTTTATCCGACAGAACGGAGCGAACATGCTGATCATTTTTAGCAATCGTCTCTGCCAAACTCGCCTGCAGATCTGTTTTTTGCTGGGTTAATACTGCTTCTAGTTTTGATACCTGAAGTTTTGTTTCTTGGTCACAATCCAATTTTACTTGCTCTAAGTCCTCTGCAGACTGAGCACGGAGCGCCTGAATCTGGTTATCATAATCTGCCAGAACTGCCTTAGCTTCTGCTTCAATCGTCTGCATCGTTTCTAAAATGGAGTTTGCCACCTTGCCACCCCCTTTCAACGTTATGTCTATTTTACCAAAATTCTGACAGCTTGAACCGCTAAAATTAAAGTTTTTTAGGATTTTTTGGCTGAAAATCGCATCGATCGCTGATGTGACTGCATATCAGTCTAATCCTTTCATTTTAATGACAGCCGCAAAGATGAACTGATGTCCCTTGCAAAAAAACTCCTGCACAGTATATGCAAGAGTTTAGGAACAGGCTGAAAATTTAGGCAATAGTAACCTTGCGTGTATTGACCCCTTGGATCGGAATAGGGATGTAGGCAGTCCGTGTGATAACGGTCAGCTCAACATCGTGTTCACCAGCCGGAAGACCACCATCTTGGATAACCCGAATCTTCAAAGGAACATCATATTCCCATTTGTAGGTGGTCACAGTAGTCATTTCATCAAGTGTGAACCAATCTTTTCCTTCTGCACTGCAGCGGATAGCCTCACGCGGTACTTCAGTCCCATCAACTTTAACACGAATATCGTTAACCATTGATAAAGGGATGGCACGGTAATAAGTAATATATGTTTCCAATTCAAAACCGACAGTTTTGCCGTCTACTACTGTATTTTTACAAGAATCCTTTTTAAAAACATTATTATCAAACATTTGTTCCCTCCTATCCTTCAATTTCAGCAATCAGGTCACGCAAGAGTTTTTGATGAGCAGCTACCTGTTCTTTTTCTACCATCGGATTGCCCGGCAAAATCCAGCGATTGCCTTCATATTCGGTTGCGACATAACCATCGTAATGATGATCGTGGAGATACTGCAAAATCTTCTTGTAGTCGATAGAATATTCGATACCCTCTTCTGTCATTTCCCACAGTTTAAAATGAAAGTGCTTAATATAAGGCATCAATTCATCAAGTGCAGACAATGGTGTGTTTTCATAGCCGTCTGCCAGCATAATGTAAGGCATGTTCTTAGGAGTTGCAAATTTTTCCAACTCAGGAACCATCTTACGGTCACGAGAAATTAAGTGTGTACCATCAAGCCCTTTATCAAATTGTGCATTGAACAGATCAATCACACCGCGATCAACACCTAAAACTTTTTCATTGAAGTTATTAAAGACGCGTGGAATAGCATGGCAGAAAATACCTGTATCAACGACAATACCGCAGTAAGGCGAGTTGACGCGTTTCATTTCTTCAATGAATTTTGCTGTAGCGGGTTCGTTAAAACTCATACCAGCATGAATTTCAAGGGCAAAGGCCACATCATATTTTTCTGCGTATGGAAGCAAGGGTTCAATGACGAAACTTGGCACCATTGACACCAAACGAATCAGCTTGAAACCAAGACGGTGAGCTAGCTTGATTTCATCAATCAGCAAGTCAACACATTCTTTTTCGGTTAAAGTACGGTTGTTATAAAGATTGGTGTTTAAGAAAACATCAGCACAAACAGGTCTTGATTTCGTTTTTGTCATGATGCGGTCCCACTCAGCCAAGGTTTCTTCACTTGGATGTGGCGTGCCATGCAG
Source organism: Streptococcus devriesei DSM 19639 (assembly GCF_000423725.1). GTDB lineage: Bacteria > Bacillota > Bacilli > Lactobacillales > Streptococcaceae > Streptococcus > Streptococcus devriesei. The sequence goes on from NZ_AUIN01000012.1 coordinate 10,697, forward strand.
CATTTGGTCTGGTAAAATTTCAAATCCTTGCACTTGATTTTCATCAAGGTAGGCCATGATATCTTCCAAAGACATCCGGCCGTTCATAAATTCATCTTGTAAGCTATAAAGGCTTACAGCTGTTTTAATACTCATATTTCCCTCTTTTCTAAATGACAAACTGACGTAGATAACGTGTACTCAGTGCAATTGAATTACGCACAGCCTGATCATCTTTTTCAAAAGACCTGTCTTCAACTTCAATGCAAGTATAGCCATCAAAGCCAATATCAGTCAAAGCTGACACATATTTGCCCCAATCAACATCACCAAGCCCCGGCAATTTAGGACTCATATATTGAAGAGGCGTCGCCATCACACCGACATCTTTTAGCTTATCTGGGAAAAGCTTAATATCTTTGTAGTGTACATGGAAGATTTTGTCTTTAAATTCATACAAAGGAGCGATGTAATCAATTTGCTGCCAGACAAAGTGTGACGGATCATAGTTAATACCAAAATTGTCATAAGGTAAAATCTCAAATATCTGACGCCAGATAGCCGGTGTGGTAAAGAGATTTTGTCCGCCTGGCCATTCATCCTCAGTGAAAAGCATAGGGCAATTTTCAATGGCAATTTTAACACCCTTATCGGCTGCATATTCAATAATAGCCGGCCAAACTTTTTTAACTTCTTCTAAGTTTTCAGAAACAGGTTTGCTTGGCATCCGGCCGATAAAGGTGGTCACCATATTAACGCCTATAAGCGCTGAGGCATCAATCACTTTGTAAAGGTGGTCAATAACAGTCTGACGTTTTTCCAAATCTTCATCCAAAGGATTTGGGTAGTAAGCTAGTGAGGAAATTTCAACCCCTTTATCAGCAGCATAAGCCTTGAGCTCATCTGCTTTCTCCCTAGTCAAGTTGGCAACATCAATATGTGATACACCAGCGTAACGACGCGCTGCTTTTTCTTGCGGCCAGCAAGCCACTTCTACACATTCCAAACCATTTTCAGCGCAAACGTCAATCAATTCGTAAAAATTTGATTTATCCAAAATGGCTGACACTAATCCTAATTTCATAGTTTCACTCTTTCTCTTTAATGGAAAGGGAGCCACTTAAGCATCGAGCTCCCAATATAGTTGTTTAGTTTAAAAACAATTTTCCTAGTCCAGTCCGCCTTATGTGGTTCGGCATGCCAGCAAACCTGCGGTTTCATGGCTAAATGAAAATCTTTCCATTTGCCTATATTGTTAGAAAAGCTAACAATTCTTTGACCACTGCGGCGACTGGCTTCAGGAATAACCTCATCGTTTTTATAAATTGATAAACAGTTTTCCTTACTGTTTTTAAACTACTAAATGACTATAATAGCGTATAGTCAAATGAAATTACTTTCAGACAAGGAACTGAGATGCAGGTATAACTAAAGTTAGGCAAGTTGACAGTGACACCGTATCCAAGTAATTTCAAAAGATTATTTCTTATTCAAATGCGATGCTGCGGTGTTCTTTAGCAGATACACGAATAGCATCCATTAGTTTCATCAAACGAAGAATTTGTTCTGGCTTAACAACCAGCTCCCCCTCACCAGTCAAATATTTATAATACTCATCAAAATAGTTTCTATGACTAACATTAACTTCTGGAAGAGGTTCTGTCACAATACGGCCTTCTGGCGCAGGACCAAATGAACGAGTTGGACCTGCTGCTGTCATGGTAATTTGACCGGGAACATTGCGGAGCAAATCAGTTGTACGAGTGATTTTTCCCTTTGGATGGAAGCCATCAATCTTAGCACTGCCTTCATTGCCTCCAAGGAACCAATGGCGTTCAAACCAACCATCTTCATCGCTAAGGAAATAAGTTCCCAGTTCAATCTGTCCTGTCACCCCATTTTTAAACTGCAGCTGAATATTGAAATAATCATCCACATCTTTATTGATAACATTTTTGACCGTTGCATAGACCGTTTCGATGTCGCTGTCAACCATAAAAAGCATTTGGTCAAGGAGGTGGATGCCCCAATCATAAAGCATACCACCGCCAAACTCAGGATAAATATGCCAGTCATGCATATTGCCATTAAATCCGTAAAGACTGTTTTGAATGGTATACGTATCACCTAAAGTTCCGCTTTGATAAACATCACGTGCAATTCGATAATCTTTATCCCAGCGACGCTGGTGGTGAATGGTGAAGCGTACACTGGCTTCTGCAACAGCTTTTTGCATTTGAACAAATTCTTCAGCATTCAGAGCTGCCGGCTTTTCACAAATGATATCCTTACCCGCAGCGGCCGCTTTTTTGACCATCTCCAAGTGCAGATGGTTGGGAACAGCGATAATAACCGTGTCAATGGCATCATCTTTAAGCAATTCGTCTGCTGTTAGATAAGTTGCATAGCCTTCCTTAGCATTTTCCAGCTGTATTTTATTAATATCACAGACTGCAACTAATTCGGCATAGTCTAATTCTTCTGTAATCATTTTGGCATGAGTCTGCCCCATAAAACCAAAACCGATAATTCCAAAATGTAATTTCTTTTCTGTCATGTTCCATACCTCATGCCAATCTGTTTCTGATTAATCGTCAAAAACAACCACTTCACCTGTTTCAGCTGATTTGTAGATTGCTTCCAGAATACGAGTAACAACGATTGCCTGTTCTGGTTTGACAAGTGGTTCAGTGTCATTGATAATAGCATCAATCCATTGCTGTGCTTCAGCATCGCGCTGTTCAAGACTAGTTCCTGCAAATCCAAAGACACCGCCGGCTTCAGAAGGTTTGGTTTCTTCCAATTGACCATGAGCCGCCTTATTAAAGACAACATAACCTTTGTCCATAAAGGCTGCACCAAACATTTCTGCACCGCCTTGGTCACCACACAGGGTAACTTGAGCTTCCTTAGGATTAATCATATTTAAAGCCCAAGCAGCTTCAAGAAAGATAGTTGCACCGTTTTCCATTTTGATAAGACCAAAGGCCGAATCTTCTGTTTCAAAAGTATCTGGATTCCAAGGACCAAACATGTTCCCCATTGGATTGTCTTTCAATTTTTGATAGGTAGACCCCAAAACCATTTTAGGTTTATAGTTATCCATAAACCACAAAGTAAGGTCCAGTGCATGAGTACCGATATCAATCAGCGGTCCGCCGCCTTGTTTCGATTTATCTGGGAAAACACCCCATGTCGGAACGCCTTTACGGCGAATAGCATGCGCTTTAGCAAAGTAAATATCACCAAGTTCCCCTTTTTCACAGGCGTCCTTAGTGGCAAGAGAATCCGCACGGAAACGGTTTTGATAGCCGATAGTTAATTTTTTACCTGTACGTTTGGCCGCATCAAGCATAGCTTTGGCTTCTTTGTAATTGATAGCCATCGGTTTTTCACACATAACGTGTTTGCCGCCTTCAAGTGATGCAACAGTGATTTCTGAGTGTGACACATTTGGTGTCAAAACATGAATAACATCGATATCAGGATGATTGGCTACTTCACGATAGTCAGTTGTAACAAGTGCCCCTTGGATACCATATTCCTCAGCAGCCTTTTGGGCGCGTTCCGGGATAATATCACAGAATGCTACCATTTCCAGCTTATCTGACAGTTTTGCTAAAGCCGGAAAGTGCTTGCTGTTGGCAATGCCCCCGCATCCGATAATACCGAATTTCAATTTACTCATGATAGGTTCCTCCCTTAATTAGTTTTCTTATCGTTTACAGTTATTATTATAAAAGCCGGTAAACCTAAAATCTCATCATATTTCAATTCTTGAATTCTTATTTATTGTCACATTTTTAAATTTTTAAAGGCAAAAATTAAAAAAGTATCAAGTAAATCATCACTTTTTTAAACTTTTCATTTTCCATGCTGCCTAAAAATAAAAAGCAGGAAATCTCTCACTTTTAGCCATATTTTAATAGCTGATAATCGGATTTTCATATAAAAAACGTTAGAAGCCTCAAAGTGGATAATTGAAGTTTTCTAACGCTTTTGTATTTCTAAATAGTGATGCTAAACTCTCATCACAAGAAAAGGGCTAAAAGCAATTTTTGCTCAGCCCTTTTCTTCATGAATTATTTGTCTAATGTCAAAACTTCTGCACCTGACGTTAGGATGCCTGAAGCTATGGATTTGATTTGCGAGTAATCGCCTGTGTTTGTCACCAGAACTAAAACAATATCATCCAAGCCTGCCTCTTCAATAACATCTCTGTCAAAGGCTCCAAGCTGTTGACCGGCCTTAACTTTATCACCGATTTTAACCGTCTTAGCAAAACCTTTACCATCAAGAGCAACAGTTCCCAAACCAATATGAATTAGTATCTCAGCTCCTTTATCTGTACGCAGGTTATAGACGTGACCGGCAGGATAAACATTAGTGACCTCTCCATCTGCAGGAGCCAGTAAAATGCTGGAATCTGGTTTAATGGCAATACCTTGACCGAGAGCTCCGCTGGCAAAAACATGATCGTTAACAGCTTCGAGAGCAACAAATCGACCAGATACCGGTGCTAAAAGCGTTTCGTCGCTGATTTGCAGAGAATCTTCGGCAACCTCATCAACGCTGGCACGAATAGCACGCTTGTCTTCCAGTTGAAAATGAATATCATCCATCCGCTCTGCTGATAAATCCCACATGAAGTAAGCAACAGCAGCAGCCAAAACAAAGAGAACAGCCGGAACAAGATTAACAATTAAATTAATCCCCTGCTGAGTACTGGCACTTTGAGCAACATTGGGCTTATAGCCCATGTAAGACAGTACCAAAACACCTACAGCACCGCCAAGCGCATTGCCAATCTTAGTAGCCAAACCATAGGTTGCATAGGCAGTACCGTCTGTCCGAACACCGGATTCTAATTCCTGATAATCAACAGAATCAGCAACCATGGTTAAAGTAATGGGATAGCCCATATTGAAAATCCCAAAAATAATATGGCCAATAATAATCTGAGTAATATTAGAGAAGTCAGAGAAATAAACCAACAGCAATCCTAAGCCTTGCAGCAAAAGCGAACCTGCTAGAACCGCTCTTTTACCAAAACGTTTAACCAGAGGAACTATAAACAGCGAGCACAGAGCACCTCCGATAGACGGAATCGTCATCAAAAGAGAGATGAGCGTAAAGCTGCCCAAACAATAGATAACATAATAAGATGTAATGGCAATCCGTCCCATATAGGCCGTCATCTGCAGCATCATGATTCCAAAAACAATCATCAGGTATTTATTGCCAACAATATTTTTGATGGTGTCTTTCAGCGGTACCTTTTCAGCACGAATTGGTTTGACCACTTCCTTAGCTGTTTTAAAAACTCCTAAGAACATTGGCAAAGACACTACTGCATAGATTAAGGCAGTCATCAGGTAGCCTGAACTATCTGCCGTTTTAGCGCCATGAGAGAAAAAGAGCATGATAGGAGCTGATAAAGAATTGACAATAATCATTCCCACATTCATCCCTATCGACCGAAAAGCATTCAGCGTATTGCGCTCTTGGTCGTCAGTTGACATGACTGCAGCCATAGCACCGTAAGGAATATTGACCAAGGTATAAAGCATTCCGGCCATGATGTAGGTGAATGCTGCCCAAGCAACTCCGGCGGAACCATGCCCAAAAGGTCCGGTAAAGGTTAACACACTGAAAATCGCCAGAAAAGGTGAGCCAAACAAAATATAAGGTCTAAAGCGCCCCCATTTAGAATGTGTACGTTCAGCAATCATCCCCATAATAGGATCATTAAAACCATCATATAAACGGGCAATCAACATAATAGCTGAAACAGCAGCCGGAGCTAAGCCAACAATATCTGTATAGTAAACAGTCAGATACGTTCCAACAAAAGTCCAAACAAACTGACTGGCCAAGTCTCCCATACCATACATAATCATGCTGAATTTGCTTAATTTCTGACTTTGATTAGTCATCTTGGAAACCTCCATTTTAATTTTAATAATGTAAGTGTTGCAACTTTTATTACTCTTTTATTAAAACAAAAATGTAAGCGATTTACTTCTGCATTATCAGTCTGAAACTAATACTTTTTTGCTATCTATAGCAACTGGAAGCTAAGCAGTTTAAAAAAATAACATGTTTTTTTAAACATTACTGATCAAGTTCAATAAAGACCATATCATGTGGTGCTAACTCTACCTGAAATTCTAGGCCATCTTTGCGTCCTTTTTTCTCTTCCCGCGTCAAAGTAGGAATACATCTAAATTTTAAATAATTAATTTCTTCGCGGCTGAAGTTATCCTTTAAACTTAAAAGATTTGACTCCGTTAAAAAGGAGCCGTCCTCAGTTCCGATGCGTCTTATCTTAAATTTGTATTCTTTGGATTCTGTAAGTTTTTCAAAGCGAAATAGATACTTGCTTTTGCCATCATTTTCAAACATAGAAGCAATCGTTGTCTTATTAAATTTTTCCTGACTGGAATAATAATACAAACTGTTGAGATGGCAGTAGTGATAGAGTAAAATCATTATTTTGCTGCGTTTTTGAGTGACAACAATCCCATTTGCCTGATAGAGCAAACTGTCTCCCAGACTGTTAAAGAAATCAAAAGCAAAAAAACTGGGTTTGGCTATTCCCGATTTGGAAATAAGTCCGGCACCGCCAAAAATTTCTTTTTGATTAACATCAAAAGTAGCAAAGGACATATCAGCCAACTGCCAATAACCGATTAAATCACAAATATCTAGCATAGATAGCAGATTTTTTAAAATATAGGGACCCTTAAAGGCCGAGTCATTGATAATCTCACGTGCACTGTTGGTGATATTAAATTCCGAGACAATAAGCTGTGAGCATAAGCCCGATTCATCAAGTAACGTTCTGGCCTTTTGCAAGCTTAGTTTTAGAAAATCTGAATTAGCTGAAATAAGCACTTGATTTTGTTTACTGGTATATTCTTGTTTTAAAGTATCCAGCGGAAAAATACTGAGACTTAAAAAATCGGGTTTTTCTTCCTGCTGAGACCAGCTGTCAATAAACTGCCGGTAATCTTTGGCTTCCAAATCAAGACTGATACCGCTGCCGCCAACCGCTATGTCTGGAATGATATCTTGAATTTTCCTTTTAATCTGTGAGAAAAACAGATAATAGCCAGCATTCTCCCGCAAATCAACCGGATGACCGTTATCATATAAAACAGCCAAGTCAGTCTGCTTCAAAGTGTCCAGCACATAAGCGTTGGGTTTCCAAATTTCGATTTTCCACGAAGCAAGCTCATCGTAGCCAAATTTATTAAGCAGATGTCTTAACAGAGCTTCATAACGTGCTAAAACTGCCTGCATATCGCTGTAGGGCAGACGAAATTCTTCCTGACTGACGATTTTCGAAACAGATTCATGAATTTGTTTTCCTTTAAAGCCTAAATCTAAAAAAGGTGTTAATTTTAGATCTAAAATATTTTGAATGATTTCATCTACTTTACTGAAGTCAAAATAGTCATCTTTCTGCCGTAAAATAGTATCGCTGAGCAGTCCCCAGATACGGCCGTAAGAAAAAGAAGTATAAGCCAATGTATAGCCGATTTCCTTAACCAGAGAGTTATGCAGGAGATCCCCTGCATATCCTAGATTAATCATGAGTTTTTGCTTGTTAAAAGGAATTTTCTTATCCTGACTGATAGTAATTTGCTTAAGGTCAGGATGTAAAGTCTCTTCTTTTAAATATTCTTGAATAATATCATAGTCTTCCAGATTAATCTCTTCTGCTGAGCGTGTCACTCGAAGCTCTTTTTTAGCTTCATAACGGTATTGGCTGGGGGTCATCCCTTGGTACTTTTTAAAAATACGATTAAAGGAATTAATATTAGAAAAGCCTGCTGAAAAGGCAATATCAGTAATACTGTCCTCGGTTTCCAAAAGGAGCTGCCGTACCTTGGATAAGCGCCGTTTGATCAGATATTCTGAAATGCCAATACCATTTTGTTCCTTAAAAACACGTGAAAGGTATTGCTCGGTAATATAGAGCTGATCGGCCAAATCAGACAGCTTGATGTCCTTTTCAAAATTATTGTCAATGTAAAATTTTAGATCCTCAATTTGCCCCTTGATACTCTGGTCGGCATTGCTTCGCAGCTCAATCTGATAATATTGTTCAAGCAGGGTAATCAGGGTAAAATACTGCTTAAAAATTTTAGAAAAATTGCTGGAATCCTTAAGTGTCTTCAGCAGCAAGAGTTGCTTGAGATTATACAGTAATTCAGTGTCCGTGGCTCTGGGCTTATTGATACTGTCACCTTTAAAGGCATAGACATAGTTGTCATTCTTATTTTTGATGAAATAATCTAGGGTAAAATAAAAAACCTTTCCCTTATTTTTTACAGTTAGTTCATACTTTTCAGCCTTTGACAGAATATAAAAATCATCCCTCTTAAGTGTTAGGATCTGCTCCTGATTTTTCAAAGCAGCTTCTCCAAGCAGAACATAAATAATATGAATCCTAGAATCAAAATATTGAATAACTTCCTTATGATTCATTGTTTTAATCTTTATATTATCCCATGGATTTGAAAAATTCATACTAAACCCTCATTTCTGAATGCGTTTTCTCTATGACTAATTTATTATAGCATTTTCCAGTTTGAAATACTAAAAAATACCTTGAAGTTTAAAACTATCTTAAAGTCGTACACCGTAAATAAGACACTATTTTTGCTATGCCGCATAACAAAAACCCAACAGCCTCGAGCACTGTTGGGTTTGTTTTATATGTCAAATATGCTTTTAGTCAGATAAAAATGCTTTTAAAGCGGTCGGCAAAGCTGCTGGCAGCTGAAACATTTTTAACAGCTAAAATTAAGCAGACAAGACTTTACGTCCCTTACGACGGCGTGCAGCCAAAACACGGCGGCCATTTTTAGTTGACATGCGGTGACGGAATCCGTGCTTGCGCTGACGACGGATTTTACTTGGTTGATAAGTACGTTTCACGCTGAATACCTCCTCATAGATTTTCGTATTCGTTTAGCCGGCTATTATGTGATCAGTTACTAAACATACTAGACTATTTTATAACAAAGAAAGACCGGTGTCAAGGTATACTTTTCATTTGTATCTCTTTGGGGAAATAAGAGGTTCAATCACAAGCAACCAGAATAAATCATCGTTATTAAAGCTCTGCTGTTCATTCTTTGTAAGCTCCATTGTTCCTCCTTTCCTTCACACATACAGTGTAGCACAAAACCGGCGGCTGTTTTTCTGCTTTTGTGTCCACATCTCTGGACAATCTATTTCACACGAAACGGCAAGCACTTTCTTAATCAGGCTGCCGGAAAATTTCCGGCATTTTTGCTGTATACCAGCCTAAAACTGCAAATCTGTTATTAGAGAAAAGCAGCTTCACGGCACTAAAAAAGACTGGAAATATTGTATCCAGTCCCGCTGTTTATTAGCATTTAAATAGTTGGCTGATAACCATTCATAGGTCTTAGCCTTGGTCTTTCAAGGCCACTACTACATAGCGATTAGGGTCATTTCCTTCGGAATAGCTTTCGACGCCGTCAATCCCCGTAATGGTCTTGTGAACAACCTTACGCTCACTGTTGCTCATAGGATCCATTTGATAAGCTTTCCCCGAATCTAAAACCCGGTTGGCAATTTTATGAGCAAAGTCAATCAAGGTTTCTGTCCGATGTTCCATGTAATCGTGGACATTCAAAGACACCGCAAAATGTTTTGAATAATGGTCATGAAGAAAATTCTGAGCCAGTAATTGCAGAGATTTTAAGACCTTGCCATGATAGCCAATCACGCGTCCTGCTTCCGGTGTTTCAATCTGAAGATTGATTTGACGGCGGTTATTGGTCATCTCAATACTTGCTTCCAAGTCCATCTCATAAATAATATTTTGAACATACTGTAAGACAGCTTCCCCGGCCAGAGCAATGTCAGCGCTGCTTTCAACCTCGTCGAATTCGTGAGCCACAAATTCCTCAAAACTTTGATCCGTTTTAGCTTTAGGTGTTTCAGCTTTCTCAGCAGGTGCTGCAGCCTGAGTTGCAGAAGGCTTTTCTTGATTTCTGGCTGGCTGGCTTTTTGTCAGGACTTCCTGCGGCGAAATTTTACGCTCTAAAAGCTGTTCTTTGAGGTCTTCATCCAAGGGCTGTCCATCTTCTTTTTCAATCTCTTTGATGGCCTTAGAGAGTTTATTTAAAGCTACTGTGTCCTCAGCGCTGCTGGAAACAGGAGCATTTTGCTTATTGACTTCCTCAGGCACTCCGCGGACCGCTTTTTGATCTGCTTTATGAGCCGTCTTCTCATTGATACCTTCGATTTCAACACGGGCTAATTTTCTGCCGAAGCCAAGAAAACCCTTTTTTTCACGTGAAATAACCCTGATATGAGCTTTCATTCGGGAAATTCCCATTTGTTTCAAACCATTTTCAATAGCTTCTTCAACAGTTTTTCCTGTGAACAATACCATGATTTGTTCTCCTTATCTTCTCTTCTTCTGTGCTTTTTTCTTAGCACGTCTTTTCCTAGCTTCCAGCTCACGCGCCTCTCTTTCAATGCGCTCGCGCTCTGCCACAATCTTAAATGGATTATTTAAGAGGAGAATCTGGAAGACTTGATAGGCATTGGAAACTACCCAGTAAAGGGCAACCCCGCTTGCCAGATTAAAACCGACCAGCAGAATGAAAATTGGCAAAATAATGTTCATTGCTATCATCATGCCATTTCGCTCCTTTGCTGCCTTATTGGTCAGCCAAGATGACAAGAAGGTAAACACTGCCGCCAGAACCGGCAGGATAAAGTAAGGATCCTTATCGCCAATATCCATCCAGAGAAAAGATCCCGTCTTTAAAAATTCAACACGGGTCAAAGCCTGATAGAGAGCCCAGAGCACCGGCATTTGAATAAGCAGAGAAAAAAGACTGGCATAAGGATTGACACCATATTTTTTATAGAGCTCTTGGCTCTCCTCAGCCAGAAGCATCCGGCTTTCTCTGTCTTTCCCGGAATATTTGGCTTGCAGGGCTTTCAGCTCAGGCTGAATCTCCTGCATTTTCTGTCCGGATTTCAGCTGCATATTAAACAAAGGCAAGAGAACTGTCCTAATCAAAATCGTAAAGATAATGATCCCAATGCCGATACGGCCATTGACAGAGAAAAAGCGAATAATTTCCGCAAAGAAATAAACAAACTTCTCCCACGCCCCTTCTGACTGATGACTTACCTGGCTGCGGCCGCACGCTGACAAAAATAAAAGCGCAACAGACGCCAAGCCCATTAATTTATATTTCCTTTTCACTCGTCGTTCCTTCCTGATACAATTTAGCCAGTTTCAAAACATGGATAAGATTTTTTTTCAGTGCCTGATAATCAAGCTCTTCAGTCCCTTTTCTGGCAATGATGACAAAATCATGCGACTGCAGATTGGGACTTAGTTCCATAAGAATATGGCGTAATTTTCGTTTGATAGCATTTCTAGTGACAGCATTTCCTAACTTTTTCCCAACCGAAAGCCCAACACGATAGTGACTTTGATCTTTTTTTAAACTGTAGACAACAAACTTGCGATTGGCAATGCTGCGTCCTTCAGTAAAAATAGCCTGAAAATCTTTATCACTCTTAACGCGATAGCTTTTTTTCAAAACATGACTCCAATTAATTTAAAGTATTCTTATTATATCATAAAATGAAAAAAAGCCAAAAATCTCATTAATTTTTGGTTTCTTTCCTATGCTCTTAAAAGACTTTCTTAGCTTCTTCAATTTGCTTTTTGACCTGATCAAAGCCGGTTCCGCCCAGTGAATTTCTGCGTTCTACAGCTGTCTTAGACTGAAGAGCCGTGTAGATATCTTCTTCAATGAGGTCTGAGATTTCTTGGTAGCGCTCAAAGGGAACATCCTGCAGGTAGTGCCCGTTCTTGGTACATTCTAAGACTAGCTTACCAACGATTTCGTGGGCCTGTCTAAATGGCAGTCCCTTAACAGCTAAATAATCAGCCAGTTCAGTTGCATTTGAAAAGTCTTTCTCGGTAGACTCAGCCATGTGGGCATCATTGACGGTCATTGATTCCAGCATTCCGGCAAGAATATCAATGGCAACAGTGATGGTTTCAGCTGTATCAAACATACCTTCCTTATCTTCCTGCAGGTCCTTATTGTAGGCCAGAGGAAGAGACTTCATAACCGTTAAAAGACCAAAAAGATTGCCAAAGACACGGCCGGATTTGCCGCGGATCAGCTCAGCCATATCAGGATTTTTCTTTTGCGGCATAATCGAAGAACCGGTAGAAAACGTATCCGATAGGGTAACAAACTGATACTCATTACTGCACCAATTAATGAGTTCTTCACAGATACGGCTCATGTGCATCATTAAAATGCTGGCATTTGCGAGAAATTCCAAAATAAAGTCACGGTCAGACACCGCATCTAACGAATTGCTGTACGGTTTAGCAAAGCCCATCAGCTCAGCTGTCATCTGCCGGTCAATCGGAAAAGTCGTTCCTGCCAGAGCAGCTGCACCGAGCGGCGATAGGTCTGTATGCTGCTGGTTAAAAGCAAAGCGCTCACTGTCACGGGTAAACATGTTGTAATAAGCCATCAGATGATGCCCAAAAGAAATCGGCTGGGCATGCTGAAGGTGTGTGTAGCCCGGCATGATAGTGTAGATATGCTTTTCTGCCAGGCTGAGCAAAGTTTGTCTCAGATGACTCAGTTTTTCCACTACTTCTGCCAGTTTAGCTTTTAGGTAGAGATGCATGTCCGTTGCTACCTGGTCATTTCTTGAACGTGCCGTGTGAAGCTTTCCTGCCACCGGACCGATTTTTTCAGTTAGGAGCGTCTCAATATTCATGTGAATATCTTCGTTTGAGACATCAAAAACCAGCTGTCCGGCCTTGTATTCCTGCAGCAGCTCCTCCAAACCTGCTTTGATGGTATCTGCATCCTCCTGCGGAATAATCCCTGTCTGTCCCAGCATGCTGACATGAGCTAAAGAGCCCTTAATATCAAACTCGGCCATCTTTTGATCGAAAGTGATACTGGCACCGAACTCTTCCACCCACTTCTCCAGCCCTGCTTCAAAGCGGCCGCCCCAAAGTTTTTTTTCTGTCATTTTATATCCTCATCCTATTTCTATTATAGAAAAAGGCTAGAAAAACTAGCCCCATCAGTGTCACTGCACTTATCTTCTTAAATCCTGCCTCTCTGCGGACAGGTTTATTTAAGCTCGGTGTAACTCTCTGTTTACACTTACGAGTGGGTAGAAAAGAGTTTCAGATGGATATCACTGTGTCCTTTTATCTGATAATATTTTCTAAATAATTGCATGCGCTTTTCATGATAACAAATCACTCAAACCCTTTTATTGCTTGTTTTGATTGGCCACTTCAGCATTCACTTTCGTTGGCAGCCCCCAAAGTTTAATGAAACCAACCGCTGCATCCTGATCAAAGGTATCAGCAGACGTGTAGGTTGCCAGATTTTCATCATACAGTGAATTTGGTGATTTCCGTGCAACGACCTTAGCAGAACCTTTGTAAAGTTTGACTTTGGCGGTCCCATTAACAGCTTTTTGTGTTTCGTTGATATAAGCAATAATAGCTTGTGTCGCCGGATTAAACCACAAAGCATTGTAGATGAGATTGGATAGTTCATTTTCAAGGATCGGTTTGAAATGAGATACCTCACGCACTAAGGTCAAATCTTCAATTTCTTTATGAGCTGTCAAGAGGGTAATAGCACCGGGACATTCATAAATTTCACGCGACTTGATGCCCACCAGACGGTTTTCCACGTGGTCGATCCGTCCAACACCGTGTTTGCCGGCTAAATTATTGAGTTTTTGGATTAAATCAGCCAGCTTCATTTCTGTGCCATCAAGTGCGACTGGTTTGCCGGCCTTAAATTCAATTTCCACATATTCCGGTGTATCGGGAGCTTCTTCAACAGAACTTGTAATCCCAAAAGCATCTTCCGGGGCTTCATTCCAAGGATTTTCAAGGACACCGCACTCGTTAGCCCGTCCCCAAAGATTTTGATCCACTGAATAAGGATTATCAAGGTCTGCCGGAACAGGAACGCCGTTTTCTTTGGCATAGTTAATTTCCTCTTCACGCGACCACTTCCACTCACGAACCGGAGCGATAACCTTTAATTTAGGATCAAGAGCTGCGATAGCGACTTCAAAACGTACCTGGTCATTTCCCTTGCCGGTACAGCCGTGAGCAATCGTCGTTGCTCCTGTTTGGTGAGCAATTTCAACTAACTTTTTAGAAATAATCGGACGGCTGAGAGCAGAAACTAATGGGTATTTTTGTTCGTAATAAGCATGAGCCTGCAAAGCCGGTAGCACATATTCCTCAGCAAATTCATCCTTGACATCAAGGACGTAGGACTCAACAGCACCGACTTTAAGAGCCTTATCATGAATAAAGGCTAAGTCCTTACCCTCACCGACATCCATACAAACAGCAACAACATCGTAATCTTTTTTCAGCCAGGTAATAGCAACCGACGTATCAAGACCGCCTGAATAGGCTAAGATAACTTTTTCTTTTGACATAAAACAAACTCTTTTCTATTTTGAATTTTGATTAATTATTCAAAGAATGACTTTATTATATTGCATATTTATTCAAAAGTCAAGTATATTTTCGAAAAATATTTATTTTTATGTATTTTTTTGCCATTTAATGTCCCAAATGAAGCATAAAATAAGAGCTGAGCTATCTACTGTGAATAAGGGTACAGCAAAGAAAAAGGCCGGAATCTTTGTTCCAACCTTTTTCATCCTTATGATAAATCAATTATTCGATCCTTTCGGATACTTATAAATTAATAAATAATCACCATTGGATTGTTCTGCAAATTCCAGCGATACGAAAGACAGTTTAGATTTATCAGAGCCGGAGTAATCACTGTAGAGAACCTTTAAGGACTTTCTGACACCTCGGCCATAGTTTGTTATCATCGCTCTTGCTTCGACAGGATTGCCGTGCTTTTTGATGATATCATCTAATTTCGCACCGCCTGAACCAGTTTCTCTGTCACCGACAGTTAAGGCGTCAACATCTCCTTGCGTCCAATTAGACTTGTATGAACCTCTTGAAGTTGTTTTAACTTTTGGTGAATTGTAATACATTGTTCCGCTTGAAAGAATAAACTTACCATTGTATTGCTTTTCAAAGGAAAGCCGCACTCTTTCATCGTCGTTGTTTCCTTCATATCTCAAAGTCAGAGTATCATCATTAATGGTAGCATCTGAAGCCTTGCCGAATTTCTTAAGAACAGACTTGACCGTGGATCCTTCCTTATTAGAATAGCCGGAAAATTCTAAATCTCCAAACTTAGACTCAGTCCATTTGTACTCATAATCAGAACTGCTTGCAATATAGTCTTGAATATCAGTACTGTCTTCTTTGTCCTCATCTTCGTCGTCATCAATGTCTTCGTCATCTATATCTTCATCTTTATCCTTTTTCTTCTCTTGCTTTTCAGTTTTAACCTGATCATCCTTAGGCTGACGGACAAAGACAGCAGCACCGCTGGCTAAAAAGACTACCGATGCCAGCACAACAGCAATAATAGATAAAACTTTTTTGCGTTTAAGATTGACAATCAAGCTGACAACAGCATAGATAAGTGCTAAGAAAGCAATAATGACATAAATAATCGGAAGCGGTGCCAACCAAGCTAGAAGAAGGGTAATCGCCGAAACAACAAATGAAATAATCGGGAGAACAATCAGTTCTTTACGAGCTGGAGCACTTTGAAATGCAGGATTAACAGTTGGAGGAACAACCGGCTGTTCAAAGCTTGGCTGAGCCTGCTGAACGTACTCTTGCTGAGGCGCTGCAGATTCCGCTGCTCCTGCAGGCGTTTGCGGCTGACCTTGAGCTTCTTGCTGAGCTGCGGCTTCTCCTAACGTTTGCTCTGGTACAGATTGCTCTGCTGGCTTGGGATCCTGCGGCTGAGCCATTTGGTTTTCCGGTACAGGAGCCCCTCCGGCTGGATTTTCAGGGGCATTGTTTTCTGGAACATTTCCATTATTAAATTCTTCTGCCATGGTGTCTCCTTCACTTTTTTCCTTTATTGTACTATAATCAAGGGCTTTTTTCAATGCTTCCCTAAATTTTAACACAGGTTTACAAAAACCAGCAGCCCTGCAATCAAATGACAGAACTGCCTAATCGTTTTTTAAATACTTTTTGCTGTCTTGAGAAATTTCCAGCAATAATAGGCCAAATAAAAATCAATCAGCCCATGAATGACAGACCCGATTCCGATTAACACAATTAAAGTCAGCCAATAAGACATAGGCACAGAACCGGAGACTGTCAGCATCAAAACCACCAAAAATTCAGCCAGACCATGGATAGCATTGAGCCCCAATGCCAAAAACAGCGTTTTTCGCCAGTTAAGCAGAAAATCAGGATGTTTTTGAATCAGATAGGCACCAACCACAGCAAAAAGCAGATGAGAGAAGGCGCGCATAACAATAACAAAAGGAAATCCAGCCATAAAAAAGCCAAATCCGGCTCCCAGAGCAACAGCAATAGCAACTCCCGGTGATATAAATACAGCAAGAAAAACTGGAACATGGCTGGCCAAGGTAAATGAGGCGGGCCCGATAATCACCTTAACAGGCATGACCAGCGGAATCAAGACAGCAAAAGCGATCAGCACCGCAGACAGGGTCAGCTTTTGGATACGTTGTTTCGAGATGGGGGAAGCAGACATGATAACTCCTTAATCATTCGTATTGATTTAAGTTTACACCATATCTTTACATGTGTCAAGACACATATCTAATCTTCGAATACCAGCCCCTCTTTTTTGAGATTTTGAAAAATCTTTTCAAATGTTTCCTTGTCTCGGCAGGATATCCTATGGAGGTGAATGCCTCCTGTCAGACTGCTTAGTAAGGTTCCGTGATAGCGAGACAGCTTATCCATAAAATAGTCTACCTCATCCTGACTGTCAATATTCAAAGGAGCTGTAATCATTCCATAAATAGGGTGCTCTACTTCAACATCCAGTACTTTTCCGCCATTTTGGACGATTGTCTCTAATTCCAGACGCACCTCCTTAGCACTGTGCTTACAGGCCAGTTTCCCATGATAATACGATTTAGGAACCTGCAAACGCTCAGCCAAAAGATAACCCCGATGGGTTGCCATAATATCGTGGCTTTCAGCCCTTAAAAGAGCCACATCGCCTACAATAATCTGCCGGCTGACCCCCAGTTCTTCAGCCAAACGGCCGGCAGAAAGCGGCTGCTCTGTTTTTTCTAATTTTTCTAAAATAGCCTGACGGCGCTCCTTAGCTTTCATTCGTCACCTCTGGTTTTAGCAATAAGTTTTCTGATGTCTACTTACTTTCATTATATCAAATCCTGTTAATTGTTGTTAGCGGCAGCCCTTTAAACAGGGGACTTGCTCTGTTTTTTCAAGAAAACAGGGACTGAGCAAAAGCAGCTCAGCCCCATTCTTATTATATTTTGTGCAATAATTACCGGCTTTTCGTTTGCCGCAAGGCAAAAGCAAGTCAGCCTGTCAGCAAACATTTTATTTAATCTTTTCCAGCATAGAAGTCAGATGTTCAATTGATTTTTCTTTGCCGAGCAGATAGATAGTATCCGGTAATTCCGGGCCGTGCATTTCGCCAGAAACAGCGATTCGGATCGGCATGAAGAGATTTTTACCCTTAATACCGGTCTCTTTTTGAACAGCCTTAATTTGCGGGAAAATATTTTCAGACTGAAAGTCTTCGTCTGGCATGGCTTCTAATTTAGCCTTGAACGCTTCAAGAACTGTCGGCACCGTATCACCGGTCATGAATTCTTTGGCTTGATCTGTCAACTCCGGAAAATCTTCAAAGAAAAGATCCGTCAGCGGTACAATTTCATCGATAGATTTCATTTGCGGCTGGTAAAGTTCGACCATTTTTTCAGCTTTGTCCGTCAAACGGCCAGCTGCCTGCAAATAAGGTTTTGCCATCGCAAAAACAATAGCAAAGTCAGCATGCTTAATGTATTCATTGCTCATCCAATCCAGCTTTTTCTGATCAAAAGCGGCCGGAGACTTGCTAAGGCGTTTTTCATCAAAGAGCTCAATCAATTCGTCATGAGAAAAGATTTCGTTTTCACCGCCGGGATTCCAGCCCAGCAAGGCAATAAAGTTGAAAACGGCATCCGGCAGGTAGCCTTTTTGACGATAGTCTTCGATAAATTGAAGCGTATCTGTGTCCCGTTTTGAAAGCTTCTTACCCGTTTCAGAATTGATAATCAGCGTCATGTGCCCAAATTCCGGCGGCTGCCAGCCGAGTGCTTCGTAAACCATGAGCTGTTTAGGGGTATTAGCAATATGGTCATCTCCGCGGATAACATGAGAAATTTCCATCAGGTGATCATCCACTACAACTGCAAAATTGTAGGTCGGATAACCATCTTTCTTTTGGATGACCCAGTCGCCGCCAATGTTACTGCCTTCAAATTCGATATCGCCTTTGACCATGTCATGCCATTTATAAATACCGGATTCATTAACTGCCAGACGAACGGTCGGAACAATCCCTGCAGCTTCGCGTTCTGCAATGTAGGCAGTCTTTTCTTCTTCTGACATGCCAAGGAATTCATTGATATAACGGGGCGTTTCACCCGCAGCCTCTTGGCGTTCACGCTCTGTGGCCAATTCTTCCTCAGTCACATAAGATTTATAGGCCTTACCTTGCTCCAAAAGCTGATTAATGTATTTTTGATACAGTTCCAAACGTTCTGACTGACGGTAATTTTCATGCGTTTCCGGGCTTTCATCCCAGTCAATTCCCAGCCAGCGTAAATTTTCCAGCTGTGAGCGTTCGCCGTCTTCAACATGGCGTTTGCGGTCCGTATCCTCAATACGGATAATAAAATCACCGCCGTAATGACGGGCATAAAGGTAGTTAAAGAGCGCTGTCCGCGCATTTCCAATGTGCAATAATCCTGTAGGACTTGGTGCATAGCGCACACGAATCTTGTTTGCCATTTCTCTCTCCTATTATTTAGATGGCACAGGCTATCTGCAAGACGGAAAACTTAGCAAAAATCCCCTTCAATTATTCATGGGAAGCCCGTCTCTATGCTTTTTTACTGTGCCTATAAAAATCAATCGTTTCTATTATAGCACATCCTCAAGATTTGGGCGAAAAAAATCCCTTTTGGTAAACAAAAGGAATTTTATCTCCTGTCAGGAGGGCTTAGCCCTTGCTGCTTGTTATGAAATTCTGCAGAACACCGGCAAACTGCTGCAAATTGAGACTTTGAACATAGACTTCGCCGGTTCCGCGGAAGCTATTGACAACACCTTCACCCGTGCCAATGGATTGCATGAAGCCATTTTCCAAATGGATGTCATAGTCTAAGTCACGGCTCCAAGCCACCACATGAGCATTATCTATCGTAATTGTCTCTCCCCGCAGCTCAAGCTTTTTAATGGAACCAAAACTATTTACCAAAAGAGTACCCCGACCTTGCGTTGTCATGACAAAGAATCCTCCTTGGCCGCCAAAAATAGCTCGGCCGATACTCTGAGCTTCCATCTTATACTGGGCAGACCCATCTAAGGCAAGAAAGGCGCCGTCATTGAGGCGGTACTGTTTTTCACCCAATTCCAGAGCAATGACCTGCCCGGGCATAGAAGGCGCTAAAGCGAGTTTGCCGTCATCAGCATTAAAAGTGGGGTTACCCCCGCTTTTATTTAACTTCTGTAACTCTGCCTGTATCCACATCATAAACAGCCCCTGAAATAGTGATACTCTCAGGAATTAAGGGAGAATTTCGCAAAAGAGCCATGTCTTCTCGCACACTGTCTTCAATATCGGTAAAAGGTAAAAAATCATAATCTGACACATCAACTTTCAAATCCTGCTGCAGCTGCTGCGCAAACTCTTCATTTGTAAAGGTCTGAGCCCCACAGTCAGTATGGTGCAGAACAACAATTTCACTTGTTCCCAGCTGCTGCTCAGAGATAACCAAGGAGCGGATGACATCATCTGTCACACGGCCGCCGGCATTGCGCAGAATATGTGCATCGCCGAGAGCCAAGCCTAAAGCCGGAGCCACATGCAGGCGGGCATCCATACAGGTTATAATGGCAACATGGGTTTTGGGCTTAATGGGCAGATGGTCTGTCCCATGCAAGTCAACATAAGCTTGGTTAGCTTTTAAAAAATTCTCAAAATAAGACATTGTTACTCCTTTGCTTCAAGTCAGTCAAATAAGTCTTTAAGGCAACTAGCCTAGGCTGTATCATACCATTTTTGGGATAGCTTGTCACTGCCAAATCAGCCAAATACTTTTTTCAGCACTTGGCTGACAGTGGTAACACCAATGACCTCAATGTTCTGAGGAGTGGTCAGGCCTGTCAAAGCATTTTGGGGAACATAAATTTTAGTAAAGCCGAGTTTTGCAGCTTCATTGATGCGCTGTTCAATGCGATTGACCCGGCGGATTTCACCTGTCAGCCCAATTTCACCAATATAGCATTCCTGAGGATTGGTCGGTTTTTCCTTATAGCTCGAGGCAATAGCTACCGCAACCGCCAAGTCAATAGCCGGCTCATCTAAGCGGACACCGCCGGCAGATTTGAGATAAGCATCCTGATTTTGCAAGAGAAGTCCGCAGCGCTTTTCCAAAACAGCCATGATCAGGCTGACACGGTTAAAATCAAGGCCGGTTGTCGTGCGCTTAGCATTGCCAAATACAGTCGGTGTTACTAAGGCCTGCACCTCAGCCAGAATCGGTCTTGTCCCTTCCATAGTGACAACAATAGCCGAGCCTGTCGCCCCATCTAAGCGCTCTTCCAAAAAAACCTGACTGGGGTTGAGCACTTCAACAAGACCGCTTGCTCTCATTTCAAAAATGCCGATTTCATTGGTAGAGCCAAAGCGGTTTTTAACCGCCCGCAAAATACGAAAGGTATGCTGACGCTCCCCTTCAAAATAAAGAACCGTATCTACCATGTGCTCCAGCATTCTGGGGCCGGCCAGAGTACCTTCCTTGGTCACATGACCGACGATAAAGGTAGCGATATTATTGGTCTTAGCCAGCTGCATCAGCTCTGCAGTTACCTCACGAACCTGACTGACAGACCCTTGAACACTGGAAATTTCCGGACTCATAATGGTCTGAATAGAATCAATGATCAGGAAATCCGGTTTGATCTGCTCAATCTGAGCTCGAATAGCCTGCATATTAGTCTCAGCATAGAGGTAAAATTCATTGTCAATATCTCCCAGACGCTCACTGCGCAGCTTGATTTGCTCAGCTGATTCTTCTCCTGAGACATAGAGAACACATCCCTTATTGGCCAACTGAGTAGATACCTGCAAAAGCAGGGTTGATTTCCCGATTCCGGGATCCCCTCCGATAAGTACAAGACTGCCCGGCACAACACCGCCGCCTAAGACGCGGTTGAATTCACTCATTTCTGTTTTGATTCTTGCAACTTGATTGGAAGTTACTTGATTGAGCTTAACCGGTTTTGTTTTTTCGCCTGTCAGAGATACACGCGCATTTTTTACCTCAGCAACTTCTACTTCTTCAACAAAGGAAGACCAGCTGCTGCAGTTTGGACAGCGGCCTAAATATTTAGGCGAATTATAACCGCACTCCTGACAGACAAAAGTCGTTTTTTTCTTAGCTATGATTGTTCTCCTTTCCTTGCTATTCCAGCAGCCTGCCATTGCTGCAGTGTTTTTTGAAATTTTTTCTTGTTTATGACACCAAGACAGGCTAGTCCGTCTGCATATCAATAACCAGCAAATAATCAGCCATTTCTTACTTTCCTGTGCTGCCAAAGCCGCCGGTTCGGGTGCCCTTTGCTTCGTCATCATCTGCTACCAGAAAAGGCATAAAGACACCTTGTACGATACGTTCTCCGGCTTCTAAGACAACTGACTCATTCGTGATATTTTGCATCTGAGCAAAGATATGCCCCTCATTGTTAGGATTGTTATAATAGTCTCCGTCAATAACGCCAACCGAATTGATCAGCACCAAGCCCTTTTTGCGTGGGTTGGATGAGCGGTCATACAGATAAAGTACCTCACCAGCCTGCATATAGGCCTTAACCCCTGTCGGCACCAGAACGATTGCTCCAGCCGGAATCTCCGTTCTCTCTGCCACCTTTAAATCGTAGCCGGCTGCATGAGCTGTTTCTCGTTTGGGCAGCAGGTCTTTATCCTTATAGTCAGAAATTAATTCAAATCCGCGAACTTTCATTGGGCACTCCTTAAGCCTTTTTAGTGATAAACATAAGACTAAATGATAATAATGTTTCTCAATTTCTTCTATTATAAATGATTTATTCGCAAAACAAAAGTAAAATCCCTGTCACCCATATAAGCTGATTTTCTGGCAGCGCTTCAGCAGGGATGCAAAGAATAATGATTTCCTTTCAACTAAGTAAAGACAAATGAATTAGCTTTATGATATAATGAGGTTAACTTTCCATGAAATATAGGAGAAAAATGATGAGACAAAAAATTGCCGTATTGGGCCCCGGGTCATGGGGAACTGCCTTATCGCAAGTCCTTAATGACAACGGTCATGAGGTTCGTATCTGGGGCAATATCCCTGAGCAAATTGATGAAATTAACGAACATCACACCAACAAACGGTATTTCAAAGATGTGGTTTTAGATGATAAGATTAAAGCCTACAAAGAATTAAAAGAAGCCCTGAAGGATGTTGATGCTATCCTTTTTGTCGTACCCACAAAGGTCACTCGTCTAGTTGCCAAGCAAGTGGCAGAGCTGCTTGACCACAAGGTCATTATCATGCATGCATCCAAAGGATTGGAGCCGGGAACGCATGAGCGTTTATCTGTCATTCTCGAAGAAGAAATTCCAGCTGAACTCCGCAGCGATATCGTCGTTGTCTCCGGTCCCAGCCATGCTGAAGAGACCATTGTTCGCGATATTACCCTGATAACAGCAGCGTCAAAAGATTTAGAAGCTGCTAAATACGTGCAAAAGCTTTTCAGCAACAACTACTTCCGTCTCTATACCAATCCGGATGTCATCGGTGTCGAAACCGCCGGCGCCCTCAAGAACATTATTGCCGTCGGAGCCGGAGCACTGCACGGCATGGGATATGGTGACAATGCCAAGGCAGCCGTCATTACGCGCGGCCTAGCCGAAATTACCCGGCTGGGAGTAAAATTAGGTGCCGATCCGCTGACCTACAGCGGTCTTTCGGGTGTCGGTGACTTAATTGTTACCGGAACTTCAATCCATTCGCGTAACTGGCGTGCAGGAGACGCTTTGGGCCGCGGTGAAAAATTAGAAGACATTGAAAAAAATATGGGAATGGTCATTGAAGGTATTTCAACTACCAAAGTTGCCTATGAACTTGCCAAGGAACTTGATGTCTACATGCCTATTACCAGTGCCATTTATCAATCCATCTATGAAGGCAGAAACATCAAGGAAGCCATCACGTCAATGATGTCCAACGAATTCAAAGCAGAAAATGAATGGAGTTAGTCGTATGCCAAATAAAAAAGTGAGAAAAGCAGTTATCCCCGCAGCAGGTCTGGGAACACGTTTCCTGCCGGCCACCAAAGCACTTGCCAAAGAAATGCTGCCCATCGTTGATAAGCCAACTATTCAGTTTATCGTGGAAGAAGCCTTAAAATCAGGCATTGAGGATATTTTGGTTGTTACCGGTAAATCAAAACGTTCTATTGAAGACCACTTTGATTCCAACTTTGAACTGGAATACAACCTTGAACAAAAAGGAAAAACAGACCTTCTCAAGCTCGTCAATGACACGACTGCTATTAACTTGCATTTCATTCGTCAGAGCCATCCGCGCGGACTTGGTGATGCTGTTTTGCAGGCCAAGGCCTTTGTTGGAAATGAACCCTTTGTTGTGATGCTGGGTGATGATCTCATGGATATTACAGATGAGCAGGCCGTTCCTTTGACACGCCAGCTGATTAACGACTACGACCACACCCATGCTTCAACCATTGCTGTTATGCCGGTGCCGCACGATGAGGTTTCTGCTTACGGAGTCATCGCTCCGCAGGGCGAAGGAGTAAATGGCCTTTACAGCGTTGATACCTTCGTTGAAAAACCTGCCCCTGAAGAGGCTCCCAGCGATTTGGCTATTATCGGCCGCTATTTGCTGACTCCTGAAATCTTTACCATTCTGGAAACGCAAAAACCCGGTGCCGGCAATGAAGTTCAGCTGACGGATGCTATTGATACCCTGAACAAAACGCAGCGCGTTTTCGCGCGTGAATTCACCGGCAAACGCTATGATGTCGGCGATAAATTCGGCTTCATGAAGACCTCAATTGATTACGCCTTGAAGCACCCTCAAGTAAAAGATGAACTGAAGTCTTATATTATTAACCTCGGTAAAGAATTAGATAAAGAAAATAAACAAAAGAACTCGAAGTAACCTCGAGTTCTTTTTATCTTTACGAACATCAGCGATGGAAGCCCAAAAACAGCAGGCCCAGAGCAAGGCCTAAATAAAGCAGGAGAGCCAGGAAACGCTGACCGGGCTTAAAAGCACCTTTTTCTGTCCGACTGGGCAGAATAATAGCGGAAACCAGTCCGCCAATAATTCCGCCCAAATGGCCGGCAATGCTCACGCTGGGCATAAAGAGATTAAAAAGCAGATTAATGGCAATCAAGGCCTGATAATTACGTCCCAGCTGTTTTAAAAAAGGATTATGGCCGAAATAGCCCAAGATCACAATAGCACCAAATAAGCCAAATAAAGATGTCGAAGCACCGGCTGCTACCACACTTGGAGTAAAGAAGAGGGTGAAAATATTTCCCATTATCCCAGATAAAAGATAAAGAAGCAGAAATTTTCCAGAACCCCAGATGCTCTCGGCCAGCTGGCCTACAAAGTACAGTGTCAGACTGTTAAATAAAAAATGTTCCCAGCCAATGTGGACAAAAATCGGAGTTATTAACCGCCAGAGCTGGCTGGGCATCTGAACCACCACATCACCGTACATACCGCCAAAATTAAAGACTGCAAGAGTTTCCGTTGCCTGACCGAAATAAACGATCTGCATAGCCAGAAAAACCAGCGTTGTCAGCACTAATAAAAATAAGGTTGCAGGATATTTTTTAAAGCTCTCCATATCGTAATACCTCTTTCACTGGAATATCAAATTGACTGGGTTCAAAAGCAAGCGTCTGAAAAGGGTAGACGGTACTGACCGTACTGCCTGTAAAGTCAGCCAGATAGCGGTCATAATAGCCGCCGCCGAAACCAAGACGATAACCGTCATGATTAAAAGCAAGTCCCGGAACATGGATAAGATCAATCAGCGACTTATCAACAGCCTGATTGCTTCTGGGCTCCTTAAGACCAAACGTGCTGGTTTTTAAATCAGCAGCATCATAGGAAACAAAAACCATTTTCCCTTGGCCATAGACCTTTGGAATCACTACTTGTTTTCCATCTTTTTGTGCCTGTTCAAGCAGCAAGGATGTATCAAATTCAAACGGAAAAGCCAGATAGGTTGCTAAAGTCTGAGCTTTTTGATAGGACTCAAGTCCAATAAACCTATGGAACAGCTCCCTGTCTCTTTGAGCCTTAACAGCCTTATCCTGCTTTTTTAGATGCTCTATCATCTGAGCTCTTAGTTCTTTTTTTGTCATGCTAATATAATAACACGATTAAATCATTTTTCCTATTATTAACTCAGACCAACAAGCAGCCCCAACAACTTAAGAGAACGAATTCAAAATTTTTGTTTCTCTCAGCCTGTAAATCTGATAGAATCAGTCTTTTTGCTTTTAATAAAATAAAAATTTTAGTTTAAGGTTTCTTTAAGGTTTGTCTTATATAATCTAATCATCCTAAAACAACCACTTCCCCAAGTGGTTGGGGAGATAAACTTTCCTAATTTATTTCCCCTTTTTCATAAATCTCCTAGAGCATCAGCGAAAGCTGGTGCTCTTCCCTTTTTCATAACAGTTTATATTAGAAATTTATAATAAAAAAGCTCTCCTTATATCAGTCCATAAACTGAACATCAGGAAAGCTTTTTTTATTATTCTTCAGCTCTTGTCTTTAAGAAACCGCTGATTTTTTCAACAGCAAACGGCAGAGCTTCTTCTTTAGGACTCATTTTGGGGTGGTGCAGGGCATAAGGTGTATCAACTCCTAGCCAGAACATCACACCGGGAATCTTGTGGAGCAGATAACCAAAATCTTCCCCTGTCATAGCCGGCGGGCAGTCAATCAAATGAACTCCCTCTGCTTGTTCAAAGTAGGTCATGAGATTTTGAGCAAGCTTGGGATCATTTTCGACCGGCAGATAGCCGCCCTGTTTTAAAACCACATCGACATCTAGGCCAAAAGAAGCTGCAAGACCTTCTGCTATTTCACGTACGCGCTTTTGAATCAACAGGCTCATCTCCTGCGTTAAGGTGCGAATAGTCCCGTGCAGGGCCGCCGTCTCAGCAATGACATTGTTGGTTGTACCGGCATGCATAGAACCAAAAGTGACAACACCGCCTTCAATCGGGTCAACATTACGGCTAACAATGGTCTGTACCTGCGTCACAAAGTAAGAAGCTGCCACTAAAGCATCATTAGCCTCATGCGGAAAGGCCGCATGTCCGCCTTTGCCTTTGAAAGTGATAAAAACCTCGCATGTTCCGGCAAACAAAGTTCCCCTATTGGTCGCAATATCTCCGACCTTAAAGTCAGGACGAACATGCAAGCCGTAAAATTCATCAGGCTCCCAAGTACCAAAAGCATGGTCTTCATACATGAGCATACCGCCGGCCTCATTTTCTTCTGCCGGCTGAAAAAGAAAGAGAAGATTATTTTTAGGCTGAGTTTTTACAAGTTCATTTAAAAGCCCCAGAGCAACTGTCATGTGCATATCATGGCCGCAGGCGTGCATCCGGCCTTCATGGGTGCTGGCAAAGGCAAGTCCTGTCTCTTCTGTCACAGGCAGAGCGTCAATATCTGTACGCCAGCCAACGGTTTTCTCAGGTGCCGAGCCCTTTAAGAAGACTAAAATTCCCGTGCGCCAAGTGCGCTGTTCTGCAAAATCTTTTCCGGCAGTTATCTCACCAATCCGCTCAAGGAGATAAGCCTGCGTCTTAACTTCTTCCAGACCGATTTCCGGAATCTGATGCAAATCACGGCGAATTTTAATAAGGTCAAGTATCATCTTTAGTCCTTTCAAGAAAAGCCTGTGGCAAACACAAGCTTTATTTTTATATGAAAAACCTCTTTGATCAATAAGCAGAAATACCAACACCAAATGAGCAGCAGTACCTTCATTTCATGAAAGATAAACGCTGCATAACTGTCCTTAGACCAATCACAATTGCTGGCAAATCAAGCAGCTAGAATCTTTAGAGGTTGCGCAGAGCATCTTCAAGTGCTGTTTTTTGCTGTGTCTGTGCATCAATTTCTTTGATGACACGGGCAGGAACACCTGCTACCACAACATTTTCGGGAACATCCTGAGTAACAATCGCTCCGGCTGCCACAACTGAACCGCTGCCTACTTGCACTCCCTCAATAATAACGGCATTGGCACCAACCAAAACATTGTCTCCGATGCGAACAGGATCTGCTGAAGCAGGCTCAATGACACCGGCAAGAACAGCTCCGGCACCGATATGACTGTTTTTGCCGACAGTTGCACGTCCGCCAAGAATAGCACCCATGTCAATCATCGTTCCTTCACCAATTTCAGCACCGATATTGATAACAGCTCCCATCATAACAACAGCATTGTCCTCAATAGTAACCTGGTCACGAATGATTGCTCCCGGTTCAATGCGGGCATTGATATGACGCTTATCAAGCAAAGGAACCGCTGAATTGCGGCCGTCTTGCTCAACGACATAGTCCTTATTTTCAGTCAGTTTTGCCAGCAAAGGCTCAACATCTTTCCAGTCACCAAAAAGAACATTCCCCAATTTGACAACAGAATCAGGCACAGCTCCAGCCAGCTCCCCTTCAAAAGTTACCTTGACATTAGTCTTCTTTTCAGCATTTCCAATAAACGCAATAATTTCTTGCGCTGACATTTTTTGTGCAGTCATATATGATTTCTCCAAATTCAAAAGTAGTTAGTTATTATTATAGCAGAAAATTATAGTTTTGCTAGAGGCATATAAAAAAGACCCCGAAACGAGATCTAAATATTACTGATTAACATAAATTTTGGCCGTTTGAGTTCCCCAAATACCTGTTTGGACCTTAACCATAAGTTTTGGATCACTGGCAGTCTCTGGAGTAATATCAAAAACAATATTTCCAGACATTGAGTTCTCTGGGTTCAATTCAGAATATAAAAAGTTTGCATCTTCATTTGCAAAAACACCTGCAGATGAATCTGCAGAATAACTGGTTTTACCTTTCATCAAAGTAAAAAAGTCATCAGAAATAGTTAATGGTTCCGTACCTTTATTGGTAATTGTAACATTTAAAATAAGGAACGTCCCAGAAGCATTATCACCAAATTCACCGCCTACATTAGTGCTTGTTGTTACAGAATTGATTGTATATTCTACTTTACCAACTTTCACAAGCTGACCTTTTTTGTAAACTTTTCTCTTTTTTGTTTTTGCGTGAACTACTGCAGATGAAATGTAGTCAGTATTCTTTGGATACAGTGGTGTAAATTCTCCTAACATTATAGACATCGATAGAACTCCAGCTCCTATCATAGTTGCTACCAAATGCTTTGCAGAACTTTTTTTCATTATTTCCATCCTCCTGTTTTGAAAGCCTTTACAAAATCATTATATGTTTATCTCTATACAATGTCAATACTGTAACAGAATATTTACACACAAAATAAAAAACCTCCTAAAGAGGTCTTTTATAACGCTTGGTCTTGTCTTTTAGATTTCCAAAACTAGGTCAGATTGTTTTGAAGAAACTTGTCTTTAGCTGAACAGCTGAATGATCGAGCCGGCTCCCAGGACGGCGGGATTGCTTGCCTGAACATGGAGGGTTCCCGGGAGCGAGCCTTCGCTTGAACCATCAAAGGAGATGGTAATATGGCCCAGATTTTTTAAATTCTTTTCAACGACATCACCGACTGCGGTAATCGGGAATTCTTGATGATCAATAACCAGCCGGCCGCCTGCTGCTATCGTTCCCGATAAGTCTTTATTGTCAATCTTGTAGCAGTACTCTGCCAAATCTTCCGGAGCTTCTTCGCCAAAGAGAATCAGCATGTTGGCATCCTTAATCATGCCAGCTGCCTCAGGACCGACTTTAAGGACCTTGGCTTCAAAAATTTTAGTCATTTTTCTCTCACTTCCTTTTTATTGCTATTATACTCTTTTTATTGATATAAACCAAAGCTTGCCAGCCATGCCACAATAACTCTTGGTACACCGTTTAAGAAACGTGAATAAAGCACGGATGGTACACCCACTTCTACTGTTTCAGCATCGGCTTCTGATAACCCTAGGGCAACCGGAATGAAGTCACAGCCGTTTTGCGTATTGATGGCAAATAAAGCTGGAAGAGCCATTTGCGGCGGAATGGTTCCTTTGCCGATTTCAACACCGATAAGGGTTCCAATGATTTGTGAAATAACAGCACCGGGGCCAAGTAATGGTGACAAGAAAGGAAGTGAACAGATAAAGCCAATGAGTATCAATCCCCAGATATTACCTGCCAGCGGAATCATCAGCTTAGCAATCCAATTGCCAATACCGGAGCCTTGGATAACACCGATTAACAGGGATACAAAAGCCATAAAAGGCAGAATGGTGTTCAGCATGGTTTGAATGGCATCACGCGCTGCCTGATTGAAGACGGCAACCACTTTACCGGCTCCCATACCGATACGGGCGATGAAGCTGCTTTCAGCGCGCTGCTCCGTAATTTTCTTACTGGTGTCATAACTTTCCGTCTGAACTTTGGGTTCTGCCGGCTGAGACTGTCCCTGAGCAGCGGCTTCATCGCTAGCTTGGGCAGCAGTGATTTGTTCAGGACCTACGGCCGATACATAAATATCTTCTGTAATATATTGTGCCAGAGGTCCGCTTTTCCCAGTCGCTACAATATTAATGGTCGGTATGCCTTTTTTAGGATAAATGCCGCAGCGAAGGGTGCCGCCGCAATCCACAATGGCAAGAGCTATTTCTTCATCCGGAATAGAAGTTTTAAAGCCGTTAACAGCTTCCATCCCTGTCAATTCAACGATTTTATCAACGATTTCCGGCTTTTCGCCGCCGCCTGTGATGTAAATAAACTTGTGTTTTTCTTCTGTCGGTGTGATGGTCAGCGGTCCGCCAAAACCGCCGCTTCCTTTTACAACTTTAATGCTTCTGTATGTCATAAGGCTTCTCTCTTTCAATTCATTAAGCTTAACTGATTCTGCGGAATTTTTTTACTTCTCACCGCAGCCCAGCTCCTTACAGTTGTCTAAAACTAAAGCTAAAAAACTCTGTCTGATCTATCAATCAAGAGTCTTGCTTAAAGTCACTCCCTGCTGTTTGCAGACCCAAGCGGTTGTGAGGTCGGTTACCCAGCCGCCGATAAAGTTCATAATCAAACCAACCAGCAAATAGCGGATAGCCAGATCCATTTGGCTGAGACCCAGTGTCTTTATCCCTGAGGCGATTCCCATCCAGACAAATAATTCACCCGGATTAATATGAGGGAAGACCCCGTTTGAGGTATGGCAGAACTGCATTTGTGACGCTATGTAGCTTGGTTTATAATATTCCGGCATAAAGCGTCCCATGCTGATAGCCATCGGATTCCCCAGCATGAAGGCTGAAATAAAGGGCAAAATCATGTAGCGGCTGACTGGATTCTTAGCAGAAATCTGAGCCAGTCTATTGACTCGTTCTTCTCCCAGCAAAGCAATCAGCGCATTCATGGCTACCAAAAGCATCAAGACTACCGGAACAATCCCTGACATCCAGCTGATAAAATTGTCACCGCCGGCTTGGAACAGTTTCATGAAACCTTCAGCAAATTTTGTAATATACTTCATAACAAACTCCTTTTATTAAGATACGGTAGAGGCTTGTTATCTAAGTGCTTCGCACTTGATAACAAACGCCAATCACTATAGTGATTTGGCTACCTCTCCCGCTAACTTCGCTTGGTTAGTAAAATCGACTAACCAAGCGAAGTGTCGCTAAGGGCGTGAAGAAAGCGAGAAGAAAATAGGAGACTGACGCCATGCGCTTTGCGCATAAGGCAGGCTGTCTTTTTCTCGACGCTTTTAGCCCGTGTTCAATTAACCAAGATACTAAGCCGTTAAGCGACTCAAAGGAAAATAGGAAAGTTGACGAAGATGCTGTGTCCATCTAGGAAACTTTTTCTTTTTCCACAGAGTCGTAGGCGTGTTCAATTATGATTTTTTAAATTGCAACTTAAGACGAGCCAAGAGCATCTTGGCGTGCAGGCCAATATCAACCAAAGGCGCAGCCTTAGGCACATCTTTGTAAACGCCGGCCTCTGTTCTTAGAAAGACTTCTCTGGCATCTTCAATCGCGATCTGCAGCAGCTTATTTTCCTGACGCACCAAGGGATTATAGCTGTCAAAATAATGGATGTCCTCTCCGATATAGGAAGGCATCTTTTTAAAACGGGCGGCTACGGTCACGCCCTGCATTTTCCGTGCATCTAAAACACGGCCTTTTTTATCAAGAGCAAACATGACAATCGTGCCTGATTTCACCCTACCGGCTCTGCGGCCTATGGCTACACGTCCCTGACGCCGCAAGGCGGCATAAACGTGGTTGAAATGCTTAATCTGTCTCAAGCCAAACATGATCTGCAAGGCATAGGCAGCAAGCACTATGCTTCCAAAAACAATCATAGCATTCATTAGAAAATTCCTTTCTGTCTGGTTAAAGCAATAAAATCGGCTTGCGTTTTTACCTTTCTCAAGTCATCTTTTAGATCATCATCACCGGCAATTCTGAAAATATCATCATAGAGTTCTAACAATTCGCTTTCCATTTGCGATTCAACTTCTTGAGGAATAGCTACCAAAAAGACAAATTCCACCAGCTCATTGTTAACCCTAAGACCATTTTCCAGCAGACCCAGCATTAAAATGGTTTTCCCTTGTGTCTGATTGACCGTGTGGGGAAAGGCAATGCCGTTGCCAAAGACTGTTGACTGCTTTTCTTCCCGCTCTAAAATGCGCCGGCTAAAGTCACTGTCCACTAATTGGTTAGCCCCTAAAAGGTCTGCCATCTGCTTCAAATAATCTTTGTAGCTTGCGGAATTTAACAGTCTGACAAACTGCAGATTAATCGTCTTGAGGTTCTTTTGATGATAGTGCTTGACCCGCTGCCATTCTTCGCGCAGCCATTGGTCATCAAATAAATTGGTGATATGAATAACAGGCGATTTCAGGTTGCTGAATTTCAGCGGAACTGTCGTAAAGATGGCAAAATAGTCGTCATCTGCTCTGGGATTAAAAGCTTCTTCTGAATACTGAACAATTTCGATGTCATGCCCAAGCACCCGCATCAGCTGCCGATAAATCATGTTTGCTGTCCCTCTGCCTGTCGTACAGACAACAGCAATTTTGCGTTTCTTCCCATCAGAAGCAGGCTCATTTTCGTGTAAAATCATTTCAAAATAAAGGGCCAGATAGCTCATTTCTGACTGCTCCAGCTGATAGCCGAAGTGGCTTTTCAGCTCTTCTCCGGCAACCTTAGCCATTTCAAATGCTAGAGGGTATTTCTGCTGAATTTCTCCGTGGAAAATATCATTGATCTGAACCCGAAAAATAAGCCGGTTAATTAAAAATTTTAAGTGGGTATGGATTTCCACAAACAAGCGTTCTTCATCAAAACTAAGCAGCAAGGTCTCCTTGATACGCTTAACCAGGCGCTGATAGAGAGCCTGTAAATCTTTGATATGCGTCTGCGTATAAGTTAAGCCGTCAATAAACTGTGTATTCAGCGGAAAGACCAGAAAATCTTGTTCATACTGACTCAGCGAAATCTGATAAGCCATTGCAATATGATAAATCAGCGCTTCGACAAACGACGACTGCTTAACTTCGTTTGTATAATACTTGATAAAATCTTCCAGCGGTTTGCCCCGCTTGATACGCGCTATCGTGATAGAGACGACCTTGGTCAGCAGCTCCTGTGTTTTTCTGGGAATCTTAAAGTCGCTATATAAGTTTTCCAAAAAATCAAGCGTCTCATCTGTCAGCGTATCCGAATCAAAATAAGAGTAGACATAATGGATATAAAAGAGCCGCAGATTTAGTTCTTCACCAACAATCTCCAAACCGTGATTGGGCTTGCCTACAATATGAATGTGATAGCCCTTGGCTAAACTCTTAACCTGCTTTAAGTCCTTATTGATTGTCGTTCGGCTGACACCGATTGATTCAGCCAAATCATCAATAAGAAGGGGCGAGGTGCTTCTTATCAGCTGTTTGATCAGATAAGAGCAGCGCTTGCTGGCAGAATTAAAGTCGCTTTCTTTTCTGAGACTTCCTGCCATAATATCCTCAAGCCTGGCATAATCATAAACTTCAAGAAAGAGCTGATTGCCTCTCTGCCTAATTTGAATGTCAGCGTCTAATAGGTCATTAAGCTGCTCAATACTCTTTTGCAAGGTGTGCATGCTGACATTAAGATCTGCCCGCAGATCTTCTAAAGTGACGCTGTGCTGTGCTATTAAGGTATCTAAGATACGATACCAACGATTAACTAATGCCACCTTTTACCATCCTATAATTTTTATCCGCGTGTCTTACCTCCGGCCACATTGATGGTCACGCCAGTAATATAACTGGAACGCTCAGAAAGGAGATAAGCCACAAGATCAGCCACTTCGCTCAGCTTACCGCTGCGACCAAGTGGGGTTGTGCTTGTCGACGCATAGCCCGCACGAATCTCTTCAACCGTTTTGCCTCTAGTATAACCGAGTGCTTCTTCATAGGCAAGCGTTCTCAAACCAGTTGCTTCCATAATGCCGGGAGCTACTCCAACGACACGAACATTGTGTTTGCCCAGTTCTTTAGCCCATGAGCGGGTATAGCTGTAAACCGCCGCTTTGGTAGCCGCATAAGCACTCTGACCTTCAGAACCCTCAAGTCCTGCTTCTGAGGCCATATTGATAATAACGCCTTCTTTCTTATCAACAAGCACCCGGCCGACAGCCTGACTGACCAGATAAAGGCCTTTTTGATTGATCGTCGTGATCTTATCGAAAACAGCATCATCCAGTTCGTACTTGCCATGAGGGGCTTTAGGGTCAATTAACAGCCGCGGAATGTTAATGCCTGCATTATTAACAACGGCATCAACGGTTCCAAATCTTTCAATCGTTGCTGCTACAGCAGCTTCTACTTGCTCACGGGAAGTGACATCCACCTTTTGAAACAAAAGATGGTCATGCTTAAGATCGTTGTCGGCAATATCAAAATTGGCGACATTGACGTCTAAGGCGAGTAATTCTTCAACAACTGCCCGGCCAATCCCGGATGAGGCTCCTGTGACAACGACAGTTTTACCTGCAATACTTAGCCAATCTGTCATTTTGGTGACTCCTTTACTGTTTTAATTATTTTTGTGCCTTTATTATAAAACGCTTTCAAAAAATAATTAAGACAGTCTTTTTTTGTAAGCAGCAAAATTTAGTGTACTAATTAAAACTGTCCAATCCTATAATCGTCCCAATAGCAAATAAAGTCTTCAATCAGGCAAAAAAAGAGAACCACTGTGAGTGATTCTCTGATGTATATTCTTATTTGTTTAAAGACGTTTATTGAGTTCAGCACCAAGATCTTCAAATCCCGGTTTGCCAAGTAGGGCAAACATATTCTTCTTATAAGCTTCAACACCCGGCTGGTCAAATGGATTGACACCATTGAGGTAGCCTGACAGGGCAATAGCAAGTTCAAAGAAATAGATTGTATAGCCAAGCGTGAACTCATCTTGTTCAGGAATAGTCAGATAAGTATTTGGCACTCCGCCGTCGGTATGGGCAAGAAGCACACCGTCAGTGGCTTTTTTGTTAACAAAGTCAACGTCCTTGCCTTGCAGGTAGCCAAGACCGTCCAGATCTTCTGCAGCTTCCGGCACCAAGATGTTTTTCCGCGGTTTATCCACACGGATAACTGTTTCAAATAAGTTGCGGTAGCCTTCTTGGATAAATTGTCCAAGTGAGTGCAAGTCTGTTGAGAAGTTAGCTGATGTCGGATATATTCCTTTTTGGTCCTTACCTTCTGATTCACCGGCTAATTGTTTCCACCATTCACTGAAATATTGGAGTGTTGGTTCATAGTTAGCCAGAACTTCTGTCACATAGCCTTTTCTGTAAAGAATATTACGAATCACAGCATACTGATAAGCTTCGTTTTCAGCAATCTTGTCTGAAGAATAGTCTTTGCGCGCAGCATTGGCACCTTCCATCAATTTGGTAATATCTGCACCGCTTGCTGCAATTGGAAGCAGGCCAACAGGTGTCAAAACAGTAAACCGTCCGCCGACACTGTCCGGAACAACGAAGGTTTCCCAGCCGCTGGCATCTGCTTCAACCTTAACAGCCCCTTTAGCTTTGTCAGTTGTCGCATAGATACGCTTGTTGGCTTCTTTTTGGCCGTATTTTTTAACCAAAAGATCTTTGAAAACACGGAATGCGATAGCCGGTTCTGTTGTTGTACCAGATTTTGAAATAACATTGACTGAGAAATCTTTGTCGGCCACGTAATCCACCAAATCAGCAAGGTAGTTTGAAGAAATAGAATTTCCGGCATACAGAATTTGCGGTGCTTTGCGGTCTTTAGAAGACTGCAGGTTGACAAATGAACTGTTCAAGAAATCAATGGCTGCACGCGCTCCTAAGTAAGAACCGCCGATACCAATGACAATGAGAACGTCGCTGTCAGATTGAATTTTAGCAGCCGCTTTTTGAATGCGGGCAAATTCTTCCTTGTCATAATCTTCCGGCAGGTTGAGCCAACCGGTCATTTCCGCACCCGGTCCGGTACCATTGCGAAGAGCCGCATCCGCAGCTGTCACATGCATTTGCAGGTAGTCCAGCTCGTGCGGTGCTACGAATTGGTCCAATACTTTAGAATAATCAAATTTAATATGTGTCATGTTCATACTCCCTTGTAAATTTCAGTTTCTTTACTATCATACTCTTTTGTAAGGGTTTTTTCAATGATTTTGAGTACGATTTCACAAAAAAGAGATAATCATTCCCTTTCTGAAAATTGATCGAAATTTTCAGTCGCTTTACGAAAGTGACTTGATGATTTCCACCCGTGTAATGACGCCGTCTTTCATACTGTCAACCCGCAAAGCAACATCATTCAGATAAACAGCTGCACCAATGGTGACATGCTTTTCCTCAGCTTCCAAATGCCGTACGACAAAATCTCTGAGCAATTCACCGTTTTTACCTTCCAGATTGACACGCGCCAAAACATTGGCAATCTTAACCTTCTGACTTCCCCGGACAATAATGTTGGTCGAATCATCAAAATTAGTAAAAAGATATTTGCGCGTCGCAAACAGAGCCACGATGGCTAAGATACTCCACAGAGAATTCAGACTGTTGCTCTGATCGATAACGACATGTCTGGCAATGGCAAAGAGCAGCACCTCAATGATAGTAGCCGAGGTATGCTTGCTCAGCATTTTTATTAACTCCACGCCGATGGCAATACTCATGGCCTGATTGAGAAAATTCTGCAGATAGTCTTCAATAGACCTCTGAGAAGTAAAAATTCCCAGAACATCCACAGCTAAAAAAGATGTTGAAATGACAAGCACAATCATTAAAATGAAAGAAATCAAGATTTCAACATAAAATGACATTTCATAAAAACTTACCTGTAAAAACTTTCGCATAGAACCTCCTTTAATTAAGATACAAAGGGCGTTAAGAAAGCGAGAAGAAAATAGGAGCCTCGCGCCATGCGCTTGCGCATAAGGCAGGCTGTCTTTTTCTCGACGCTTTTAGCCCGTGTTCAATTACATAAGATACTAAGAGCGTAAAGAAATCCGTATAAAGATAGGAAACGGACGCTGTGTCGCTAAGACACAAGGACGTTTATCTTTTTTACTAGGATTTTAGCTCGTGTTCAATTAACAAGATACAAAGGCGTAAGCGACACACAGCAAAATAGGAAAGCTGACGAAGATGCCTAGCATCTAGGAAGTCTTTATCTTTTTGCACAGTGTCGTAGCCGTGTTCAATTAACAAGATACGGCAGAGGATTGTTATCTAAGTGCTTTGCACTTGATAACAAACGCCAATCACCATAGTGATTTGGCTGCCTCTCCCGCTAACGTCGTTTGGTTAGTAAGATCGACCAACTAAACGACGTGTCGCAAAGGGCGTTAAGAAAGCGAGAAGAAAATAGGAGCCTAACGCCATGCGCTTGCGCATAAGGCAGGCTATCTTTTTCTCGACGCTTTTAGCCTGTGTTCAATTAAACGCTTTCTAAAAAAGCTTTACTTTATTATAACTGATATTCAGCGGAAAAGATAGGGTGACAAAGCAAAAGAAAAGTGCCGGATCAATCAGCACTTTTAAATTTTAATAAAATTTAATTGTCAGCGTCTTAATTAGTACTTACTTTTGTTACACAATGGTATAGCCGTAATCTAAGATGAGATTATGCCCTCTAATTGACTTGCTCTGCTCACTTAATAAAAATTGGATGGAATGGCTGACGTCTTCTAAATCAACAAATTTTTGATAAGGAATCCTAGCTTGCAGACGCTGTCCGAAATAAGAGTCTAATAAATCACTGTTGGCAGCTGTTTTTATATAGAAGGGCGATATAGCATTGACTCTAATATCTTTATCCTCTACCAAGGAATAATCTACTGATAAATTTTTAGCCAAATGAATTAAGGCGCTTTTAGAAGGCCCATGATCTGCTCGCATGCTGTTAGCAACAACGCCCTCTTGTGAAGCAATAAAAACGACTGCAGCTTTTTCTGATAAATAATCGTAAACAGCTTTCATTGAAAATAGGGCTGCCTTGACATTGACATTAAATGTTGCATCCCAATCTTTAGATGTCACGCTAAAAACATTGTTCATATAATTAATGCCTGACGCAAAAATAATATGCGAAAAGTTTAAACTCAGCTTTTTCAAAAAAGATTCGATTTTTTCAAATGAATTATCGTCGCGAAAATCAACCGATAAATAATTTTTCACACGCTCAGATGTTTTAGGAAAATCAATTCCTGCAATAACATTGTATTGATGACCGTATCGTTCCAGAAAATCTTGGCAAACATAACTTTCTGATCCAATTAATAATAAATTTTTAGTTGCCATTGATTACTCCTCTCTTTATTTCTATAGACATTCGCTATCATAAAATCAATATATTTGATAACAATCAATTTAGATCTTGCAGGTAACGCTGATATAAGATACTTCTCTTAGTCAAATCTGAATGTTTCCCGATATCACTGATGCTGCCATTCTCATCTAAGACCATAATAGCATCAGCATTTTTTATCGTTTTCAATCTGTGAGCAATTGTCAAGATGGTTTTATGTTTCCCTAATTTTTGAATGGCCTTAACAACATAAGATTCCGTTTCAACATCCAGATTGGCAGTCACTTCATCCAGTAAATAGATACTGCTGTCAGACATGAAGCCTCTGGCTATATTTAACCGCTGTTTCTGTCCCTCAGATAGGCCAGTTCCTGTCTCAGTAATTGGGGTGTCTAATCCTTTTGATAAGTTAACAACCATATCAGTCAGCTTTAAATCTGATAATATACGACCTATTCTAAAATGAGCGGTCTTTTTATTTTTACCATACATCAAATTATCTAAAATGGTGCCTTGAAGCATCGTATTCTCTTGGGACACATAACTGCAGTTTTTTCTTGCTTCATAATGACTGAGTTCTTTTAATTCTCTTCCGCCGATTTTGATAGATCCCCGATAATCAGAATAAAATTTCATTAACAGTGAAAAGACAGTGCTCTTCCCAGAACCACTGGGACCTACAATCGCTATGTGCTGCCCGGAATCAATTTTAAAGCTTACGTTGTTTAAAGCTTTTTTGGATTTATCATACGAAAAAGAAACGTTATCAAAAACAATGCTGCCTTCTAAATTACTATCGTCAGACAGTGTTTTCTCTTTTTCTAAATGTAAAATTTCCATAATTCTATAAGAGATTCCGCGTATTTCGGCTAGTTCTGAAAACAGATCTGATAAATCTGAGACTGGCTCTATCATTTGTGTAATATATAAAATAAAAGCCGTCAAAGCTGCAAAACTCATACTGCCTCTTGAAACTTCGACACCTGCCACAAGCAGACAGACCACAATAATAAATAAAATCATACTGCTTATCAAAGAAGATTCAGCAGCGATAACAATCAACACTTTATTGAAGTTTAGCATGAAATCATTCAGCAGCCTGCTGATTCCTTTCTTTTCATCTTCTTCAGCAAGCATAGCTTTTACTAGGCGGATATGATTTAACTTATGATTGACTTCGCCAGAAATTTTCCCTAAATATTCCTGATGCTTTTGATAATAATATTCTAATTTTTTATTAAGAGGCCATAATACAAAGACTATCAAAGGAACCAATGACAAACTAACCAACGTTAACTGCACGTTAATTCTTAACAGAAAGACAACTCCTCCTATAATGGATAGTATGTTAAGAAATAATTGAGGAAAAACAACAGTCGCAATTCTAACCAAACCAGATATATCAGAGGTGATTCTGCTTGATAAATCGCCTGATTGGAAGCTATCCAAAGCAGTAACCGGTAGATTTAAAATATGGTTAAAAAAGTATCGCTGCAGTTTGACCATAGCTCTATTCCCGCTCAGACCTACTAAATAACTGGATAAACCTCTTAGAATATAGACTCCGATAAAAAATGCCAGCATCGCCACTAATAGTAATTTATGCGATAAAATCTTTTCTAGGATTTTCCTATTTAGCAGCTGGCTAATCATTTGGGGTAGCCATAAAGCAGCGATTGTACTGATAACACTTAAAACAACACCAATTACAAAATAAGCTTTAGGCATTTTTTTATAAATTAAATACCATAATTCTCTATATGCCATAATTCCCCTAAAATTCTAAGTTTTTAAATTTATGCAGGCTGCAAAAATAGATAAGTGCGCTGTATAAAAAAGTCAGCCCTGTAATTGCCAGCAAGCCTATCTCCAGACCATTTGCTTCTGCAAAATCGGCATAACCTACAGGAAACAGCCAATGAAGCCCAGCAATAATACCAGACAAACTCATAAAGATATTGAAAATCAAAATCAGGGTAATGACTATTCCGTTGCTCAGATATAAAGAGGCCAGACTGGACAGCATGACTACAAGGACATAAGCCAAAACAACACCAAGACTTGAAATAATGGAATAAGTGAAATCATCACTCCAAAACTGAAGACTGCCATAAGAAAGATGGGCTACGCGTGTATAATAGGTAAACAGAGCTGCTAAGAAGTAAATTCCGCAATACAGTAATACGACAGTCATCAGACTGAAAATTTTTGATAGAAATATTTTTCCTTTGTCAATATCCTTGTATAAAAAAAGAATATGCGCAGAGATCTCTGTCCGAAACACACTGATTGCCAGAAAAGCCAGCGCCAATGATGAAATAATAGAATTAAACTGCAGATTAAACTGACCGTAAAAGAAATCAAAAAAGGCAATTTTACTGCCGGCAGGCCCGGAAAAAGAAAACAATTTCGTTTTTAAAAATGTTGAAAGGAAATAAAGAAGTGGGGTCAGACTAAGTGCCAAAAACACCTTCACTTCTTTGCGCTTAAGGACTGAACGTAAAATAGGATAGAAAACAGACATGATTATTCCTCACTTCCGAAAAAATCGCTCAGATGGTTTTCTTTGACAGCTATTCCTTCAATAGCCTCCTTGCTGGATAAAAGGAACCATATCTGATTCAGTGTTTTAGCATCCAAATCTGTTGGAATTTCTACTGTGAGATCGTCTCTGACCTCTATAGAAGACGGTAGATCAAGATTTTTAGCTGCCGCTGTTACATTGACAATTACACTTGGAGCCTGCTGCTTTTCAAATTCTTCAGCGAGGCGGCCATTCTCAATAAAAATATAACGGTTGCACAAGGCTTCCAACTCTCCCAATTGATGGCTGGAAATAATCATTGAAATATTCCGTTCTTCTGACCATTTTTTCAGAATATCAATCAGCTGCCGCACACCGATTGGATCTAAACCGACAAACGGCTCATCCAGCAAAAGAAACTCCGGTTCTGCGACCAAGGCAATGGCCAAGGCAGTGCGCTGTTTCATTCCAAAAGAAAATCCTTTGGGCTTGCGATGGCGTACTTTCCATAGATCAACTAACTTTAAAATAGTTTCGATATTTTCATAGTATTCTTTTTTCCCATGAAGATCCAAATAGAATTTTAAATTGTCAGCTACAGTCATTTCTGGATAAAAAACAGGATCGATCATTACACCAAAATCTTCCAGAGCGTTTGGCCGTTGACTAATATCCTTTCCCAAATACATTATCCGTCCGCTGCTGGGTTTGATCGATTTAGCAATTAATTTGAGAAGGGTAGATTTCCCAGCACCGTTCTTTCCGATTAAACCAACGATATCTCCTCGATTGACCATTAAACTCACATCTTGAAGTGAATAAAAATCGTTTCCCTTAAATTGTTTGGATAAATTTTCGATCTTGAGCATTCTTGTTTTTTCCTTTCTTTTTATTTTGAATGAGATAATTGAGCCCTGAAAGACTGAAGTACAGCAGAGTCACAAATATAATTTGCGACATATCCAATAAATTGCCGCTGATTTCTACAGAAAAATCATGTGCTTGAACACTGTTACGCTCCACAAAATTTTCCCAAGCTGACCCTGATAAAACCAATTTTGAAAATAGCGTATAGGATAATAGAGATAAGGTTGGAAAAATTAAGGTAAGCGGGAGCAGCCGCTTTTTCTTCTTAAAAGAAGCCAAATTGACAGAAATAGCATTTACAACCAGCGGTAATAAATAAAAGAGTCCGATAAATAACAAGGTTGAAATATTTCCTAAAAAAGATGCTGTTAAGAATGCTAATAAAGTATAAAAAATAATACCTAAAATCGTAATAATAATCATATGTCCTCCTTAAAATAATCTGCCAACAGCCATGTTGTAAAGCCAATGGAAAGAAATGGAATACTGTAAACCAAACCTAACAGCAAGCTGTGACAGAATAATTCCTGCAGGTATTTTAGTAAAAATATTTACTAATAAATTCCCATTAAGATGCAGCAGCACCCCGAATAAAACTGCAGTAATAATAATCGCTTGATTTTTATTAAATGTTCTTACTAAAATACCATAAAGTAAATAGCGGAAAAGATACTCTTCACATGTTGCTACAATCAATGCCGTATATAGTTCATGTGATCTCAAAATTAAGAAATTAAATAGAAAAACTAAGAGCAGCAGTACAATTGCTGATTTTTTATTTAATTTAACAGGTATATTCTTGACATCTAAA
The DNA here is from genome assembly GCF_000423725.1 of Streptococcus devriesei DSM 19639. Taxonomy (GTDB): domain Bacteria; phylum Bacillota; class Bacilli; order Lactobacillales; family Streptococcaceae; genus Streptococcus; species Streptococcus devriesei. The sequence continues at coordinate 53,162 of NZ_AUIN01000012.1, forward strand.
TCGATCTTTTTAGCAATCCATGTTGGAATAACAATAAACCCTAAAGTCATTGATAGAAATTTGACCACTGTCATTCCCAGCTCTTGCTGCAATTCAGGGATCAAAATCATGACTATATTGCCTAAATTATAAATTAAACCAGCTAACAAGATGAGTGCCAAGATTAAAATAAGATGTTCAATTCTATTTTTTGCTAGCATATTCGTCATCCTAAAATTCAATTTGTTCAAATTTTTTAAGTCCTAAACTATAAGTTGATATTATATAAATCGAGCTGATCAGACACATCAAAATGAGCGAAAGAAGAAAAGGCATTCCTGTTCCAGCATACCCTGTTGGAAAGAGATACCTTCCCAGCGGTAGCTGCGGTGCTACATTTGCTAATAACATAAAAAACAAACCTGCTAAAACCGAGATGGAATTATTATAGTGACTGGATAAAGCTGATACCAGCAAGATAACAATCACATAGATAATCATTCGCGACAAAATAGTCAGTAAACTCATCTGAACAATAGACCAATTTTCAGGAAAAAGATGCCCTGATATGTAACTTTGATAAAGCATCAGAGTGTAATAAGACAAAAGCGATGCCAAAAAAGTCAGTACCGTAAAAATGCCTAAGATTTTGATGAGACTCAGGATTTTTGCTTTAAAAATCACCTTTTTTTCTAGATCTTTATATAAAAATAAAATACCAGAATGGATTTCAGTATAAAAAACAGTCGTAACAGCATAGGCTAACAATAAAATTGGTATGGCTAACTGCCACTGTGTTTGAACATTAATAGACCAATACTCCAAAAAGCTCAGTCTTCTCCCATGAGCCATACTTTTTAATCCTGTCTGAAACAGACTGACTGCCGAAGCCAGCAGCGGATAGAGAGAACAAAACAAGAAAGCTGCTATCTCCCTGCGCTTTAGTATTGATTTGTAAATCGGTGTAAAGACTTGTTTCATTTTTTCCTCTTTTTAATTGTATTTTCCCAAAATTTAATTGAGTTATAGATAAGCGAACTTTGCCGCTTATCTCTTCTCAATTAATTTATTTTACCAATGATATTTTTTACCTTTGTAGCCAAAGCACCAATTAAGTTAAACTTAACCTGTTGCTTCAAACTTTATGCTCTTATTATAAAAAAAGCTAAATAATAAGACCATGACATAAATGTCATGGCCTTATTTTTCTATACCTGATCTTTTTTTCTTTCAGCTTTAAGTTTTGTCTCTAAAATATCATCACCAAAATTCTGAGCCAGCAAAGCAGCTAAATCATAGCATTCTTTTGCTTTCTCCTTATTTTGTTCACTATAGAGATAGTATTTAGCCTCATAAATTAATACTATAGGCTTAGCACTGTACTGCTGTGTCTCCGCAATCACTTCATGCATTCTGTCTGCTAAGTTTTTCAATTTAGAATACTCAGCATGATCCAGATAAACGCCTGCTACGGCTGTCAATGCTCCTAAAAGTTCAATATTATAATATTCATCACCTGAGACTTCCTGCTTCAAAATAGCTTTTTCCAATGTTTTTAACGTTTTTTTATTATAATTTTTATCTTGGTATTGAACAGCATAACACGATATCAATAATAAATCATTGAATGTATGCCTTTCTTTTAATAACAACTGCTTAAAAAAATCTTCAAAAATAACTTCAGCCGCTGCTGTTTTACCTGTCGAAATATAATCTAGAGCATTATCTAACAGTTCCAAAGTAAAAAGCTCATCTTCTGGCAAAATTTCAAAATACTTTTCATAGATGCTTTCAATCATTTGCGTTTTCTGTTCCAGACGCTCAGGATCCCCATAAGTGGGAAATTTGAAAAGCTGATACTTCATGGTAAAATACTCATCCGGTATCGTAATATTTTCACCCGCAAGTAAGGTTCCTAAATCAGTTTCCAACACTTTTGCAATATATTCCAATTTTACAATAGAAGGTAACGACTGTCCCAGTTCAATACGTACCAGCTGACGAACTGTCAGCTCCTCTTCACTGTTACACAGTTGTTCACGCGATAATCCCTTTTTCTCACGCTCTTCTCGAATCTTTTTCCCAATTGTTTCTTTTATACTCATACTTTTCCACTAAATTTATATCGCTTGCTATCCTGAATTTATAAAATGACTCTGGCTAGTTATGGTCTCTTCTTACATTAAAAAATAGAGCACACACCTGACATCGCTTAGGGCTGCTGGATTCCTCCCCTGACCCGCTTCACGCGCAGATGTTGCTCCAAGAGTATTATAACATAGATTGAGCAAACTGCCAACTTAAGACTTTCGCCTCTGCCTAAAAAACTCCTGCATAATTCTGGCACATTCTTCTTCGAGGATTCCTGTTTCCACTTGTACCCGATGGTTGAGCCGCTCATCTGTCAGAATATCATAGAGACTGCCGGCACCGCCAAATTTTTGATTGGCAGCTCCGTAGATGACCTGCGGAATACGGGCAAGGCCAATCGCACCGCTGCACATGACGCAAGGTTCAATTGTCACAAAAAGGGTCGTATCCAGCAGACGCCAGCTGTTTTCATGCTTATTGGCCTCTGTGATGGCCATGATTTCGGCGTGCATAATGGCCTGACTCAGCTCCTCACGGGCATTGTGCCCGCGACCGATGATATGCCCGTCCTTAACAATGACACAGCCGATAGGAATCTCTTCTTTGGCCAATGATTTTTGAGCTTCTTTCAGGGCTTCTGCCATGAAAAATTCTTTTTCTTCCTGAGTGAAGTCGGTCATCAGCATTCACCGATTTCCCATGATTTATGAGGCTCTGCCAATTCTACAGGAATACCCTTTGAGTAAGTCTCAGTCTGGCTTCTGAGGACTTCCAAATGATTGTCTGGGGCAATCCCTGCGGGCGGCAGCGGCGGCATGTGTGTCAGCACTAATTTTTTGACCCCTGCTTGGGCGGCAATCTGTCCTGCTTCTTTGGACGTCAGGTGGGCAGGGTGGTTTTCATTGCCTTCATAAAGGTAGACATCCGCAAGGAACACATCAGCATCCTTAGCAAAATCAGCCAGTCCGTCAAAATAACCGCTGTCCCCTGTAAAAACAAGAACCTGGCCGCTCTCACGCTCGACAATGCGCATGGCATAGCAAACGACAGGGTGCACAGTTTTAATGAAAGTAATGTCAAAGGGGCCAATTTTCTCAGTGCCCTTAACATCATAAGCAATCCCGTTAGAAACACCGTCAAGTGTCAGCTTAGCAAACTCTTGGCTGTCTTCATCATGACCATAAATCGGCAGAATTTTTGGTTCCCACAGATGCTTAGGATAAAGCTGGAAATAGTGACGCAGAACCCCTAAATCAGCGACATGATCCGGGTGGTAGTGACTGATAATGACAGCATCCAAATCAAGGGGCGAGATTTCCTTTTCCAGTTCATTGACAGCACGGCTGCCGCAGTCTATCAAGAGCTGAAAGCCATCGCGTCCCGTTAAAAGATAGGAGGTTGTTCCCGCATCTTGATAAGGATAGGCTCCCCAGCAGCCAATGGTTGTTAACTTCATAAAAACACCTTCTTTATTTCCTGTTAGCTTTATTATAGCAAATTTCCTGCAACAACTAAACAAGGGCCTGCTTCAAAGAACTTCTCTGAAACAGACCCTCTAAGTGTTTTATCTCAAACAGCTAATTATTAAAAGTCCTATAAAGACTGCATAAATAGCAATAAAAACCCACTTGAGACGGACAACAATCGCTGCAAATTCCCGGATAAAGGCACTGGGAATATAGTAGGCAGCTGTTGAGCAGCCTAAACCGTCCCCGGACATGTGAAGCCCGTGCGCATAGACACTGGTCCGAAAAACATGGTAGGCATTGGTGACAAAGAGAAACCGCGGATGACTCATTTCTTTTTCAGCCAGCTCTTTTGAAAACAACAGATTTTGATAGGTTGAGCGTGACTTCTCTTCCAAAAGAACTTTATTGCTGGGAATATCCCCTTGCTGTCTGATGTAAGCAGCAATGGCTCTGGCTTCTGAAATCTTTTCGTCAGGTCCCTGACCGCCGCTTGCAATCAGCTTAGCTTTGGGATTGCTGGATTTTCGAAAGACCTCAAGCGCCTTATCAATTCGCTTTTGCAGTAAAGGCGTTACCTCTTTTCCGTTTCTAAGTCCTGCCCCGTGAATGATAATGAAGTCATAGTGCTTATTTTTAGGAATAATCAGATACAAAATGGAATAGAGCATAAAAGCAACAAAGGACATTCCAAACAGTAAAAACGTAAATATCAAAAGAAAGTAGAGAAAATAGAGCAAACTGTTTTGTGAAAGATTTTTCAAAAAAGATGAGCCCAAATAAACGAAAAGAAAGAAGCCTAGGATAGCGATTCCCAGAAAAAGGGATAAGAAATTAGTCTTTGAGCGCCCCTCCCTTTTCAAAAGGATAAAACCATTATAAATGAGAAACAGGCCGCTAAAAAAGAGAAAAGCAGGAACCAGCAGAAATCCCAGTACGAAAATCAAGTAAGCCGTTGTGTAGCCCTGCCGGTAGAAAAAACTAACAGCCGTGATATAGGCAAAAAACAAAAAGATGATTAACAGAACTGGATTGATCAGACTGCGGGCATCGTGATATATAGAAAGAGCCAGCACCATAAAGAGTATCAGCGTAATGACTTCTAACATTGCTTCTCCTTATAAATCTTCTAAGTGACAATCACATGCAGTACCAGCAAATGATTAAGGTAAGCAGGATTAAATCACAGAGCATAAAAATCATAATAAAGTATCTTAAGCGATCGGCTTTTGTCATCAGTTGATCCTCCTTCGCTACAAATCTGCTGCCAAATCAGCGGCAGCCATTTTCTACCTTTATTTTACTGGAAAAATCATAAACCAAACTTACACTTTTGTAAGCCGGCCGGTAAGCACTGGGCGACCAATAAGAAATCCAAAACTATGTTCAAAAGCGACTGCCCAATCTCTTAATTTTTGACACCTAAAAAGACTGGAGCTGTACCCACAAGTGGATTTTGCTCCAGTCAAAGCAATTTCTGTCTGTAATGATACATTTTCGGCCCGTTTAGAAATTGCGTTTGGACTTATTGTAGCCGTAGCGTTCGACAAAATCTTCACGAAATTCAAGCAAGTTGTCATCCATAATGGCCTGACGGACCTTTCGCATGAGATTAAGCAGGAAATAGAGATTATGATAGCTGGTCAAGCGCAGACCGAAAGTCTCATCAGCTTTAAGCAAATGGCGCAGATAGGCGCGCGTGTAATTTTTGCAGGTATAACAGTCACAGTCATGATCAAGCGGCGTAAAGTCTTCTGCATACTGGGCATTTTTGACAACCAGACGCCCTTCACTGGTCATGCAGGTTCCATTTCTGGCAATCCGGGTGGGCAGGACACAGTCAAACATGTCAACACCGCGGATAACGCCGTCAATCAGGCTGTCAGGCGCTCCTACGCCCATCAGGTAACGCGGCTTGTTTTCCGGCAGGAGAGGTGTTGTGAAATCAAGCACAGCATTCATTTCTTCATGTGATTCACCAACTGCTAAACCGCCAATAGAATAGCCCGGAAAATCCATAGCGACTAAATCAGCTGCGGATTGACGTCTGAGATCTTCAAAACCGGCTCCCTGAACAATCCCAAAGAGGCCTTGTTCCTGCGGCTGCTGATGAGCCTTGAGACCGCGTTCTGCCCAACGGCTGGTCCGCTCAATCGAATTTTTAACATAATCATAGGGCTGGTAGAATTGAGGACATTCATCAAAAGACATCATGATGTCTGAACCCAGATTGTTTTGGATAGAGATAGCCTTTTCCGGTGACAGAAACATTTTAGCACCGTTGAGATGGTTTTTAAAGGTTACACCTTCTTCAGTGATATTGCGGCTGTCAGCCAGCGAATAAACTTGAAAACCGCCGCTGTCTGTCAAAATAGGCTGATCCCAGTTCATAAACTGATGCAGTCCGCCTGCCCGCGCAATCAGCTCATCTCCGGGGCGCAGCCACAGATGATACGTATTAGCCAGAATAACTCCTGAACCCATCTCTTTTAACTCTTCGGGAGACTGTGTTTTAACGGTTGCCTGGGTTCCCACCGGCATAAACATAGGGGTCGGAAAAGTTCCGTGAGGCGTGATGAGCTCTCCCAGACGGGCTCCCGTGTGTTTTTCTTTTTTTATTAAGCGATATTGAATGGGCAAATCTGTCATTTTTACTCCTTGTTTCCAATTATTTGGACATAACCTTATAAATTTTATCAAAAATAGCTGAGCTTGTCACAAGATGAAATCCACTCATTTTTTACAGGAGGCTTTTAGCTGTAAATGACGTATGAGAAATGACCGGAACACTTCTGCCCCGGCCTTCTGACTTTGTGCTATTCATTAAAAACTTTCACAATTAAATCTTGCAGTCTTTGGAAAAGGCAGTTATCTGCCCATGCTCACATTATTTCTTACTTATTGATTAGCCATTTTTTGATATTCAATCTTAATGCAGCGATTCATGACAATATCGTTGCGTCCTGCCTCACGCAGGACTTTTTCGGCCTCTTCACTTTCCAGACCCAGCTGAGCCCAAAAAACACGGGCATCTGTTTCGATAAAATCACGGGCCACGTCTGCTAAAAATTCGCTGCGGCGAAAAACGTCAACAATATCAACCGGCTCAGTAATATCCTGCAAGCGGGCATAGACTTTTTCACCTAAAATCGTGCTGCCCGCAGCTCTCGGATTGACAGGAATAATCTTATAGCCGGCCCTTTGTATCACCTGAGAAACCTCATAGGCAGCTGTTTCTTCTCGGGCAGACAGGCCAACAACTGCAATAGTCTTAGCCACTTTTAAATAATCAAAAATGACTTCCTGACTGGGATTTTGAAATTGATAGGTCATGGATAACCTCCTTCATTTATTTTGACAGTACATTATTTAGCTTCATACCAAGTCTGACCGGCATTTTCATCGGCAACAAGCGGTACGGATAATTCAATAGCAGATTCCATGGTTTCTTTGACCAGCCGTTTGACAGGCTCTAGTTCTTTGTTGGGAACCTCAAGGACAATTTCATCATGCACCTGCAGCAGCATGCGCGCTTGGTAATTTCCCTGCGTCAGCGCCTTGTCCAGATTAATCATAGCTACTTTGAGAATGTCAGCTGCACTTCCCTGAATAGGGGAATTGATGGCTGTACGCTCGGCAAAGGAGCGAATATTGAAATTGCGCGAGTTGATATCCGGCAGCTCACGCCGTCTGTGAAAGAGCGTCTCTACATAGCCTTTGTCACGCGCTTCTCTGACAACTCTATCCATGTAGTTTTTAATACCCGGATAGCGTTCAAAGTAAGTGTCAATATAATTTTTGGCGGCCTTGCGGCTGATGCCCAAATTATTAGCCAGACCAAAGTCTGAAATGCCGTAAACCACACCGAAATTAACAGCCTTTGCATTGCGGCGGTCGTTCGGTGTCACATTTTCCGGCTTGTCAATACCAAAGACACGCATAGCTGTGGAAGTATGAATATCAGCTCCTTCTTTAAAGGCCGCAATCAAGTGCTCATCTCCTGAAATGTGAGCCAGCACCCGCAGTTCAATCTGTGAATAGTCCGAACTGAGCAAGACACTGTCCGGCCATTCCGGAACAAAGGCCTTGCGAATCAAGCGGCCCTGCTCTAGGCGAACAGGTATATTTTGCAGATTGGGGTCAACACTGGACAGGCGTCCGGTCTGTGTCAAATCCTGCAAATAGCGGGTGTGAATCTTACCATCAAAAGAAATCGCTTCTTGCAGCCCGATAATATAGGTCGACTGAAGTTTGGCAATCTGACGGTATTCCAAAATTTTAGCTACGATGGGTGAGCGATGAGCCAAGCGTTCTAAAACATCAACAGCTGTCGAATAGCCGGTCTTTGTCTTTTTGGTCGCCGATAAGGGCAGGCCTAATTTTTCAAAGAGAATAACCCCCAGCTGTTTAGGCGAATTAATATTGAACTCTTCTCCTGCCAAAGCATAGATTTCCTGCGTTAGGGTTTCCAGTTCAATCTCATTGGCCCGCTCCATGTCTTTGAGCGTTTCTTCCTTGATGGAGATGCCGGCGATTTCCATTTTAGCAAGGACATTGGCCAGCGGCAGCTCCATTTCAAAGAGCAGGCTTAACTGGTCATTGTCAGAGAGTTTGCTGCGCATGGGCTCTTCACTGGCAATCAGGACACTGACCTTTTTGGCTAAATGGCTGAGCAGCGTATCCTTGTCAGGAACCGCCCGTTTGGCACCTTTTCCGTAAATTTCTTCATCGGTCGCAAGCGGCAAATCCGTATAGAGTCTGGCAATGGTAGACGTATTGTTGTTTTCAACAGTCGACAGCAGATACTTGGCCAAGCGGCTGTCAAAGCTGGCTGTCGGCAGATCAATTCCCAGATGATGGAGCAAAACTTTGCTGCGCTTAAAATCATAGGTCTTGATGGGTTTTGACAGAACTTTTTTAAAGAGTTCATCATTGAGCAGGCTGATGTCACTGCTGGCATAAATAGCCTGCTTGTTGCCCCAGGCAAAACCGATGATATCTTCTGTGTGATAGTTGTCGGTTAAAATTTCAAAATAAAAGAACTGATCGTCTGCAAACATGTCTGCTTTGAGCTGGCTGACCTCAGTATAATCAGCCTCAAAATTTTCAGCCTTAGGCGATGAGCCCAGCTGCGAACGAAACTGCCTGAAGTCCATCTCATCATAAAATTTAGCCAGACTGTCAAATTGGGGGCCGGCGTAGACAATATCTTCCAAACCAATGGTGATTGGCGCCTGAACATCAATCGTCGCTAAGGTTTTCGACAAAAAAGCCTGCTCTTTATCATTGACCAGATTTTCTTTCATCTTAGAGGCCTTAAAGCTATCCAAGTTTTCATAGATGGCCTCCAAACTGCCGTGTTCATGCAGCAATTTCAGCCCTGTTTTTTCGCCAATCTTGGTGACCCCCGGAATATTATCCGACTTGTCTCCCATGAGTGCTTTCAGATCGATAAACTGCTTGGGTGTCAGTCCCATTTTTTTCTTGAGATAAGCCGGCGTATACTCCTCAAACTCTGCAACACCCCGCTTAGAAATCTCAACGGTCGTATTGCTGTCAGTCAGCTGAATCAGGTCTCTGTCTCCGCTGACAATCGTTACGTCATACTCATCTTCATTTTCTGCCAGTTTATCCAGCGTTCCAATAATGTCATCGGCTTCATAATTTTCCAGATCATAAAAAGGCACACCGAGCGCTGTCAGCATTTCACGAATATAGGGGAGCTGTTCGCGAAATTCTGCCGGTGTTTTATCACGTCCGGCCTTATAATCCGTAAACATCTCAGTCCTAAACGTAGTCTTGCCCGCATCAAAGGCGACCAAAATGTGCGTAGGTTCTACCCGCTTGATCATATGATCCAGCATCAGGTGAAAACCATAAATAGCATTGGTGTGAAGACCGGCAGGATTTTTAAAACGGTCAATTTGATTGTAGAGTGCAAAAAAAGCACGGTAGGCGACAGAAGAGCCGTCAATTAACAGTAATTTTTTCTTGTTTGTCATAGCTCTATTGTAACATAATTCTCACTGTTTAAAAGTTTAAAACTCATTAGCATGAAGCTGTTAAGCCCTAAGAAAAGCCAAAAGAAAAAACAGGAACATTTCGCTGCATCCTGTCTCATTTTTATAGCTATGTTTACTTAAATAATGGTTGGTATTTCATCGTCATCGTCAAAATCTTCCACTTTGTCTTCATTAGGGAAGGGCTTTTGCAGATGGCCTAAGATAAAGCGTGAAACAGGTCCCACAAGCAGAAAATTTAAGGGAACTGCCATCACAAAGTTTGTCAGCCAGGCTCCCAGATAAACCGGCAGCGTCAAGGCAACCCGATTAATCAGCAAACCATATAAAGACATGATAGAAACCATTCCAAGAATCATCAAGCCTGAGATTGTTACGATTTTTTGCCAGCGTTTATGATGATCTTTCAAAAAACGAAAGGCAATCTTTTTGGCCAGCGGACCCACTAGTAAAGTATCAGCTAGAAAAGCAAGGACAAATCCGGGGATATAGCCCAAAGCTAGGGCTTTCCAGCTGAAATGGCCGACCACTGTTAAATTATAGGCACTCATTCCCAGCACCATTAACCCGCACATCATCGTTGTAAAAAGCATGGCTTCTTTAAAATTTCTTGGCATTACTCGCCTCCTTTTTTTGTTCTGAAAACTAGCATATCATAATTTACACGGCCACGTAAGTTCTTTTTTGAAAATTTTCTGAAATAGTATTTCAAACCAAAAAACCTATCAAAAACGTTATCAAGAGTTTCTGATAGGCTGATCGTTATATTATCTGTGAAATCAAGCAGGCTGTATGTCTTTAGATTTTGAGATTTTTAATACGGCTGGTAACACCTTTCAAGTTATAGCACTCTGCATAGTCTCTGATAGGCCGCTTGATATGATCAATGACATAGCGCTTGCCGTCAATATGGTGAGCTGCTAAGTTGGCATAAAGCTTTTCAATTTCCGCTTTTACAGCAGGATCATTGAAAGTATAGTGACCGGCAATGTCCAAAATTTCTTCCGACAGGGCCTCATCTGCTTTGATTTCTTCAACTGTCAGATTGACCTGATCTCCCACCATCCACTTTCTCCAGCGTTGGCTTTCAATCGCTTTTACCAGCAGGGTTTCGCGAATTTTGGAAGCTTCTTTAACCAAGCCGTATTCAACTAATTTGGCTTCAACTTGAGCCAAATTGAGATAGGCTCTTGTTTCTTCCGTACCGTACTGCGGTGCTACATTGGTTGCTGTAATGGTTGAAGGCAGGTGTTCTAAGAGCGTAACATCATCGAGGTAGTCACCGTTGTGCTCTTTGAGACCGACACCGTATCTTTTCGCCATTTGAGCCAGATCATAGGCATTTTTAAAATTAAAATGTCCGACTTGCTCTGTCTTTCGCGTCAGGGTTCCTGTCTGGCCGACGATAAAAGTTGGCATGGGCAGACCTCGCTTGCCTAACTCTGCCTGTAGCTGTTTGATAAAGGTTTCATAGGTTTCAGTTGAGGTTAAACCGCCATTTGTTTCTTCCGTGCCGACTTCATAACCGATTTCCGGCAGATTGCGTTTTTTGCGTTCATTCTCACAGAATTCAATCAGGGCAACTGTGCGTTCTAAAACGGTATCAAGCGGAATGACCTTGCCGATTTCAAAAGGATCCTTAGTCGGATCAATCATAAGCAGGTCAAAGCCTGCTTCAATGTCTCCCACATAAGACTGCTCTCCCAGTTTCATGGCCTCATCTGTTGGCAAGTGGCTGTTGCGCTCCTTATCACGCTGCCAGGGGCCGCCGTGATCGCGGCAGAGATAGTAAAGATTGTCATAATGAATATCTTCTGCAACTTCTTTGACCGCCTGAGCAAAGGTGAATTGATTCCAGCCGTTAACATAGCCTCCGCCAAGCTCATCCAAATCAACCTGATTGCGGCTGGCAATAAACATGACCGGATAGTCATCTTCTTGCGAGAGTTCCAAGGCTGCCTGCACACAGTTTTTAGACATGGGGCCGATTCCTAAAAGAGTGGCACTTTCGCCGGTTTTCTGCAGTTCCAAGAGTCCTTGAACGGTCTCTTTAATTGAAAGTTTTGTCATGATGTTCCTCCTTTATTTAAGATACAAAGGGCGTTAAGAAAGCGAGAAGAAAATAGGAGCCTCGCGCCATGCGCTTTGCGCATAAGGCAGGCTGTCTTTTTCTCGACGCTTTTAGCCCGTGTTCAATTAACAAGATACAAAGGCGTAAGCGACACACAGCAAAATAGGAAAGCTGACGAAGATGCCTAGCATCTAGGAAGTCTTTATACTTAAAAGTATCCACACCTGTAATCAACTAAAGTTGAAACAGTTGTGTATCTTTTTGCACAGTGTCGTAGCCGTGTTCAATTACTAAGATACGGCAGAGGATTGTTATCTAAGTGTTTCTCACTTGATAACAAACGCCAATCACCATAGTGATTTGGCTGCCTCTCCCGCTAACTTCGTTTGCTTAGTAAAATCGACTAAGCAAACGACGTGTCGCTAAGGGCGTTTCAAATCCGTATAAAAATAGGAAGCAGACGTCGTGTCCCCAAGACACAAGGACGTTTATCTTTTTTACTAGGATTTTAGCCCGTGTTCAGTTAATAATTTTTCATTCTTCAATATCCGGTTTGGTAAAATGCAGGATAGCGACCGAAATCAAGGTTCCAATCAGCATGGCGATAATATACCAGAGCTTTCCGTTAACAACAGGCAAAATGATTAAACCGCCGTGAGGTACCAGGGCCTCAACATTATTCACCATCCCAAGAGCACCGCCGACAGCACTGCCGATAATAATCGCGGGCAGGACACGTTTCATATCCTTTACCGCAAAAGGTATGGCACCTTCGGTAATACCAATAAGACCCATAAAGAAAGCAGACAGCCCCAAATCACGGTCTTCTTTGCTGTACTTCTTGCCATCAATAAAGGTCGAAATGGCAACAGCTAAAGGCGGAATAGCTACCGCAATCCGGTGAGCACCGTTAGGCGAATAGATGCCTTCTGCCATCAAAGCAAGCGTAAAAGCTGTTGCTGTCTTGTTGATGGGCCCGCCCATATCAACAGCTGTCATAGCGCCGATAATCAAGCCCAAAACAATGGCACTGCCTCCCTGCAGCTCACCTAGTGTTTTCACCAGCCAATCCATGACAAGACCGATCGGAACAGCAATGATATAGATGTAAACCATCCCCAAAACAAAGGTCGTTATGATGGGAACAATCAAAATGGGCATCAAGGTTCTGACTAGCTGCGGTGTCTTCCAAGTCTTAGTCCATTTGACAAAATAGCCTGTCAGCACACCCAAGAGCATAGCTCCTAAAAAACCTGTTTTGACTTGATCAGCACCGATCGGATTGTTGGCAATATAACCTAGAATCATAGCCGGAGCCAGAGCCGGCTTTCCGGAAATGGAATAAGCGATATAGCCCGACAAAAGCGGAATCATCATGGCAAAGCCGGCAGCTCCCAGATCATTTAAATTTTTCATGAATTGATTGGTGATTTCCATCCCTTTGTCCGTTGGCTTTCCGGTCGACAAAGCGATTGCCAGAAAAACACCGCCGACCACAACCGAAGGCAGCATGTAAGAAACCCCAGTGTTGAAAGCTTTTTGCAAGTCTTTCCATATTTTTTTATTCATTATTTCACCCTCTTATTTTTATAGTGCTTCTGCCTGATCTAAAACCTTAGACGGATGTTTAATAGCCTCTCCCGGATCAATTGTCAGAACCTTTCCCTGAGCTCGCTTGTCATCAAAACGATCCTGTCCTTCAATTTCAACGGCGATAGCTAAAATCACAAGATCTGCCTCATCTACAGTTTCTTGTTCCAATTCATTTTCAATCCCCATACCGCCTTGCGTTTCAACCTGGTAGTCATAACCGCGTTTTTCACACTCTTTTTCAAGCGCCTCCTGAGCCATGTAAGTATGGGCAATGCCTGTCGGGCAGGCTGTTACGGCAACTATTTTCATTTTGAACCTCCTTATACATCAATCGCATTTAATAGCTGAAAAACCTTGTCTTTATCTTGCTGCAGCAGTTCCTCTCGGAAGTGTTCGTCCAATAACTTTTTGCTGACCTGCGAAATGAACTTTAAATGCAGTTTTTCAGTCCCTGTCTCCGGAACCCCGATCAGAAAAATCAGCTGAACCTTTTCATTATCTTCTTGACTCCACCTAAATTTTTTCTTAGTCCGTAAAAAAGCGATAAAAGGCTTTTTGACGACATCTGTTTTCCCGTGCGGAATAGCAATGCTATAACCGATAGCTGTCGGCACTTCAGCTTCCCTTTTTAAAACCGCCTGAAAAAACAAATCAGCATCGCTGACATAGTCAATAGCCTCGGCTGCTTTGGCAATCAGTTTAATAATCTGATCCTTGCTGTTACTGTCATAATCAAGAAAAATCAATTCCTGCCGGATAATATCAGTCTTTTCCATAAACGATCTTTAAAACCTCCTTAACGTCTTTTTCCTGTCTGAGTGTCTTCAATTTTGCTTCATCATTAATAATCTGATAAATGCTGGCAATAATGGCCCTGGCTTGTTTTAAATCTTTCTGGGCAATTCCTATCATAAAAACAGTATCAACATAGTAAGTATTCCACTTATACTTTTTACAGCTGGTAATGAGAGCAACAAAGGTTTTTAAAACATGCACCGGCTTGCCATGAGGAACGGCAACACCTAAGGGCAAGTCAGTTCCGCCCAGCTCTTCACGCTTCAAAACGTCGTATTTAAAATCTCCGGTTACCAGCTTTTCTTCCTCCAAATGCTCGCCAACACTTAAAATGACATCTTTTTTGGAAGCATATTTTTTATCAGTGAAAACCAAATGCGGCAAAATGTAGTGCTTCAGAATTTCCGGCGATTTAGCCAAAATCTTGTTCGGTTTGGTTTTTTCACTGAAAATACTGATAAGCTCCCTATTGCTGATAAAGGGTGAAACATAGTAACAATTGCTTTCTTGATGCTTTAGCTTGACCGTGGTCAAAACAAAATCATATTGGTTTAGATCGAGCTCTGCGGCTTCCGGCACCGAAGCAACTTCCAGCGTATCCAGCGAAGGCAGGGCATTTTTGATGCGATTGATTAACAATTCTGAGGTCACAATACCTGTCGGACAGATCACTAAAATTTTTCGGCTGATACCGGCTTTTTCAATCGCCAGCTGGAAGTAAATCGTCAAAAAAGCAATCTCATCCTCATTGATGTCAAGCCCCAATTCATCACTAAAATCCGTCATCAGCAGCCATAAAATATTAAAGACCACTGAGTATTCCAGTTTTATCTGCTCTGTAAAAGGGTTTTTGACAAAGGTATGCGACTGCAGGCGCTGGAGCATGGCGGGAATGTGAATTTTTAACTGCTCCAGCAAATGCTCATCACTTGAAAAATCAATCGTTAAAGCCTGTGACACCTCTTCGATCAAACGCTCAACCAAACCATCATCGACGTAAGCTGCCGGAATCGGCTCAAAGCGGTAATTAAGGAGCATGTAGGATAAATATTCGATATCGCCGTTTGTGTAGGCGAAGCCTAAGCGCACAGATGCTTTATGCAAAATTTTCACCGCACTGTCAATATAAAAGGCATGTGTTTTTTGATTCAAAAGCCCCTCTTTTACAGACAAGTGCTCTCCCTGCAAAAGCTGATAAACTAGGGCAATGAGAACACTGAGAAAACTTTGAATGTAAACCTCAGAGATGGTATTAATGTTCTCCTTGATATAGCTGTACAGGATATTTGTACAGACCCCCACAGCTTCGTGAGGATAAGAAGTCAACAGAATATCGATATCATCTTCTAACGGTAACGGACTTAGAGACTGGGCGTGCTCGATCAGGAGCTGATTAAAATTAAGCAGAGCATTGAGCTTTTCTTCAGAGTCCTTCCAAACAGCTCTGGTGCCCTTATGATTGCTAAGCAGATGGAAGTCATTACCCTTGCCCAAAGTCTTTTCGATAAACGTGAAATCCTGTTTGATAGAGGTTTTGCTGACGAAGTATTCCTCGGATAAGGCATTAAAGGTTACTGTTTGACCTTTGAAAATCAGCCGAATCATGATGGCAACTCTTCTTTTCAGGCTTTGATCCTCGTCTTCTGCCGGGTTTTCGCTGCCCAATTTTTTATCAACAGCAATGCCCACACCGCGCTTTCTAATAATCCTCATACCAGAATTTTGAAGCGCTTTCATTTCTGTGTACACCGTTCGCTCAGAAATCCCCAATTTTGCAGCTAAATGGGCAGCCGTTTGAAACGACGGCTCCTGCTCAAGCAGACCCAGCAATTTTAACTGTCTTTTGGTGAGCATTTCCAAATCACCTCCTGACACACCTACCTATTACTTATAGTGGATTTAAGCAGCTTCAGACGAGAAAATTTCCCGCAGGAAAAGGCCACAAACCAAACAAGCCGAAATTCTGTCAAACCAGTTAGCATTCACTATAGCAGCTGCCCTTGTGATAAATTCATTATAAACAATCCCTTACAGCCCTGTAAATAACAAAAAGCTGCAGGAAGTTCCTGCAACTTTTAAGATTTTATAAGTATTTTAAAGAAAGAGCAGCTCGCTTGTAAAAGCTTTTCACAGCCTTTTCCCCGTCATCTCTTCATAATCTTTTTCCATGATTGCCCATGACTGCGCAATATCATCCGTCAGGGAGAACAAGCCGCTCTTGCCGACAATGTAGATATCCGGTCCCGCCTCATCAATGCGCTTAAAGGTTTTGCGGTTGGACGAACCATCCATTTCTATCACGTAATGGTAAGAGTGCTCATCTCTTAGATGTCTTAGCTCAACAATTTTCTCCAAGCTTGATTCTAAGAAACGCTGCCCTGCAAAACCCGGGTCAACCGTCATCACGGTGACCTTATCCAGCAAGTCAATATAAGGCAGAATGGCACTTACTGGTGTTTCAGGATTAAGAACAATTCCCGCCTTTAAACCGGCATCATGGATCTGATCGATTAACCGAAAGGCTAAGCCGTTAAGAGCCTCGGCATGCATGCAAATCCACTCACAGTTCATCTTTATCATTTCAGCCACCCAGAAGGCCTGATCGCTAACCATCAGATGAATGGACAAGGGCAGGTTGGAGAGCTTTCTGACCTCGCCGATAAACCAGGGAGACAGCGTAATATTGGGAACAAAATGCCCGTCCATAATGTCAATATGGTAAGAGCTCGCATGCTGATTAAGAAACGTAAGCTCTTCTTTAAATTTATCCAGATTCATACACATCAAAGAAGGTGATATTTCAACTGCTGACATCTCTACTTCCTCGCTTTCTCATAGAATTTCAAAGTCATCAAGACTGATATCTGCTTCATCCTCTGGATTGACTTCCGCTGTTGCTTCTTCGGAAACAGGCTTTTTGATCACGGCATAAACTAAGCCTGTTACCAAAATATTGATCAGCAATCCGCAAATCCCGGCCAGCGGCCGTGTCATGGTCGGAATCATCAGAATCCCGCCAAAAGGCACTGATGAATCGGCTCCCATAGTCATAGATACAGCACCGCCCGCTGCGCCTCCTATGGCGGTTGCGATCAAGCCCGGTATCAGATTATTCATGACAATGGGAATGACCCCTTCAACAATATTGACAATCCCCATGGGAACAGCTGATTTCAGCGTTTCAATTTCATCCTTGCTGTAGATGTTTTTTCTCATCAGTTTGGCAATAAAATAAGCCAGACCGAAACCAACAGAGCCGTATTGACTAGCTGCAGGGCCGTCAGAGGTTCTTTGACGCCTTCTGCCTGAAGGGTCAAGACAAAGGCATAGACCGTCTTATTGAGCGGACCGCCAAAATCAACACCACTGAGCACTCCGACAACACCGCCAAAGACAATACGGGATGATGAACTGAGACCTTTTAAGAAGGTTGTCAGCCAGCTGGTAAAGGCGCTGATCGGACCGCCAATCAGGTAAATCATAATCAGACTGCTGACAAAGGCTGTCACAAAGGGCACAATCAAGGTTGGCATCAAGCCCTTTGCCCAGTTGGGAACTTTGAGATTTTTTAATAGATAAAGAGCCAGAAAGCCAGCAATATAACCGCCTAAAATGCCACCGATAAAACCGGCGCTGATACTATTAGCAATTAAACCGACAACAAAGCCCGGTGCAATTCCCGGTTTTCCGGCAACAGAGAAGGCAATCCCAGTCGCAATAACAACAGGTAAGAGACCCAAAGCCTTGCCTCCCATGGTTGCCATAGCATCCCAAAATGAAAATTTCCCGATGATGAGCGCATCCTGAGACTGACCGCCCATAGCCATCCCAATGGCAACTAAAAAGCCAGCCCCGCAAACGATGGGGATTAAATAGGAAATAGCTGTCAGCAAATGGCCTTTCAAATTAGCTTTTTTCAATAAATCTTTCATTTCTTTCCTCCTATGATGAAAATGCAGTCAAAACATCTTCTGGGCTTTCAGCCTGTAAGAGCCTTGCTACGACCTGATCGCTGCCTAATTTTTTAGCAAAAAGAGCGAGCAGCTTCAAATGTTCCCTCGCTGCCTTAGCATCCGAACCAACCGCAAAAAGAATCACTGCGCGCACGCCTTTGCCATCAAGGCTCTCCCAAGGAATTTCCCGGTCATTAATACCAATGGCCACAGCAGGAACAGTAACAAAGGGACTTTTGCCATGCGGAATCGCTACAAAATTGCCGATACCTGTTTGACCCTGCGTTTCACGTTCATAGACATCTTTGATAAAGGCTTCCTGATCAGAAATCTTGTTTTCCTGAAACATCAGGCCGGACAAAACCCGAAGAGCTTCTTCTTTGGTTTTTACCGATAAATGAGTGTCAATCAATTTGACATCAATAGCATCCTTTGCTTCCATTGCTTGTCCTTCCTATTATTGAGCGGCGACTTCTGCCAGTTTGGCAATCAGTTTATTAGGCGACTTAATAGCGACTTCGGTCGGAACTTTGACCGTCTTTTTGCCAGCAAAGCGCTCTTCTCCGGAAATCTTGACATCAATGGCTAGAATAACAATATCGGCTTCTGCAATATCCTGAGGGCTCAGCTCATTTTCAATGCCGATAGTGCCTTGCGTTTCGATTTTGATCGTATGACCCGCTTTTTTAGCTGCCGCTTCTAATTTTTCCTGAGCAATGTAAGTATGGGCAATCCCGACTGTACATGCTGCTACTCCAACGATTTTCATAGTCTTCCTCCTGTTTATAAATTCTTTTCGATAGTTGTTTTGCTGTCTGTTAACAGCTTGTCAACGTAAGCATCATCTGCCAGATTTGTCATAAAGTGTCTGATCTCATCTTTAACAGCCCTTTCGTCATTCGTTTTCAAAGCCAGACAGATCACTAATCTGATGTTTTTGATGGTCTCACTCCAGTCCTCAATAGGCTCAGCTAAACGCAGAATCAAAAGCTGGCTTTGCCTAAGCTCGCTTGATTCAAGATGCGGCAGGACTGTCTGCTTGTCAATCTGAATATTAGCCAGTTTTTCACGTAAAAACAGTTTCTGTTTCAAATGTTGACTGATAGAAGCATCAATCTGCTCAGCTAAAAAGTGATAGACCTCTTCCGCTTTTTGAAAAGATTTTCCGACAAACACTTGTTTAACTAATTCAGCGCTCATTTTTGATTTCTCCAATCTTTTGCCGCAGCCGCTCCTGATCTTCTGCAGTAAACATCCCCGTTACTAATAAAAAGTGATAAGATGGCGATTGCTTAAGGGGAATGGTTGAGATTAACAGGTCAATCGCAGGGTAGGTTTCCTCTAAGTGTTCAACCTCACGCGAAGCGATAACATCAACAATTTCCAATTCTGAAAAATTATTGGCAATTTTAACCCGCAGCAATTCTGAAATACCAATACCAGTTGTGCAGACAATCAAGGTTCTCAGTTTACGGCTACTAGTCTCCAGCAATTTGGCAAAGTAAAGGGTTATAAAGCCATTTTCATCCGCCGAAATGGGTGCCAGATGATAAATCTGGCTGATTTCTTCTGACGTCTGATAAACCCTGTCAAAAAGATTAGGATACACCAGCTTGATTTGACTGAGTAAGCCATTTTGCACCATAATCTTTTGTTCCAAGCGCTTGAGCATGGGTTTGATATGATTAGCCAGATCAAAGAAAATATCCTCATTATCAATATCAAAGGCCCATTTTTGATTCATCAGCTTCAGGTAAGTCCGCGTGATGCTCACCACTTCTTCTGAAAATGAAATACTTTCAGAACTAGCCTTTTCCAGCCTTGAAGCTGACAGGTACTGATAAAGATAATAGACTTCAATCCTTGGAATCGGCAGCTGCAAGTAACTCTCCAAATGCTTGATGACTTCCTGAGATATATCCAGCAAGACATCAGATATTTCCTTTAATTCCTTTTTTCCCATATCGTAGGCATAGGTTTGATGCGCCCTGATCCGTTCCATCAAAATATACAAGTGCAAAAAGATGTTGATGTTATAGGGATAAGGAATTTTACCCGAGAGACGTCTCTCAATGATCTCTAACTGGTAAAGAATAAAGGCTGCATCTTTCTCGTCAATATCCAGATCAGAGTGTTCTTTTAAGTCAACAAAATCTAATAATTGATCGTGCTGAATACCTGCCAGTATCGCGCGGCGGATATTTTCTTCTTTTCCCTCAACAGCCAGCGTTCGCTTTTTGCGCAGCAGCTTCAGATCAAATTTCTCAATCTCCTGAGCAATAATCCTCTCATCGGCAATCAAAACAGATTCCCCTAAAAAGAACTCCTCCATAACATCGAAAACACTGACGGGCTTTGGTGCCTGCAGGAGCAATAATTGTTTTAGCTTATTTCTTCTTTGCTGGGGCGAATAATCGACATGCAGCTTATTTTCATACAGCAGCAAGTAGCGATCATAGTCCAGCTTGTACCCCCTTCCTTTTTCAGAGATAATCAAGGGACCGTCCGGCAAAGCTTCATTGATGCTTTTAACCCATCTGTAAATAGTCTTGGCTGAGGTTTTTAACTTTTGCGCCAAAACATCAGACGTGATAAAATCCCTTTGAGTTAGCAGGAGATATATGAGTTCCTCACTTTTGCCTTTCAGACTCATCTAAGCTTCCTCCTTTACATCCTTATGATAGCAATATTTCTTACCAGTATTTTACTAATTATTGTCCATAGCAACAGACATTTATTTGAATTATCTAATAAAATTACAGTAAAAAAATAAAGCCTCTGTCACAAAGCTTTATTTTTGATTATTATAAAGAGAACTGCTTGGGAATTATTCCCAGAGCAACCACACCACAATTACGCTCATCTACCTGAGAATATAAAGATACTTTTTCAAAATAAATCTTTTCTAACTATTATGTCCCATTATCTAAGTTCAAGGCAGATATCAAATTTTAATGAATCACTATCCCTAGCATGATAGCTATTGTTAAAATTTCGAGTACTTTTCTTACTTTCATTTTCATTTTACAAATTTCTCTCTTTCAGTTGATGATTTTATTCTACCTGTTTTCTTTTAAAAAAATAGCGACATCAATGTCGCTATTGAAAATCATGGCTCTATCAATTAGTCGATTCCGTCTTTTTCCATCTCCATCTTAACATCGGCAATTACAGCAGCATCTTCAAGGATTTCTCCCAACATCAGAGCCTGATGATAGAGTTCCTTCGCTCGAGTCTTATTCCCTTCTTCCCTGACTTTATACATCGCTTCTAGTTCTATTACTGCTGGTTTATAAGTGTACAGCTGGGTTCTATCAATAATCTGCTGAGCTTTATCAATAAGAGGTTTAGCACTCTTATAGTCACCATGCAAAGCATAGACCGCTGCCATATTCGTTACTGTTAATAGTAACTCAACATTATAGAGTTCATTTGCTTCAAGTTCTTGCCGGAGCAACTTTCGCGCAATTTTTTTAACTGTCTTTATATCGTAGTAGGTTTCATAGGCAGATTTTTGCAAGAAATAAGCTAAGTAAAGGTAGTCATTAAAAGCAAATTTTTTCTTTTGAAGGGTTTGTTCAAAGGCATCGTCATAGATTTCTTTGATATCAGGCAGCTTACCCCCTTGAAGCGCACCCATGAGCTTTTCAGATAGGTCTAAAAAAAGCAACTCATCCTCTGGGAGTACATCAAAGTACTTCTCATAGATATCCTCAATCAAATCTATCTTTTTTTGGATGCGCTTCTTGTCCCCATAGGTTGGAAATTTAACAATCTGATTTTTCATATCCAGATAACCTTCAGATAGTTGGAGGCCGCCTCCTCCAAGCAAATCAGAAATCGGTACCTCGAGCATCCTGGCAATATACTCCAACTTCTCTAATGTCGGCAAGGATATCCCCTTTTCAATGCGTTGCAACTGACGGATAGTCAATTTCTCTTCGTTCCCACAAAGATTTCTTTGTGATAAGCGTTTACCTTCTCTTTTATCCCTAATAAGCTGTCCCAATTCTTTTTTTCTAATAACCATAATCATATCTCCTAATTTCCATTAAGGTTAAAAGAGTGTGATGCAATTCCTATAGATGAATCCAATTGTTCAAATCAATTGTACCCAAAAAAATAGCTTCTTAATATTAAGGAATATTACAATTATGCAACAGTAATATGGCTGCTGCTTTTTAGACATAAAAATCTCTCCTTAGTATCTGGTAATTCTTTCCTCACCATCAATTCTAAGGAGAGATTTAGTAATTTCTTGCTAGTCTCTATCCACAGATAAGCTCAGTGGATATTGTCGCTATGACTTGATTATTGAATACTTGTTTTAAAAACTAAATTCCCCTCAGTTCACCTACTGTCGACTCCCAATTAAAACAAATATTTTCTTCGTATTCATAACAGATATTTCCCTTTTACAAATCAATTAGTATCATCAAGATTACCTATCTTTTTTGTCATTATTTTTCTTATTCTTTTTATTTTTTCTGTAAGCTGTTGACGAAAACGAGCCGCTTATAACTAAAATAAGGACAATAAACCAAAACGTATTAGACATATTATTTCCTCCAAAAACTTCCATAAAAATACCAGTAACATTATAAATAATGATAATCTACTGAGTAAATTCATCACTTTATATAGTTATTCGAATAACTATTATTTTTTTAATCACAACTATTAAGTTTCGATTCATTTATAAACAACCTTAATTTAGAAGCAAAGTCACTATTTTCTCAAAGCTGATTTTTTATTTTCATATTTGCGAATATGGTGGCTTTGCTAATTTTTAAGCGATGTCGTCATATCAGTAACGACAGCATCTGTAGCTGATACTTGGTCATCAGGGGGAGTTGCTGAGGACTGACTGAATCTGATTATTTGTCTTCGTCTCAATGGTACCTGCTGTCATTAAAGATAGACTAGTCATCATTGTTCACTGCAATAGCAAGTCGTTTTTTATCTTATATCCTTTGTAAGTCATATCATTCCCCTTCTTATGTCAATTTCAAGAAAAATAATCTTGTGAAATTATTCAATCTAGCCTTTTAAAGTTCTATAACCCCATTGTAAGAAAATAAGTCCTAAAAAAATAGCGACATTAATGTCGTCTGATATTAAAAAAGGAAGATTCTAAGCAAATCTTCCTCCTTATTATTAATATTATATTAAATTGCCCTTCCCTAGGCTCACTCCGGTAAAATAGCTACTGCCCTGACCGGTGAACCTGTGGCTTTTTCCCAATGCGGGTAAGCGATGGCTATCAGACTTCCTGTTGCGGGTACTTGGTCAAGATTTGCCAGAACCTCAAGCTGATAGATATCCTGCTCCAGTACATAATATTCTTCGGCTAAACGGCCGTTTTGGGCAGCCCGGATACCGCTGTCAGTGTCTAAGGTCTCATGACCCAAGGCTGAAATGTTTCGTTCATGGATCAGAAATTCTAAAGCCTCATGCGACCAGCCGGGTGTATGCTGCACTCCTTGATCGTCAAGATTGCGAATGGCTTCTTGATCTGGCCAGCGTTTTGACCAGTCACTGCGAAAGGCCACAAAACTGCCGGCAGGAATGCTGCCATGCTCTCTTTCAAAAGCCAAAATATCTGCTTTTGTGAGTTCATAGTCGGGATTTTCTGCTACCTCTTGCGATTTATCAATCACAATCAAGGGCAAAAGCAAATCTTTTAAATCAATCTCATCCAGCCAGCGGCCGCCTTCTACAAAGTGAATAGGGGCATCAATGTGAGTGCCATACTGACCGACAACAGAAAACTGCTGCACATGAAAACCATCTTTTAAAGTAAAAATATCTTTCTTTTCCAAAGCTGGCAGAAGTGGAAAATGCGGGCTTTGGTCATTAATTTGATGGGTCAGATCCACCCATTTAGCTGATTTTAAGGTTTGATAGGCTGCTAGTAGATTTGTCATAATATTTTCTCCTTTATTATACAATGTGTGCCGGTTGGCAGATGATAAGCCAACAACTCATCTATAAACACAGCAAATTTTTTCACTCTATACGGAATGAACAGCAGTGGCATCATTTAAAATAGCAGTATCCAGCTGACTGGTCTGTTTGGCCGTAATCAGCCCTGCTAAAATACTGTCGTTAACATTTACCAAAGTCCGGCCCATATCCACAATCGGATCGATTGCAATCAAAACGCCCAGAGTTGTTACAGGGAGATTGAGCGCTCCTAAAACAATCAAAGTTGTAAACAAGGCTCCGCCGCCAACACCGGCAACACCAAAAGAGGCAATGACATCAATCAGAACAAGCATCAAGATAAACTGCCAAGAAAAGATATTGATACCGGCAGTCGGTGCAATAATGGTAGCAACAATGGTCGGGTAAACCCCGGCGCAGCCATTTTGTCCGATCGTCAGACCAAAGCTGGCAGCAAAATTAGCAACGGTCGGGCTGACACCCAGAGACTCTGTCTGAATTTTGACATTTAAGGGCAGAGTTCCAGCACTGGTACGCGAACTGAAGGCAAAAAGCAGGGCCGGCAGTGCCTTTTTATAGTATAAGAATGGATTAATACGATTGATGAGCAATAGCAGCGTATGAACCAGCAAAACGAGAATCAAGGCTGTGTATACAGCTGCAATGAACAGTCCCAGATGACCGATACTAGCCAGAGAGTTGACAGCAATGGTATTGGTAATCAAGGCAAAGGTTCCGTAAGGTGTCAGTGCTAAAACCAATTTAACAAGCCGGTTGATAATCAGCTGCAGTGCCTTTATCCCCTTGGCAAAAACGGCTGCATACTCAGGTTCACTTTTTTGAACAGACAAATAAGCAAAACCGACCAAAAGTGCAAAAATAACAACTGCTATCGTGCTGGTAGCCCGACTGCCGGAAAAATCGGCAAAAATATTGCTGGGCAGAAAACTGACAATCTGTTGAGGCAGCGTGAGCCCCTTGATTTCACCTTGGTGTTCCTGAATGCTGGCCAGAGCTTCTTTGCCTGCTCCTCCGGTGAAATTAGCTCCCTGCAGCTTAAAGAGGACTGTCGTGAAAAAACCTATCAAAGAGGCAATAGCTGTTGTTCCCAGCAGCACACTCAAGGCAATCCCCGTAATTTTCTTAAGATTTTGCCTTACTTCCAGCTGCGTAAAAGCCCCAACCAAGGATAGGAAGATTAAGGGAACGACCAGCATCTTAAGAAGAGACACATAGCCGTTTCCAACAATCCCAATCCAATCAAGAGCTTGGGCTAAAACCTGACTTTTTGCCCCCAAAATCAGTTGGAGGACAAAGCCAAAAGCCGCTCCTAAAACCAGCGACAGCAAGACTAAACTCGTAAAGCCCACTCTTTTTCTATGGACAAAAGCTAAGACCGCTAATAAAACAAGCGCTGCTGCTACAATAATTAATGTTGAAAATGTATCATTCATAAAATCCTCCTTTGACATCATCCAAATAAAAAACTTGCAAAGCTGCTGCCTTGCAAGGACGTTAAAACGTGTTACCACCTTGAATTTATGGCATTCTCACAAATACCAACTCCATCAGTACACCTAAGTATACCGGAAAGCTGTATCGGGCTTACCCGTAGCAATTTCAGAAAAAACTTCCTTGATTGCTATCACTCAAAGACCATGTTCAAAGCGACCGGCTAATCTTCTCACACCTAACGAAGACTCTCTGCTTAGCGGAAAACTTTTACTTTTTCTTATCAGCATGATGTATTTAATTGTTTTTATTATAGCCGTAAAACCCTTTGAAATCAACCAATTCAGCCATTAACCTTACTTATGGACTGCCATAATTAAAATTTATAGGAGTAACTCCCGGCAAAATCAAAAGGCCTCCGCCTTTGGCGAAGACCCTTAATATCTTAATTGATGTCAGTCTTATAAGCTTTTCACAATATTGACAATATTATCCACCGTAAAGCCATATTTTTCAATGACTTCAGCAGCCGGAGCTGAGGCACCGAACTTATCAATACCAAGAACCTTACCGTCTAAACCGACATATTTATACCAAGGCTGTGTAGCTGCCATTTCAATAGCAAGGCGGCGGCGTACTGAATTTGGTAAAATAGCTTCTTTGTAATCATCGGATTGAGCATCAAAGAGCTCGGTTGACGGAACAGATACAACACGTACCTTGCTGCCTTGGGCTTCAAGTTCTTTTGCCGCCTTAACAGCCAGATTGACTTCTGAGCCGGACGCCAGAAGAATCGTGTCAAAATCAGTACCTGTTTCATAGATGACATAAGCACCCTTAGCAACCGCCGTAAAGCTTGACCCTGCTTCAACGGCTAAGTTTTGACGGGTTAAGACAAGAGCTGTTGGCGTAGTCTTGCTTGTCAGAGCATAGTGCCAAGCAGCCTGTGTTTCACGCGCATCTGCCGGACGGAAAACTGTCAAATTAGGAATAGCACGCAAACCAGCCAGATGTTCAATCGGTTCATGGGTAGGGCCGTCTTCACCGACAGCGATCGAATCATGGGTAAAGACATAGGTCACCGGCACACCTTGAAGAGCTGACAGACGCACAGCAGCTTTCAGGTAATCTGAGAAGACAAAGAAGGTACCGCCGTAAACACGCAAGCCCCCATGAAGAGCCATACCGTTCAAAACAGTTCCCATAGCAAACTCGCGCACACCAAACTGGATATTGCGGTTGAGCGGATTATCAGCATCTTGAAGTCCGTCTTCTTTAATATAGGTCATGTTAGAATGAGCCAGGTCGGCTGATCCGCCAAGGAAATTAGGCAGGACAGCTGCCGCTGCATTGATAGCATCCTGTGAAGAATTGCGGGTTGCTTGGGAGAAGCCGTCTTCATAGACAGGGAAGTCTGCTTCCTTGATTTCAACAGGATCTTTGCCTGAGATAATGGCTTCAACTTCACGTGCTTCTTCAGGATAAGCCTGACGGTATTCTCCTACCAGATTTGACCAAGCGGCATAAGCAGCTTCCCCGCGGTCAGCAACATTTTCCTTAAAGTCAGCATAAACATCTTCGGGTACTTCAAACGGTGCGTAATCCCAGCCAAGAGCTTTGCGGGTTGCAGCCGCTTCTTCTTCTCCAAGCGGTGCACCGTGAGCAGCATTGGTTCCGCCCTTAGTCGGAGCGCCGTAGCCAATCACTGTTTTCACTTCGATCAAACTTGGCTTGCCGGCACTTTTAGCCTCTTCAATAGCAAGGCTGATGGCATTAACATCTGTACCGTCTTCAACCAAGCTGGTATGCCAGCCATAAGCCTCATATCTGGCACGGATATTTTCGGTAAAGGCAGCCTGTGTTTCACCATCCAAACAAATATCATTGGAATCGTAAAGGACAATCAGTTTATCTAAGTTTTGTTTAGCAGCATAGGAAGAAGCTTCACCCGAAACACCTTCCATAAAATCACCATCACCGGCAATAACATAGGTATAGTGATCAAAAATAGGATAGCCTTCGCGGTTGTATTTGGCTGCCAAGAAGCGCTCTGCCTGTGCCAAACCAACAGCCATCGAAATGCCTTGGCCGAGCGGACCGGTTGTCACATCAACACCGGCAGTGTGGCCGTATTCAGGATGTCCCGGTGTTTTGGAACCCCACTGGCGGAATTGTTTGATTTCGTCCATGCTCACGTCTTCAAAGCCTGACAAGTGCAAGAGTGCATACAAAAGCATGGATCCGTGGCCTGCCGACAATACAAAGCGGTCACGGTTGATCCAGTTTGGCTGACTCGGACTAACCCTTAAGTGCTTTGTATACAGGCTGTAAGCCATAGGAGCAGCCCCCATAACAACACCCGGATGGCCTGATTTCGACTTTTCAATAGCATCCACGCCCAAAAAACGGATGGCATTAACCGATAAATCTGACATAATATTCTCCTTTATAAGTGATACCCTTATTTTAGCATAAAACGCTTACTTCTTCCATCATTCTTAAGAAAGCAAGCCGGTTTCTTTTAAAAAATATCCACACATCGAGCCGATATGCGGATATAAATGGTCATTTTAGCAGCTATCCTGCCTACGGATTTGACAAAAGCAGTTAGATGGACAGCTGCCCGAATTTGCTTTGCTTCTGCCGCTCAGACAAGTAAGGGGGCGGCACCAGCCAAAGTTTCCTTACTTTAAAAACATAAGCAGCCAAAATCAATTACAGCAAGGCTTTGAACTGAATGTTGGAGTCATGTTCGAAGCAGTCGTCAAAGCCGCGCGGATGATGGTATTCAATTCTGTCCTTATCTTGTGGATAAGTGTATTTACCGCCAACTTCCCAGATGAATGGATGGAATTGGTATTGCAGACGTTCTTTGCGAATCTTCCAAAGCGTTAAAATTTCATCGGTTGACGCCATGAAGTTAGACCAAATATCGTAGTGCACCGGAATGATGACTTTTGCACGCAGGTTTTCAGCCATACGAAGAAGATCAATAGAGGTCATTTTATCCTGAATACCAACCGGATTGTCACCATAGTTATTGATGGCAACATCGATATTGAAGTCTTTACCGTGTTTGGCAAAATAGTTTGAGAAGTGAGAATCAGCACCGTGATAGATAGTTCCGCCAGGTGTTTCAAAGACATAGTTGACAGCCTTGCGAGCCATTTCTTCATCTGTAACAGCTAAACCTTTCAACTCACCATCTTGCTCATCTGCACCGTCCACCGGTAAAGTTACCAGACAAGTCCGGTCAAAGGACTCAACAGCTGTTACTTTGATATCCTTAAATTCAAAAGATTCACCCGGTTTAATAACAACGATGCGATCTTCTGGGACACCCCATTTTTTCCAGATTTCCCCGCATTCGTAAGGGCCGACAAATTTAACATGATCCAGTTTTGGATTATTAACAATGGCCGCAGCTGTATTAATGTCAATATGGTCACTATGGAAGTGGGAAACCAGATAGTAGTCCAGTTCATTGATGGCAAAAGGATCAATAACCATGGGCTGCACGCGCAGATTAGGCTGTAATTTGCGCACACCGGCCATATTAGCCATTTGGTGGCCGCGTACCATATCTTTCACTTTCTTGGTTGATTTACCGCGGTTAGACCAAAGATCCATGACAACATTGGCACCGCCCGGCGTCTTAATCCAGACACCGCAGTTGCCCAGCCACCACATGGCAAAATTATCAGCAGGAACGACCTCTTCTTCGATTTCTTCGTTGAGCCAAGTTCCCCACTCAGGAAAAGTGCTTAAAATCCATGATTCTCTTGTAATGTCTTTAACATTAGCCATTGACGCTTCCTCCTCTATATGGATATATTTTATACACTTTTATGATACCCCTATCATAATCCTAAAAAAAGACCAAATAAAACACAAATTTGTGTTCACATTTGGACTGTTTTTAAAGGTCTCATCAATAAACTATGCTGTTTCCAATTTTTTAGCTGAAAAATCAAGTGCAATTACGAATAGTAGTATTAGAAGGCTAAAAAGGTTCCTTCTACTTGGCAGTGCTGAACAGGACACTGCTTTAATATTCCAAAGCTGAAGTCTGCCGTTAGGTAAAATAAAGAAAGGAGTATTTGTTAAATCAAGAAAGCAAAAAACGGCACTGTGACTGGTGCATGATTTTGTACGTATCTTATAACATTTCAAAATTTCTATACAGCAAAACGAATTCAACCAGACATCAGCTGGATGTAAGCTTAACAAAAAACCGCAGGCTTTTAGCTGCGGTTTTTTGACTGCAAGCCTGCTTCAAACCAGAGCTAGTTTTCAGTTGCAGTTTTCAGCTGTGTATCATAAAGCAGCTCTTGGTTAATTAAGCGCTCAATTTTTGTTTTCAAAACATAGCAGTCATCATCGTCTTTGACATAATGGCGGATATAGCTTTCTAATTTTTTATCAAAATCATCCTGTCCTGCCTGAGCGTGCTGCTTGGCAAAGCGGATTAGTTTAATCGCATCATCATCCGTCAAAATGGAATGAACAAAGAGCGTCGGCAGCTTGGTCTCAAGCTTATCAGCAGCTGAAATAACCAGATCAACCGCAATAATATCAGTAATACTGTAGAATTGCTCAGACGTTAAAACCGCTTCAATTTTACTATGGGGCAGGTACTGGCTGCACTGCTGCATGAACAGCTTTTGAACACCGATACCCTCATCACAGACCAGGGCCAGCGTTGCCGGCGGTGTCGGCTTCGATTCAGCATGCTCTAATTCGCCGCCAATATGAATCGTAATATAGGCAATATCATCATCATTCATTTTGATAAACCAAGATTCTTCTAAAATAGAGATACAGGCCTTGGTCATGGCAAATAAGTCGGCATATTTATCTTTGATTTGTTCGGTCAAAGGATTATTGGCTGCGATGCCGTAGGTTTTTCGAAAGAGCAGAGCTTTGCAGTGCGTCAGCAGCTGATCGAGCAACAGCTTTTTATTTTGAAAATGAACATGGTAATCCAATTCAAAAGTATTGATAAAATTCCCCAGAACCCGGCGCATATCATCATAATCATGGCTTTCCAAATGGGTATCCCGGTCCTTGCGGTAAGACAGAAACAAAACGGCAACCAAGGATGTTTCAATTTCATCAAGTTCCATACCAAATTCTTTTTTGAGATTCCCAGTCAGATTTTTGGCAATCTCATACTCTTTTCGTTCTTTAATGGGCGAAAATTCCTGCAGTAAGTCGCTTTGTTCTGCCTCAGACAACTTCAGATTACGATAGCTTAAAATATGATAAGGCAGCGTCTCAACCATCAAACGGATATCCTGAGAATTAATCTTTTTCCCCAGCAATTTCTGAGATGCCTGCAGCTCCTTGTCCATAAAGGAAGAAATATCACCTGAAAAATAGCCGGACAGCCCCGTAAAATTCCGCAATTTATCCCGAACCATGGCAGTATAGTTGGGGTTGCTGTCCATATAAATGGTATAGAGCAGTTTATTAAGATACTGAATTTTAGACAGGGGGTGGCATTTTAGATGATAGCCCTGAGATCTGGTAACTTGCAGCTGGATACTGTATTGCTCAAAAGAAAGCTTCTCACGAATTTCATTAAGATCGTTTAAAATCGTATTGCGGGAAACGTCATTTAACTGCATAAGCTTCTCAATTGTCACACGGTCTTTGGAAACAGCAATGTAAGTAATGCTAAGAAGCATTCGTTCATGCACGCTCATGACATAAGAATAATCATCCAAACCGGCTAAAAGGGTTCGGCAGGCTTCCTTTTGCTTAAGAGACAGGAGAATTCCCACCCGCGGATGACTGATAATTTTAGGAATCTGAGGCGGTAAGGCTTCATTTATTTTATCTAAATGGTAATAAACTTTGCGCCTCGACTGGCCTAAAACTTTTGAAATAGTCATAACAGTCTCCGGCTCCTCTAATTCAATGAGATAGGCCAAAAGATCATAACTATTTCGATCCAGGATAATCATTTTTCACATCCTTTATTAATCTATCGCAGCTTTGCAGTGCAAAGCAAATGCACAAATTGACAGTTCATTCTGATAAAGACGGAAAGCTGGATTCAGGAATCTTTGGTTGCTCAAAAGAGCCATTTCCAAGCAGCACCGGCAAAATCATGAAAAACAAATTAAAATACTATATTAGCTTCATTATAACATACTTTTAAAAGAGCCAAGCTCATTTCTTTAACTGACCGGATGTTGCTCCAGCTGTTATTAGGCCGCATGCTATAAATTAATCATGCAAAAAACCTGTTCTCCTTATAGGAAAAGCAGGCTTTTACTATTTTACAATGAGTCAGCTTGTTATAAGCCCAACAGACAGTGAATCAGCCTATCACAGAAAGCCTGCTGACAGGCCAAGTATTTCAAAGAAGCAAGCTTAATTTTCAAGCTTATGCAGCAGTTTATCTTTGAAGTAGTTAAAGTAGGTCTTTTTATCCGTTACTGTAACGGTTTTGCCAGTCATACCGTATTTAACAAGCTTACTGTCTTTTTTAGAAACAGTCACTTTGGCTGTTACCTTAAAGAGATTGCCGTCTTTAGTTCTGGTAGCTGATAAGGCAACATTATTAATTTTACCTTCAAGAGTAACCTTATCGTTTCCCTTTCTTTCCAAAGAAAGCCGGGTCTTTTGCCCCTTCTTCATAGAAACGACATCATCAGAAGTGACATAATAGGTAATCAAAACTTTCTTGGTCTTTCGGATATCAGGATAGAGCTGACCGATTTCGGCCCACTTAGGAATGAGATTTGCCCCTTCATACTTGGGATTGACATGGATGATTCCGTCGTCTGCAGCAAAGATAGCAATTTTCTTTTGTTCAGGTGTATCACCGGAATCTTTCTTTTCGTTTTTCTTATTTTTGCTGTCTTTATTATCTTGATTTTTGTCAGTCTTTTTAGAATCTTTGTTTTCAGACTTCTTTTTGCTTTTTTTATCAGTATCTTTTTTATCTGTCTTCTTATCTTTTTTCTTTGCTTCTTCTGCTCGTTTTTGCCGTTCTTCTACAATCTTCCTTTGTTCAGCCTGCCGTTTGGAGTTGGCATTTTCTGAATACTCAATCAGCAGGTCGCCCTTTTTCACACTGGCATTATTATCCAGATTATTTTTAATAATAGATGTGTCACTGTAGGACTGAATAACCGATACCACTCTTGTCGGAGCCACTTCACCTGTAGATGTAACGGTAATTTCCCTTTTGGCAAAACAAAGAAAGACTATTATAAAGATAATCAAGCAGACCAAAGGAACAATCAAGAGGGTCGCAAAATTATGATAGCGCCTCCTATAAAATTCTGCACTTTGTAAAAATTTAGGATCCATCTTATTCCTCACTTTCAATGAAACAGCTCATAATAGAGACCCTTAGCAGCCAAAAGGCTCTCAGGTGTTCCCTGCTCAACTACCCGTCCCTGATCCATGACGATAACATTGTTAGTCCGTTGGGAAATACTCAAGCGGTGAGCAACAAAGATAATGGTTTTATCCGTCATCTGCAAAAGATTATCAACAATTTTCTTTTCGGTCAGAATATCCAGACTGCTGGTCGCCTCATCAAGGATTAAAACCGGTGACTTGGTTAAGAGTGCTCTGGCCAGGGCAATACGCTGCTTTTGACCGCCGGAAACACCCGCAGCATCTGATAATTCTGTCTGATAGCCCAGCGGCATTTGCTCAATATCTGAGCGGATTTCAGCCATCTCACAGGCACGAATGATTTCTTCCTGAGTTGTTCCTTCTTTGGCTCCCAGTGTCAAATTATCCATAATGGAACCACTGAACACATAGGCTTGCTGAGGCAGATAGTTAATATGCTGGCGCAGGGCTGTCTTATCAAGCACCTTTAAGTCATTGCCGTTGATACGGACAATACCTCTGTTGGGTTCATAAAAATTGACAAGCATCTTAGCCAGAGTCGTCTTACCGGAACCGCTGGGGCCGACAATACTGACCTTATCTCCCTTTTTGATGGTTAAATTGATATTTGACAGAGTATCACGCCCAAAACCATATTTGTAGAAGAGATTTTCAAAGCTGATGTCACCATCTAAGAAGCTCCTATCTGACAGTTCTCCCCCATTTTCAAATTCAGATTCAACCAAGTAAACCTCATTCAGACGTGTGTTGGCAACACGGGCGGACTGAAGCTTGGTCTGCAGACTGATAATATTTTCAATAGGATTTGAAAAGTAGGACAATAAGGCATTGAAGGTAATAAGCTGACCGACAGAAATTTTATTATCCATAACCAGCCGCGAACCGTACCAGAGAATAACAACGTTCAGAATAAGCTTAGCACCTGTTTTGAGGGCATTTTGAATGGCAGTGTATTTATTCAGCTTAAAGCTTTTCTCCAGATAATCAACAAATTCACTGTCAACGCTTTGGTAGCGGGCATCTTCACTGGTAAGTGATTTAATAGTCTCCATACCATTGATATCTTCAATGATAGAAGAGCTGACTACAGCATTGCTTTCCATCATCTCATGATTCATCTTTTCAAAAGGTCTTAAGAAAGAAAAGATGATGACAGCGTAAATTGGAATTGACAGCAGCGTCAAGAGGAAAAGGTTGCTGTTT
This sequence comes from Streptococcus devriesei DSM 19639, assembly GCF_000423725.1. GTDB lineage: Bacteria > Bacillota > Bacilli > Lactobacillales > Streptococcaceae > Streptococcus > Streptococcus devriesei. The sequence continues at coordinate 87,111 of NZ_AUIN01000012.1, forward strand.
TGCAGCAGCAAGACACCGCCGACCAAAATCACCATAGTCAAGTCTAAAAAGATAGAAAAGATAGTGGAAGCTACCGCATTAATAATTTGATTCGCATCAGTAAAGCGAGATGTAATCTCCCCGGTACGTCTTGTCGCAAAGAAAGACATAGGCAGGGTAAAAATATGCTTGATATAAGACAAGATGACATCAATCACCAAGCGCAGACTCAGAACTGCTAAAAGATATTCCTTGGCAAAGGCCATCATCTGCTGGATAATATAGGTAATTATCAAACCAATAGTAATGATGCCTAAGGTCGAGATCAGCTGATCGGGAATATATTCATCCAATATACCTTGAAGATAGTAAGAACCGACAATATCAATCAAGGTTACAATTAAGCTGGCCAGAATGATATAAGTCATCAGCGCTTTTTGCTTAAAGATCAGCGGGAAAAAGCTGGCCAAGCCGTTCTTACGCTCTTTGTGCGGTTTATAGCTGGGCTGAGGCGCCAGAAAAATAGCAACTCCTGTCCATTCTGATTGGAACTGTTCCTTGCTCATTCTTGTCACCTTGACCGAAGGGTCCGGATCGCCAATAATAAGACTGTTCTTTTCATTAGCATAGATTACATAATAATGCTGCAGGCGCTTTCCTTTGATTACATGAACAATAAAAGGATAGGTCAGATCATCATAATCAAAAAGTGTCATATCTGCTTTGATTGAACGCGTCTCAAAGCCTATCTTTTTAGCAGCTTCAACGATACCAAGGGCCGTTGTCCCCTGCTTATCTGTCTTTGACAGCTCCCGCAGATGGGCAATAGAGTAATCCGAACCATAATGCTTAGCCACAGAAGCCAAAGCAGCCGGACCGCAGTCTCTGGTATCAATCTGAGGCACCATCTTATAATGTCTGCGCCAGAAAAGACGAGAAGTACCTTCCGGCCGTGCCTGAACAGGCGCTCCCGGCCTCAAAAATCGCTTGATTACCTCTAAAAGAATGTTAACCACAACCACCAAAACGATAATTAAAATGATGTAAAAAGTTGTTTGTTTCATAAGATGTCTCTCTAAAATAAATTTAAACTAGCTTTTTTTAGAAAAATAATCCGACCCTGTTCAAAGGAGAACTCAGGAAACTAAATTACCAGCTATAATTCATATGATATTTACTGGATCCTCTGCTAAGCCGAACAGACGAGCAGCTTCCAAGTTTCAGTACAGTCAAACATTCTGCTAAAAATTCTGCATTTTCTATTCACTTGACTATTCGTCATTGTAATCCTTAAAATGTACTGATTCAGCAAATAATAGGAGTGATTATTGATTCAATACATAAAACGGTAAAAACTATTAATCGCTTTTTCTAAACACAGTACCTTATACAAAAAAGGACCTGACCTTTAATAGTAAAAAAGAAATCAGATCACGAGAAAGCGGAAATAATCTACTAAACTTAGGAAAAATATTTATCTTTTAAATAAAGAGCTATTACTAGTAAATTTTCTAACATAATTATAGAAAACGCAATCAGATTAATATTTTTTACATGCGGAAACAGCAAAGGTATAAGCAATATAATAAGGTAACTTGCCAAAACGAAACGAGAAAGCTTAGGTGATAACACTGTACACCTCCTTAACTATTCTATTTATCAAGTATTTACAGCTGCTCCTGCAACAAATCCTCCTGCGGCTCCTCCTACACTACCAAGACCAGCTAACAGAATGATTTCAATGTTTGATAGCTTTAAGTAGCCTTCTCCCATCCACTACAATGAAAGAAAGACTTTCTAACACCATTAATCCTACAGCAATATACTGCACAGTTCTGATAGGAGTATATACAGCAATCAAGGCCAGCCCCACAAAAAGCGGCAGCAAAGCTTTTTTCAGCATGACTTTAATCATCATTAAACTGTACACCTCCTTAAAAATCATGTGACCTTACTTATTTTTGTTTTTTAAATAAGAAAAACCAATATAAGCTAACAATAAAAACTGCACAAGAATTACAATTGCAGTGCAGATATGCCTAACGCTTTGACTGCTGCTGGAAGAGGCGATAACCGATGCGGTCGAGCAAATCACTAGAGCCAGCGTAAAAAACAAAATAATATTACCGCCAAACTTCATTATATCACCTACTCTACTTATCACATATTCCATCCCGTGATAACCCCATGGATAAGGCCAACGGTTCCTCCAATAATCATACCACCAGTCGTCAGTTCACCAAGACCAGGAATTAACAGACCTTTACTTTCCACATTAAACCCTGTAGCAACTCTGGCAATCCCTTCAGTGATGCCTAGACCAATTACAGCATCCAGCCCTTCACCTTCAACTCCAGCAAGATAATCTTCTCCGGGTGCTTCAAAATTGTCAAATGCTAATGAATTCATCAAATTAGTCTTTTTTTACCTGCTAATATCGCCATTATAATACTTCAATTTTTCAGATGCAATAAAATTTCTGTTTTTTAACACAGATAGTAATAAATCGCAAAAAATAATAAAATTTTCTGACGATTATTATTTTATTAATGCCATTTAGCTTTTTTAAAAAACGCCAAATGGCAGATTAGTTAAACTAATTGACTTTTTAATTCATTAAAAAAACGAAGAGAGCATAACAATAAATTGGGCTATGCAAAATGACATAAAAAGTCCGAAACATAATAATTTAACAGCTTTGCTCTTACTAGCCGCAGCAATTAGCGGCAGTACTAGAAAAATGAACATGGTTAAGTAAAAATTGACATTCTGCATATTATCACCTATCGTTCCCATCGGACATCAATTATCAATCATGAGAATCATCCAGAATTTCGTAAACAGTTATACTAGAGTGACATTTAACTTACAATCAGTTCTTGTTAAAAAAATAACAAATATAAACCATAAAATGTTATTGCAATACACTCTAATACAAAGACCCCAAAAGAAATCAGCCTAATGATTGTACCTTTGCCATAAGCAGCGATTAACGGACATACTATGCAGCTAATCATAAAAAGACGACTTAAAATACTCCACATGTTATTACCATCCGTTTTTCCAACCTTCAGCGGATCCCTGTACCAATCCACCCACAGCACCTGCAATAGTCCCAACTCCAATTAGCCAAGGGGCTGCTTCTGCTGCCATAGGCGGAGAAACTCGCGCCAATGCAATGCCTTGCCCCGAGGCCAGCTCCAAAACCAGAAATGCCACCCACAGCTCCTTGACAAAGTCCATAGGCAACGGCGCCAAGAAGTCCTTCGCCTTCAACTCCAGCAAGGTAATCTTCTACTACTGTTTCAAAATGATCAAATGCCATGGAGTTTAAAGTGACTGCATTCATAAAACTTCTTCTTTTCTAAATATTGCTGTCATTTTAGCACTTTAAAATGACAGGTGCAATAATATTTCTGATTTTTAACGTTGATGGGAATAAAGCGAAAAGCAAGTGTAAAACTTCTGATAACTATTAATTTATTAATCTTTATTATTTTTCATTTCGGCTTTCTTTATAGAAAAAAAGCTGAAAAGAGCCATGGCTGTAATAAGAATAAATACCAAGGCTGCTATAATTTTTGAATAGCGCCATATAATGACAGCAGTGACTGTCGCAAGTACAAACCAAGAAAGCAAATAAATTATCTTTCGTGTTTGATTCTCCCGTGTATTAGCGATTGAATCATTTGCTTTTTGATCTCTCTCATTATTTTTTTCTTCGGCTTTCTTTATAGAAAAAAAGCTGAAAAGAGCCATGGCTGTAATAAGAATAAATATTATTGTTGCTATGATTTTTGAATTTGACCATTCGATCAAGGCAAGACTTGTAGCAAGCAAAAGCCAAGAAAGCAAAGTCATTAGCCTTCGTGTTTTTTCATCTTTTATTATCATATTAATGTATCCCATCCCAATTATTAATTAGCGCCATAGTAAACGGCTGCAGCACCTGCACAGACTTCAGCACCTAGATAGAACGCAGCACCAACAGGAGTAGTACACGATAGTCCCCCGAGAATGGCAGTTCCCATGGCAAGATAAGAACCAGCAACCCCTTTTATATCGAATCCTCCCTCAATACTAGCAAGATGATTCATATCTACTTCATCAAAATTCTCGAATGCCATTGTGTCTAATGTTGTTGTGTTCATAATAATTTTTCTCCTTTGTATGTTTTATCAAGATTATTATGTAAGGGTTATATTAATTAGTCCAGTCAATCAATGAGTAAAAGCATAAACAGTATAAGCTGCAGCGCCGATAGCTAATGCTCCCCAACCAATAGGAGTTGCAACAGTGGCTGTCCCCGCAGCTACCGCTGCAATTCCTTCAGCACATCCTCCAGCACACCCAAATGTAGTAGCAGCGCCGAGCATACCTTCCCCAAAGTTTCCTCCTTCAATTTCAGAAAGCGAACTCCTATCTACTACCTCAAAATGATCAAATGCCATTGAATCTAAAGTGACTACATTCATAAAACTTCTCCTTTTCTAAATATTGCTGCCATTTTAACATTTTAAAACGACACACACAATAATATTCCAGAATTTTAACAGTCATGGTAATAAAACGAAAGAAATGCATAAAATTTCTGATAAATCATAGCGTTTCTTTAATACTTTTACAGTTCTACTCATCCTCAATAAAAGAGCCTGAAACATACTGTTTCAGACTTCTGAATTTTTTCTTACAAAGATTTGTTAGTGGCTATCTCCCTTTTGCCCATAGTAGGCGTTTTTCCCATGTTTGCGCAGATAGTGTTTGTCTTTCAATGCCTGCGGCACTTCTTCAACTTCAGGATTGATTGCTTCGGTATAGCGAGCCATACGAGCGGCTTCTTCCAAAACAACGGCATTGTAAACAGCTGATTTTTCATCCTTGCCCCAAGAAAATGGGCCGTGGTTGCGCACTGTCACACCTGAAACGGCTAAAGGCTCCAGACTGCGCTTAGCGAATTCCTCAATGATAACCTTGCCGGTTTCTTTTTCATATTCTCCGTTAATTTCCTCGGCTGTCAGCGCTCTGGCACAAGGAATCGGACCATAAAAAGTATCTGCATGAGTCGTTCCGTAACAAGGAATATCACGGCCGGCCTGAGCCCAGGCTACTCCTTCGGTTGAGTGAGTGTGGACAATGCCACCGATTTCAGGCCATGCCTTATAAAGCTCAACATGGGTTGGCAGATCAGACGATGGGTTGAGATCGCCTTCAACGATATTTCCGTCAAGGTCAGTCACGACCATGTTTTCAGGAGAGAGCTTGTCGTAAGCAACACCTGATGGTTTGATAGCAATATAGCCTTGCTCGCGGTCAATGGCCGAGACATTGCCCCAGGTAAATTTTACCAAACCATGAACTGGTAGCTCCATATTAGCATCGTAAACACGTTTTCTTAATTCTGGTACTAACATTTATCGTAACCCCGCTTTCTCTATTAGTGGATAAAGGAAATCCTGCGCTTCCTTGATAGCTGCCCGTGTTTCTTCAACGGTCTCACAGTTTTCTGACCACATTTCAATCAGAAACGGGCCGTTGTAGTTTGTTTTCTTTAACACCTCAAACATGGCTGCCCAGTCAACACAGCCTTGCCCAAACGGCACATCACGGAATTGGCCTTTTGAAGTTTCCGTAACAGCATAAGTGTCTTTTAGGTGAAGGGCTGCGATGGATTGATGCCCCATATAAAATTCACTCCAGAGATCATTTCCCCAGGCTGAAACATTACCCGTATCTGGATAGACAAAAAGGTAAGGAGAATCAATCTCTTTTTCAATGGCTAGATATTTTTCGATCGAATTGATGAAGGGATCGTCCATGATTTCAATGGAAAGAATGACCTGAGCTTCTTCTGCCCAGGTGCAGGCCTGACGCAGGTTTTTAATGAAGCGAGCTCTGGTTTCAGGCGATTTTTCTTCGTAGTAGACATCATAGCCTGCCAGCTGAATATTACGAATGCCGATGTCTTGAGCAAAGATGATGCACTTCTTCATCATGTCCATAGCACGCGCTTCCTTGTCAGGATTATTGGACCCCATCGGGAAGCGGCGGTGGCCGCTGAAGGTAATGGTTGGCACCCGCACACCCGTTTCAAAAATAGCTTTAACTAAGTCTAAACGCTCTTCTTTCGACCAATCGAGACGCGCTAAACGTTCATCGCTTTCATCAATGGATAACTCTACAAAGTCAAAGCCTAATTCCTTGGCAAAATTGAGCCGCTCCAGCCAAGTGAAATGCTTGGGAGTTGCTTTTTCGTAAATACCGATTGGACGTGTCATAATCTACCCCCAAATTCGTTTAATTTCATCCTTGAAAGCACGTGCAGCGGCTGCCGGATCCGGTGCTTCGGTGATACCGCGGCCGGCGATAAAGGTAAAGACATCCACTCCTTCAAAGAGTTTTAAGGTATCGACGCTGAGGCCGCCTGTAACAGATACACGAAAGCCCATGTCGATCAGTTTTTTAACCTTATTAAGGTCTTTTTCTCCCCACGTTTCACCGGCAAGAAGGGCGTCGCGCGATTGGTGGTAAATGGCTTGCGAAATTCCAGCATCCAGCCATTGCTGCGCTTGCTCATAAGTCCAATCGCCATAAAGTTCAATCTGAATTTCACCGCGGTCTCCGCGGACTTCTTCGATAGCTTTGCGGGCTGCTTCCATGGTTGGAATGGTGGCACAGCAGATACAGGTCATCCAGTCAGCCCCGCGAACAGCATTGTTTTTTGCCACCGTTCCGCCGGCATCGGCGCATTTGGTATCAGCAACAATGATTTTGTCAGGAAAAAGGCTGCGAAGTACTTCTACCAGTTCGCTGCCGACTTGGAGCAGACAGACAGTCCCTGCTTCAATAACATCCACTTCCTGTCCCACCGAAACAGCTGCTGTAACAGCACCCTGCAGATCAGAATGGTCAAGAGCAACTTGTAAATTTGGTAATTGTTTGGTCATATTTATCTTCCTTTCATTAAAGATACAAAGAGGCTGTTTTAAGAATCTAAATCCAAGCCTTCAAGATAAGGACTGCTTTTGGATTCATTAACCATAGCCAGCACGTCTTCCGGTGTTTTACAGTCCAGCAGGCGCTGGATTGAATTTTCCAGTTCAAAGAGGGCAATAATCTGCGGAATGGCTACAGACGTATGAATAGCGGGACTAGTAGCAGCTAGGCACAGCAGCACCGACACTTCTTTCCCATCTGAAAATGTCACTGGTTCTGTCAAAGTAATGAGTGAAAAAGCGTCACGATTGACTCCTTCACCAGCCATTGCATGGGGCATAGCCATCCCTGGCATGAGGACATAGTAAGGACCATGCTCCTCTGTAGAAGCAATAATATTGTCATAATATTTTTCTGTGACTGCACCGCTGTCGATCAAGGGCTGAACAGATAATTTTACAGCTTCTTCCCACGTTTTCGCTGACAGCCCCAGTCGAATGGAGTTATTTTCTTTAAATGATTTTGTTAAGTTCATCAAAAAACCTCTCTTACCAAAATTCTTTATCTTTTTTAAAGTGGAAGGTGTTTCCAAATTTTGAAAACACCCTCTTACCTTAGATCATTACAAAATTGCTTGTAATTTTGTTTTAATTTCATTATCGTCCATTAAATTGTCAAGACCTACCAGATGACCGTTTGTCCGTCCGTCCAATTCATGAATCAAGTGGTTTGAAGCCACAACAATATCATAATTTGCAGCTAACCCTTTAGCTTCGCCGACTGAGCAGGAAGCTGACTCGATATCCGTCACGCCTAACTGCCGAAGAGCATTTTCAACTTTCATCTTGATAACCATAGATGATCCCATGCCATTGCCGCATGCTGTAAGAACTTTAACCATGATAATTCCTCCTCTAAAATTTTTGCTTATGATAATATTAATTCTGTTTAAATGTGATTAAGATGCTATTGTCCTTGGACATCTCCGCGATAGTAAGCCTCCTTGTCTTTTGCTCTGGCAAACTGAATTTGCGGAATAGCCAGCAAGAAGAGAGCCACAAGCGCGTAACCAATAGAACCGGCATACTTGAAGAGATAGGCAAATGGTACCCATGGAATTTCAAAGTCAATATTACCATGGTAACCGCCAAAGTTAGCAAGACCAAGAAGAGCAACTGCTACTGCACCCAGAACAACTTGGAGCACACCTGATATGAAGGATAGAATCACAGCTGCTTTCCAGCCGCCGCGCTTATCCGCATAAACCGCAATAGCCGCATTATCAAAGAAGACCGGAACGAATCCTGTAATAATCAAGACTGGATTTTTAAAGACAATGAGCAGAACAATGGTAATCAGCTGTCCGATGAGACCAGTTGCAAAACCAAAGAGCACTGCACTTGGCGAACCAAAGCCATAGGATGCTGCCACATCAACCGCCGGAAATGAACCGGGCAGAAGTTTGTTAGAAATCCCTTGGAAGGCATTGGTCAGCTCACCAACGAACATACGTACACCCTGCATCAAAATGAAGAGATAAACGGAGAAGGTGAAGGCTGTTTGGATAACATACATAAAGTAAGACTGTTTCGTCGGATCAAACAGGGTTCCTGTTGTGATGACCTTAGGATTGGCCATAATTTCCGGACCTAAGACCGCCAGAATAGCACCGAAGAAAACCAGCATCAAGGTTGCTGAGGCAACGACTGTATCGTGGAAAATGTTGAGAAAAGCCGGGAGTTTGAGGTTATCCAGATTTTCTTCTTTTTTACCGAGTTTTGGCGCAAATTTATCAGCGAACCAAATAGCAAATTGCTGTTGGTGCCCGATAGCAAAACCGCCTCCGCCGGTCAGACGCTGAGTTGGTTCAACTGTCATATTAGAGCTGACCGCCCAGTAGAGACCGCAGATAATACCCACCGCTAAGGTTCCCCAAAATTGATTGCGGAAAGCCGGAATCAATAGAATAACCATCAAGGTAACGGTTGCAGCCTGCTGCACCATGATGTGTCCTGTGATGAACAGAGTGCGAATCTTTGTTACTTTACGAAGAGCAACAAGAAGAATGTTAAAGAAAAAGCCAATCAAGAGGGCTGATGTTGCCGTACCGACAAATTGAGGAAATTCCTGAGCAATTTTTTCATTGGCTGCTGTCAGCCCAAAGTAAGGGTCAATAACCGCCGCACCGATATTAAACTTGTAATTAAGAGCTGCCAAAATAGGGCGGAAAGTGGTTACCAGACCAGCAGCGGCCACATCCAGAATCATATAACCAACTGTCGCTTTGACAAATCCTGCAAAAACATCATGTAAAGGCTTCTTCAAAAGCAGGTAGCCGATAAGCACCAGCAAACCAACGAAGAAGGCCGGTTTTTGCAAAATATTTTGCGAGAACCAGTTAAGGACATCTAAAAGAATGTTCATTGTTTTTCCTCTTTTCTAAAAAGTTTGTTACGTTTTATAGCTTTATTATAATTGCTGAAAACGCTAACAACAAGACCAATAATCACACATGCGAGTGTTCAAAATTGGGCTGAAAGATTTTATGACGTCATCAAAAGGAGTCTTCTGGAACCTAGGCAGTTATATGCTGCTTTGAAAAATAAATATTTTAGCAATAAAAAAAGAGCCTGATAGCGGATATAAAAATCCTCTATCAAGCTCTGAAAAAACCTATCTCTTTCTATAAAAAGATATGTTCTGCCTACTCTTCGTCTAAAAGCATTCAAAAAACTCCGCTTTTTAAAGAAAGCGGAGTTTTTCAGCAAATCGTATCAGCGTCTTAGTAAGCGGCAGTCATCAGTCCAACTTTTCCCACTGCCACTGATTCACTTCCGGAATGTCATCACCATGCTCCCGGATATACTGTCTGTGATAAGAAACTTTCTCATCCATCGTTTGGGCGAAGGCAGCAGCCCCATCTCCCAAGCAAGCTACAGCAGCATCCTGAGCTAAGTGGAAGCGGTCTAATTCAGATAAGACCCGCATATCAAACGGCGTGGTGATATCTCCATTTTCACGGTAACCGTGGACATGAAGATTATGGTTGTGGCGGGTGAAGAAGATATCTCTAATCATTCCTTCATAAGCATGGAAGGCAAAGATAACAGGCTTATCTGCTGTAAAGACGGCATCGAATTCTTCATCGCTCAAGCCTCTTGCATCTACGCTAGGATGACGCAGCTTCAGGATATCAACAACATTGACAAAACGAATTTTCAGATCTGGAAATGCTTTGTGCAAAATGCTGATAGCTGCCAAGGCTTCTAAGTTTGGCTCCGTTCCTGCAGCCGCAAAGACCACATCCGGTTCCTGACCCTTATCGGTAGAAGCCCAGTCAATCACCTTGTAGCCTTTTTCAACCAGCTCTTGTGCCTCTTGGACAGAATAGAACTGCGGACGAGGGTGCTTAGAAGTTACAATCAAGTTGATCTTATCTTCGGTTTTTAAAGCCTTATCCATCACGGCCAGTAAAGAGTTGGTATCTGCCGGCAGATATTCACGGATAAATTCAGGCGTTTTTTCTGATAAATGAGTCAGAATGCCCGGATCTTGGTGGGTATAGCCATTATGATCTTGCTGGAAGACAGTTGAGGTTGAAATTAAATTCAAGGATGGATAATTTTTACGCCAGGTCGTATGCGTTTTGGATTTACGCAGCCATTTGAAATGCTGAGTAATCATCGTGTCTACCACACGCAGGAAGGATTCGTATGATGCAAAGAAACCATGGCGTCCTGTTAAAACATAGCCTTCCAAGAATCCTTCTGCCTGATGTTCTGACAGCTGTGAATCAATCACACGGCCAGCTGGGCTGAGCCATTCATCATAGCTGTCATCCCGGCGAGCCAGCCATTGCCGGTTGGTCTTTTTGAAGACTTCATTCAGGCGATTGGATTTTGATTCGTCAGGACCGAAAATACGGAAATTATCAGGATTTGCTTCAACCAAATCAGCTGCATACTTCCCAAATTCAATCATGTCCTGAGCAACTACAGCACCCGGTTTTGCGGTGTCAATGGCAAATTTTTTCCAGTCAGCCGTATTCATTGGCTTAAGGACACCTGCATTGGTGATTGGGTTGGTTGACATCCGCCGGTCACCTTTTGGTGAAATAGCGGCAATCTCAGGAACCAACCGTCCCGCTTCATCAAACAGCTCTTCAGGCCGGTAAGATTTCAGCCACTTCAAAAGAGCATCAACATGTTCCATATGGTGAGCGTCAACCGGAATAGGAACTTGGTGCGCACGGAAGCCCCCTTCGATAGGTGTTCCTTCCCATTCTTTAGGACCTGTCCAACCCTTAGGAATACGAGCAACAAGCACTGGCCATGCCGGCATAGCTGCCTCTTCCGCCGGATTTTTGCGGGCTTGAGTTTGAATAGCTTTAATCTTTTCAATAGCTTCATCAAGTTTTGCTGCCATAACCTGATGAGATTTTAGAGTAGGTTCCTTAACTTCAACAAAAATCGGATCCCAGCCCAAGCCTTGGAAGAATTGCTGCAGTTCTTCATCTGTACGGCGGGAAAGAATGGTTGGGTTGTGGATTTTTCCGCCATTGAGATAGAGGATCGGCAGAACAGCACCGTCATTAACAGGATTGATAAAGGTATTTGACAGCCAGCCGGCCATTAAAGGACCTGTTTCGGCTTCGCCGTCTCCGATAACCGTCGCAGCGATGACATCCGGATTATCCAGTACCGCACCGGTCGCATGTGACATGGCGTAACCCAATTCACCGCCTTCATGGATAGAGCCCGGTGTTTCAGGAGCCGCGTGCGAAGCAATGCCGCCTGGGAAGGAGAAGATTTTACAGAGCTTGGTAAAGCCTTCCTCTGTTTGAGTAATCTCAGGGTTTAATTCAGTGTAACTGCCGTCCAAATAGGAATTAGACACCATCACCTGTCCGCCGTGTCCAGGCCCTTCAATATAAAACATGTCTAAATCATACTTATTAATTGCCCGATTTAAATGAGCATAGATAAAGTTTTGCCCCGGAACAGTGCCCCAGTGTCCGATAGGATGGACTTTGAGGTCATTTTGAACAAGTTCTCTTTTTAAAAGAGAATTATCCTTCAAATACATCTGAGCTGCTGATAGGTAATTGGCTGCACGCCACCACGCATCTACTTTTTTCAAATAGTCATCTGATTCAAAATTCATATTTCTTATTCTCTCCTTGTGATTTTATGAACATATACATTTGCAGAAAAAGAGTCTGGGAGTCAGTCATTTAAGAGGAAGAAGGTGTCTCATCTTCACAATCTAAGGATAGCTCAAAGATGAGATCAGCCAACTGTAACTCTATTTCCAGACTCTTTTTTTACCTTAGTCTAATTCTCCGGGATTAGAAGCAATGAGAACTTTCAGCTCTTTACCGGCCATCATTGCTTCAAAGGCATCACGCCAATGTTCCAAGTCAAAAACAGCAGTCACCATTTTGTCTTCATTGATAGCGCCCTTGCTTTCCAAATGAATAGCAATTGGCCAGTCGTATGGATTTTGTGAACGTGAGCCTTGGTAAGTGATTTCATGCTGAATGATCGTTCTTTCATCAAGTTCATTCATATCTTTTGCAAAAAGTCCTACTTGCTGCAGCACACCGCCCTTACGAATCAGAGGAAGGGCAGCATTGACAGCAGGAATAGCACCTGAGCAGTCATAGACTTTATCTACTCCCACGCCATTGGTGACATCTGCTACAATCTTAGCTAAGTCTTCTTCTTGTGTGTTGACAACAATATCTGCGCCTAACTCTTTAGCAATTTTCAGCCGGTCTGCATCCTTAGTAACCCCCGAAACAATGGTAAAGGCTCCGATTTCCTTGGCAATCTGCAGGGACAGTAAACCCATAGGTCCGGGACCGATAATCAAAACGGTATCATGAAAATCAAGCGGTGTCAGCTGATACATGGCGTGTACACAAGAAGCCAGAGGTTCTGACATAGCTGCCAATTTATAACTGACATTATCCGGAAGAATATGCACGCTTTCTTCGCGTGTCAGAACATAATTAGCCATGCTGCCGAAAGCTTTGGTTCCAATTCCGGAGCGTTTTTCACATAGGTTGTATTGTTTTTCTTTGCAGTAAACACACTCGCCGCAGGTATCAAAAGTTGTTTCACTGGTAACGCGGTCACCCACTTTGACCTTGGTAACGTCTTCGCCGACAGCCACAACCTGTCCGGAAAATTCATGTCCCAGCACTAGGGGAGTGACAGCGTTTTTATATTCGCCTTTGTAGGTATGAATATCGGTCCCGCAAATACCTGTGTAGGCTACTTTCATCAATACACGGTCCCCTTTGACCTCTGGAACATCGATTTCTTCCAGAGACATGTTATCAAAACCGGGGGCTGATTTTACTACAGCTTGCATTTTCTTAGGAATATTCATTTAAATGACCTCCATACTATTAATGATCTACATTAGAATACTGATTTAACTAATTCTGAGAGTTTTAAGAAAATCCAGTTAAGGAGATTTCCCCCTGTGTCAAAATTAGAAATTTGTGATGCTCCTTTAGGGAATTTGACAACCCCTTCTGCCATCTTAGTCATTACAGGGGCAAAGTCAGTTGCCATCCACAGAGCAAAGGTAATAACAACCGTCAAAGCAATAACAGAGTGCAGGATATTTCCTTTTCGAGTTGGTACAACCAAGGCAGCGAAGAAAGGAATCGTTGCTAAGTCGGCAAAAGGCAGTACGCGGTTGCCTGGCAGCAAAACAGCAATAAGCAGGGTAATTGGAACCATCAACAGACCTGTTGACAGTGCTGCTGGAGAACCTGTTGCAAGGGCTGCATCCATTCCCAAGAAGATTTCGCGATCAGCGTAGCGTTTTTGCAGCATTGACTGAGCAGCTTCCTGAATTGGGATAAGTCCTTCCATGAGGATCTTAACCATCCGCGGCAGAATAAACATAACGGCACCCATGGCCATAGCTGTTTGAAGAATTTTCGTGATATCATAGCCACCCAAGATAGCAAGCGCTCCGCCGATAATAATCCCCATGATCATTGGTTCACCAAAGATACCGAAGCGTTTTTGAATGGTTTCAGGCTCAACATCGAGTTTGCCGATACCGGGAATTTTGCTGACAGCCCAGGCAATTGGAATACCTAGAATCGCATAGCCTTGAGCAGAACCTGTTGATATCGAAACCCCTTCAAGTCCATAGTATTCTTGAACATAAGGAGCTGTTTTATCGGCAATGATTTGAACAATAATCGTGTAGCCAATCCCGCAGACAATGCCCCAGAAGAAGCTTTTAGTGACAATGTAGCCAGTTGCTGCGGCAGCACTCATGTGCCAATAATTCCAAATATCAATATTGAGTGTCTTTGTCCAATTGAAGGCCAGCATGATTAAGTTAACAATCAAGATAACCGGTATCATCACCGCTGCAATCGGCTGAGCCCATGTTGCCGCCGAAACTGCCGGCCAGCCGGCATCCACAACGGTAAGCTCCAAACCAAACCTTTCAACCATGGCCTGCGCTGCAGGACCAACATTGTCGGATAAGAGTCCTAATACCAGGCTAATCCCTAACATACCAATCCCTACAGTTAGCCCTGAAGTGATCGCATTTCGTACCGGAACTCGAAAAATGACTGCCAAAGTAAAAATGATTATCGGAAGCACAACGCTTGATCCCATATTCAAAATCCCTTGAACAACAGTTGTTAATGTATCCATAACCGTCTCCTTTTAAATGATAATTAGGTACTTCAAATTATTTATTAGCCTGTATCTTAGCCACTTCTTCCAAAATCTGAGCCTCAACCTTGTCCTGTCCGATTCCTGTTAAGAAAGCCATGGCTTTAATTGCAGGGATCCTATACTCTGTCGGCAGCATGGTTGTCGTAATCAATAAATCGTTTGAATCTTGCTTAGACGCAGCTTCGGCGATTTTAATCTGTGTGATTTGCGCATCGATATTGTTGTGTGCAAACAAATCTTCAATTTTTTTCATAACAACGGTAGAAGTTGCTATGCCTGCTCCGCAGGCTACCAATACTTTAACTTGTGACATAATGACGTCTCCTTTAAATGTTATTTGTTTTTACAATAGTTATAATGTCATCTGCAGACTGCGCATTTCTCATTTGCGTCAATAATTCTGCATTCTGCAATAAGCCCATCAATGACTGAAGCATTTCAAGCTGGGCATGGGGCTCTTTCAAGCCTAAAACGAAAGCGATCTCAGCTGCCACCGATTGATTAAAATCTTCCATACTGACAAAAGAAATCGGCTGAGTGGTGACAATCGCGACAAACTCTTGTTTGATGCACTCAGCATCTGTATGAGGGATGGCAACACCCATTTTTTCAAGCTGCAGTCCTGTTGGAAAATTCTTTTCCCGTTCTATGATTTTGTCAAGAAAAGTGTCATGAACATAACCTAAATCAAAAGCTTTTTTATAGATTGTTTCAAACATATCACTGCTTGACTTAAAATTTTCATTAACAAAAATAAGTTCTGGTCTTATATAATCTTCAAGTTTCATTTTTTCAGCCATTATGCTAACCTCCTCCGTTATTATTAGCTGTTTTTTTACAATAACTCTATAAAGTCACTGACAGTCGGCGAGCACCACAGTTTATCAATGTATTCTGAACTGTCAATTTTAGAATAGATGCTGATTAAGGCGTCCTTGTAAAAAAACTCATCTTCCTGAGACATCGAAATTAACATAATCACTTTAACCATGTTACTTCCCCAGCGAATAGGCTTTTTCAATGTCATCATCACCAATTGTGACTCGCTCACAGCGACCGGCAGGGCGTGCGGAAGAGCTATCCCGGTATAAACACTGGTGCTCCCTAACTCCTCACGGATCAATATCGACTTACGGTACAAGGGATTCTGGCGATTCTGAACGCTCGATTTTTCAACTAAAAAGTTGATGCAATCATTAACCGTCTTTTGGTCAACTTTCAAAAAGACATTTTTGCCAATCAGTTTATGAACCAGCGATTTCGTATAAGCCTCTTTATTTTCGATGACGGATAAGACGCGCCTGTTCCCTTTTTGGAGCTGTAAATACTGATTTTGCAAATTCTCCAAATCAGCATCAGTCAGAACCGGGCTGATAAAAATAACCTTGGATTCATCCACGTCCATATCCGACAGTGAAATAGAACTGATAATCATATCCGCCTGTTTTATTTTGTCCGGTGTTAATTCACTGGCATCAATTTTTATCAGATGGTCAAAGTTGGAGATAACATGCGATAACGATGTCATAATCAGCTCAGTTGTTGCTAAGCCCTGAGGACAGACCACATAAATCATCAAAGGTTTAGCCAGCTTTTCAATAGCTATTTCAAAATGCACTGTCAAAAAGGCCATTTCCCCGTCTGTCATATCAATTGAGAAGGCGTCCGACAACTCACGGCAGGACAGCCAAACAATATTGTAGAGAACACTGTACTTCTTTTTGATTTCTTCTGTGATGTCACTGTTGACCATGATTCTGTTTTTCAGACGAAAGATCATGGGCTGCACGTGACTGATCAGCATCTTAAAAAGGTGTCTGTCGCCGCTCAAATCAATACTGAGCAATTGGCTGACGCGCTCAATCAGATTTTTGATAATATTATTAATCTGATCTCCAACAATCAAATCATTGGTTTCATAACCAACGGACAATAAGGTGTAAGATAGATTAATAATCTCCAAGAGCGGCATGGGCTTGTCTTTAAGCCCGACAAATTCCCTGAATAGATCACCGGCAAAGGTGTAGACTTCGTAGTAAGAAAGATCTTCAATGAAATGAACCATATCATTTGATATGATTGTATTGCCATTTAAATAGCGCATCTTTGCAACCAGCAAATCAACAATCAAATAAATGCTGTACTGCTCACTCAGTATGAAATGATAGGTCGATGCATAGTGATTTACAATGGAAATAACCCGTTCTATTTCTTCTTTGGGGAAGAAATAGACAAACTGGCTGTTGTGTGTCACCGTATGCAGTCCCAAATGGAATTCTGTTATTAAATAGTTTCTAAGAAACTTTCTTATTTCCTGCTCCTGCCCGACAATGCTGTACTTGCCGTTATGGCGCTCCATGTGAATCTTATAACCTGTAAATTTATTTTCTAGTTTATCAATATCCCTTCTTACGGATGTTTCACTAACAAAATACTGAACAGACCAATCAATAATGTCAATCTCCTTTTGATCAAAGAACAGAGATTTCAGCAGCAGATATTCTCTGGAAATGTCCTTAATTTCCTCAGCCTGAAAATGATTTAACAAATCTGCCAAACGCTTTTTTTCATTGGCATTAACGGCTAAACGTATGCCGCGCCGAGGAATTTTTTCGATTTTATTAGACAGTTCTTCTATCTCTTTGTTTAAGAAAGACAGGTCTGAGTAGATGGTTTTTGTCGAGACGGAGTACTTATTAGCCAGTGTTTTGCCAGCGATAAAATCATCGACTAACAGTAAATCTCGTAAAATACTTATCTGTCTGTAATTCACACGTCATTCCCCTTTCTTTGATATGTTTCATTATAAATGTTTGCGTTTACAAAACAAAGCCAAGTTACTTCTCCATTAATGTGGAAGCGCTGCTAATGCCGCTATTATCGCTTTAATGCAAACCCCCTCAATTTTCTCATAAATATTTAATTAAATTAATAACGTAATATTTTCTAATTCATTAAATCTATTTTCTGCAAGTATTATTTTCAAAAAAAGCAGACAAAAAAAGAACAGAAAGCAAAAAGTCATTTTGCCTTCTGTTCTTGTTAAACTGATGCAGTTAACCGTCCTTGCTAAATATTAGCCCAGACACTTTCTAAAATATTGGTTTGATCGCGGTCCGGTCCGACAGAAAATGTCGAAATGCGAACCCCGACAAGTTCACTGACGCGGCGAACATAGTTGCGGGCATTCTCCGGCAGCTCTTCAAGGCTGCGAACCCCCGTAATATCTTCAGACCAACCCGGCAGCTCCTCGTAAATTGGCTTGCAGCGCTTGAGCTGCTCAAGGCTGGCTGGATAGTGGTCAATACGCTGACCGTCCAAATCATAAGCGACACAGATTTTAACTGTCTCAAGCCCTGAGAGAACATCAATACAGTTGAGACTGAGATTGGTAATGCCTGATACACGGCGGCTGTGGCGCATAACAACTGAGTCAAACCAGCCTACCCGGCGCGGACGGCCTGTCGTTGTTCCATATTCATGACCAATTTCACGGATGCGCTCTCCAACTTCATCAAAGAGTTCGGTAGGAAAAGGCCCGTCACCGACACGGCTGGTGTAGGCCTTGCAGACACCGACAACCTTGTTGATTTTACTTGGACCAACACCTGATCCGATGGTCACACCGCCAGCAACCGGATTAGAAGATGTCACGAAAGGATAGGTTCCTTGATCAATATCCAGCATGACCCCTTGTGCACCCTCAAAAAGAACACGTTTGCCCTTATCAAGCGCATCATTTAAGATAACGGAAGTATCCGTCACATATTGTTTGATTTCCTGACCGTAGGCATAATATTCTTCGAAGATCTCTTCAAAAGCGATTTCTTCACATTCATACATTCTGCTAAAAAGACGGTTTTTCTCTTCTAAATTAGTACGCAGGCGCTCTGCAAAAATATCTTTATCCAGTAAATCAGCAATCCGAATGCCCACACGCGCTGCTTTGTCCATATAAGCCGGTCCGATTCCTTTATTGGTCGTTCCGATTTTGTTGTCTCCCTTAGCGGTTTCCTGCAGCTGATCAAGTTTGATATGATAAGGCAGGATGATATGAGCGCGGTCAGAAATGCGCAGACTGTCTGTCGTAATGCCTTCTTCGTGCAAATAAGTCAGCTCCTTAACCAAAGATTTAGGATTGACTACTACACCGTTGCCGATAACTGAAATTTTTTCCGGGAAGAAAATTCCTGACGGAATCAAGTGCAGTTTAAATTTCTTACCGTCGATAACAATCGTATGACCGGCATTGTCACCGCCTTGATAGCGTGCAATTACTTCGGCATCTGCTGACAGAAAATCGGTGATTTTCCCCTTGCCTTCATCTCCCCACTGGGTTCCAACTACTACTACTGATGTCATATGCTGATACGAACTCTGACAAAGAGAGTCCTCATCCTTTCTTAAAAACTATAACCCCTAAAAAGCAGATTGCCTAAGCTCCGGCACTCCTCAGACATACTGAAAGCCAAAATAAAAGCAGAAACCAATGAAAATTTCTGCCAGCAGCAGGGTCTCAAACTTATTAAGCAGCTATAACATGGCAGGAATTTCACCTGCAGGTTTGCCTTACAATTTATTATAAGAAATTTCTGACTGTTTTTCAATATTTCGTATCAGAAACATGCGTTTTTCCGAACATTCTTGTAAACTAGAACTAGAATATCTTTTAGGAGAAAGAATATGTCAAACATTGATCAGATTTTACAGCAAAGTCCGCAGAACCTCCCCGTCTTACAAGCTACTTTTGGACTGGAAAGAGAGAGCCTGCGTATTGATCAAAAGACGCAGCGCTTAGCACAGACTCCTCATCCTTATAAACTAGGATCTCGCAGCTATCATCCATACATTCAAACAGACTACAGCGAACCTCAGCTAGAATTAATCACCCCTATTGCTAAATCAAGCAAGGAAGTGTTGCGCTTTTTAGGAGCTATTACCGATGTCGCTCAGCGCAGCATAGATAACGATCAGTACCTCTGGCCCTTATCCATGCCGCCGCAAATCAGAGAAGATGAGATTGAAATTGCTCGATTAGAAGACCCTTTTGAGCTATCCTACCGTCAGCATCTGGCTGAAAAATACGGCAAGATGCTCCAATCTATGTCGGGTATTCATTACAATATCGAATTAGGTGCCGACCTGCTTAAATCACTGTTTGAGCGCAGCGGCTATCAGTCTCTGATCGCCTTTAAAAACGATCTCTATTTAAAATTAGCTCAAAATTTCCTGACCTATCGCTGGTTTTTGACTTATCTCTATGGCGCCAGCCCCTTGGCCGAACAAGGCTTCTTTGAAGAAGAATTAACCGCCCCTGTTCGTTCGCTCAGAAACAGTCATTTAGGCTATGTCAATACCTCAGATGTCAAGGTTCCTTTTGATCGGCTGGAAAATTACGTCGCAAGCATTGAACGTTATGTTGACACAGGCGCCTTATCTGCCGAGAAAGAATTTTACTCAGCTGTTCGCCTGCGCGGCAGCAAGTACAGCCGAGACTATCTCACCAAGGGCATTACTTACTTAGAATTCCGCTGCTTTGATCTAAACCCGTTTGATAACCGCGGGATTACACAGGAAACCATTGACAGCGTCCACCTCTTTACCTTAGCTATGCTTTGGCTCGACGCTCCTCAGGAAGTCAATCAGACAGTGGAGAAGGCTGCAGAACTTAACGAAAAAATCGCGCTCAGCCATCCTTTGGACAAACTGCCGCAAGAAGCTCCTTACCAAAATATCCTGACAGCTATGGAAGAACTTATTGAGCACTTCGGGCTGCCGGCTTATTATGAACAGCTTTTGACCGACATCAAAGAGCAAGTCAATAATCCCGAACTGACTGTCGGCGGCCGCCTTTTAGAACACATTGACAAGCTGTCCTTGGAAACATTCGGTCAGCAAAAAGGAAAGGAGTATCATGACTATGCCTGGGAGGCTTACTATGCGCTCAAAGGCTATGAAACCATGGAACTTTCCACACAAATGCTGCTTTTTGATGCTATCCAAAAAGGCATTCATTTTGACATTTTGGATGAGAGCGATCAGTTTCTTAAGCTCTGGCACGATAGTCATACGGAATACGTCAAAAACGGCAACATGACCTCTAAAGATAATTATGTTGTTCCCTTAGCCATGGCTAACAAAGTCGTGACCAAAAAAATCCTAAGAGAGCACGGCTATCCGGTTCCTGCCGGAGCAGAATTTGACAGCAAAGATGAAGCTCTGCGCTATTATCAGCAAATTGAAAAGCAGGCAATCGTTGTCAAGCCCAAATCAACTAATTTCGGTCTGGGCATTTCCATTTTTGAAGCGCCGGCCAGCTTGACTGATTATGAAAAAGCTCTGGATATTGCCTTTCTTGAAGACTCTTCTGTCCTTGTTGAAGAATTTGTCGCCGGTACTGAATATCGCTTTTTTGTCCTCGATGGCAAATGTGAAGCTGTTCTGCTGCGGGTTGCCGCAAATGTAGTTGGTGATGGTCACAGCACTGTTTCTCAGCTGGTTGAGCAAAAAAATAAAAACCCGCTGCGGGGCCGAAATCACCGCTCACCGCTTGAAATCATCGAACTCGGTGACATTGAACGCCTCATGCTGCAGCAGCAAGGCTACACACCGGAAAGTATTTTACCAGCCGGGGTTAAGGTTAACCTGAGAGGTAACTCAAACATTTCAACAGGCGGCGATTCTATTGATGTTACAGAAACTATGGATCCTAGCTACAAACAACTGGCGGCTGATATGGCTAAGGCCATGGGAGCTTGGGCCTGCGGTGTTGACTTGATTATTCCGGATACAGCTCTAACAGCAAGCAAGGAAAATCCGCATTGTACCTGCATTGAGCTCAATTTTAATCCGTCTATGTACATGCATACCTATTGTCAGGAAGGCCCGGGACAAATTATCACCGGAAAAATACTGGCTAAACTATTCCCTGAAGTTCCTATTCATTTCGACTAAAACGAAAAAAAGCGGCATGCTGACAGTAAGTAAATCTGTTTTGCATGTCGCTTTTATTTTTAAAGCATGTAAAAGCTTGCTTTGCAAGGATTTTCCTGATTAAGCTCCGAAAACTTTGAAGCGGTCTTCGTCGGCTGCAAATTCTTTATCGCCTGCCGGAGCTTCAATAGAACCAAACGGTGCCTGAGCACGCAGTTTCCAATTAGCCGGCAAACCATATTTTTCAGCAACCTGAGCATCAACCAGAGGATTGTAATGCTGAACGCTCATTCCAATGTTTTGCTCTGCTAAAGCCAGCCAAGCTGCATAAAGTGCAATGCCGTGTGCTTGTTCAGACCATGGCTTGAAATTGTCCGCATAAAGCGGGAAGTTTTCTTCCAGATTTTTAACGATGTCTTGATCTTCAAAAAAGAGAATGGTTCCGACACCGGC
The DNA here is from genome assembly GCF_000423725.1 of Streptococcus devriesei DSM 19639. Lineage (GTDB taxonomy): Bacteria > Bacillota > Bacilli > Lactobacillales > Streptococcaceae > Streptococcus > Streptococcus devriesei. The sequence continues at coordinate 109,130 of NZ_AUIN01000012.1, forward strand.
TGCAAAGCTTTCTAATTTAGCTTTTGTTCCTTCAAAAGCCTCAGCTGGCGTTACCTTTTCTAATTCACTGTAAGCAATCTTATTCCAGAAATTCTCAGATTCTTCACCAAACAGAATAACTGCTCGGCTGGTTTGTGAGTTAAAGGCTGAAGGTGCTTGCTTAATGGCATTTTTAATCAAGTCCGTAAGTTCAGCTTCTGATAAGGAAACATTTTTACCCAAGGCATAAATGCTGCGACGTTGTGTTTGTAAATCTAAAAAGTTTGACATATTGTAATATCCTCCATTTGTATTTGTAAGGCTATTATACATTTATTACTAATTAGTAGCAATTAATTTGCTTGTTTTTTGTAAAACTGCCCGCAAACTTTTTTACAAAGTTCCCAGCCTGCCACTTCCCCCAATTTATGTTAAAATAAAAGACATGGATAAACTTATTAAATCAATTTCACAATCAGGGGCTTTCCGTGCTTATGTGCTGGACAGCACTGAGACAGTTCGGACAGCACAGGAAAAACATCAAACCCTTTCAAGCTCTACCGTCGCCTTAGGCCGCACACTTATTGCCAATCAAATTCTGGCAGCCAATCAAAAAGGTGACAGTAAGGTAACCGTCAAAGTCATTGGCGATTCTTCTTTTGGACATATCATCTCAGTAGGTGATACCAAGGGCAATGTCAAAGGCTACATTCAAAATAAAGGGGTTGACATTAAAAAAACCGCAACAGGCGAAGTACTTGTCGGTCCTTTCATGGGAAATGGGCAGTTCGTCGTTATCACAGACTACGGTATCAGCAATCCCTATACCTCATCTACGCCTTTAGTCTCTGGAGAAATCGGAGAAGATCTGGCCTACTATCTGACAGAAAGTGAACAAACACCTTCAGCAGTCGGTTTAAATGTTCTTTTGGATGACCAAGACAAGGTCAAGGTAGCCGGCGGTTTCATGCTGCAAGCTCTGCCCGGCGCTTCTGATGAAGAAATCAGCCGCTATGAAAAACGGATCCAAGAGATGCCTGCCATTTCAAGCCTTTTGGAATCTGATAATCCTATTGAAGCTCTGCTTTTGGCACTTTACGGCGAAGACGGCTACAAGGTGCTCTCTGAAGAAAAAATTCGCTTTGCCTGCGACTGCTCGCGCAAGCGTTTTGAAGAAGCTCTTAAAACCCTGCCTGCTCACGATCTTCAAGAAATGAAAGAGCAAGATCAGGGAGCAGAAATTGTCTGCCAATTCTGCGGAAAAACCTACAACTTTAATGAAAATGATTTAGAGGAGATGATTCATGACCAAGCTTAACAGCTCATTTATGATTGACAACGTAGAAATCCCCCATCGAACTGTCTTAGCACCCATGGCTGGTGTCACTAATTCTGCTTTCCGCACCATTGCTAAGGAATTCGGAGCAGGACTTGTGGTGATGGAAATGGTCTCTGACAAGGGAATTCAGTACAACAACGAAAAAACACTGCACATGCTTCATATTGATGAGGAAGAGCATCCTGTTTCCATCCAGCTCTTTGGCAGCGACGGTGACAGCTTAGCACGCGCAGCCGAATTCATTCAGGCCAACACTCAGGCTGACCTTGTTGACATTAACATGGGCTGTCCGGTTAATAAAATCGTTAAAAATGAAGCAGGGGCCATGTGGCTCAAGGATCCTGACAAGATTTATTCCGTTGTCTCAACGGTTAAATCTGTCCTTGATATTCCGCTGACCGTCAAAATGCGGACAGGCTGGTCAGAGCCTTCCTTAGCCGTTGAAAATGCCTTAGCAGCTGAATCTGCCGGCGTTGCTGCCTTAGCTATGCACGGACGTACGCGCGAACAAATGTACACCGGCAAATGCGACCATGAAACACTGGCTAAAGTAGCCAAATCCCTCACCAAGATTCCTTTCATTGCTAATGGGGATATCCGCTCTGTCGAAGATGCTAAATTTATGATTGATGAGGTAGGTGCCGATGCTGTTATGGTGGGCCGCGCTGCTAGAAGCAATCCTTATATCTTTACCCAGATAAACCATTATTTTGAAACCGGAGAAGTCTTAGACAATCTGCCCTTTAGTAAAATGCTGGACATTGCCCAAGACCATCTGAAACGCTTAGTCGATCTTAAAGGAGAGACTATCGCTGTCAGAGAATTTCGCGGTCTGGCACCGCACTACCTCCGCGGGACATCTGGTGCAGCTAAAATCCGATCTGCCGTATCCCGAGCAGAAACCCTTACTGAAGTGAGCAGCATTTTTGCTCAGATTCAGTCCTGACAGTACAATCTTTACCTTAAGCTGTTCTACACAATACTAAACAAAGGAGACCGGAAAAAAGTTCCGATCTCCTTGTTTTATATATCAGACAATATCAAATTTGAGTTTATCTTTTTGAATACCGATTTTCAGTGTCTGACCGCTGGCCAGTTCCCCGGAGAGAACAAGCTCAGCCAGTTTATCTTCGACTTCGGTCTGAAGACTTCTGCGAAGCGGCCGCGCTCCCATTTCCGCATCATAGCCGATCTGCGCCAAATGTTTAAGCGCTGAGCTCTGGAATTTAAGGGTAATACCTTGCTCGGCCAGATGAGAAATCAGCGGCTGCACCATAATTTTGACAACATCACGCATGTTTTCCTCAGTAAGATTATGGAAAACAACCTTTTCATCAATACGGTTGATGAATTCAGGACGGTAAGCTTTTTTGAGTTCTTCTAAAATACGGCTTTCCATAGCCTGATAATCATGAGAAAAATCCTTGGCTCCAAAACCGACAGTCTTATCATCACGCAGAGCTGTTGCTCCGAGATTTGAGGTCATGATAATAATCGTATTTGAAAAATCAACCTTGCGGCCGCGGCTGTCAGTCAGAACACCGTCATCCAGTACCTGCAAAAGGACATTAAAAATATCCGGATGAGCCTTTTCAACTTCATCAAAAAGCAGTACAGAATAGGGTTTGTTGCGAACTTTTTCGGTCAGCTCGCCTCCTTCTTCATAGCCGACATATCCCGGAGGAGCACCGTTGAGGCGTGAGGCAGCAAATTTTTCCATGTACTCACTCATATCAAAACGTATGAGTGCCGACTCGTCATCAAAAAGAACTTCTGCCAAAGCCTTGGCTAATTCTGTTTTACCGACACCTGTAGGCCCCAGAAACATAAAGGATCCAATCGGACGTTTGCCGATTCGAATGCCCGACTGATTTCGGCGGATAGCCCGGCTCACTGCAGAAATCGCCGTATCTTGACCGATCACCCGCTTATGCAGTTCCTTTTCTAAATTGAGATACTTTTTACTGTCTGCCTGAGTCATCTTGCTTACCGGAATTCCGGAAAGTTTGCTCAAGGTTTCTAAAATCGCATCTTCGCTGACTGCCACTCGTTTTTTAAGCAGAGGTTTTTCTTCTCTTTTTAATAAACGGCGGGCAGCAGTTATATCTTTATCAATAATCGCTTGATCCAAATCTGTCAAAAAGGCAGGAGCCTCTTTTTTCACCAAACCCTGCACTGTAGCACTGGCCTCATCTAACAGGTCAATAGCTGAATCGGGCAAATTCTTGCTGGTCAGGTAACGGTGCGCTGCTCTAACTGCCGTTTTGACAGCTCCATCAGAAATCGTCACATGGTGATAGTCTTCATAATTTTTCTTTAAGCCAAGCAAAATTTGGTAAGCTTCTTCTTCACTCGGCTCTTCAATGGTTACCTTGGCAAAGCGGCGGGACAGAGCAGAGTCCTTTTCGATATGCTTTTGGTATTCTTCTTGGGTCGTTGCGCCAATCGTTCTAAGACTGCCGCGTGCCAGAGCCGGCTTGAGAATATTAGCCGCATCAAGCGTGCTGTCAATTCCGCTGCCAGAGCCCATAATGGTATGCAGTTCATCAATAAAGAGAATAATGTGCCCGTCCGCCTCAATATCTGCAATAATCTGATTCATGCGTTCTTCAAAGTCACCGCGGAAACGTGTTCCCGCTACAACACTCATCATATCCAGCTCTAAGACTTTCATATCTGCCAATTCAAAAGGCACGGCACTGTCCACGATGCGCTGAGCAAGACCGTAAGCCAGTGCTGTTTTACCAACTCCGGCATCACCGACTAAAACCGGATTGTTTTTTGTCTTGCGGCTTAAAATCTGAATCATGCGCGAAATTTCTTTTTCCCGGCCAATAACAGGCTCTAAGCGTCCTTTGCGGGCCAGATCAGTAAGATCCCGTGTAAAATCTGCCAGTTCACCTGTCATGCTGGGCGGTTTCATCAGGTCAGAAAATTGACCGCTATTTTTGTTTTTCTTAGGTTTGCGCATTTCAAAAATGGCCTTGATATCCTCTTTTGAAAAACCTGCATAGCGTTCAACAGCCTTGCGCAAATCAAGCAGGCGAACAGACTCGCCGTCATCTTTGATTTGAAAGCCGACCAATTCTAAAATCCGCGTTGCCAGCAAATTGGGGTTGAGCAGCATGGCAAATAAAACATGCTCTGTCCCGACTTCTTTAGCATGAGTTGCCTGGCTGATTGCATAAGCTTCTGATAAGATCCTGCTTAGGGCATTGGACTGCTCCAGCAAAGTAATGTCTCCGCTCGGTTTCTTAGGCTTTCTGCCAACTGCCAAAATAGCCGCTGCCTGATAATCTTCAAATTGGACATCGTCTTCAAATTCAGCAAAGCTTAAACCGGCTACTGAACTGTCAATTTCAACCATGGCAAGAAGGACATGCCAGCTTTCAAGATAGGAACTTTCAAAACGAGCAGCCTCAAACTGAGCCAGTCGGAATACTTCCTGCATTTTCAATGAATAATCGGTCATAGATGGTATCCTTTTCTGTCTAAACGTTGTAATATCCTGCGAAGCATGCGGGCTCGGATTTTAGGACTGTCTGCACCTAGAACATCGTCTCCGGCAGCTGCCAAAATAATATTCCCTTCACGCTCGCTGATAATTTTTTCATCAAAGAGAAGCTGAATAATATCTGCAAAAACCTGCTCGCTGATTTGCTCACCAATATTTGCTTCCAGATTATTAAGCATCTGATGCTGGTCTGAAAAACGAATCTTAGCAATTCGAATGTAACCGCCGCCGCCTCTCTTACTCTCAACAATATAGCCGCGGCTCTCAGTAAAACGCGTCTTAATAACATAATTGATCTGACTGGGAACAACGCTGAAACTGTCCGCTAAAGCACTTCTCTTAATTTCTGCAAAACCAGACTGAGCCAGTATCTTTTTGATATATTCTTCAATACTGTCAGACGTATTTTTTGATGTCATGATATCGACTCCTTCCCAGTCACTTTGACTATAACTGACCTTATTATACCGAAAAATAGTACTTTTGGAAAGCAGGAGCCTTGAAAGTTATAATTCTATGATAACAGCAGCTTTTAAAGCAGCCGTGGCTGCATGCAGGTCCCTAAGACCGTGAAGACGCAGTCACTATCAGCAAACCTTGAAGCAGGTTAAAAGCTTAGCGACAGCTATCACACTGTTTTTTAATCCTTATTTTCAGGATGACATTATAAAAAATCGGAACCCTAGAGGAATTCCGATTTTTATTTCAGTCTTAAACGGACTGTTAGTCTTGGTTGTTCAAGGCAGCAGCCATTGTTGCAGCAACTTCGTTTTCAAAGTCGTTAGCAGCTCTTTCAATACCTTCACCAACTTCAAAACGGACAAAGCTGATTGCTTTAGCGTTTACTGATTCAAGGTAAGCTTCAACTGTCTTACTGTCATCCATGATGTAAACTTGGGACAGCAAGGTGTATTGTTGGTCAACTTTAGTATTGTCGAGCATGAAGCGGCCCATTTTACCTGGAATAATCTTATCCCAAATTTTTTCTGGTTTACCTTCAGCCTTAAGCTCAGCTTTGATGTCTTCTTCAGCCTGAGCAATAACCTCATCAGTTAATTGCAGTTTTGAACCGTACTTAAGAAGCGGCAGCGCTGGTTTATCGACCATGGCACGGCTTTCGTTGTCTTGTTCAATCTTATGGTTCATTTGAGCCAATTCGTCATGAATAAATTCTTCGCTCAATTCTTGATAAGAAAGGACAGTCGGATTCATTGCTGCTACGTGCATAGCTACTTGTTTAGCAAGGGCTTCGTCTGCACCTTCAAGCACTGTTACAACACCAATTTTACCGCCATTGTGCTGGTAAGCACCAAAGACTTGGTCATCTGCCTTTTCAACAAGGGCAAAACGGCGGAAAGAAATTTTTTCACCAATTGTTGCTGTCGCATTAACATAAGCAGCTTCCAACGTTTCACCTGAAGCCAAAGTTACTTTAAGGGCTTCATCATTGTTGGCAGGTTTTTGTTCTGCAATAGCTTTTGCAGTCTCATTAACCAACTCAACGAATTGAGCATTCTTTGCAACAAAGTCAGTTTCTGCATTGACTTCAACAATAGCTGCTACATTGCCGTTAACATAAATGCCTGTCAAGCCTTCGGCAGCAACACGGTCAGCTTTTTTCGCTGCCTTAGCGATTCCTTTTTCACGCAGAAGCTCAACTGCTTTGTCCATGTCTCCTTCAACTTCAACCAATGCTTTTTTAGCATCCATTACACCGGCACCAGTTTTTTCACGCAATTCTTTAACAAGAGCTGCAGTAATATTTGCCATGATTATTCCTCCAATTTTAATGATAAAAGGGAAGGGCTAGGCCCCGCCCCTTAGGTTATGTACGTTATTATTATGATTAAAGACAGGTAAAATAAAGCATTCTACCTTATTAACACATTTAATATCGATGACTTAGTCTTCGTTTGAACCTTCAACAACTTCAACGATTTCTTCGATTGAATCAGCTTGTGTGTCGTCAGCTGCAAGTTCTGCTTCAACCGCTTCAACACTGTCTTCACCTTGACGGCCTTCAATAACAGCATCAGCCAGTTTACTTGTAATCAGTTTAACCGCGCGGATAGCATCATCATTTGCCGGGATGATAACATCAATATCATCCGGATCAGCATTTGTATCAACCATTGCTACAACCGGAATACCAAGTTTCTTAGCTTCTTTAACAGCAATTTGTTCTTTATGCGGGTCAACGATGTAGATAACATCTGGAATGCGAGGCATATCTTCGATACCGCCCAAGAATTTTTCAAGACGTGCACGCTGTTTGTTTAACAGGGCAACTTCTTTCTTAGGAAGAACTTCAAAAGTTCCGTCAGCTTCCATTTGTTTGATTTCTTTAAGACGTGCAATACGTTTTTGGATAGTGTCCCAGTTTGTCAATGTACCACCCAACCAACGGTGGTTAATGTAGTATTGACCGGCACGTTCTGCTTCTTCTTTAATAGCTTCTGAAGCTTGTTTTTTAGTACCGACAAACAAGATAACCGCATCGTTAGCTGCTGCATCGCGAACAAAGTCGTAAGCTTGATCAGCCAATTTTACAGTTTGCTGAAGGTCGATAACGTGGATACCGTTACGTTCTGTAAAGATGTACTTAGCCATCTTAGGGTTCCAGCGACGAGTTTGGTGACCAAAGTGAACACCAGCCTCAAGAAGTTGTTTCATTGAAATTACTGCCATGAGTATTTCTCCTTTGTTGTTTTTTCGCCTCTTCCTGACTTCAGCTTGCAGCACAACCTTCTGGCAACCGTGCCACAATAGATCAGGAATGAGTATTTATTGCCTAACCAGCGACTTTACTATCATAACAAAATAAAGCATAAAATGCAAGAGAATTCTACTTCAATACTGCGTCATGCTACGAAAAATTCCTTTCATAATTTTCACTCCTTAATAAAATAAGCAGATATTTAAACAATAGCTAAATATCCGCTAAAATAATGATTTATTTGTCAGTATTATTCAAGATAGCTATTTAAATAGCCAGATTCAATCATTCTATAATTAAAGACTTTACCGATATATTCCATAGCCTCAATCAAATGTGACCTATCACTATCCCATCCTTTTCCATCAGTAATATAGATAAACTCATGGTTAGTCCTACTGAATCGATCATGTAAATCTTTAAACTCAGTCGCTGAAGCTTTTGACTTAGAACCACTAGAATTAAAATTATTCACCTCAAACAAATACAATTTTTTTCGTATAGGATTAAATAGCGATCCATCAAAACGACGATTTTGAAAGCTCTCATCTAAATCAATTCCATACCATTCTTTGATACTACTGCGAGTCGACTGACCATGGGCTAGCCAGCCTTTTGCTTCCCCAATTTTTTTCAAAGCTGTCTCCAAATATAGTTCGCCCATATCTCCACTTCTATTTTTTCGACCATTAGAATCCATACCAGCTTCTACGCCTACAGCATAATCGTGAACTGATTTCCTTAATCCAATTTTGAAAACCCAATCCAAACCACTATCATGTAAGAACTGAAGATAAAGATCTAACTTATCAAGATCAATATCCTTAAAGTCCAAGGTATAAACACCTGAAACATCTTGAATTTTTAAAATTTTATTCCGAATTGGTTTTTCGAATTTATTATCCCTGATCCCCAAAAGTTTAGGAAGCAACAACAATAAATCCGGTCGTTCTTTAAAAAAATTATCAATCTCTTGATTTGATTTCCCAATTAAATAGTCCAAAGTATATAAATCCGGTTCATCATAAGTAGAAATATTGGCTTTAACATTATCAAAATTAAACCAATAAGAAGCGAGAAAACTCAGAGATGAACGAGTTTCCATGAAAAACTCTAATTTGTCTTCAGAAGATAAATTAAGATAATCAAAAACATTATATTTCAAATTATTGTCTATATTATTAGTCATGTACTTTTTCCAATCTTGTTCGTGCAATTCTTAAATAATCTATTTCTGAATCAACACCGATAAATCGTCTTCCAAGCTTCTTAGCAACAACTCCTGTTGTACCGCTTCCAACAAAGGGATCTAATATATAATCTCCCTCCCTAGTACTTGCTAAAATAATACGTTCTAGTAAATACTCCGGTTTTTGAGTTGGATGTTTTCCTGCCCACTTTTCGCTTTTTTTAGTCGAACTTCCAATCCAAACATCTTTCATCTGTTTTCCGTTATTAATTTTTTTCATTAAATTATAATTATAAAAATGCTTAACTTTTTTATCTGCTTTTCTAGCCCACAATATAGTCTCAGTTGAATGCGTGAAATAGCGACAAGATAAATTAGGTGCTGGATTAGTCTTTTGCCATGTAATATTATTCAATATTTTAAAACCTTCTTGCTCCAAAGCCATACCAACAGAGTAAATATTATGCAAACTTCCAGAAATCCAAATAGTCCCATTAGCCTTCAAAATTTTTTTGGAAAGTCTTATCCAACGACGATTAAAATCATGTTTTTCTTTAAGAGACGATATCTGATCCCATTCTCCCTTATTAACAGATACCGCCTGCCCACCTGAGTTAGAAAAACCTCCATTACTTAAAAAATATGGTGGATCTGCGAAAATCATATCCATACTTTCAGATTTTACCTTCTTCAAAAAATCAAATATATCAGCATGTACAAGAATGATTTTATCCCTATGATAATATGGTTTTATCATGATAACACACCTCCATATTTATATCCGTTTTTTACTCATAGTTTGTAATAATAACTTCTGAAATTTTACCTCTACTTGAACTTTTTGCCCCATTAGTTCTCTGTGTTTCAACATAATGGATATTAAACTCCTGATAGAGTTCTTCAACTAAAAGACTTGAAGAATTAGAAAGCATAACGTATGCTCCCCTATCATTCAAATATTTGAATGTATCCCTCAACCTGATCTGTTCCTCATAAGAAAATCCCTCATGAGTGTAAGAAGTAAATGAACTTGTTTCTGTAATTGGAATATAAGGAGGATCAAAATAAACAAAATCACCTTTTTTTACATCCTGAACTGCTTCCTCAAAATCAGTATTCAAAATAGTGATTTGATTGTCATTTAAGTATTCACTGATGCTATAAATCAAATCACTATCAACAATCTTGGGATTTTTATATTTTCCATAAGGAACATTAAATTGGTTTTTTGAATTAACTCGATAAAGACCGTTAAAGTCAACTCTTAACATGTAAAGTATTCTAGCGGCTCGTTCAACATTAGACATTCTCTCTAGTCTACCATCTCGATCAGCCGAGCGAATTTTTAAATAATATTCCTTACTATTATTTTCCTTATGCAAGCGTAGTAAATCTAATAATTCTGCTGGTTTATCTTTAATCTGTAAATATGTATTTATTAACTCTGTATTAAAATCATTGATGACTGCATTTTGTGGTTCCAGTTCAAAAAACAAAGCTCCGCCGCCCACCATAGGTTCAAAATAGCGATTAAATTTGTCTGGCATATAGCTTTGTAAACTAGGCAGTAATTTTCTTTTCCCACCAGTCCATTTTGTAAAAGGTTTCATGTATTATATTATAGCAAAATTGATCTTATTCGTATATAAATCCTATCTTTATACTGTGACATATGAAAAATATATAGCTTCTTTTAATATATTTTATTACAGCAGATAGCGTAAATTTTTGTCTACTGCCTTTTTAAGCTAAAATCCAGATACTGTTTCGGTATATTTGTCTAGCCTCAGGACATTGACCATTGGTTTCTTGACTTACAAACATTTTTAAGGTAAAATAATGAATGTTACGGCGGTATAGCCAAGTGGTAAGGCACGGCTCTGCAAAAGCTTGATCGTCGGTTCAAATCCGTCTACCGCCTTAAAAAATACAAGTAAAACTGAGATTTATCGTCTCGGTTTTTGTTTTGTCCAGAAAATTTCCCCCGCTCTGCTCAATGCTCTAAGGCCTGTCTGACAAACAAGCTTTAATATAGGTAATCTTCAAATTCTCAAAAAACTTATCCCCAAATGGCCAACAAGATGATAAAATAGAAATAGACAAAACTGTTAATAGCTGAGATGAGTTTTTGCCTGCCGGGCAGCTTTTTTAGTCCTTGCCCCTAAGCAGGATTTCCAAAGATTTCTGACAAGGCCTTGATTCATCTGTCGCTGCTGCAAAAAATCGGATCAAGGAGCACTTGCGATGCTATCTTTGGCGATTTCATTAGCGATAGGGCAGTCAAAGACCCTCAACAGTTTATCCTATACCGTCATTTGTCCAGGAAGGAAGATTTATGAAAAAACTAACCTATGGTGATCACATCAGAGTCCTCAGCCCCTCAAGCTCTATCGAGCTTTTAGGGGGCTTCAATGCTAATTTATCTGCTAAAAGAACCTTGGAAAAATTAGGCTTTACCGTCTCATTTTCCAATAATTATATGGAAAGCGACCTGCTCCATTCAAGTTCGATTGCCAGCCGCGTAGCTGACTTGCACGACGCCTTTCGCGAAGACCATGTTAATGCGATTTTGGCTACCATCGGAGGCTTTAATGCCAACGAACTGCTTCCTTATCTGGATTATGATCTGATAAAGCATCATCCTAAGATCATCTGCGGTTATTCTGATACCACAGCTCTTTTGAATGCTATCTATGCTAAAACCGGTATGGAGACCTACATGGGGCCTTCTTATTCAAGTTTTAAGATGAATGAAGGTCAAGACTACCAAAGCAGAATGTGGCTCAATGCTGTCACCAGACGTTCTTACAGCCTTGTTCCCAGCAAGGAATGGTCCGACGATGCTTGGTATGACCCCAGCCAGCCGCGCCATTTTAAGCCGACCGAGTGGAAAATTTACAATGACGGCAAGGCTCAGGGAACCATCATCGGCGGGAATCTGTCTACTTTCGGGCTCTTGCGCGGAACAGAATTTGCACCTAAACCAGAAAACTATGTTCTCTTTTTAGAAGGAGCTCAAGAAGAGCATTATACCGAAGTTGCCCGCAATTTGGCTGCTCTTTTGCAGGTCTACCCTGACCCGCAGGCAGTTGTCTTTGGACGCTTTCCTAAAGAAGCTCAAATGACTGAAGATATCTGGCGCTTTATTCTGGATAAACATCCGGTTTTAAAAAGAATTCCTGTTATGTATGACCTTGATTTCGCTCATACGCAGCCGCTGTTTACCTTTACCATCGGTGCTCAGGTAACCATTGATACTATCCACAGGCAGCTGTCAGTGATGACTGAGTAGCTGCACAGCCTGGAATTTCTCCATGCTACGAAAACAAAATCTTCATCTGCAAATATCCCCAGCCACACTGTATGGCAGCTGATTTGCCGCCTGTCACTAATGCCGCTGTTTTAAGACACAAAAACCCCTTTTTCTGTTCACATATAAAACAGAAAAAGGGGGTTGTTATGATTCAAAATTTTAGTTACTCAAAACAGGCTTTAAAAGGCTTGTTTTTTCTGTGCCATACAGACAAACAAGTCTTCAGCATCGTGATTTTTTCCTAACCCAATGCCGGACCTTTGGAAAAGTGTTCGTCTTTATTGCTCTAAGCTGCCTGTCCAAGCAGCTGTTCCGCCGCTGATGTTGGTAACATCATATCCCTTGCTGTCCAGAAAAGCACAGGCCTGTGCAGAACGCCCGCCCATTTGACAGATGATATGATAGGGCTTATCTGCCGCCAACTCTTGATAACGGCTGGCTAATTCGCTCAGGGGCAGATTGACGGCACCCGGCACATGGCCTGCTGCAAACTCATCTGTCTCGCGCACGTCAATCACATTAAAAGCTTTGGCTTCTAAATCTTTTTCAATGGCTTTAATATCAACAACTTTAATCATGAATTATCTCCTTTGGTCTAACCATATTGTACAGTGAATACGCTCCATCCAGATTTTGTACTTTGAAACCATTTTGTTTCAAAATTCGCTCTGCAATGTAAGAACGCAGGCCGCTGTGACAGCTTACAATATAAGCCCTATCCTTATCCAGCTCACCTAGACGTTCCCGCAGCTCATCAAGCGGAATCGTTACTGCATTAGGAAAACGCCCGTTGGCAATTTCAGAAGCTGTCCGAACATCAAGCAGAACTTTCCCTGCTGCCAATTCATCCTTGAGTTCATGCCATTGAACGCTGTCACTCGTCCCTTCAGCCAAATTACTTGCCGCATAGCCAATCATATTGACCGGATCCTTAGCAGAACCAAATGGCGGAGCATAGGTGAACTCCAACTCGGGCAGATCAAAAACAGTTAATCCAGCCTTTATAGCTGTTGATAAAATATCAATTCGCTTGTCAACTCCCTTTTGTCCGACAGCCTGTGCCCCGTAGATGACACCCGTTTTTGGATTGAAAATCAATTTTAGGGTAATTGGGGTCGCACCAGGATAATAGCCTGCATGATCATTGCCGGTTGTATGGACAACTGCCACATCCTCAAAATGCTGGCGGGCCATTCGTTCACTCAAGCCGGCAGAAGCTGCTGCCAGACCAAAGACTCGGACAATCGCAGTGCCAATACTTCCCTTATTTTGACGCGGCAAACCAGCGATACTGTCTGCCACTTGCCGGCCCTGACGATTGGCCGGACTGGCTAAGGAAATCAAGGCATCTTCTCCTGTAATCTGCTGTTTCACAAGAATCGCATCACCGACGGCATAGATATCCGGCTGATTGGTTTGGTAATGCTCATCTACTAAGATACCTCCGCGCAGTCCTAGGGCTATCCCTGCTGACTTAGCCAAGTCATTTTCGGGCTGCACACCAACAGAAAGGATAGTGATATCCGACTGCAGTTCTGTACCATCTTCTAACACAATGACCTGACCCTTATCAGAAAAAGCCTGTGCGGATTGGTTGGTATAAATGGTAATGCCTTTTTTAAGCAATTCATCTTCTACAAAAGCAGCCATTTCTTCGTCCAATGGCGGTAAAACATGCGGCGCCTTTTCAACGATGGTTACTTTTAAGCCCTTTTTAGCCAGACTTTCGGCCATTTCAAGACCGATAAAACCAGCCCCGATGACGGTTGCTTTACGGGCAGCAAGGCCATCCAGACGAGCCATAATTTTATCCAAATCAGGAATATTGCGAAGCACAAAGACATTTTCTGCCTCGTCTAAACCTGTCATCGGTGGAACAAATGGTTTTGCTCCGGGTGACAGGAGCAGTTTGTCATAGCTTTCCGTGTATTTTCGGCCATTTGACATTGCTGTCACTTCTTTTTTAACCGGATCAATAGAGAGGACTTCTGTTTCAGGACGCACATCCAATTCGAAACGAGCTTTCAGCTGTTCCGGTGTTTGCACCAGCAAACTTGAGCGCTCTGCTATTTCTCCGGAAACGTGAAAGGGTAAGCCGCAATTGGCAAAGGAGACATAAGGTCCCTTATCAAAAACGATGATTTCTGCATCTTCCATCAAGCGGCGTAAACGAGTTGCCGCTGACATTCCGCCGGCTACACCGCCAACAATAACGATTTTCATAGGTTTGGCCTCCATTTATATAATTTTTCCTTTATAAGACATCATGCCGCCTTTGACATTGACGACATCATAGCCTTCTTTGCTTAACAGACTTGCTGCCCGCTTGCTCCGCATGCCGGATTGACAAATGACATAAATCGGATCAGCTTTCTTTCCTTTATAGGCATGAATATCTTGCAGCGGGAAATTCCGCGCTTCCTTGATATGCCCGCCCCGGTATTCTTTAGGTGTTCGAACATCCAATAAGGTAATTTTCTTTTTAGCTAAAATACTCTCTAATTCAGCAGTTGTAATACTTTTTCCCGAAGAGGGCAACAGTTTTTTGAACAATTCAAGCATGATTTCTCCTTTTTATCTATATACCCCGTAGGGTATGATTAGATAGTAACACAACTCCAAAATACTTGTCAACTATTTCACTTCTTGTTTTCACATTTGACAAAAATACCCCCAGTCAGTATAATAAAATCATGAAAAAAGAGCAAAAAGATATTATCAATCGTCTAAAACGAGCCGAAGGACAGTTACGGGGTATCCAAAAAATGATGGAAGAAGAGCAAGAATGTATCGATATCATCACGCAGCTTTCTGCCGTCCGCTCCAGCATCAATCGCACCATGGGACTGGTCATTGCCAACAAAATGACTAAGATCATCGAAGAGCCCAGTGACAATCCTGCTTTGCAGGAAAAACGCCTTCAAGAAGCTATCAGCCTCATTGTGAAAAAATGACTAACAGACTTGAGAACCTGTTTACTGCAAGTGCTGCCCCTCTGAGCTGAAACACAAAAAATACTTCTGTTTCTCAACAGAAGTGTTTTTACTATGGTTAAAAACGCCTTCATCAGACAGTCAAGTATGCTAATAGCAACTATCCTTTGATAATACCACGAGCATTCAAGCCTAATTAAAAAGACTTGCCTTCTGCAAAATACAGAAAAACAAGTCTCGTTATGTTTTACTTTTGTCCTATTAACTGAAAAGCCAATGCCGTATTTCAGTTTTTAACTCTTGTACACAGTTACTGCAATTTTTGATTATTGACCAATTCATAGTAGCGGGCAATAGCTGAATGGTCGTCTGAACCGTAATCGTGCGCTTTCAGCACTTGCAGGATTTCCATGGCCTGAGCGGTAAACGGTGTTGACACATTGTAAGAGTGCGATGCATCCAGAGCATTTTGCAAATCCTTGATATGCAAATCAATACGGAAGCCCGGAGCAAAATCGCCGTCAAAGATTTTCTGTGATTTTTGATCCATAACGGTCGATCCGGCCAAACCGCCGCGAATGGCTTCATAAACTCGAGATGGATCAACTCCGGCTTTCTTAGCCAAAGAGTAGGCTTCTGACACCGCCGCAATATTGACTGCAACAATCATTTGATTGGCTAATTTCGTCAAATTACCAGCACCGACTTCCCCGACGAGCGTTACACTGCTGGCCATAGCCTGCAAAACATCCTTATATTGTTCAAAGACTTTTTCGTCACCGCCGACCATAACAGCAATAGTCCCATCAATAGCCTTAGGTTCACCTCCGGATACCGGAGCATCTAGGAAAGAAACAGACAATTCTTTTAATTTATCATGAAATTCTTTGCTGGCTACCGGTGAAATAGAGCTCATGTCAATAACAGTCTGACCGGCACTTAAGCCTTCAGCAATACCGTTTTCATTAAACAGAGCTGCTTTCACATGCGGTGAATTTGGCAGCATGGTGATTACAATATCACCTTTTTGAGCAGCATCCTTGCCACTCTCTGCAGCCTGGCCGCCAGCTGCTACCAAGGCATCAATACTGGCTTGATTAAAGTCAAAACCATAGACCTCATGACCAGCCTTTACCAAATTGATAGCCATTGGTTTTCCCATAATACCTAATCCGACAAATCCAATTTTCATTTTTACTTACATCCCTTTCTGAATTCTATACTTTACATTTTAACAGACCCTTTTTTCAAGATAAATAGTATATATACCATAATTACCCAGAAACAGAGTTTTCTATTTAGTCAGCGTACTAAACAAGGTGATAAGGTTGCGGCTGGCTGATGCTACCAAAGATCTGGTATCACCCATTGCTTCTTCCAAGGTCATCGGACGATTAACAATATCAAAAACACCAGCTATTCCTTGATGGTAGACTTCGTTCAATTCTAAAGAACGGCTGCCCACAATCGCTACTGTAGGAACATTGTATTTTTTAGCAATGGCTGCAATCCCGATAGGGGCTTTGCCATTAATTGACTGGCCGTCCATGCGTCCTTCGCCGGTAATGACCAAGTCAGCTCCTTTAATGTCCTCTTCAATATGAATCATTTGCAGAATCTTATCAATACCGCGCTGAGACTGACCGTTCAAAAAGGCCATCAAACCTGCACCAAGACCTCCTGCAGCTCCTGCGCCGGGAATATCCTTAATATCCTTGTGCAAGGTTCTCTTAATAACCTGAGCAAAGTTAGCAAGCCCTTCATCCAAGACCTTTATCAAGTCATCACTGGCTCCTTTTTGAGGTCCGTAAATTGCCGTTGCCCCATTGCTGCCGCAAAGCGGATTGGTTACATCAGACAAAATAATCAGCTCCACAGAATCAAAACGGCCTTCTGCAGCAGATGCGTCCAAACTGACTACCTGACTCAAATTCTCACCATTTGCAGTCAGTTCTTTTCCCTGTGCGTCAAAGAACTTCACACCGAGAGCTGCCGCCATTCCCATACCGCCATCATTGGTTGCTGAGCCGCCGATACCAATATAGATCCGCTCAACGCCATGCTCTAAAGCACTCTTAATCATTTGGCCGGTACCATAAGTTGAGGCCTTCATAACATCTAAGGCTCCTGACTCAACTAAGGTAATACCGGATGCTGCTGCCATTTCTAAAACAGCTGTTCTCCCACCATCAATAATAGCATAGGAAGCATTGACAGGGGAACCAAGCGGCCCTTGAACACAAACCGTAACCTTCTCACCCTGATTGACATCAAGGATAGCATCAACAGTTCCCTCGCCGCCGTCAGCAATGGAAAAAATCTTTGTTTCATAATCAGGATACAAGCTATGGATGCCCTCAGAAATATAGGTCCCAACTTCTTTAGAACTGGCACTGCCTTTAAAAGAATCCGATGCAATGACAATTCTTTTCCCCATACTTATACCTCCTGCTAATTCTTTACTCACCAGATGGAAGAAAACCACCCTTACGCATTGCTTCTTTCATTTGTTCCAATACCGGTCCGGTCGTTGCTTCCGTCGGCAGAACAGACTTGCCCATGTCCATACCCATCAGATTCGCCATATCCTTGGTTGCTGCCGGGAAGCTTGCTGCATCCTGAGACAGACGAATCGGATTTAGTTTAAACTGAGCTTCCAGCGATTTTTCAAAATCACCGGCAGCATAGTAATCATAGATACTGCTGACCAGCTGCGTGTACATATTGGCTGTGGAGCAGACACTGCCGACAGCGCCTACGCAGAGGCCGGGATAAATAGTAGTGTCTTTGCCTGTCAGAACTCTGAAATCAACATCATGTGTCTGACGAACCAATTCACTGCAAAAGGTGATATCACCGCTTGAATCCTTGATACCGATAATATTTGGCACATCGTGAGCCAAACGGACAATAATGTCCAGCGGAATCGTATAGCCGGAGCGCCCCGGGTTATTATAAAGCAGCATAGCCGTATCAGGGATACTGTCAGCAATAGCTTTAAAATGATGATACAGGGCTTCAGGAGTTGGCTTAATGAACATAGGATTCAGCACTGAAACAGCGGCAATATCCCGTTTGGCAGCTTCCTGAGCGAGCTCAATACATTTGCGAGTGCGAATGGCTCCGATACCGAAATAAATTGGAACACGGCCGGCAGCCTCTTCCAGCATGACATCCAAAGCCCGGAACATCTCGTTCGGCTCAAACATATAGAACTCTGAATTGCTGCCAAAGGCTAAGATACCATGCACCCCGTTTTCGATGACATGATTGACGATTTTCCTTAGTCTGGTATCGTCAATATTTTCATTATCATCAACAGGGGTAATAATCGGAACAACAATTCCTTTTACATTTTCTCTCTTAAACACTGAGTTTCTCCTATCTTACTAAACTTGGCTTTTTATTGTCAAATTTCCAGCCCGGAATCAAATACTGCATAGCAGCCGCATCATCACGCGCACCAAGGTTCTTATCAACATAGAGCTGATGTGCTTTTTTGATAGCATCCAAGTCAGGCTTGATGCCTAGACCGACAGAATCTTTGGCAATATGAATGACACCATCTCTGATAATATGAGGATTTTCGGTCAGAGCCTGACCGTCCTGCCAGATATAATGCGTGTCACAGGCATTGATTTCGCCCGGTGCAGCTGCAGCCGCATGAGCCACCATAGCCAGAGAAATATCAAAGTGGTTGTTGGAGTGAACGCCCCAAGTCATACCAAAGTCATGGCACATCTGAGCAACACGAACTGAGCCCTGCATGGTCCAGAAATGGGGATCAGCAAGCGGAATGGTGACAGAGTGCAGGGCAACCGAATGCTGCATCTGCCGCCAGTCTGTCGCAACCATATTGGTTGCCGTCGGAATGCCGGTAGCTTTGACAAACTCGGCCATGACCTCACGGCCGCTAAAGCCGTCTTCAGCTCCGCAAGGGTCTTCAATATAAGCAGCAATGCCTTTTAAATCCTTACCGATTTCAATGGCCTCTGTCAAGGACCAAGCACCGTTTGGATCAAGAGTGATACGGGCATTTGGAAATTCTTTTTTCAAAGCCTTGATGGCCTTAGCTTCTTCCTTGCCTTCTAAAACGCCGCCTTTAAGCTTAAAGTCCTTGAAACCATAACGTTTATAAGCGGCCTTAGCCAGCTCAACAACAGCCTCAGGCGTCATGGCTTCTTTGCGGCGCAGGCGGCCCCAATCATCAGAATCATCGTCTCCTTGTAAGTAAGGAAGGTCTGTTTTATTAGGATCGGCAACATAGAAGAGATAACCCAAGAAAGGTACATCTTCACGAACCTGTCCGTCTCCTAAGAGAGCAGCCACCGGCACTTGCAGATGCTGACCCAGAAGGTCAAGGAGAGGTGTTTCTACTGCTGTCTGAACGTGGACAGTCGTCCGGAGGTCAAACGTTTGGAGACCCCGGCCGCCTGAGTCAAGTTGGCCAAATTGCTGACCGATTTCTTTGACGATGTTTTTATATTCTCCGATGCTGCGTCCGACAACTAATTCTTTAGCCTTTTCCAAAGTATCGGTAATCTTCTTGCCGCCCGGAACTTCACCGACACCCAGATTACCTGAACTGTCTTCCAGAATCACCACATTGCGCGTGAAATAAGGGCCGTGGGCTCCGCTCAAGTTTAATAGCATGGAATCATATCCGGCAACCGGATAAACATCCATTTTAACAACTGTAGGCACTGACATTTTCTATCCTCCAAAATCATTTTTTCATTTATTCTTTATTGAAACAGCTGAGCATCTACTTGTAAATCCGGCAAAACATCCTGATTGAGTGTCAGCCCCAGACCCAGACGTGTCGGCACTTTCATCTTGCCATCAACCAATTCCACCTTTTCCTCAAAAAGACCAACCGTTTCAAACCATTCAAAATGTTCTACCCAAGCATCGCCGCTGTAGCAGGCTGTTAGCGGCAAGTGAAGCTCCATGCTGTAGTGCGGCGCCAAGACTAAATGATTTTCTTCTGCCCGCTGGAGCACCTTTTGAAACTGTGTGATTCCGCCGATACGCGGCGCATCAAGCTGGCAGACATCAAAGGCACGTTTTTCAAAGAAAGGAACCCCTTCTTCATAGCTGGTCAGCATTTCTCCTGTTGCAATCGGTGTGCCCAGAGCTTGTGACAAGCGCAGATGCCCTTCAACATCGTGGCAGGTTACAGGCTCTTCAAACCAAACCAGATTGTAGTCATCAAAATACTTGCCGGCTTTCAGTGCCGTTGAGACATCCCACTGCTGATTGGCATCAATCATAATCGGAACGTCATCTCCCAGCGCCTTTCTTAAAGCAGCGACACGTTTGACATCATCTTTGTAGTCGGGCTGACCGACCTTGATTTTTACACCGCCGACTCCCTGTTCCAGCACAGTCTGCGCATGGGCAATAACCTCTTCAATGGTATCTTGCAGGAAACCGCCGGTTGTATTGTAGCAAGGAACGTATTCCTTGTGCTGACCCAAAAGCTTACTCAGCGGCAGGCCGGCGCGTTTAGCCTTAATATCCCACAGGGCAATATCAAAGGGCGTAATTCCCTGTACAGCGACACCGGTATTGCCGATGGAGATACTGGACCACAATAATTTATTCCATAAGCGGCTGATATCGTTAGGATCCTGTCCCAGCAGCAAAGGTGCATATTCTTTTGACAGAGCATACTGAGCAGGGCCGCCGTTTCGTTTGCAGTAGGTGTAGCCCATTCCCGTGTAGCCGCCTTCTGTCTCAATAATAGCTGCTGTGATCATCACTTCTTTGAGCGGTGTTTGCTTACCTTGGATAACCTTGGCATCACTGACAGGCTTTTTGAGCGGAACACAAATTAATTTTACCTCAACTTTTGTAATCTTATCTATCATAAATCAAGTCCTCATAACTAGCGGTGGCAAAAGACCGGCCGGTTAGGGTCAAACTGCCAGCCCTCTTCCAGATACTGCATGGCAATGGTATCGTCACGGTCTTTAAAATCCATTTGATGGTAGAGTTCATTTTGTTTTCTTAGCTTGTCCAAATCAATATCAACACCTAAGCCGGGTTTATCCGGAAGCTTGATTTTCCCATCAGTAAAGCTGAGCGGTTCTTTGAGCAAGGACTCGCCATCCTGCCAGATCCAGTGGGTATCAACCGGAGCAATGTTTCCCGGTGCAGCTGCTGCAACCTGAACAAAGGTCGCCAGCGTAATGTCAAAATGATTATTGGAATGCGATCCCCAAGTCAGCCCCCACTCATTTAAGAGATAGGCCATGCGAACACTGCCATTTAGCGTCCAAAAATGCGGATCGGCTAAAACAATATTGACACTGCGCAGAGCCGCAGCATGGTGAAATTGCCGCCAGTTGGTCGCAATCATATTGGTAGCCACAGGAATTCCTGTTGCATCGCGGTATTCCGCCATGACTTCACGGCTGGAGAAGCCCTGTTCCGGACCGCAAGGGTCCTCAATGTAAGTCAGCACATTTTTACGGTCTTGTGTCAGAGCAACCGCCTCTTCCAGCGTCCAGGCTCCGTTAGGATCAATGTTGATGCGAGCATCCGGAAAAGCCGCTTTCAAAGCGTCAACCGCCCTCATTTCTTCTGCACCGGCTAAAACACCGCCCTTTAGTTTAAAATTATTAAAACCATATTTGTCTTTGAGCACGCGCGCTTGTTTGACAATCGCCTCAGGCGTCATCATTTCAGTTCGGCGCAGCGATTCCCAGCTGTCGCTGCCGTCGCTTTTTTCATAAGGCAGATCAATTTGAGCAGAATCTGCCGAGTAAAAGAGATAGCCCAAAAACTCAACCTCATCACGTTGAACACCGCCTTCACCCAAAAGAGCAGCAATGGGAAGTTCTAAGAATTTCCCAAGCAGATCCAGCATGGCACATTCAATAGCTGCTTCAGACTGAACCACAAATTTTAAATTGGAAATATTTAACTGCTGCAGACCTTCACCAGTATCTTGGGCCGCTCTCTCACGGCTCCTGCGAATATTGGTCAGAACCTTGCGGTATTCACTGACACGTTCGCCTACAACAAAAGGCTTATAGCTCTCAAGCTGTTTAGTGATATGTTCTCCGCCGTGGATTTCTCCGATGCCAAGATTGCCGCTTTCATCTTTTAAAACAACAACATTTCTCGTGAAATAGGGAGCATGGCAGCCGCTCAGCGTTAGAAGCGGACTGTCATGACCAGCTACCGGATAAACAGTCATGTCAATGACTTTTGGTGCTTTACCCATATGTTTCTCCTTTATTTAAGATACTAAGGCGTAAGCGACACACAGCAAAATAGGAAAGCTGACGAAGATGCCTAGCATCTAGGAAGTCTTTATCTTTTTGCACAGTGTCGTAGCCGTGTTCAATTATTACATAAGATACGGCAGAGGATTGTTATCTAAGTGCTTTGCACTTGATAACAAACTAGGCTGGACAAAAGCTTATCCAATATTCCTGTTTTGGAATAAGCTCTTGACGCAGTGGTTGGCTGGCTTTCCTTTTGCCACAAGGCCAAAGCGGAAAACCTAGCCAACTGTGCGGGGGTGGGAAGACGAACCAAAATTTTCAATTTTTGGGTTCTTTCCCACTCCCTACCTCTCCCGCTAACTTCGATTGGTTAGTAAGATCGACTAACCAAACGAAGTGTCGCTAAGGGCGTTAAGAAAGCGAGAAGAAAATAGGAGGCTGGCGCCATGCGCTGGCACATAAGACAGGCTATCTTTTTCTCGACGCTCCTTCAAATGCGATAATTGACCTTAAACAACACCCATAGATGCAATAATGGCAATAAACACAGAGTTAAGCAGCGGGAAAGCAGCTCCCAGCCAGAATTCGTGGTAGTAGCCTTCTTTGTGTGTCAAATGCGTGTAGTTCAAACGGTTGATAACTGAGCCATTGTGCGGCAGGGAATCCAAACCGTAACAAGAGATATTAACCATACGGTGCAGGACATCTGCACTGATGCCTTGTTTTAAGAAACGCGGAGCAAAGACATTGAGTGAGATCGCTTCACCGCCTGAAGCCGAACCGGTAATACCAGCAACCAGGTTAGTAGCAACGGCAAGCTGAATCAGCGGCGGACCAGGGATTTTGTCCAAGTTGTCAACTAAGTATTCAAAGCCCGGTGCTGCTGCAACAATGCCGCCAAAACCAACAACAGCCGCAACGTTCATAATGGACTTCATAGTGGAATTGACACCGTCAGCCATGGTATTTTTGAAATTAGCAAATTTATTATAGTAGAACACAAAGCAAACCAAGCAGCCCAGCGTCAAAGAAAGATAAGGAGCCACGCTAAAGACATTCATGGCAACAATCAGAGTGATAGATGGCAAAAGCGCTTTGACAAAGTCCCAGTTGCTTGTTTCTTTATCCATGGCTTTCAGAGCCAACACCTGTGATGCTTTGTCCATCTTGTGACCGGTCTTTTCAAAACCTTCACCGCGTTTTTCATTGCGCTTGAGCATCCACCAGATATACCAAGCACCAAAAACAATAGACACTCCGGCAGCGATAATACCAAGCATTGGTGCTGCAGTTGGTTTTGTTCCTAAGGTTTCCATCGGAATCAAGTTTTGGATAGCCGGCGATCCCGGTAAAATAGCTGTCCACATGGAACCGCCGTAAACCGCAACAGCAATGATGAAGTGCCAAGGAATATCCAATTCCTTAAAAATACGGAAGCAAATCGGAGCAATTGTAAAGATAACAACGAAACCGCTTACACCGCCGAACGAAAGAATAGCCGTAATCAGTGAAAGACCCATCAAAACCCAAAACTTAGCATTCTTATTGCCCATTTTCAGGGACCATTCGGCAATCTTATTGGCAATATCCTGAGCAGCACCGCAGTCCCCCAGCATAGAACCTAGAACGGTTGCCGGCAGGAAAATCAGGAAATTATCCTTTGCAAAGTCTGAAAAAGCCGGCGCATATTGTTCTGTCAGACTTTTTGTCAGCGGCAAACCAGACAAAAGAATAACAATGATAGAGGCAGCAGGACCTAAAATAAGAATCGGAAACTGCTTATAAGACCCCCAAATTAAGAACCCCAGGGCAAGAAGGATGCCCAGCAAACTAATTAATCCACTGTCCATAATGAACTCCTTTTATAAAATATAGTAGCATGAGAAAATACCAACTTGGGATACTGAGTAACTTAGGAATCATCTGTCATCAGTTCCAATAGCGCTATTATCTCCCATCAATGAATGCTTGCTAAGAACGGCCTGACCCTGAAAGCAGACTGACGCTGGCTCCAATTCTGCTTGAGGGTCAATCAGAAATCTATTTTTCTGCCCGTCTTAGTATCGGCTTTTACATAATAGCATATCCGCATTCTTATGTTCAACGTTTCACAAGCTATAGTTTGACGGACTTTTGCCCATCTTTTTATAGTATGCGTAACATACCACAAGATTTTATAAGGGACACCCCTGTCAGCAAGACAAGAAAACAGCACGCGTATCTTTTCTAGACCAATAATAGAAACCCTGTCACAGACTTTCTTGCTGCCAAGGCCACGATGTTAGGTGCTTGTCAAAATTGGTCTAGTCAAAAAAATTATCCCGCTTTAAAACAAGCGATAAGAACATTTTCGCTTCAATAAATCATTTTTATTACAAAAACTAAAGGAAAAAATAGTATAATGACCTTAGTGCTTACATGTTAAGGGGGAAAGCTTTATGATCGAAGCAAGTGTTGTTCAGGACATTCTTACTCGAATGAAAGAAATTATTCATCAGGAATTAAATTTCTTTTCGACAGAAGGTATTATTATTGCCAGTACAGATCCCAGCCGAATTGGGCAGGTCAATCACGAAGGCGCTCAGTTTGTTCTTGAAAAAAACCAGCCCATTGTCATCGAATTTGACAATCAGTACCAGGGTGCTAAACAGGGCATCAATCTGCCGGTTGACATTGACAATCAAATCGTCGGTGTCATCGGAATTACCGGCAAAAAAGAAGAAGTGTCTCAATTCGGCCAAATCATTAAGGAAATGACCAAGATTCTTATCCTTAACAATGCTGCTAAAGAATTGGTTTACAACAGGCGCAATTCCCATAAGAACATTCTGGATTATATCCAAAGCGATGACAGCCCCAACGATAATTTCTCAGTGGAAATGCTTTACGGTATCAATCTCTCCTCAAAGGAATACACAGCCATTGTTGGTTTGCCCGAGGATAATCTGACTGAGCAGTATTTTGACGATATATCCAATGTCTACCTTGATTTAGAGCTCTTGTTAGGAGACGGCAAGACCATCTTTGAGGTTCGCGGCAATATGATTTTAGCCCTCCTGCAGGAGAAGCGCCCGCAGGCTATTTCTAAGATTATCCGGCAAATCACCCAAATTATTGAAAAGAAATACAATACGACTCTCTTGTTTGGCGTTGGAACTCCCGGACGGGGCAAAGAGGAGCTCAAACAAAGCATCAATCAGGCAAAAACTGCTCTGGGCTGGAACAAGACCTTTCGCCAAAAAAGAGAACTGCTGTTCACCGATATGGAATACGGTCTGATTCTGCACAATGTTGCCGATATTAACAAAAAATACTTTCTGGACAAGATCTTTGCCCAGCTTTCCCAAAAAGAAATCGATGAGATGATTCCGCTTTTGGACACCTACGAAGCCTGCAACGGCAGCATCAAAAAATGCGCTGAGCAGCTCTTCATCCACAAAAACACCGTCCAGTATAAGCTCAACAAAATCACTGAAAAAACCGGACATGATCCAAGAAAGCTTTCTGACTTTTTTGTGCTAAAGCTCGCCTCTATCCTTTATAAAATTCAAAAATAATTTTTAGTCTCTATACCATGCCTTTTGCAGAAAGATTATGCTAGACTTTAGACATACCTATTAAATCGGCCCTAAAATTTTCCAAAATTTAAGCAATCATGCAACGCCGGCAGATAAAACAGCATTTCCCACAGAAAAAATCCTTATCTCTATTAATGAAGAGAGTGGGACTTTTGTCCCATACACACTGATTGGAGGAGTTTATTATGCAAAACAAATTATTGCTACAGCCGACCCTAGGAATCGGTACTTGGTTTTTAGGAGAAAATCCCGCCGTTGAAAAAGAAGAGCTGGCAGCTCTGCAGTATGCTCTGGACAAGGGAGTAACCATTATCGATACCGCAGAAATGTACGGCCATGGTCTAGCTGAGAGGCTGGTAGGTAAGGCTATCAAACCTTTTAATCGCGAGAAACTCTACCTCATTTCCAAAGTGCTGCCGACAAATGCCAACAAGAAACGAATGGAAGCAAGCCTTGATGCCTCTCTAAAAGCTCTGCAAACAGACTACTTAGACCTCTACCTCTACCACTGGCGCGGCGGTACACCGCTGGCCGAAACGGTTGATGAATTAGAACGGCTGAAAGCTAAGGGAAAAATTCAAGCCTGGGGAGTATCTAATTTCGACTTAGAAGACATGGAAGAACTGCTGGCCCTACCGGGCGGAGAAAACTGTCAGGCCAATGAAGTGCTCTATCATTTAGGCTCCCGCGGCATTGAATATTGCCTGAAACCTTTTCAAGATCAGCACAATATTCCCACGATTGCCTACTGTCCTTTAGCTCAGGCCGGAACCCTGCAAAGAAAACTTCTTGATAACAAGGATCTGGCTGAACTGGCAGACGAACTGGGTATTAACATCTATCAGCTGCTGCTGACCTTTACGCTGGCTCAGCCCAATATGATTTCAATTCCACGGACAGGACAGTTAAAACACATGAAGGAACTTGTCGCCTGCCGAGACATTCGCCTCAGTCCTAATCAGTTGGAGCGTCTTAACCAGCTGTTCCCGGCACCTAAGCACCGAGTGCCTTTGGATATCGAATAAACGACTGATTGGCTTTAACTGCAAAAATGAGACCGGATGCATCCGGTCTCATTTAATAAGTGAGCTATAGCAGAGCTGTCAAGGCTCTGCTTTTTTTATACCTTTTCGCACAAAAGACCAATCACCAAATAATCACGCGCTCTTCTTTGTCACGCCACATACCGTCGCCTTCTTTAACATCAAAGGCTGCAAAGAAGTCATCAAAGTTAGCCACTTGAACATTGGTTCTTAATTTACCGGGGGCATGGACATCAACTGTTGCCAGCATCTGCATGTATTCCGGACGGGCCTTCATCCGCCAGATAGTCGCAAAGTTGATAAAGTAATCACGGGCTGAGAAGTCAGCCTCTTTTTTAGCCGCTTCCAAAGCACAGGCCAAACCGCCCAAGTCAGCAACATTTTCAGATACAGTCAGCTGCCCGTTTACCTTAGCACCATAGGAGTCAAGCCCGTCAAATTGTTCAACCACTTTGTCAGTACGCTCTTTAAAAGCTTTGTAATCTTCATCTGTCCACCAGTTATTAAGGCTGCCGTTTTCATCAAAAGAGGCACCGTTGGTATCAAAAGCATGGGAAATTTCATGAGCAATCACCGCGCCAATACCGCCATAATTAGCTGAAGAACTCTGCTCCAGAGAATAAAACGGTGCTTGCAAAATAGCCGCCGGAAAGACGATTTGATTTTGCTGCGGATCATAATAAGCATTGACCATGTGAGCAGGCATGTGCCATTCTTTGCGGTCCACAGGCTTGTTCCACTTGCTCCAGCTGTAAGCGATGGAAATCTTAGCCAAATTTTGGGCATTTTCCACCAGGCTCAGCTTATCATCAATAATTTTCTGTGCATAGGTTTTAGGCAGCTCCTCTGGATAGCCAATATGCGGTGTAATGACATTGAGTTTGGTAATTGCCTTGTCACGTGTTTCAGGCGCAAGCCAGTCAGTTTTGCGCAGGCGTTCTTTATAAACGTCAATCATGGTCGCCACTTTTGCTTCCACATCAGCCTTAGCTTCCGGAGAGAATTTCTCACCGGCATACCAAAGACCCAAAGCTTGATTGTAAGGTCCCTGTGCCAGATAAAAGGCTGCTTTTTTCTTGTCCATAGGCTGAGGCGTTCCCGACAGAGCCCGGCTGTAGCTGCCAGAGAGTATACGAATATCGTCTGTCAGATAAGCATTCCAAGCTCCGGCTGCGCTGAGAACCAAGTTTGCTTTCAGCAGCTCCCAGTTGCTTTCAGAATAAAATTCTTTAGCAAAATTTGTCCAGAACCGCTCTTCAGGCACGATAACCTTGTCAGGTTTTTGCCCCAAAATCTGTTCAAAAACAGCATCCAAAGGCAATTCCGGAGCTAATTCTGTAAAGTCAGCCCAGTCATAGGGGTGGTAAAGCTTGACATATTCAGAAGACTCTTCGCTTGACAGCACATACTGAGCCAATTTGGCATCCAGCTCAATAACCTTATCTAAAAGATCCTTGATCTCTGCTGTTTCAAAGCCAAACTTCGGCAAGAGGTCTTCCTGCATCGCCCGCCACTTAGCCAGCAGCTCTTTCCCGTTTTCATTATCCTTAGCATAATAAGTCGTATCCGGTAAAATCAAACTAGGCGCTTCTGCCCAAAGAACATTTACCTGTGCATTCATAAAATCCGGTGCCACACCAAACGGCAGCAGATTAGGTTTACCGGCCATCTCATAATCAGCGATTTTAGAGGCAAATTCGGCAAAAGACGACAGATTTTGGTATTCTTCAATGAGCGGCAAAGCAGGCGCCACACCTACTGTTTCACGCTTATCATAATCCGCCACCTGACGGTGAAACTTAACAAAGTTTTGCAAAATACTGTCTTCAGGCAGATTTTCTCCTGCCAGCCACTGATCCGTAGTCGCAAGCATCAAATCCTCAATCTCATCCGACAAATCCGAAAAGCCGCCGGTGCGCGGTTTATCATCCGGAATAACAGCGGTTTTTTCCCACTCACCATTGACAGCATCATAAAAATCATCTTGTAATCGTACCATAAACACTCTCCATTTCTATACGACTTCTATTGTAACAAAAAAGTCCGATTTAAGCAGAATCGGACGTTATGAGTAAAAAGTATCAATCTTTTGGCAATACAGCTGATTTATATAATCATTAATCTTTAAAACTAACTAATGCTTTTATACTAGCAACTTGTTTGCCTTTGAGAAATAAAGTTTTCCAAAAGAAAGCTGATGGATATAAACATTTATCATGCTTGTCAACGTTTAGGTTTCTTTGCTTATTTAAGCGCTAACCATCATCAAGACAACCTGAAAATGAGGATTTAAAAGCAATTATCACTGATATAGATTATCTCCATAGTTCTAAGTTCTTGAAAAACGGATGACGTATTATTAATAATGACATCTTTAAACATTTACAGAAATAAAATACACCCCCATTTTTCTCATCTAACAATTATAAGACTGTTTTTCTAAGATAACGGGTTTGTAATGAGGTAAAGATCAAAACTATCACTACTGTATAGACACCTAGCTTAATCCATTCAAGGCTTGTAATCTCTGGATTAACCGAAGTCATCTGATTCATAGAAGCAGTTAACTTAGAAAAAGGTAAAACATAGCCTAATTCAGGAATAATATTTTGAGCTGTCAAGATAAACCCAAATATCCCGATTATCATAGACAAAGCAACAGGCGGCGCAAAACTTTTTATGCGCAAAGAAAAATAGGACTGAATAGCAACTAAGGCAATTGAAAAGAAGCTGGCCAAGATTGCCCATAAAAATAGTGCTGTTGGAAAAGTCATTTTAAATTGAAAAAGTAGACCACTGACAGCATAAAGCCCCAAAAAATACAATTGCGACAAAAAGATCAGACTAAAAGCAACAGTTATCTTTGCCCAAACTATACTAGAAAACGAATAAGCAGAAGTTAATAGGAGCTTTAGACTGCCATTTTTATGCTCACTATACCAGATATAAGCACAGATAATACCAATCATACAAGGAAAGAAAAAACTTCCATAAAAAAGATAGACTTGAGTCCATAGACTAAGCCATTCTTGTTTAAGAACACTTTGATTCCCTGCAAAATTAGTACTTCCATAAATGACCGATAAAAAAGGTAGCACTAAAAGAGGCAGCCAAAAGCGAGCACGACGTAATTTCAGTAATTCAATTTTTATCAAGGTCATCCTAATCACCTACCTTTATATGTTTTCCTAATTGGAAGAAAATAACTCCAAGAATAAGAGAAGCTATTAAGGGATAAGCATAAAAATCTCTCAGGCGTCCAATAAATTCACTTCCAACCTTTTCCATATCAACTGATATTAAAAGGCCATACCAACTGTAAATCCACACATGTACAAACCTCCTAGAAACAAAAAGAACAATTATACCAACCAAGGAGCCAACTAAAGCTATCGACAGACTGATAAGTTGATTAGTCCATTTCAAGGATAAAATATAATGCAAGAGCAACACAACTGCCGATATCAAGGCCACAGAAAGAGCAAAAAGTCCCATACGTCCAAGCGGAATACTGACTGTAAAACCATGAATGTTAACCAAAAACAGGATAATTCCCCATTCAATGATTTGAGATGCCAAATAGCACAGATAAATATAGATAAATTTAACAGCATAAACATAGTAATAATCAACACCACTGCTTTGAAGTACTTTCCACATTTTATGACGATTCTCCAGCTGCACAGCCATGCTGGCCAAGCTAGCCAATATAACCGGAGCTGTAACAATTTTGAAAACAGCATTGTTATCAAAAACTTGGTAAAGTTTTATGATGTCTCCTAGTTGGTCTGCTCCTTTTACCCGAAATATTATTAGGGCACAGACAGCAACATTTATGATAATAGAGAGACTTAGCAAATGAATGATAGGCAGACCGCGATATTTTCGCATTTCTATCTGAAATAATTTTTTCATCATCTTCACCACCTTACAAAGCATCCTTAGCTGTAAAATCAATAAAGAGTTCTTCAAGAGACTTGGTTACCTCGTAGATACGATAGACAGCTACATCAGCATCCAATAAGCGTTTGACAATCAGCGCTATCTGCTCATCTGATAAATGCGGCAAAAGCAAGCCTTGATCGGTCACCTTTACATCATTAGGATTGAAGTCTAATAAGGATACTGCTAACACATCGTCTGAGGTCCTCAGGCAAATGCTGCGGCTGTGCTGGCTCTTGAATTGCTCAACAGTCCCTTGATAAAGAAGCTTGCCCTTACCAATGATTCCTATCTGAGTCACCATTTTTTCGATCTCGTCCAGAGCATGTGAAGAAATCATCACAGTTGTATTCAAGGTCGTAGGCAGGCTACGGATGAGCTTGCGGATTTCTTCACGCGCCTGCGGATCCAAACCATTTGTCGGCTCATCAAGTATAATCATTTTAGGACGTCCCATAATCGCCATGGCAATTCCTAAACGCTGCTTCATCCCTAAAGAATAATGTTTGACTTGCTTGTCCTTATTCTCTGTCAGATGAACTATGGCTAACACTTCTGCTACATCTTGATTGGTCAAATTTTTCAACTCTTTAAGAATCTGCAAATTCTCATATCCCGTTAAATTATCATAGTAGGCAGGCTCCTCAATAAGGGAACCAATCTGCTTCAAAATAGCAATACGATTGCTTTCTTTCATAGCAGAACCTGCAACATTAATCTGCCCAGCTGTTGGCGTTAGAAGACCGCAAATCATTTTCATGATAGTGGATTTGCCGGCACCATTTGGACCAATCAGACCATAAATTTCTCCCTGCTCAATTTTTAAATTATTGAGATCAACAGCAGTTTGCTCTCCAAAAACTTTTTTGACTTGATTAAGTTCCATCATTATTGTCATCGCTATCGTTTATCCTTTCATAAGTTATAAAGCCTTAAACAATGCATAGAAAAGTAGGAAGACCAACGATAAGTCTCAAGACCCCTGAAAGACTTCAACTTTTTGCAAAACATTATAGGCGTGTTCAATTACTTTATGTTTCATAACAGTTTACTAAAAATCAGTGTACAAAATCTTACAGTTACCCTTAGTTTTCTTACAACTTTGTAAATATTCAAGATGCTTAATATATAATTAGATGAGCTTCTGGCATCCATGGCCCTTCAATCTTTTTTAATACTCTCACTCATGACATGCAAGAACGGGTTAATCATCAGTGAAGAATACAATTCTAAAAAAGTGCAGTGAATTAGATTCCACTTCAAATTTACAAATCAATTTTACATTAAATGCTATACATCAAATCAACAATCATTCCAACTCCTTATTGTACTTATTCATGTAAGAGTCATACATATCTCTGTAGGTTTTGTTTCTGCTATACAGAACGTCATGTGTACCACTGTCAGTGATTTTACCAGAATCCATCATGATAATCTTATCTGCCTTTTCTATCGTATTTAATCTATGAGTAACAAGCACTCTAGTACAGTTAAGTGCTTCTATACTCCTTTGAACAACTTTTTCAGTTTCCACATCTAGAGCAGAAGTTGGCTCATCTAAAACGATTAACCTAGGTTTTGAAATTAGCTCCCTAGCTAAAGAAAGTCTCTGTTTTTGTCCGCCAGACAACGTTAAATTATCTTTTGAAAGCGGTGTATCTAACCACATGGCTAGAATTCTTTCTGAAACCATCTCTCTCACTATTATAATTCCATTATAGCGGTGTATAATATCTGTTCTATCCATATTAGCGATATCTGCTAAGGGTAGTTTTAATAGCTTAGAAACGAAGTTATCAGAGATTTGTCTATGAATACCATTCTGCAAAAGAGCCAGAAAAATATTTTTCAGGAAAAATATCAGACTTTGTATACACATGATAGCTAGAAACAAAAGTGTCATTTCATAGTAGGTAAATGATCTCCTGATATTCCAAGTATCATCTATTATTCCTCTCATAAAAAAAGCTCTACAATATCCAAAGCGGAGTTACCCACTACAGATATTTATAGAGCCACATTAAAACACTAAGGGGTGAAGCTGCTGTTCAAACCACATTAGAAATAGAAAATATGTTTGACCACAAAACCAAAATGACATCATTCATCAGGCGCATAGACAGATTTAATTAGACTGTTTTCTTCTGATAAAACGCAATTCCCGGATAGGCTGCTATTGCTTTTCTCAAAACCTCCATTGTCTGTGTCTCATCTGAAAATAAAAGTTTGATATAATCACCGCGGACAAGACAGATATGCTTTTTGTATCACATTCATTTTTCCAACATCAGATACTTGCGAACTAACCAGTAAATAAATAAGCTGCTGCCGCTACTCCTGAACCAATGGGGCCGACACCCGTTACAAAACCAACATAAAAATAATACCCTTCATTAGTCTTTAAAAAATGAATTTTGAATGCTTCTTTAATTGACCTCATTCCGATTGATAAACAGTTTCAATCAGACTTCTTTTCTTTTTATAAAACTCATAAACGGTATTATCACTGTTAACAAGCAATCTTAATAATTCATTCGGCAAAGTAGATTGACTAAGATCAATTTCAAGATGATTCTCATCTACTATTCTTTTAGTGAACTTAATGGAAGCATCATTAAATAGTTTTTGGCTATCTAGACAGTGAATAATGTAAACTTCTTTTTCTGTAGAGTCTGGATTTATTAAATCCTTAACTGTTCCGCTGTCAATAATTTCACCACTGTCAATAATGATATAATCTGATACACGTTCCAATTCGTCTATATTATGAGAAGTCAATAGGATTGCTGAGCCCCGATTCTTGAGTCCCCTCACGACTTCCAACATCTTTAAGGCAGAAGGTACGTCCACTCCTGAAGTTGGTTCATCAAAAATATAAGCATCAAAATCCCCAATGGCACATTGGATGAAGGAAAGCTTCTTTTTCATTCCAAAAGAATAGCCAGAAATCTTACTATTTAAATTTTTATAAAGCCCTAATTCTTTAGACAGATTTATCGCATATGATACATCTGTCTTTTTTAGTTTAGAAATGAATTTCAAAAATTCTAAACCCGTCCAGTCAGAATACATGTTATCAGCATCAGGCATAACAGACACTGTTCCTTTTTTAACATCTCCAGAATCACGTCTATAATAGTCTACTATTAAACCAATTAAAGTTGACTTCCCCGCACCATTTTTACCAACTAAAGATGTTATCATCCCGTTTTTTATCTCAATACTAATACCTTTTATAACTGGTGTACCGTGAAAACTTTTAACGATATTAAAGCATCCTATCATCTCTAAATTTCCTTTCTTTTAAAACAGCTTATTCCTAAAAAAATAATAGAAATGGTAAGAAATAGCAAAAAGACAACTTCCCATGTTTTAGTTAAATAAATATAAGGCATGAACCATTGGACAGCCTTCAATATAGGCCAATTTTTAAAATAAGCTATGCTATATACAATAGGAAAGGCCAAACTTAATATTAAATTGATTAATGTTGAAAACCTTTCGCTTTTTGAAACAGTTGATATGAGTAACACGAGACTCTGGATATAAGCAAAAAAAGCAATAATAGATAGGATAGAATAAATTGGAAAAACAACTGCACCTCTAAACAAAAATAATACAACTAGAGAAACAGCCAAGATTATCAAAAAATAGCAAAGTGATGCAAAATATTTTGCTAAATAAATAGCTTTTCGAGATAAATAAGGGGTCACATATCTCATCGTTTGCGATTCTACCTCCTTAGAAATAAGGCCAGAAAAAAGAACAGAAGAAAAAATGTAGCCTAGAAAACCATAAATTCCAAATAAAAGATCAATTAAATCCGAACTCCCATTACTATTGAGAAAAATACTAACAGAAGTTGTATACTTTCCTGCTAAAACAGATACAACAATGAATAATCCGCCTATGACAAAAGATTTGATCGAAAAAATTTCTTTTTTCAGAGTTAAAAAGAACAATGCCATACATCCTCCTATAATGACAATAATAATTCAGAAGCAATTTTATAGTATTCACTTTTTTAAGTACGATAATACGGTCAGTCTACTTAAATGATATAAGCTACTCTTTTTTAAAAAAGGGCTACAGTAGAACTTAGCAAGAAAGGAGATACAGCAAGCAAAGCTGTTTTCAAACTACCATTCCTATGATAATTAATAGAAAACATAATGATAATAGAAATAAATGCTGTCAACTTAAAGACACTTAAAAGATTGGACGTTGGATAAATTAAAAGCAGAAAACAGTCAATCAACAGCATGATAGTTCTAGATAGCAGTACATCAAAAAGAAAGATTTTCCCATCCTCAATAAATAAGATTATAAGAAATTTTGCAAGAAGATACCCAACCACTGCACTAATAATATTACTAACAATTGAAATGACAAATACCAGCTTTTGAGGAGAAACCGTTATAACACTCTTTAATTCGTTTAATGCTGATAGTCTTTTGTCTAAAACCCCTGTTTTCAGCAATAAATCTACAAATAAAAACAAGATAAAAAGATGGCAAAGAAAGTTCCCCAACGAAAAAATAAGTGTTTTATACTTCACGAACTTTTCCTCCTTCTATATGAAGAATGCGGCTGTTTTGTTCCAGCAATAGACAGGACAGATTGTGAAAAACATAAATAATTGTGGATGTTTTAGACAGCTTAACCAACTGTTTCGCTACTATTTTTAAGCTATCATTATCAATTGTAGATAAGGTTTCATCAATAAAAATATAATCCCACTCCTTAACCAGCAACAACGATAAACCTAACTTTAATTTGGTACCAACTGAAGCATGCAGGTAGTCATCATTATAGGAATCGCTAAAAAAGGCCTCTACATTAGCTTCTAATTCTGGAGTCAGCTTAACCTGATAAGTCTTACACAATAAATAAAAGTTATCCTTAATAGAAAACGGTGCCAGACCAATTGGATTCAAATCAAGAAATAGTACATCTCCTTCAAGCTTTAATCTTTTCTCATTATCAAATGCAGACAGTCCTGATAATAAGCGAATAAGAGTACTCTTTCCACTGCCATTTTTACCTGTCAAACGATACAATCCCTTGTGAATCTGAAAGGAAATATCATCGAAAAGAACTTTATGACGAATTGTCTTTGACACATGTTCTAATTTCATCCTATATACCCTTCTAAAAAAGCTGCACAAATCAATAGAAAATATGATCCAAGATAATATTTCCAAAAAGACAGTTGCTTTTTCAATCCTTTCTTAAAACTTTTTTCCTTGATAGAGTAATACAAAAGATATTGACTTAAGCCTTGATAAAATAAAAAATTGGGCAATTCAATAACACCATGCGGCGTCAGCTTGCTTAGTGCATAACCTACTCCATTTAACTGTATTCCCATACTGATTTGAAAAGTAGTAGTCAAAAGATCAAAAAATTGTAATATGGGAGAAATAGCGAAAAACAAAATATAAACTACAAAATTACCCGTATTATTTATTAAAACAGTAACAAATAACTGGTGACTAACTGGCAGAATACTAGACTTAAAAAGCGAAGATTTAACTGCAAGACTCAGCATTACTCCTATAAAAATAGTACTAAAAATAAAGATAATATAATAACTTTTAAAAATTTTATCAGACACTGTTATCCTCCCAAACTCATACAAATGATGCAAATAAGATATAACAGAAGGAAAGAATATCTTAAAATATGATTCCTTTCTTCATATACCAGATAATCCAATTTTCTGAAATAGGTAAAGGCAATCAAGAAATTTAAGAATAATAAAATAACCGCTTTAACAGTTACAATAAACGAAGAACTTACAACAAGTGCAGGCAAGGCAGTAAGATGTATAAAATTGGCATAAACTGTCCACAAATACAAACTGCTGACTTTAAATCTGTCATAAAGCGTTAAATGATTATTGAGAATCAGCAAACGATGCCGTGTTGAGTCAATGTCTATATCTTGACTTTGATTGCCGACAAGAAGTTCCAGCAATGCCAAATAAATAGAAGTATACAAAAAAGTAACCGGAACCAATACCGTCCTATTCAGGTGATTAAACAAACGCTGACCAAAATAGGTTATCAATAAATTAAAAATAATAATTAAAAAGAGCAAAAAAAGATTATTTCTAAAAATAGTTAGCTGTAACTTTAACAAAGATGCATCGGAAAAAGTACTCCTCTCATACTTGATAAAGCGAAATAAGAAATCGTCAATTCTAAAATGAAAAAGAATATAAGCTACAAGGACAAGCAAGGATGCTAATAAATTTAGAAGCAATAAAGCAGTATTTCCTTGACTCAGACAAAGTAAAGAAATTAAGAATAAAATTTGATTAACAACTGCTAAAACACCAGATAGCAAATGAGATAGAAGATTTATAACAATGATAACACAGCTGAAAAAAGCCAACGTTAAACTAACAGAATGATTGCTGATTAAGTAACATAAAGCTGCTATAGTAAGGATAAACTGTACTCTGTAAATATAATAGACGGATAAAAAAATATGCCTTAAAATATAACGACTCTTGACAAAAAAAGTCCCCAACCTTTGCTGATGATAAGGGAAAAGAACACTTGAATGTTTCATTGTCCCAAATAGACTAATAGATACAAGTAAAATTTGTTCTTGCATCCTCAAATTGATTGAATTATTGTTGGGGATTACTAAAATAACGATTAAGAATAAAAAGGTCATCCCTATTGTATTGAGATGACCTAAAAAATCAGAATCCACATGCAGAAACCTTTTTTTCATAACTACCTCTTAATACAGAGCTGCTGCTGCTTTTCCTTTTTTCTTTAGAATATAGAGAACTGCTGCCGCTACTCCTGAACCAATGGAGCCGACACCCGTTACGGCACCGACAATAGAAATAACAGTAGTTACTGTACTATAAGCACTGATTAGATTTACAACTTGATTAGCCGCTGTGGTACTAATTCCTAAAGCACCAGCCAATAAAGGACTGGTCAGCAAACCAAATGAGGCAAAAGCTGCCACTGCACAGACGATAGAAGTATAATATAATTTTTTTGAATTTGATAATTCCATAATCTTATCCCCTTTTCTATTTTTTAAACTGATAAGACAATTGTCACTGTTGTAAATATTTACGTTATGATTATAACATTGATTATTTCAACAATAACTTATTCGCAAATATGAAAATTATTGTTAATATTTTTTCTTATTTGAGAAAAACAGTGTTCCGATAAGTTGACTGTTATAATAAGTATAAAATACAGAAAGAGGTGCTTAATATGTTTGATTGGCTCGTTAAATTATTTACTGGTGGGGGCAGTGGCGGCGGAGGTGCTTTCTAATTTATTAAGATTCATAGGAGGTCTATTTATGTTAAAAAGATTGTTTACATTAGCTCTTATAATTCCATACTTTTTATTGCCACTTTTATAGATAAAAAGCAAGACTTTACATTTTATATAATAACTCCAAAAAAGGTTATCAGGAAAAACATTGATAGCCTTTTTATTTGTTACTATCAAAATTCAGCAGCAACTGCTCCATATTCGCTCTGAGAAACATAGCCATTGTTGGGTTCCCTAGCTTCTCAACCATGTTAACATAATATTCTAATTCAGCTTTATCAGTTATTTCTCCTTGCAGATATGCAATTATTTGTTTCAAAAAATTGAGTGATACTATAACAAACATATCTTGATAAGTTAGAAGTTTTTCTAAATGATTTATAAAATAGGCTGCATAGTAAAACTCCTTTCTTTCAATTAGAATCATAATTAAGTTTAAAAGAGCAACTTGTGCATTTTTCTTATTAGTGGGAATGGCAATATATAGCTTATTACGCTCAACAAAAGCTTTACCCAAAAAGATTAAATCCTCAACTGATAAGATAATCATAGTATTGCCAAAGAGATTGAGTTCATACTCAGTCCACTCTTCAATATTATAGAGATATGTCGCGAGGAACTCTTTATCCTCCTCTGATATTGTATAGCTATGATCCAAGGTATGAATAGCCACGCGGACAACTAATCTATTTAACCGGTTATAAGTGTCAAAACTTTCATAATCTCCATAAGTGTCTAAAATTTTCTTTAAGCCCTCAATATCACGCTTTGATTGAAATTCTACAATCTTATTTCCTATTTTGAAAAAATCATTTTCTTCATAATTATTTAAAGCATGAGCAAACTCAGAAAAATTCATATGAATGCCCTCAATAGCTAAGATCAGCTTATCCGCTGCCAACATAGTCTGCCCATTTTCGAACTTTGATAATTGCGACACCGACAAATTATCTCGTGCTATATCCTTTAGTTTAAGTCCTCTTGCAATCCTGAGTTCGCGATAGAGTTCTCCCAATTCCATGGATTTTTTTGCTTCCAATATATTCCCTCTTTATCTCTTTTAGGCAGTTATTACAACTGTATTATTTGTCTCTACCTTAACAAAAACATATTACAGTTTTATTAACACATTTCCAATATAGGTATTCGTGTTTATAGACCGCCGCACCCAGGCAAGCATAAAGGCAGCCGGCATAAGTACCAGTGCTTGTCGTCTTTGATTTCCTTTTTTCATTTTCAAACTTGATTTATTCCTTAAAAATATCTATCATTTCAAACAAGAGTAAAGAGCGGCGTAGCACCAGAGGATGCAGATGCCAAACAAGCTCCCGTGCCTCTGCCGTCAATTCCACCTTATCCATGATTTCAAACTGCTTAAATGCTTGTATTTTCATAATATTTAATGTTAGCTGCTTGGCCAATCGACGATATTAGTATACCCTAATTTTTAAACTGTGCACGTCTATGTCATGAACAGTCGTTATTTTGTTGTGAACGGTCATTTTGGGTTCATTTACAGAAACTTTAATAAGTATTATTTAATTTAGCAAGAATTGACAGTGTATAAAAGATTGCTGCTGCATCTGCCGTTCTCTCTGTTTCCAGCTCGTATTAGGTGATAAGATGTTAATAAAAAGGTGCGATTGCTATTATCTCCTGGCAGTCGCACCTTTTGTTATTAAACTACCCCATCTCTAAAATTTGCTGGAAACGACCCGGTCTGGTACTTGTCTTGATATTGGTGTGAGGATAGCTACTCAGTATTTCTCTGACATTAGCCAGTCCCCACCCTCTGTCAAGTCCTTTAGAGGAATTGCCGCGCTCATAAAGGCCAGCCAGATTAATATCTTGATGAGACATGCTGTTTTCAATGATGAGAACAGTATTTCTCTGATATTTAAAGTAGGACACCTGTAATTCTCTATCGTTAGATTCGACAGCTCCTTCTATGGCATTATCCAATAAAATAGAAAGCAGCCGGATAAAATCAAGGGGAGCTAGATTGGGCCTGCCAACTTCCTCCGGAATCTCTACTTTGACTTGAATACCAGACTCAGCAGCCTGAGACAGTTTGGCGGAGAATATGCTCTTAATCGCATCATCTCTGATAAGTGAGAGGTTGCCAATTTCAAAATGATCCGACTGTAAGAAATTAGCAGACCCTGCTGTCACTTCTTCAAAGGTTTGACGGACACTGCCCATATCATTGTGCTCAATACCATAGCGAAGACTGGCTAAAACATTAGCATAATCATGCCGAAAAGAGCGGATATCCCTGTACAAGCGCTCTATCTCATGACTGTAGTTTGTTAAATGCCTCAATTCTTTTTCTTTCTGCTTTAACAGAACCAACTCAAGGTGACTGGTCATTTTTTGATTTAAAGAAGCTATAAAAACAGGTACCGAAACCATGAAAATTAAGCTAAGATATTTTCGGATATCCATTGCTAAATCTCTTGGAATTAAACTAAGGTAAGTGAGGTTGTAGGACAGCCACTGAATAAAGGAATATAAGCCCAGTGTAATGATTGTCGGTCTGATGATTGAATGGATAACTGTTTGATCGGTAATCTCAAAAAGACGTTTAAAATCTACTCGCATAATACGCAGAATTAATTCATTGATAAAAATAGCCCCCAGACATTGCAAACAAGTTACTAAGCTTAACAATAACTCATCGTTACTATTAACTATATTAGGATAAAAGATACTAAAAATATTAAAAACTAAAAAACGTGCGGGAAGTTCAAACATAACCTTGGGATAAAAGGCATAAAACCATCTTAACCAAGTCCCTTTAGAAAGGTTTCCAAATTTGACTGCCAAAAAATAAAGCAGAGCAATATCCAACAAATAATCTGAGTAAAATAACATTCTTGCAGGGAAGTAAACAACAACCCCTATAGATAAGGCAATAAATCTATATTTGGTAGGTATTTTTATGCGAGTTACTCTTTCAAATATTATTAGGATAGTAACTAAAATGGCTGTACGAGAAATGATATAGCTAAAAAGAGTAGTTAAAGTATTTGCCAGCACTATTTCCTTCCTCCATGCAGAGCTTCAATCGCCCTGATTAATTCTTTTATTTTTGGTCTGGCAACGATGCAAGTCTCACCATTTGGAAAATGGGCTAAACGCTGGCTATAATCTAATTTTGCGACATTAGTCGGATTAACAACATAGGAACGGTGAACTCTCAAAAAATGTGGATTGCCTTCAACTTCAGCCAGAGTTCCATAAAACTCCATATAGTCATACTGACCGTGAAGAATCAGTTTATGAGGGGTGGCTGACACTTCAATATAATAAATATCCTTGTAGGGCATCTGAATGCGAGAATAGTCATTTTCAAGAAGAAAAGTCTTGTCGGCAGCAGGCTGATCCAAGTTACCGGCCACATAATCCAAGGCCGCCTTTATTCGTTCAGAAAACTTTTCTTCTGAAAAATTTTTATCAATAAAATCAAAGGCAGATACTTGATACTGAAAAGTCAGGGGCATTAGTTCAGAGTGCGTTGTCACAAAAACGATAACCGCCTGATTGTCTTTTTCGCGGATGCGGCGCGCTATTTCCAGTCCTTTCTTTTCCTCATTTTTGATTTCAATATCTAAGAAAAAGATTTGATGGTTGCCCTTTTCTTTAACCTCAGCTAATAACTGGTCAGGCCTCCCATGAAGCGAAATGCTGCTTTCCAAGATATGCTGTTCTTGCAGATAATGAGTGATGATGTTTTCTAGACGTGACTGCTGCTTGAAATCATCTTCTAAAATATAAACCTGTATCACTATTTTACTCCTGTTATTTTAATTGAATTTTTATCAGAGAACATTAGCATCGATAAAAATTTCAGCTCCAATCCAAAGGTGAGCCTCCTGCAGATTTCCAAAAAAATACTAGAGTTTTTTCTCCGATTCTTGCCAATTAAAAAATGCCTGTGTTCTTTCACTGCTCTTGCAATAATTTATTTTTCATTTTAACAAAGGCATGTTACAGCTTTATTAAGAGATGCTTGGAGACAGGCCCAACTATTCAAAACGAAGTCAGCACTCTTATCAAGTGTTTCACAAAGACTATTCGTAATAGCGTTATATAAAATACATGAACGATTGATTTGGTCTGTTCAATTCTTCCAGCGTCGAACATGTGGTTACGGTTTTTCTTTTCAAGATTTACATAAAATTGATAATAATAAGATGGAAACCATACAATGATTAGCTATAATTGAATTAATCTTAATATAAATGTTGGGGGAATTTATGAAGTCAAATTCTAAATCAATGAAGCGTTTTGGGATTGCTTTGGCAGCTTCGGCTATATTATTTGGTGCCTGTGCTAAGTCGGGTTCAATTAAGCTAAATACTGATGCAGCCAACAGTCCGGCGGCAGCCAGAAAAACGGCAAATGGAAAAGACGTTGCAATGTATGACACCAAACGGCCAAAGACAGAAGATTACTCAAAAGTTAATGAAAATCAGGCTAAATATGTTTTTCTTTTCATTGGCGACGGTATGGGACTTACTCCTGTTACAGCTGCTGAAAATTATTTGGGGATCACCAAAACAAACAAGGGCGAAGTCTATCCGGACCGCATGAACTTTACTGATATGCCGGTTATTGGATTAAAAACACAGTATGACTGTCACTCCTTTATCCCAGATTCAGCATCAACAGCCACTGCTTTTGGTAACGGCATCAAAACACAGACAGATACTTTGGGACTTTCAGGAGACTTTTCAAAGTCTTCCGACTCAATTGCGGAAAAGGCTAAACGTTCAGGCAAATCTGTTGGGATCCTGTCTTCTGTAACACTGAACCATGCGACGCCAGCTGCTTTTTATGCCAACGAGGAATCCCGCGATTCTTATTATAATATCGGCCGGCAGATGGCTAAAACAAACTTTGACTATTTTGCAGGGGGCTCTTTAAAAGATCGAACAGGAGAAAATGAAGATCAAAAGAATCTTTATAAGATTTTAAAAGAGAACGGCTACACTATCGCTGACACCAAGAAAAAAGCTGAAAAGATTAATGCAGACTCGAAAAAAGTCTATTTGGTTGCCGAAGACCTGCAAGATGATGGGGCTATGACCTATAAAATTGACCAGAAAAAAGGCGATCAAGATCTAAACGATATGGTCAAAAAGGGTATCGAAGTCATGGAAGACGATCCGGAAGGATTCTTCATGATGGCAGAATCCGGAAAAATTGACTGGTCTGAACATGCTAATGATGCTGCAACGACTGTCAATGAAGTTATCGGTTTCCAAGATTCTATCCAGACTGCTATTCGCTTTTACAAGGAACATCCTGATGATACCTTGATTGTTGTAACAGCTGACCACGCGACAGGAGGATTCACAATCGGCAATGAATCGACCGGTTATGAAACTTACCTGGATCAGCTGACTCATCAAAAAGGATCACAAGTCGAATTTGATAAGATTGTGACAGCAGCTCTTGAAAAAAATCCTAATTTGACATTCGAAGAATTTGCTCCGAAAATCCAAGACTTCTTCGGCTTAAAACTGAAGGCTGACGCTCCTTCTGAAACAATAACCAATGCTCAGGAAGAAGATTATCTGAAGCAGCAGTCTAAAGACCGGCTTCTGTGTTCTAAAGAAGAATATGAAAGCCTTAAAAAAGCATTCGAAGAATCTAAAAAAGAATCCGATCAGCAAGATACCAACTATGGCGGCTATATCCCAGTTTCTATTACAGCAACAAGAATATTAAACAAAAAATCAGGCTTGGCCTGGACGACTACAGACCATTCCGGCGATAAAGTGCCTGTCTATGCCATGGGTTCCGGAGCCTACATGTTTGACGGTGAATTTGATGATACAGATGTAGCCGTTCGTATCGGCGAGGCAATGGGATTCAACGGTAAACCTGCCGGACGTAAAGATGAGATGGAAAAGAAAACGAAAAAACCTACAGGTGTTGGACAAAAACCGCCTAAGGCAAAAGAATAACGGTCTCTCTAATTATTTATAAAAAGAAGGGGTAATAGCATTGCCCCTTCTTTCATAATTGAACACGACTGCGACACTTCGTTTGGTTAGTCGATTTTACTAACCAAACAAAGTTAGCGGGAGTGGCAGGGAGTGGGAAAGAACGTAAAAATTGAAAATTTTGGTTCGTCTTCCCACCCCCGCACAGTTGGCTA
This sequence comes from Streptococcus devriesei DSM 19639, assembly GCF_000423725.1. Classification (GTDB taxonomy): domain Bacteria; phylum Bacillota; class Bacilli; order Lactobacillales; family Streptococcaceae; genus Streptococcus; species Streptococcus devriesei. Next base: position 153,402 of record NZ_AUIN01000012.1, read on the forward strand.
GGTTTTCCGCTTTGGCCTCGTGGCAAAAGGAAAGCCAGTCAACCACTGCGTCAAGAGCTTATTCCAAAACAGGAATATTGGACAAGTTTTTGTCCAGCCTCATTTGTTATCAAGTGCAAAGCACTTAGATAACAATCCTCTGCCGTATCTTATGTAACTGAACACGGGCTAAAAGCGTCGAGAAAAAGATAGCCTGCCTTATGCGCAAAAGCGCATGGCGTCAGCCTCCTATTTTCTTCTCGCTTTCTTAACGCCCTTTGTATCTTAAGTAAAGGAGAAAACATGAAAAGATATGCACTGCCTCTGTTGCTGCTATCCCTGCTCTTTTTGATGCTCGGCAGCAGTAAGGCTAAAAGCAAGACAGTATTGCTAAAAAACGAACCCCGGCTGCAGAAAAAATTTAATGCTTCTGATGTCAAAATACCAAAACGCAAGTTTAACCGCAGCAAGCTAACGACTTACAGTGAGATTTACAACTATCTAAAAGCAGAATTCGGCAAACCTATTAAAAGCAAAAACACCCAGACCAGTGACGGTATTCTTTTAAAGGCCGATTATTTTAAAGATAAAATCAGCGGCAATCAGTATTTTGTTGCTAACAATTCCATTCCTGACTATTCTCAAAGTCAATTTGTCTATTACGGCATTATCGCTTATTCCCAAAAAGCCTTGGATATCGGTCTGAAAACAACAGACTACTATTCTCAGAAAAAGAAGATTTTGCTAAGCAACCGCTATAACCCTTATGTTATGGATGATGTTTCTATTTCTTACCGTGAAATCCCGGTAACTAAAAAACAGAAAGCCTACGGCGTTTCTATTTTTAATACTAAAGAATATGACGTATTCCAAGAAGCTGTTTTACGTAAAACTGAATAGAAAGAAGACGATGAAAGCATTTAAAAACCTTATCAAAATAGCTGTCTTTGGCAGCATTGCCGCAGTTTCAGCCGCTTTTCTGCTGTTCTTTCAAACAGAGCAGGCAGCAGCCCATCAAAGTCCTAAACAGGCAGAACCTCTAACTGCTGTCCATAATAAGCAAAACCCCCATTTCCAACTGCTAAAAGAAGATCATGAGCATAATCATCAGGACCACCAAGAACAGCCAGCAGAAAAGCAGACTGTTTGGAATCTGCAAAAAGCAGAGAATTTAAGACAGAAAATGATGATCTACCGCCCGTCAAACCAAGGTCGTTTCAAGGAGTACTGGGTAGGGACAGCCGTTAAGTGGAAAGGCACTGCTCTGCCAAACCAAGTTATCAGCAATATTAAAACTAAAGAGGTTCTCAAGGTCAGCGTTGACGGGAAAAGCCGCCAGCTACAGTATTCAAAAACGGGCGAGCTGTCCGGCTGGAATGTTGTTGCTGTCTTTTCAAATCAAAACGATGCCAAAGCCAGTAAAAAACACACTTACTTTTTTATCATAAAAGATGGAAAAGAAGCACAGATTATTGAGCCTGTTTCACTTAAGCGTAAGCACATCGTCTTTACCAGTAAAGTCAGTAACAAACTGCTTTCTGCCTTCACCGACATTCTTGCGCATAAATAAAAGCAAAAGAAGAAGCTCAGCCGATATGTGTTACTGATCTTCCAAAGTTGGACTGTTAGAGCAATCAGCCGCTGCGGCACACCAAGTTTTACCATACATAGCCAGAGGCTGGGAGCACTGTTTATCCCGGCCTCTGCGCTTGATCTTCACTATTCAGCTGCTTTCTCTTTCTACTAAGACTGAGCTGTAAACCAAGTGCCTGGCGCTTGGTTTTTTAGTTTTGGAACCAATATCCTCAAGATTCATGACAGCAGCTTTTTCGCCCAGCTCTTTAGCCGGAATTTCCATGGCCGTCATTGACGTTTCCAGCATGGCTCCGATTGCCTGACCAGTCAAACTGATGAGCCTGACTTCTTCCGGGACTTTGATGTTCTTTTCTTTCAAGGCCCGCAAAGCTCCGATTCCCTGCGTATCAACCGCTGCTACAATAGCATCTAACTGGGGGTTGCGCCGCAGCAATTCCATAGTACAGTCATAGCCGTAATTCATGGTATTAACGGGATTATCAAACTCAGCAGTGGTCTCAGTCAGCCCTAATTCTTTTAGTGCCTTTTGATAACCCTGATAACGTTCCTTATAGGGAGCTAATTTCATCGTTCCGTTAATCAAGCCAATCTGCTTGCAGCCCTTGTCAGCAAAATATTTGGTTGCCTCGTAGGCACTGGTTTTATAGCCCACAGTGACGCTGCTGATTTCAGGATCCTGCTTTCGCATAATCTGTGTCACGGCAAGGCCACTGACCTGAATATCTCTCAGCAGCTTTTTGTTGCTGCCGGTTCCTGCGATAATAATGCCATCTACAAAACCGTTTCTCAAACGGTTGAGATATGCTTTTTCAATAGCAGGGTCATCTCCGGTATTGCAAATAAGAGTAGCATAGCCCGCCTTAGTCGCCTCTTCTTCAATGCCCTGTGTAATCTCAGCAAAAGTTGTCATATGCAGATGCGGAATGACAACGCCGATGGTATGACGCTTTCCTTCTCTGAGGCCCTTAGCCAGCACATTGGGCTGATAGCTGAGTTCTTTTACCGCTTCCATGATGCGGGCCTTTGTTTCAGGGTGGACATAGGCTGAATTGTTCAGAGCTCTGGAAACTGTGCTGACATCGACACAGGCCAATTTTGCAACGTCTTTTAAAGTTACCATCCGCTGCCTCCTTCTGCAAACGATTGTATATTTACTCTTATTATAAGCCTGAAAATTAGAAAATGCAAGCTGGCTGCTGTTTTTTATTTCCTTATAAAATTTTTAATAATGATTATAAAAAGAGCTGTTTTATACAATTTTTTGCAGAAAAGGCTAATGATATTGACAGCGTTTTCAGCTGATACTATAATGTGTCTTGTAAACAAACGTTTGTACAAAAATCATTTTTAAAGGAGTATTTCTCATGGCTAAAGTTAAAAACTTCAAAACAATCTTCCCTGCTGTCTCTGTTCCGCTCAACGACGACTATTCCATTAACGAACCAGAATTTCGCGCTTACCTTCGCTGGATCAAAACATTTTACGGCAAAGGCATGGACGGTTTGGTCTGTAACGGCCACACAGGCGAAGTTACCGGCTTGACGCGTGAAGAACGCAAGCGTGTCGTTGAAATCTGTGCCGAAGAATGCGGTGATGTCATGACCATCGTTTCCGGTGTTAACTGCGAAAACACAGCTGAAAGTATTGAAATGGCCCGCGAAGCCAAAGAAGCCGGCGCTGACGCTATCCTTTTGATGCCGCCGCACATGTGGCTGCGCTTTGGTATGCACCCTGATGCACCATTTGAATATGTCAAAGATGTTGCTGAAGGTGCTGACATTGATATCGTCATTCACCTCTACCCAGCTACCAGCAAGGCTTTCTATCCCGTCGAAACCCTGATTAAGATGTGCAATGAAATCGATCACGTCAAATGTATCAAGATGGGCACACGCGTAACGTCAATCTATGAACACGATGTTCGTTTGCTGCGTCAAAAATGCCCTGACATTTCTTTGATTACCTGTCACGATGAAACACTCTGTGTCAGCTGGTTCCCAGGCATGGACGGTGCTTTGATCGGATTCGCCGGCTGCGTTCCGGAAATCATCTGCCCGGCACGCGAAGTCTTCGCCGACCCTGATAAACATACCTTGAAAGAAGCTCAAGATTGGTCAGACCGGATCTTCCATATTTCACAAGCCATTTACGGCGGCGGACAGCCTTCCGGCGAAGCTCATGCCCGTTTGAAAGAAGCACTGGTACAGCGCGGTATTTTCAGCTCAGGATTAATGAGAAAACCAGTGCTGCCGCTCAATCAAGAAGAAAAAGACTGGATCGCTCTGGGCCTTGAGCGCAGCGACCTGCCTGCAGTTGATATGACTCCATTTAAATAATGCGCCTTTGCAGAAATGGAGTAGATTATGACTGATAAAAATAATCAAAACACTGACTTGTCACCTGTTAAAAAGCTTGGTTTTCGGGAAATTTTAAAACGAATCGGTCCCGGTTTGATTTTAACAGGTGTTGTTATCGGTCCTGGAAATATCACGGCGTCTGCCATGATGGGAGCTAATTACGGCTACGAGATGGTCTGGCTGGTAATTCCCATCATTTTCATGGGAGTAACCTTCATGCTGACGTCTTACCGTATTTCTATGCTAACTGGAATGCCTATTTTACACGCCATTAGGCACTATTACGGCGGCATAGCTTCCGGCTTTGTCGGCTGCGCCCTCTTTTTATCCTGCCTCTTCTTTACCCTAGGAAATATCAGCGGTACCGGAGCTGGGATGAATCTGATTTTTGGCATTGACTGGAAATTGGGTGCTCTCATTATGCTGGCTGTACTGATGTACTGTTATTTTTCCAAAGGCGTTTACTCAAAGGTTGAAAAAGGTATTTTAATCTGTATCATCGGCATGATCCTTGCTTTCTATGCAACTTTGATCGCTTCCGGCGGACCCGATTGGGGAGCCTTTGGCAAGGGACTGGTGCTGTGGAAAGTTCCCAAAGGGAGCCTTAGCACCGCACTCGCTTATATCAGTACTAACGCCGCTGTTACTGCCGGTATCTACGGAACTTATCTGGGAGTTGAGAAAAAGTGGCAAAAAGAGGATCTGTTCAACGGTGCCATGTTTTGGGACGCCATAGCGCATGTTATTACTGTTGTACTGATTTCAGGAGCTATTATTCTTGTGGGGGCTATCGTTTTGCACCCGCAGCATATTGCCATCCAAAATCCGTCACAATTAGCGGACTTACTCGTGCCGTTTTTAGGAAAAGCTGCTAAATTTGTCATGGGAGTTGCCCTGCTGGGCGCAGGATTCTCATCACTTCTTGGCAATACACAGCGCGGTATGGTTCTTTTAGGGGCGGGATTTGACAAAGATGTCGCCCTTGAATCAAAATTTATCCGCTGGGGCTGTCTGATTTGTCTTGTATTTGCCTGCATCGTCTGCTTTTCTTACAACGGCTCTCCTACCCAATTGATTTTTATTGCAAATGTTGCAACTGCTATTGCAACCCCTGTTGCCGGGCTCTTTGTTATGCTGATTCTGTGGAAGCCGGAAATTCACAAAGGCTACAAAATCCCCAGAATGTTACAAATCTCCATGACCATCAGCTATATTTTCGTTCTGGCAATGACGGTGTCTGCTCTGGGCGTTTATATCCCACAGTTGATTAAGTCGTTAGGAGGCTAAAACCGTAAAAAAGCCACTTGTGCTTTTAAGCATCTTAGAGCTGTGTGCTCTTTATGCTTATCAGCCGGTGGCTTTTTCCTTTTTCAAAGAATGTAGTATAATAAAGATAGCGATTTCCTAAAGCAATAGATAAGGAGTATATTATGGACAATGTCAGAAAAATCGGCATTACCGATACTGTCTTGCGGGATGCCCATCAGTCCTTGATGGCCACCAGAATGCCTCTGGCCGATATGGAGCCTGTCATCCCTTTGCTGGACAAAATAGGCTATGCCTCTCTGGAGTGCTGGGGAGGAGCAACATTTGACGCCTGCATCCGCTTTTTAAATGAAGACCCTTGGGAGCGCCTGCGCACCATCAAAAAGCTGGCTCCCAACACCCCTTTGCAGATGCTGCTGCGCGGACAAAACTTATTGGGCTACAGGCACTATGCCGATGATGTCGTTGAGAAGTTTATCAGCCGTTCTGCTGAAAACGGGATTGATATTTTTCGGATTTTTGATGCTTTAAATGATGTCAGAAATTTAAAAACAGCCCTCAAAGCTGTAAAAAAGACGGGCAAAGAAGCTCAGCTGACTATCTGCTATACCATCAGTGATGTTCATACCATTCCCTATTATGTGTCACTTGCTCAAAAGATGCAGGATATGGGGGCGGATTCTCTGTGTATCAAAGACATGGCCGGTATTTTGACACCAGCCAAAGGAAAAGAATTGGTAAGTGCTCTGACTGAAGTCATCAGCATTCCCATTGTCGTTCATACCCACTGTACCAGCGGTATTGCGCCTATGACTTATCAGGCGGTCTTAGAGGCCGGAGCACAGCGTATTGACACGGCGATTTCCCCCTTTAGTGAAGGAACCAGCCAGCCGGCTACGGAATCTATGGCTATCGTGCTGGAAGAGCTGGGATATGAGCATGGACTGAATATGGATTTGCTTAAAGAAGCAGCCGATTATTTCAGGCCTTTAAAGGACCGCTATCTCAAGGAAGGCCTGCTCAATCCGAAAATGCTGACGCCGGATCCGCGCTCGCTTATTTATCAGGTGCCGGGCGGTATGCTGTCAAACATGTACTCACAATTAAAACAGGCCAATGCTGTTGACAAATACGAAGAAGTCCTGAAAGAAATTCCACGGGTCCGCAAGAACCTTGGCTATCCGCCGCTTGTCACACCGCTCAGTCAGATGGTAGGAACACAGGCAACCATGAATGTTGTCGCCGGAAGTGCCTATAAAATGGTTCCCAGCGAAATCAAGGCCTATCTGATGGGGCAATACGGCCGTTCTCCTGTGCCTATCGATGACGATTTCCGTACCCAGCTGATTGAGGATGAAGAGGTCATCACAGACCGGCCGGCCGACCATCTGGATCCTGAATTTGACAGCTTAGCTGAGAAGGTGGCAGGCCTTGCACAATCCGATGAGGATATCCTCATTTACGCTCTCTTTCCAAAGGTCGGAAAAGAATTTTTGCAGAAGAAATACAGTCCAAAAGACACTAAAGAAGACCTTGTCAAAGTGTCCGGAAGGTTCTAAAAGAAGGGAACATCATCATGGAATTAACCGATATGTTTATTATAACCTTGGCATCAATGGGCTTGGTCTTTCTCATTTTGACCGGCTTGATGTATGTCATTGAGCTGACGGCTGTTCTTGTCAATGCTTCTGAAAAAAAGGCAGAGCCGGCTCCTGTATCAGCACAAGCCGCAGCACCTCTGACAGGGCAAGACTTAGTTGACAAAGACAAACATGCTAAGGTAGCTGTCATCACAGCGCTGTCCATTGCCAGTCAAGAAGAAGATAAACAATTTAAAATCGAAAAAGTTGAAAAAGTAGGGAGTCAAAAATGAAAACATATGAAGTAAACGTTAATGGTGATATCTATATTGTCAGCCTGAGAGAACTTGATGCAGCAGAGGCAGCTGCTCCTTTGAAACAAACAGCTGCACCGACACCGGCGACTGCCGACAGTTCAGATGGCTACGATATCCAGGCTCCAATGGCAGGAAAAATCCTGCAGATTCATAAGGCTGTCGGAGATGCTGTTAAAGCAGGAGATACGCTGTTCACCTTGGAGGCTATGAAGATGGAAACGCCTATTCAGGCGCCAAAAGACGGAACTGTTGCTGCCATCGCCGTTTCAGTCAATCAAACGGTTAATGCCGATGATCTGTTAATGACCATCTGACAAGGAGAATTGTTATGCAAATCATTCATCAATTAATAGAAACATCGGGCTTTTATAATTTAACCTATCAAAATATCATTATGATTGTGATAGCCTGCATCTTTCTCTACCTCGGCATTAAAAAAGGGTATGAACCCTACCTTATGATTCCGATTTCCTTTGGAATGCTGCTGGTTAACCTTCCTCTGGCCAATATGATGGCAGAACCAACAAAGGCTGAAGCCGGCGGTTTGCTCTATTATCTCTATCAGGGAACCAATCTGGGAATCTACCCACCCTTGATTTTCCTCTGTCTGGGAGCATCAACAGATTTTGAACCTTTGCTGGCCAATCCTAAAACGATTCTGCTGGGTGGTGCCGCTCAATTCGGTATCTTCGTGGCGTTCTTTCTAGCAGCAAGTTGGGGAATGTCTCCTCAGGAAGCCGCTTCTGTAGGGATTATCGGCGGTGCCGACGGTCCGACAGCCCTCTTTTTAACATCGAAATTGGCTCCCCACCTGCTCTCAGCTATTGCCTTAGCGGCTTATTCTTACATGGCGCTTATCCCCATTATCCAGCCGCCTATCATCAAACTGCTAACCACTCAAAAAGAGCGCCGCGTTGTGATGAAAGTCGGCAGAAAAGTCAGTCAGCGGGAAAAAATCATTTTCCCTATTGTAGTGACAATCTTTGTCAGCCTGCTGATTCCCAGTGCTGCTACCCTCATTAGCTGCCTGATGCTGGGAAATCTGGTTAAAGAATCCGGTGTTGTTCCAAATATCACTACAGTCCTGCAAAATGCTTTAATGTACGGCATAACAATTATTTTAGGCTTGACTGTAGGAGCCAAAGCTGACGGAGCTCTCTTTTTATCAACAACAACCTTAAAAATCACCCTGCTCGGGCTCATCGCCTTTGCAGGCGGAACGGCGGCCGGTGTCCTGATGGGCAAACTCATGTGCTATCTGACCGGCGGCAAGGTCAATCCTATGATCGGTGCTGCCGGCGTATCAGCCGTGCCGATGGCTGCGCGTGTCGTTCATAAAGAAGGTCAAAAAGAAGACCCTGAAAACTTCTTACTGATGCATGCTATGGGACCAAATGTTGCCGGTGTTATCGGCTCAGCCATCGCTGCCGGAATTTTGCTGGCCTTCTTCTCATAAACTATTTATACTGCTAACAAAAAAGAGCACGACCACAATCCTCACGGAATTGATTTTTGGTGTGCTCTTTAAATTTTGACTTAAAAAATTGACTGTTTTAATCTTCCTGCTGTAAAATCGCCAGTGTTTGATAGGGTTTTAAGGTAATTTTAGCAGAAAGCTCCACCTGATCATAATTGCTGATTAAAACTTGTCCTCTCTGATAAGCTTCTGCCAGATCAAGCTCTGCTTCAGCCGCAGTGAAATTATTGAGAACCAACAGTTTTTGACCTTTGTAGTTTCGCTCAAAAGCATAGACTTGAGTGCTGTCTGTGTAGGCAGCCTTATAATCTCCTTCAGCTATGATGGGCAGAGTCTTGCGCAGGCGAATTAATTCTTGATAGAAAGGAAAAATTTTACCCGTCTTTTCCTTAGCAACATTAATTTGCTGATAGGTTCTCCCGACTTTCAGCCAGGGAGCAGCTGTGGAAAAACCTGCATTGGGGCTTGCATCCCATTGCATGGGCGTGCGCGAATTATCCCGCGATTTAGCCTTGATAATAGCGAAAGCCTGCTTAGGTGTCTTTCCTGAAGCCAGCAATTCCTGATAAGCATTGAGACATTCAACATCCACATAATCATCCATGCTGTCATAATCCGGATCAAGCATGCCGATTTCTTCGCCCATATAAATATACGGTGTCCCGCGCGACAGATGAATGCTGGCAGCAAGCATGGTTGCCCCTTCATTGCGAAAATGCTCAACATCAATAAAACGGTTGAGGGCACGCGGCTGGTCGTGGTTATTCCAAAAGAGGGCACTCCAGCCGTTTCCTTCACTCATACCTTCTCCCCAAGTATGGAAAAGCGTTTTTAACTCTTCAAAGTCAAAAGGCTTGCGTGTCCATTTTTGACCGTTTTCGTAGTCAACTTTCAGGTGATGGAAATTAAAGACCATAGACAATTCATGGCTGTCTGGATTGCTGTACTGAACACAGTTGGGAATATCTGTAAAACTCATTTCACCGACTGTCATGCCATCGCTGTCATTGCCAAAAGTAGCTTTGTTCAGGAGCTTCAGATAGTCATGATTAATAGGACGGTCAGTGTATTCCGGCTTGCCGTCAAACTCAGGATTATCTTTTAATTTCTCGTCCTTGCCAATCAGATTGATGACATCAAAGCGAAAGCCTTTGACACCTTTGCTGCGCCAAAAATTAACCACCTTAAATAACTCATCGCGTACGTGAGGATTGCGCCAATTAAGGTCAGCTTGTGTCTTATCAAAAAGGTGGAGATAGTATTTACCGCTGTCGCCAAATGGAGCCCAGGCACTGCCGCCGAATTTGGAAACCCAGTCTGTCGGCTGATCTCGTAAAATAAAGAAATCTTGATAATAACGATCACCGGCCAAAGCTTTTTGAAACCAGTCATGATCGGTTGAACAATGATTAAGCACCATATCCAGCATGATTTCAATGCCGTGCTCCTTGCCTTTGCGAGATAATTCTTCAAAATCTTCCATCGTGCCAAACAGAGGGTTTACAGCTGTATAATCAGAAACATCATAACCATTGTCCCGCTGCGGACTTGGATAGAAAGGATTGAGCCAGATGACACCTACACCCAATTCTTCCAGATAGGGGAGCTTTTCAATAATCCCTTTTAAATCGCCAATCCCATTGCCAGTTGTGTCCTTATAAGACTTTGGATAAATTTGATAGACAACCTTCCTCTTGTCCAATGTCATACTATGCTCCTCACTAATAATAAGAGAGTAGGACAAAGACCACTTTTTCACGTCTAATATCCTACTCTGCTATCCATTATATCAATTTTTTCTAAATTTTACTTGCTGTCAGCAATTCTTCTCCCTGACGGGTATCATGCGGCAGCGCTCCGACAGCATCCGGCTGATAATCATTTTGGTTGGTAATGATAACCGGTGTTTCAGTAACATATCCTGCTTTTTTAATAGCATCAATATCAAAACCAATCAGTTTATCACCGACCTTAACGCGGTCTCCCTGCTTAACAAAGGCTTTAAATCCTTTGCCTTCAAGATTGACCGTATCCATGCCAATATGCATGAGCAGCTCAAGTCCTTGGTCAGTAACCAGACCGACAGCGTGGTTGGTTGGGAAAAGTACAGAGACAACTCCGTCAACAGGCGCCACAAGCAGGCCTTCGCTTGGCTCAATCAAGACACCTTGTCCCATAACTCCCTGAGCAAAAACAGGGTCGACAGCTTCAGATAAAGGCTTCACTTGACCAGTTAACGGGCTTTTGACATCAATTTTTGTTCCGACAGCTATTTCTGAGCTTTCTTTAGCCTTCGCCACGGCCTCAGCCTGCGGTGCCGGACTTTCTTCTTCAGTCTTGTTTAAAATACCGGTTTTATTGAAGAAAACAGTCAAGGCAAATGGTACTGCAATGGCAACTGCCATACAGATAAAGAAAGGCACCATATATTTGGCATTGATGGACATGAAACCTGGCAGTCCTCCAACACCGATAGCATTGGCCTGAACGTTGAAGGTTGTTGACAGCAGACCAGCTATACCTGAACCAATCATTCCTGCTACAAATGGGTAGATGTATTTCAGGTTAACCCCAAAGAGGGCCGGTTCTGTTACACCCAGATAAGCTGAAATGGTTGCCGGCAGGGCAATCTGTGCTTCGCGTTCATTATGGCGATGCATCCAGTAGTAGGCAAATACGCCGGAACCTTGTGCGATATTAGACAGGGCAATCATAGGCCAAAGTCCGGTTGTATGGCCGGCAGTATCAGCGATCAGCTGTGTGTCAATGGCATTGGTCATGTGGTGCAGGCCAGTGATAACAAGCGGTGCATACAGAGCGCCAAAGATTGCACCAAAGAGCCATTTCACAGGACCTGTCAAACCAGCAAGCACAACAAATGAGATTCCCTTACCAATGGTCCAGCCGATTGGCCCAAGAACGGTGTGTGCCAAAATCAAAGCCGGTATCAAAGACAGGAATGGTACAAAAATCATGGACACTACTTCTGGGATAACCTTGCGCCAGAAGCGTTCAAGATAGGCCAGTGATAATCCTGATAGAAGTGCCGGAATGACTTGAGCCTGATAACCGATACGATTAACGGTAAAGAAGCCAAAGTCCCAGACCCAATCTTTAGCGATTTCAGCCTGTGATGTGCTGGCAACATTGTAGGCATTGAGCAGCTGCGGTGATACCAAGCAGATACCAAGTACGATTCCCAAAATTTGGCTGGTTCCCATTTTACGAGAGACTGACCAGACAATTCCTACAGGCAGGAAGTGGAAAATGGCTTCACCGGGCAGCCATAAGAATGAGTTGACACCATTCCAGAACTGAGAAACTTCTACAATTGTCTTGCCTCCCAGATTGGCAAACTCGACACCTTCCAGAATATTGCGGAAACCTAAAATAAGACCCCCAACGATAATGGCCGGAATAATCGGTGTAAAGATTTCAGCCAGCATGGTCATCACGCGCTGAATTGGATTTTGGTTGCCTTTAGCTGCTGATTTTGCTGCTTCTTTAGAAACACCCTCAATACCGGAAACAGCCGTAAAATCATTATAGAAAATCGGTACATCGTTTCCGATAATGACTTGGAACTGTCCTGCATTGGTAAAGGTTCCTTTGACAGCAGGAATTGCTTCAATCGCTTTGACATCTGCTTTCTTGTCGTCATTTAAGACGAAGCGCATGCGCGTTGCACAGTGCGTCACAGCAGAGACATTCTCCTTGCCGCCGATGGCAGCCAGCAATACCTGGGCATCTTTTTCAAATTTTCCCATAGCTTTCTTCTAGGTCGCCCTAGACCTCCTTATTATTATAAAACAAATATGTTTACAGTCTCATTGTAAACGTTAACATATTTGTTGGCAAGTTGTTTGTGGAAAAAAGACCACGTTTTTGTTAAAATAAGAGAAGTTGTATGTCTTTTTTTAGACAAGTTAGGAGAAAAACAAGTTTATGAAAAAATATGAAGTGATTTTCCAAGAACTGCAAAAAGCCATTGCTGATGGAATCTATCAGATCGGTGATTACCTGCCTACGGAAACGCAGCTCTGCCAAAACTATGGCTGCAGCCGCGATACGGTCAGAAAAGCTTTGCAGCAGCTGACCAAGGCAGGCCTGATTAAGACACAGCAGGGACGCGGCTCTCAAGTCATCAAACATGAGCAGTTTGACTTTCCCGTCTCTCAGCTGACCAGCTATCAGGAATTGGTTCAGCAGCTCCATATGAATTCTAAAACCAACGTTATTGCTATTGACAAGCTGATCGTTGATAACAAATTAGCCAAGCTGACCGGTTTTGCACCCCACAGCCTTCTCTGGCGTATCACCAGACAGCGCGTCCTTGATGGTGTGGCTTCCGTTCTTGACACCGATTATCTGGACAAATCGCTGGTTCCTGATATGACAAGAGAAATTGCTGAATATTCTATTTACAACTACCTTGAAAATAAGCTTAAGTTAGATATTGCCTACGCCAAAAAAGAAATCACAATTGACCAGCTGACTGAAAAGGATAAAATTTTACTGGATATTGACTCAGAAAGCCATGTCGTTTCAATCAAATCGAAAGTTTATCTCAGCAATGAACGGCAGCTGCAGTTTACCGAAAGCCGGCATAAGCTGGAAAAATTCAAATTCGTTGATTTTGCCAGACGCAAAAAAGTAACAGACAGCTACGTAGCCATCTATCCTGCAGACGTTTAGTCATAAACACGAAAGACTGCTGTATCAGCACTTTCAAGGCTCAGCTCTTGCTTTCATTTTTGCAGACACTAGCAGCTCATCATAAACAGGTCAATCATTTTCCCTTCGTCTATAAACAAAAATCCGGCAAAACGATGTATTTGCCGGATTTTTATAGTAAGTTTCCTTAATTGGCCTAGTATAAAGACAAGCTGACAGCTCTTCTTATTCCAATTCCTTTTTGGTATCTAAGATAATGGTCACTGGTCCGTCATTTACTAAGGATACCTGCATATCAGCCCCGAATGCCCCCGTTTCTACCGGAACATGCTGAGCCAGCTGCCTGTTAAAACGCTCATAAAAATCATTTGCCAGATCGGGCGGAGCGGCTTTGGTAAATGCAGGCCGGTTGCCTTTTTTCGTATCAGCAAAAAGGGTAAACTGCGAAACAGAAAGGATGGAGCCCTTAACATCTTGAACGGATAAATTCATCTTCCCGTCTGCGTCAGAAAAAATCCGCATGTTAACTATCTTTCGGACAGCATAGTCCAGATCTTTTTGGGTATCAGCAGGGCCGATTCCAACCAGTAACAGCAACCCCGGGCCGATAGCAGCTTTTGTTTGGCTGTCAATCGTCACACTGGCTTTCAAAACACGCTGAAGAACAATTCTCACGGTCAACTCCTTTGTCAATAATTTTTCATGTCAAACGGTCTCCTGCAGGCACATGCTGATTTTTCTGTATGCCAAGTGCACTTATGACAGGACACCTTGCAGCAAGTGCGCACACTCTTAAATCATCCGTTGGTTCTCTTAACAGAATAAACATCCGGAATAATCTTGATTTTATCAACAACAGCTGTTAAAAGTGCCAAATTAGGAATGCCAAAGGTTACATGAATATTAGCAAACTTCATATCCTTGGTCGGCTGTGCATTGACGGTTGAAATATTCTTGGTCTGATTAGACAGAATCTGCAGGACATCATTGAGCAGCCCTGAACGGTTGAGACCGTAAATATCAATCTCAGCCATGTATTCTTTTGTGGAATGTTCATCATCCCACTCAACCTCAATGAGGCGCTCTTCATAACCTTCCTGACTTTTGATGTTGTTGCAGTCAGCGCGGTGGATGGCTACCCCACGGCCTTTGGTCACATAGCCTTCAATCGGATCTCCCGGTACGGGATTGCAGCACTTGGCAATCCGCATGAGAAGATCAGACGAGCCCTGAATGATAACGCCGCCTTCGCTTTTGACCTTAAGCACTTCTTTTTTGTTGTCGTGCTTGACTTCGCCGCCCTTCATCAGTTCCTCGGCCTCTGCTTTGGCCTTGGCCCGCTCTTCTTCGCGGCGTTCTTTTTCAGTCAGTTTATTAAAAACATTAGCCGGTGAAATTTCACCGAAACCAACGGCAGCATAAAGTGCCTCTTCATTGCGGTAATTTAGACGGCTCAAAACAGCCTCAAGGTGTTTTTTATCCAGATATTTATTGGCGACATAGCCGTGCTCCTGAAAATAATCAATCAGCAGGTCACGCCCTTTAGTAATGGATAATTCCTTATCTTGATTTTTAAAGAACTGGCGGATTTTATTGCGGGCTTTATTGGTCTTGACAATATTGATCCAGTCGCGGCTGGGACCAAAAGAATTAGAATTAGTGATGATTTCAACCACATCACCTGTTTTGAGTTTGGCGGTTAGAGGAACCATGCGGCCGTTAACTTTAGCACCGGTAGCTTTTTCTCCGACCTGAGTGTGAATGGCATAGGCAAAATCAATGGGGCCTGAGTCCTTAGGCAGCTCTTGAACAGCACCGTTGGGTGTAAAGACATAAATGCGCTCAGCAAAAATATCTTCCTTAACAGAATCCACAAAATCAACGGCATTGCCATTAGAAGCAGCCTGCAGCTCAACCAGCTCCTTAATCCAGTTCATGCCAAGAGCAGACTCTTGGCTGTTAACCTTGCCCTTGATCCCCTTTTTGTAGGCCCAGTGAGCTGCAACCCCGTATTCAGCAACTTGATGCATTTCGTGTGTGCGAATCTGCACTTCAATCGGCCCTTTGGGACCATAGACAGTCGTGTGGATAGACTGATAGCCGTTAGCCTTAGGATTGGCAATATAATCTTTAAAACGACCGGGCATAGGCCGCCAGAGTTCATGAATGTAGCCTAACATGGCATAAACATCACTTTGGGTATCTAAAACACAGCGAATAGCAATCAAATCATAGATTTGGTCAAAGCGCTTTTTCTTATCGCGCATCTTGCGATAGATAGAATAAATATGCTTAGGACGGCCGTAAATTTCCCCGTGCAGCCCTTGCTCTTCCGTGTACTCTTTGATCTTATCCACAATGTCATTGACCAGAGCTTCACGTTCGCGGCGCTTTTCATTCATCAAATGGGAAATCTTGTAAAACTCAACCTCATTCAAATAGCGGAAAGCCAGATCTTCCAGCTCCCATTTGATGCGGCTGATCCCTAAGCGGTGAGCTAAGGGAGCGTAGATTTCCATGGTTTCCCGAGAAATGCGTTCCTGCTTATCCTTGCGCAGGTGCCTGAGGGTCCGCATATTGTGCAGACGGTCAGCCAGCTTAACTAAAATCACTCGAATATCTTTGGACATGGCCATCAGCATTTTACGGTGATTCTCAGCCAGCTGCTCTTCGTGCGATTTGTATTCGACCTTACCCAGCTTTGTCACCCCATCAACAATGTTTTTGACATCGCTGCCAAATTTGTTCTCCAAATTATCTAGGGTTGCTTCAGTATCTTCAATGACATCATGCAAAAAACCGCAGGAAACCGTGATAGCGTCCAGATGTAAATCCGCTAAAATCCCTGCAACCTGAATAGGATGGATAATGTAGGGCTCTCCTGACTTACGAAATTGGCCGTTATGGCATTCTACTGCGTAGTCTAAAGCTTTTTGAACAAGAGCAATATCTGCCTCATTCATATAAGCAGAGCATATCTCAATAACTTCCTGACCTGTTAAATTTGCATCTTTTGCCATGTTTTTCCTCTCTAAAAATATCTTATTCTTATTCTAACACTTTAAGACCAAAAGAAAAAGAAGATTGTTAGCTTCCGGTACAATCTTCCTTTTCTAGATACAGCAGCTCTTAGGCCTGCTTTTCATCTGTTATTCTTTTTTACTAATATGCAAGGCAAAATGACTTATTTTCCTTGATCCGCCTCGTCCAGATAGGCCTCACAGGCCAGACCGCAGTGGTCACTGATGTAAGGATATTTCGTCCCATCAAAAACGACTTCTGATTTTTGAATGCGCCATTCCCGACTCAAAAAAACATGGTCAACCTTAAGGGCTTCCTGATTGCCCTGCCAGCCGTCAATTTCCTTTTGAATAGTAGCCAAACCATAGACAGCCTCTGCCGTCTTATGGCTGTCTCTTAGGTGCAGCCGACTGTTTAAAATCAGGCGATAGCCCGCTTGATCCGTCGGATTATTAAAGTCTCCCATCAGCAGCAGCGGACACTCTAAGGCTGACAACGCACGTTCCAGCTTATCCCATTCCTCTTCAAAGCCTTTATTCCACCAAGACAGATGAACACTTGCGACAGCAAAGCTGCTGCCGGACTTGGTTCTTGCCAGCAGAACCCGTCTGGTATGATAATCCCTTTCATCATCTGTCTCTGATACTAAAATCGTTTCACTTTGCAGCGGACATTTCGACAAGATGGCAACACCTTCCTGAAAACGCCCGTAGCCAATATGGTTATAAGCCCAAGACCAATAGTAGGGCTGCCCGTGTTCTGATAAAAGCCTAACCAGCTCAAGGGCGTAATTATCCTCATGAACAGCAGGCGTTCCGGGTGCCTGACAATAGTTAAACAAAGCTTTGGCCGGTGCAGAAGCCATCAGCTGATTGACTTCCTGCAGACAGATGATATCATATTGCTCTTTAAGAATGGCTTGCGCTAAAATTTTTAATTTTTCTCGCGGATTTTCTTCCATCCAGCTGTGGGTATTGATGGTCAATAATTTCACTTGGATTCTCCTTTGTCACATAAGAAAGCCTAAAAATGGCAGCACTGTCTTTTTTAGTTAACCATAAAAAATAGAAAGAGGCAAGAAGGTCTGGTAAATGACCGCCTCTTCCTCTTTCCTTCAACTGTTACAGTTCTACTTTAGCAACCACTGTTTTGGCGGCTTGATGTCCTGTTTTGGCAAGACTGACAGCTTTTAGTTCTGCTGTGTTGGTAAAGGCAACAATAACGGTTGTTTCACGATCAGCAGACTTTATAGCTTCTAAGTCAGCAACCAAGAGCAAGTCGCCGGCTTCGACACGCTGACCGTCTTTTACCTTGGCTGAGAATGGCGCGCCGTTTAAGGCAACCGTATCTAAGCCCACGTGAATGAGCACTTCCAGACCTTGATCCGTTAAAAGTCCCAGAGCGTGTTTTGTTGGAAAGACACTGGTAACTAAGCCGGATACAGGAGCATAGATATTGCCGTTTTCAGGTTCAACTGCAAAACCATCTCCCATCATCTTTTGTGAAAAGACCGGATCATGAACTTCTGTAATTGGCATAACGTCCCCGTCAGCAACCGTCGCTACTTCTTCTGTAACACCTTTAAAGGTTACTTCTCTTGATGGTTCTTCTTCTAGGGTTGAAACATCGGTCTTAGGAATTTCTGCACCTGAATCCAGCAAATCTTGAATATCAGATTTCAAAACATCGGCCTTAGGTCCATAAACAGCTTGAACCCCATTGCCTTTCACAATCAAGCCCATTGCACCGGCTTTCTTCCAGCTGGCTTCATCGCCTACTTTAGCAACATCTGCTACCGTAATCCGCAGGCGGGTCATGCAGGCGTCCACATCCGAAATATTTTCTTTGCCGCCTAAAAGGTTGATAATTTTGACAATCTGTGAATTGGCATTGGCAACTCCTGTATTGCTGCTGCCCGTTTCAGCTGCGTCATCGCTGTCATCATAGTTGCCGTTGCGGCCTGAAGTGGCAAGGTTGAATTTCTTAATCATGAAGTTGGCAATAAAGTACATGGCACAGCCAAAAACGACAGAGACCCAAACAAAGTTGATCAAATCAATAGCCAGACCGGCTTTAATGGCCATCGGTGTTCTGGTCAAGAGCTCAATATTACCAAATGAATGAACCCGCAAAGGAACCAAGTCGGCCATAGCAAAAGCAAGACCTTGCATCACAGCATAGACAAGGTAAAGAGGCAGAGCTGCAAACATGAACATGTATTCAAGCGGTTCGGTCACACCGGTAAGAAAGACCGCTACAGCCGCAGAGATGAACATCCCCTTGTATTTTGGCTTTTTATCAGGATCAACATTGCGGTACATAGCCAGCGTCAGTCCCATCAGAATACCGCTGGCACCAATCATTTGCCCCACCTTGAAACGAGCCGGTGTCACTGTTGAGAGCAAGTGGCGGTACTGTTCCATATGACCGGCACCTTTGAGGTTAATCAGGTCCGTCACCCAAGCCAGCCAGAGCGGATCCTGTCCAAATACCTGAGCCCCCTTGCTGGCACCTGTCAGGACAACATAGGTTCCGCCAAGCGAGGTGTAATTCATTGGAATGGTCAGCATGTGGTGCAGACCAAACGGCAAAAGGAGACGCTCCAAGGTACCATAAAGGAAAGGAGCCAAAAACGGTGCTGAGTCTTGTGAAGACGCAATCCACATACCAAAGCCGTTGATACCGGACTGAATAACCGGCCAAACAACAGATAAGATCAGTGCTACAATGGTCGAGCGAACAATAACGACGAAAGGTACAAAGCGTTTGCCGTTAAAGAAAGATAATACATCAGGGAGTTTGCGGAAATTATAGTATTTATTATAGGCAGTTGCCCCGACAAAACCGGAAATAATACCGACAAAAACACCCATGTTCAAGGCAGGCTGGCCTAAAACATTGATAAAGTAGTCGGACACATGCATCTTCCCGCCAAAGATATTGTGAACATAGCTGGATTTATCTGCGATCATATCCAAGGAAACCCCGTAGAAATTCCCTGTAATAAGATTAATCAGGATAAAGGCAATCGCTGCGGCAAATGCACCGCCGGCACGTTCTTTAGCCCAGCTGCCGCCGATAGCCAGCGCAAACAAGATGTGAAGGTTATTGATAACACCCCAGCCGATTTGGGCAATGATATTGGCAACCGTCACTAAGATAGCCGATTTTGGATTAATCAAAGCTAAGGAATTACCAATCGAAACCATTAAACCTGCAGCAGGCATAACGGCAATAACAACCATTAAACATTTTCCAAACTTTTGCCAAAATTCAAAAGTGAAAAGCTGCTTATAATTTTTCATTTTTACCTCCTGCGCAAACGTTTTATGCAAACGTTTGCAATTGATACTATTATTATATCATGAAATCTTTTTTTGTAAAGACCTTTTTCAAAAATTAACAAAAAAAGGTCTGTTTAGCCCCAGCAAGAACGCGCTGATACTAAACAGACTCTAAAATGAATAATATAGATAACTTTCACAAATTAGGAGCCGCTAAGAATTTATTTTTTGCGATTGGGCCAGGTTGAATCCCGTTCAATAATCTGATGCGGAATGGTCAAAAAATTTTCGCCTTCTGCCTTACCCAGAATCAGCTCTGCCGCTTTGCTCCCCAGCTGATAAGGGAAGATATCAATAGAGGTTAGTGCAGGCGTAGCAATCTCACTGACAATGGAATTGTTAAAACTAATCATGGCAAAGTTATCACTGGGGAGATCCAGCTTTTTAAAAAGACGCTGCAGCCGGATGGCCATGATGTCATCACAAGCGACAAAGGCTTCCAGGCGAGGATTCTTTTCTAAAAAAGCACTTAAAACAGTGAGATTAGCACTGTCATCAATTCTTGACAGCTGCAGCCTTTTGGTCTTTTGCCCTTCTTCTTTCATGACATTGGCATAGCCCATGTAACGGCTGGCCTGCACCAGTTCATCCATGTCCGTATAGGCATAGGCGATTTCACGGTAACCCTTATCAACCAGAAACTGAGCGGCATCCTGACCGGCTAGAGTATTGTCATTATCCACAAATTGGATGCCTTTTTGAGCAGCATTGTAAGATTCCCCCACAACCACACAGGATACTTCTGCCTGTTGTACAAACTGAAAAACCTTGTCATTGGCCTTTGAATACAGAAAAATAAACTTGGCAATATTACCGCTGCGAATCAGGGTCTCGATATTGGCAATTAATTCCTCTTCAGTTCGCCCTGTTGCTAGGCTGACCATATAGTGGTTATCTGTACAAACTCCTGATATTCCTTGAATAATCTGCATGAAGAACGGATTGTTGCCCAGCGATTCCTGACTTTCACGGACAGGCAGGACAACCCCGATTGTATTGGAGCGCCTTTTAACCAGATTTTGGGCTGAATAATTAGGAGAATAATTCAGCTCTTTCATGGCCTTGCGGACTCGCTCTTTCGTTGCCTGACTGATCATATCGTTGTCATGCAGAGCACGTGATGCCGTTGAGGCTGAAACGCCTGCTAATTTTGCAACATCTTTAATGGTTGCCATAGGTCTTCTTTCTAATCTTTTTGTTAATTCTAGAATAGTCATTTTTCAGTGGCGTGTCAAGAGAAAGTGAGATGTTAAAAATTATTCACTTTTTAATTGACAAAGGTCTTCGATAGTGATATATTTATAACAGAAATAGTTATAAATAATTAACGTTTTGATAAAGAAAGAAGGTCTGTTTTATGAAAAACCGTGTCTGCAAATGGATTACTCTCATTTGGCTGATGACAATGTTCGGGCTTTGGTTTTTAACGCCGTCAACTGAAAACCCTTGGCTAAAAAATGCCGTCTTTCTCATCACCCTAGCTGTCCAAGCAATCGTCTTTCTAGCCATAAGCAAAATACCTCAAACCAAAAAAGAAGACCGCTATTTTGGACTGACTGAAAAACTTTACAGCCTGACCATCTTTGCAGCTATGGGCATTTATATAAAGGGCGTTTGGGCCATTACCCCCAATACCAATCCCGTCTGGATAAAGCATGTCCTTTTAAGCTTGGGCTTGTTGGTTCTAGCTATTTTCTTTCTCTACTTTATCTTCAAAAAAGTGGATGAAAAACCTGATGAACGCTTCTATGCTGATTTGGCTAAGGCTGCCTGCCTTACCTTAAGTTTGATCTTAGCCTGCTTGATGATTTTGAGCATCATCACCTTCTTTTTCCCATTTACCCTAACAGCCGGTATGATCCTAATCTTCAGCGCAGCTATGATTTTGGCTTTTGATATTGCTTTTTTCCTCTTTGAGAAAAGGGGTGCTTAGTATGGCTAATATTACGACCAAGCTCAAAGAACTGCGCAAGGCTAAAAAAATGAGCCAGCAGGAACTGGCACAATTAGTTGGCGTGCGCCGCGAAACCATTGTTCATCTGGAAAACAACCGTTATAATCCCTCTCTTGAAATGGCTCTCAAAATCGCCGAGATTTTTCAGCTGCCCGTGGAAGATATTTTTCAACTGAATAAGGAGGAAGACTCATGAACACACAAACCTGCCCTTACTGTGGGGAAAATCAATTTGTCACAGCCAAGCAAAATAAAGGCTATGCTGGCATTTCACGTTCAGGCAATGCCTCTAGTCTGGGGCAATCGCTCTGCCTAGAAGTCTGCAAAAACTGTGGAACGGTTGTTCGATTTTTTGTGGAAAATCCTGAAAAATTAAGTTAGAGCACATAAAGAAGCTATCCAGTACCAACAGCTTCTTTTTTACTTCATCAATTCTAAGGCGTAAGACACTGCACTTAAAACATACAGCGGAGCGGTCTCTGTTCGCATGATACGGGGACCCAGTCCAACTTTGACAGCCCCTGCTTGCTCAAAGGCTTGGATTTCAGCAGGTGAAATGCCGCCCTCTGGACCAAAGATGAAAAGGAGTTTATGCCCCTCTTCGGCAAGCGACAGTTCACGCGCCAAAGCAGCGGTTTCTCCTTCTTTGGCAGATTCTTCGTAGGCAAGCAGAATTTTATCAAAATGGCTCAACTGAGCCAGAAAATCAGCTTTCTTCTCGAAGAGTTTGACCTGAGGAATGGCATTGCGTTTGGATTGCTCAGCTGCGCCTTGAACGATCTTGGCCAATTTATCAGCTTTCTTAGCCAGCTTTTTGCTGTCCCATTTGGTCACAGACCAGTCAGCCGGAAAGGCCCAGAGAGCATGCGTTCCCAGTTCTGTCGTCTTTTGCGCCAGAAATTCTAATTTATCCCCCTTGGGAAAACCTGAAGCGATAGTCACTTGCACCGGCATTTCCACATTGTCTGACAGCTCCTCTGTGATTTCAAACCTGTGTGCCTGGGTATCGGTCACGCGCGCTAACCGTTTAATTCCATCATCAAAGACCAGCACCGCCTCATCACCCTCGGTCAAACGCATGACCTGAAACATATGCTTGACTGTCTCTTTATCTGTAATGGTAACAGGATTTGTTGCTTGTCCTTTTACAAAATACTGCTGCATCTAGCCTCCCATGATCCCTGAAATATCATCTGTTTTCTTAAACACCAAAGCATTCCATTCTCCTTGAATCATATGAGTTTCAAGGAAAAAGCCTGCGCTGTAAGCTGCTTCCAGCACCATATCCAGCTTTTCGCTGATAATACCGGACATAATCAGATAACCGTCATCCTTCAGCAAACGGTAGGCATCATCGGTCAGATTGACTAGGATATCTGCTAGGATATTAGCCACGATAACCTCTGCATGAATATCAACATGCCGCAGCAAATCACCTGCTGCCACATGGATATTAGCGGTTCCTTGGTTGAGATCAATATTTTCCTGAGCCACGCGCACAGCGACATCATCCAAATCATAGGCAAAAATTTCTTTAGCTCCAAGGAGGGAACTGGCGATGGAAAGCACCCCTGACCCCGTTCCCACATCAAGGACTGTCTCACCGCCGCGCAGAATCTGCTCCAGCGCAAAAAGGCTCATCTTGGTTGTCGGATGAGTGCCTGTACCAAAGGCCATCCCGGGGTCCAAGCGGATAATTTTTTCGCCGCCTGCCGCTTCATAGTCGGTCCAGCTGGGAACAATGGTCAAGTCATGAGTGATACGAGCCGGCTCATAATATTTCTTCCAGTTTTCCGCCCAGTCTTCCTCAGCTAATTCTTGGGTCTCAAGCTTCACCTGACCGGTCGTCAAACCGAAATCCGCAAGCTCAGCCAAACGCTCTTGAACTTCTTTTTTGATGGCTTCCATATCAAGCATTTCAGGATAATAGGCCGTAATTTTGACAGTTTCTACCTGCTCAACCTCCGGGAAAAGCTCCCCATACTTGCCTACTCCATCCAAATAATCCGCGCTGTCATCAATCGCAACCCCTTGGCTGCCGGACTCCACTAAAATATTGGACGCCGCTTCTTCTGCTTCACGGTTAATCGTGATTGTCAGTTCCTGCCAATTGTTCATAAATTAAATAATGCTCCTTCCTATTCATCTCAATACCTCGGATAAGGGTAAAACTCTGTTTCTTTCAGCTCTGCTCTGCCTTTTTCAAAAGCCTCGGCATCCCACGAAACAGCGAATTCTTCTGCCGTTTCGTCAGCCAGAAAGTCCATCAGATCGCTCAAACCATCTGTGGCAGTATCATTCAAAAATCGGGCAAAGTAGGCTAAAAATTCACGCGATAAGCCTTTTTTAGGCTCATAGGGAATCGTCACTAAGTAGTCTTCGGCATCAAACCGTGATTTGTCAGGATTGTAAAAGAGGACATAATCCTCAAAAAAGATATCCTCATTCGAGATCTCTCCACGATCATCAACCGTCTCAACGCCCGCTTGATTCTGCGCCTCCAAAATAAAAGTGACTTCTACCGCATGATTTTTCTTTTGCCAATCCATAGCAAAGTCAAAATCCAAATGCTTCTCTAATTCTTCTTCCAGTACTGACAAAAAGCCGTATGTCGCCATCAGTTTCTCCATTTAATGTCATTTTCTTCCATTATAACATTTTCATGAGTGCTCTAGGAACAAACTTTTGCACTGATTAAATTTTAAAAGCAAATTCTGCAAACCATTACCATAGGACAGCTTACAAGTTCAGGCACAGCAGCTCCTTTCGTTTTATGAGAAGCAAGCTCATATTTTTTTGCATAAAATGTGTTACAATAGTCCTAAAAAGCTGAGGCACTCATATGATAATTAAACCCATGGAATTAACGGAACTTGATCAGGTGATTGCACTGGAAAATGCAGTTTGGTCAAGTCATAATACACCTGTTTCTCTGCCTCTTGCCAGCAAAGACAAGATTATCAACAGTTTTGAAAACGGCAGGCATTTTTTAGTCGCCAAAGAAAAAGACCGCATTCTGGCGGTCCTTGATTACGGTCCGCTCTATCCTTTTCCCAGCGGCAGCCATGTGGTGACCTTTGGTATTGCTGTTGCCGGCAAAGAGCGCGGCAAGGGAATTGGCAAAAAATTAGTCCGGCGATTTTTAGAGGACGTCAAAAATGACTACCGAAAAGTCCTTATCCATGTGCTGTCCACCAATTACAAGGCCATTGCTTTTTATGAAAACTTAGGCTTTTCTTTAGAAGCCCGTTTAAAACAGCAGTTCTTTCTCAATGGCCAGTATGTTGATGATCTAATGTTTAGCTTTGATTTGAAGAAACATTCTATTGCTTAACGGCTGCAGAAAAATCTAAGAAAGGAAACGTATGATTAATAATCTCGCCTTGCGCATGCGCCCGCGTGATATTTCAGAAGTCATCGGCCAGCAGCACTTGGTCGGTGAGGGGAAAATTATTGCGCGTATGGTTGCTGCCAATCGCCTGTCATCAATGATTCTCTACGGACCGCCCGGAATCGGCAAGACATCAATCGCTGCTGCCATTGCCGGAACCACAAAATATGCTTTCCGCACCTTTAATGCGACAACAGACACAAAAAAACGCCTGCAGGAAATTGCCGAAGAGGCTAAATTTTCAGGCGGTTTGGTCCTTCTTTTAGATGAAATTCACCGTCTGGACAAAACCAAACAGGATTTTTTGCTGCCGCTGTTGGAAAACGGCCAAATTATCATGATTGGCGCAACAACTGAGAACCCCTTCTTTTCAGTAACACCTGCCATCAGAAGCCGAGTTCAGATTTTTGAGCTGGAGCCGCTGACAGCTGACAATATCAAGCAAGCTCTCAGAACTGCCCTTGCTGATAAGGAACGGGGATTTGATTTTGATGTGGAGCTGGATGATGATGCTCTTGATTTTATTGCTCTGGCGACCAACGGGGATTTGCGGTCGGCTTATAATTCACTCGACTTAGCCGTCATGTCTACTCAGCCAGATGACAAGGGTGTGCGCCGCATCACTTTAGATACTGTAGAAAACAGCCTGCAGCGCAGCTATATTACCATGGATAAAGACGGAGACGGCCATTATGATGTCTTATCTGCTCTGCAAAAATCCATTCGCGGATCCGATGTTAACGCCAGTCTCCATTATGCAGCCAGGCTGATTGAGGCGGGTGACCTGCCCAGTTTAGCCAGGCGGCTGACAGTCATTGCTTACGAGGATATCGGCCTGGCCAATCCTGACGCTCAAATCCATACCGTAACAGCTCTTGAAACTGCCAAACAGATCGGTTTTCCCGAGGCTCGGATTTTAATTGCCAATGTTGTGATTGACCTAGCTTTGTCTCCCAAATCCAATTCTGCCTATGAGGCTATTGATGCCGCCATAGCTGACTTGCATCAAAACGGAAACCTTCCCATTCCGCGCCACCTGCGGGACGGGCATTACGCCGGCAGCAAGGAACTAGGCAATGCCCAGAATTATAAATACCCGCATGCCTATCCTGAAAAGTGGGTTAAACAGCAATATTTGCCGGATAAAATCAAAAAAGCTAATTATTTTACGGCCAACCAAACAGGAAAATATGAGCGGGCTCTCGGAGCCAACAAGGACAAAATTGATGAGCTGCTAAAGTAATGCAGACGTAAAAAAAGTAAATTTTTAACTTGAAATTTTTTAACATTATGGTATCATAATTAAAGAAGATTGCTGTGGCATACGAATTCACATCCAAGTGTTGACCGACTATTTTTTTGTATTATCGGGAAACAGAAGTCATTCTCCAGTATGCAGGCCGTTCCACGCGGAAGCAACTAAAGGAGAAGCGAGTTGCCCACCTGCTTAAGTGTGCGGGTTCAATACAAAACGTGAATCATCGGTGCCAATACAGCATTTTGCCTCCTTAGCTCAGTTGGTAGAGCAGTGGACTCTTAATCCATGGGTCACAGGTTCGAGCCCTGTAGGGGGCATAGATATATATGATGAAAAAGCCTGTCATAGCAGGCTTTTCTTTATGCCTTTTTGATGCTGGCCCATGTTTTGGCCCAGGCCTCTTTTTTCTCGTTCAAACCATTCATCCCGTGTCTCCTCTAATAAAT
The DNA here is from genome assembly GCF_000423725.1 of Streptococcus devriesei DSM 19639. Lineage (GTDB taxonomy): Bacteria > Bacillota > Bacilli > Lactobacillales > Streptococcaceae > Streptococcus > Streptococcus devriesei. The sequence continues at coordinate 180,062 of NZ_AUIN01000012.1, forward strand.
GGATATAAGTTTCTCGTAATGTAGTTGTATCTTTATGCCCAAACCACCTAGCTAAAACTTCTAAAGGTACCCCTTCCTGAACCTTTATACTGCCATAAGTATGACGCCCACCGTAAATTGTAATAACAGGTTCAATCTGGAGCTTTTTTAAAATTCTTTTTAAACAAGTATTTAAAGTTGACTCATCTGGAACAGGACGTTTTGCCCCAATCTGAAAAAAGACAAATTGCTCTTTATTTTCAACTTTAAGCAATTTCAACAACTTTTCCTGCAAAGTCTTCAACTCCTGAAAGACCTCTAAAACTTGATTATTAAATGGACACCTACGCTTAGATGGATTTTTTAGTCCTAATCTCCGATAAAAATGATCATTTTTTGCCGGTACAAATTGTTGTTTAGATGAGCTCCAACGTCTATGCGTATAAACTTCTTGATTGTCAAAATCAAAATCCGGCCAAGTTAAAGCTATTAACTCTCCAAATACCATCAATTTATATAGTCAAACAGATTATGATGATTGGAGCAACCGGGCAGAAAATTAATATAAAATGCAACCAAACTTTTAAAATTGGTTGCATTTTATATTATTAGATTGTATTAATTATCATGATTTGAGAAATTCATCATTTCTTTTAAACTTATGATAATTAGAGCTAATGTAATTCCCCAGCCAATTCGAGTAGCTAATAATAGATTGTTTGGCCAAAGATTTAGACAGGTTGATCCAACTGCTGAACCAGCTGAAATGGCAACATTTTGTACCATTCGCTGTAAAGCTCCCGTGCTGCCTTGCATTTCCATAGGGCTAGCTTGCATAATACTAGCAATATTGGCAGGCTGAAAGTATCCTCCGCCAATACCATAAATAAACAATCCTAAAGTTAAGAAGAAATAAGACCAGCTAGGAGTGAGAAGCAAAAGGAAAAGCAAAGAAGCAATAATAATTCCGAGACCTAAATGACTAAAGGCTTTATTTTTACTGCCGTCATTGTACTTCCCTGATAGCCTTGAAAAGATTACTAATCCTGCTGGTGCGCCTAGTACAAGAAAGCCTGTCTGTCCCACTCCTAAATGATATAATTGTTCAAAAATAAAGGGCGGAAGTAAAAATATCATTGCGGAGGCAAAACCAAAGGCGACCGTTTGAAAAAGATAGGAGATTACTTGTGGGTTGTTTTTTAATCCCTCAACATCAACAAGTGCCTGTCTATTACTAAATTCAACATGGTAAAAGATGATTCCGAGGAACAGACTGGATATTATTAAGATAAGACTAACCATTAATAGATGAGGTTTGCTTAGCAAAGACAACCCTAATAAAAGAAAAACTAACATCAGAGTATTTATAATAATTCCAAGATTATCCAATGTTCGTTCGCTAGTCTCCTCAGAGAGCTTACTAAGAAGATAATGGTTACATACTATTGCGAGGATTGCAAAGGGAACATTTAGCCAGAAGATAAAGCGCCAGAGATTTAAAGAAAGTAATATACCTCCTAAAGACGGGCCAAGGACAGGCCCTAGGCCAATCATAACACCTAAAATACTAATAGCACTGCTTTTCCGGTCTTCAGAGACTAAAGTAGTAATCAAAGCTGCTGAAGTAGCTTGTAGAGCGGCAGCCCCTATGCCTTGAAAAATCCGGCCAGCAATGAGCCAGCCAATACTATTAGCAAATCCACAGAATAACGAACTCAACCCAAAAAGTACAAATCCTAAGTAGGAAATCGTTAACTTTCCAAATTTATCACTTAATACTCCTAAAGGCAGGATAGAGATAGCTAAAGCTAAAGTATAGCCAGTTATTGTAAACGATGCAATGTTAGTTGTCGTTTGGAATTCTCCCGTCAAAAAAGATAGGGCAACATTGATGATGCCTGTGTCTAAAGTGGAAAGCAGCATCCCCATACCTGCGATAACTGTTATCAATGAATTCTGCAACCGTTTTGTCATTTTACTTCCCCCTTTATCTCAAACTATGATACAATGAAAATAATTAATAATCAATCAATTCTAGAAATATCGAATCGTTTGGAGGAATAACATTTGGCGATTACCATTCAATTTAGCAATTATGCTCTTAAAACAGATGAAACGTTGACGCAAAGAATACAATTTGTGTATTCTCCGTTAAATGAACTTTTTAGAAGTTTACATGTCTTATTAAATCCCCGTCATCATGGTACAAATATTGACTGGGTCATTGAAATACAAGACAGATTGACAGACGATTTCTATGAGAACCTTCACTATTTTCAACTCTTTTATGAACTCGGTGTTTCCTCTATCTTGCTTTGCAACTTTCGCTATCATGCAACAACGATTGAAGAAGAAATACAAAATCTAAAGAAATTTCTTAATGACTTGCCTGCTGCTCAGTTAATTGAGCATTTGGAAAAAGTTACAAGTGACCGAGAAAATTCCTTCATTCCGACATTAGCAAAAGGATTAGAGTGGAAAGATTTCTCATTGAGTAACGATAAGCAGCTGCTTAAGGATTTAAAAAAGGATGCTTCTGATGTCTACCAACGACTTTTTTCCTTTATTGATTGGTATAGACGAGAAATATTTGATAACACTTGGAAAGAGAAGGCCATTCAGCAGAAACTGCTAGATGAAATTCAGAAGCAATCTTCTTTTTTAAGAAAAAACGGTTTAATCGAAATGTTTAATCATTTGCAGGTTGACCGCATCCATTGGAAAGAGGATGAGCTGGTCATTATTAAACCGTTTGACCAAGAAATCCAACTGCAAGATAGTGATTCTATTATGCTATTACCAAGTTATTTTATTTGGCCTCACCTCTTTGTTGAAACTTTCGACCAAGGAATTGCTATCACCTATGATATTACAGAGCACCCAAGTTACTATAGTTCCACACCGGAAAATTTAATTACTATTTTTAAAGCTTTAAGTGACCCTGTTCGTTTACAAATTATGAATTATGTCATTGATAAACCAAGTACAACACAATCTTTGGCTCAAATTTTAGTGATGAGTAATTCCAGTGTCTCCAGACATCTTCAAATTTTAAAGGAAGCCAATTTATTAACAACAACAAAAGCTAAAAAATTCGTCCTTTATGAGCCAACACAGCTCGTTACACAATTGATGCCAAATTTTTATCAGTTCTTTAAAAATTGAGGTTTTAATCATTAAAAAGGTGGTGATTACTATGTCAATGTCACAAATTATCTCAGTTCTATCAGCTGATTGTTTTCTCACTCAAATTGAGATTGAAAGAACTTTAGGGTACCCCTTATCGAAAAGTGAAATTACTTTTTTAAAAACCAGTCCTGAAATAGTCTTATTTAACTTTTACGGGCGAATTTACTATAAATTAAATAATAATGTCCCCATCACAGCGCAAGGAAGATTAGTCATTGAAAAACTGTCTAGGCGCCCTCAAGCAATTAAGCTTGGCGAAGCACGAACATGTTTGCATCATTTGGCCGGAAAAGCAGGGGTTACAGTATTTGAGTGGTTTATTCAAAATAAATTAATGAAACAAGAATCCCTTGTCAACTATTCTTTGATGCAAGCAGGAATTAATACTATGCAGCAATGGCTGGGCTATCAGCCCAATCCTAATATAAAATTATGCTTAGATTTTTCTGAAAGAAAATTTCATATTGGCGGAGCATTAGGAAAAAAGATATTAGAAAAACTAATTCATGAAGGAAAATGTCAATTAACCTCAAATAGGACAGTTATTCTGAAAACTAGCACAGATAATTTAATGGATGATTTTCATAAATTAAGGTGCTTATCATAGAACATATATTGTAGAAATAATTAGAACCAGCAAAAAATCACGAAAGTACTATTTCAGTTAGGCGAACTGCCAATAAATTGTCCGTGGTTTTCTTTGTACGCTACTCTAAACCATTATATTTATTTTTCAATCAAAAAAATAGAGACTTTATTGATTTTTATCACAATTTACTGAAGTTCATCTTCAAGAATTGTATAAAGTAAAAGTTTTGCGTTTCAACTGACGTATATTGAATGTCTACTGAACTTCAAAAGGCTTTCGAATGTTATTTTATCAGATATTAATTGTTGTTAACTTAAGGATTATAGAAACTCCATTTTGCCTCTGCTCATATATTCTTAGCTTATCTCTATAACTTAATTTCATCAAAAAATACCCCAAAAGTTAGACTTTCTGTCTAACTTTTGGGTTGCAGTTCATTATCTACAGCTTTTTGTTGCGGATTTGTTACGAAACATAAAAAAGATAGCTCATTTAACAAGATTTAAATCCGTGAAATCCTATTAAATCAACTATCTCTGTATTTAGAAAATATTTCAACTACATGTAGGGGGTATAGGAATTATTCATTTAAAAGCCCGTCGTATCGGGCTTTTCTTTGTGTCTTTTTGCCCAGCCTCTTTTTTACACAGCTGCAAATACTGCGTCTGAGCTAGCGGCACTTAATCGTCATCTTTCCTATCTTGCCATTTGGAAAATAGTGCCAGCACTGCCCTGACCACAATTGGTGCGACGATCAAAACAATGATAATTAAAAACGGCAAAATCCTTTTTAGTCGTTTTTAATTATCTACTTCATTTTTTCATCATAAACATGCAAGGTCTCATTATTCTCCTCAAATTCTTTGGCATGCTTGGCTTCGCTAGCTGGTATTTTCTGTCTTTTCTTTCTTACTGTATAAGCTAAAGCAAGGGCAAAACACATACATACTACTTTTAGCATAATACTGTCAATACCGCTATCATCTACAGAAATTTGTGAAAAAGTATTGATTAAGGCATGGGTCATGGCACAAATCCACAGACTCTTGGAATAGACAAATAAGGGCTGATAGGATAAAAGAATTTGTCAATAATCCCAACAAAAACGAGGGCAGGTTAACACTTGTCAGGCTTCCATCGATATAGAAAAAGAGAATATGCCAGATTCCCCAGCAAATAAAGGTAATGATTGTTGCCAGAGCATAGGAAAATTTTTTCTCTAGATCAGGCTGAAAGGAATAGCGCCAACCTATTTCCTCTATTCCACCAAATACAAGTGCTTTCAGAAAAAATAGAAATGGTATCCCAATACTTCCTATCTTGAAGCCATTACCTATGATAACCGCACCAAAGTCTATTACCAGAAAAGCTATAACGAATAGATAAACTTGCATGGGCTGCCTGACATCAAAAAACTCCTTTAGAATTTCAAGTGGGCTTTTTCCATGACAGTTTTTTTGGTAAATGACACCCCACATTGCTGACGAAATGCCAGCTAAAACAATAAGAAGCATTCCCAAAAATGAATGGTAGCCTAATTCAAAGCCAGCTTTTTGGAACAAGCCAGCAATAGCAGTAAAGAAAATAATCTGAAGCAAAGTAGGTAACAAATAGATACTATAAAGTTTTTTATGATTCATGATACTATCTTCATATTAGCATAGGAAATATAGATTTTTCAACTAATTGCACAATCAAAATGATAGACATGCTAGCCATTTAAAGGGCTCTCATGTCAAGCTTTTTTGACCAACGTTTTCATAACGGCTGCTTTTCTTATTCCATAAAAAATGCTTACCAGATGCCTAAAAAGTGCTGCATGGCAAGACTGATTATGGTAATGACTGCCCAGCAGGAAGCCCCCAGAGCAATCGCCTGCCCGCCTGTTTTAATGAGTTTGACAATATTTGTATTGATCCCTATCGCACTCATGGCCATGACAATGCAGAATTTAGAGAGGGTTTTAAGCGATTCAAAGACAAGAGGATTAAAGCCCAGCCCCGTCAAAAGGGTTGTCAAAACAGAAGCCAAAATGAAATAAAGGATGAACATGGGAAAGACCTTCTTGATAGCGACAGTGTGCTCTTGAGTTTGTCCGCTTTTTTTAGCCTTGTAAACTTGGTAAAAAGACAGCCCCAAAGTGATGGGAATAATGGCCAAGGTTCGCGTCAGCTTGACAATTGTTGCGCCGTCCAGCGTATTGGAATGGTGCAGACCGTCCCAGGCTGCTGCCGTTGCTGTCACAGATGAGGTATCATTGACTGCTGTCCCTGCAAAAAGCGCAAAGCCGTGATTCGACAGTCCCAGCATATCTCCCAAGGTTGGAAAAATCAGAGCCGCCAAAATGTTAAAAAGAAAAATAACGGAAATAGATTTTGCGATTTCTTCATCATCAGCCTTAATAACAGGTGCTGTCGCGGCAATAGCAGAGCCGCCGCAAATAGAAGAGCCAACACCTACCAAGGTCGCTGTCCGCACATCCAGCTTAAACCATTTTTGCAAAAGAAAGGCCAGCAGCAAAGAGGAGCTTATGGTTGCCAGAATAATGGGGAGCGAGGTCCTGCCGACTGTCAGCACCTGCGATAAATTTAAACCAAAGCCCAGCAGAACAACCGCAAACTGCAAAATGTATTTAGAGGTAAAAGCAATTCCTGCTTCTGTCTTTTCCCGCCTGTGATAAAAGGCAGCCAGCAGCATGCCCAGAAAGATAGCAAACACGGGTACCCCAACGATTGGAAAGAGCTGCCCCAGCCACCAAGCAGGCAGGGCAACAACAAGACACAAAACAATCCCCGGTAATTTAAGCATGAATTGATTCGTCATAAAATCTCCTTATCAGCATTAGATAGCTTTTATTATACTGATTTTCAATCGTTCTGTAAAATGATGATTGATTCTGCCGAAATAATGAAAAGAACCATTAGATCTTGAATTTCCACATCGATATCTTTATCAAGGTTTATTTATGCGACGCTGAATATCACCAAAGCTGCACATAAAAAATTAACCTTAAAAGCCTATCGCTCGGTCATCCTTGATGACTATGTGATAGGCTTTTGATTATTTTCCAAGAGCTTGGTACAAACTGTTTGAGCTTTTTTTATCAGACTGTGGAATTGCTCAAAGCAACAACGGCTCAAAAAGCTCTAAGCCTGTCCGTGCTGTACAGATGCTGCCAAGATCAAACGGCTCAGTCAAAATCGTCTTCATCGAAGTCGAAGTCCTCTTCTTCTGCCAGTTTCTTTTGACGGCGGCTTTTTTGCAGGATACTGATGGATAAAACAGCTGAGAACAGGGTTACAAGTCCGCCTAAGATTAATCCTTGCGGAACATAGTAGAGGTCGATGCGGTGCTTGCCGGCAGGTAATTTAAAGGCCAGCATGGCATTCCAAACTTCTTGACTTTTGACGCGTTTACCATCAACTTTCACGCGCCAGCCGGAATTATAAGGAATGGACGTCAGTAAATAATCTTTGCCGGCAGGCTGTGTGATTTTGCCGGAAAGCGATCTTGACGTTACCTTCTTCGGATTCCACTTAGCCAGTTTCTTTTGCTGTACAAAAGTCCGGAAACTGTCGTCATTAAAGCGATAAAGCTGTAAATCAGCAATATCAAGCGGATTATTATCCGTCAGCTGGATTTCAAAAGTCTGCTCCTGACCCTTGCTGTCTGCTGCTAAATTCCACAGCTGAGGATGGCGATAACGGTCAAAGGCTGTATAGGCCTGCCCGTTTATAGACAATTTGATATGAGAAAGATTGTCTGAGCTGATTCTTGCCGAATTCAGGTAATAGGCATTACTGTCTGCCGGGGTCCACTTGAAACGGATAATTCCCGGACGGTCAGATGAGCTGCGTCTGTAAATTTGCTGACCGTTTTCACCATTGATTAAGGTGACATTGTCAAGTATCATATCCATCTTCTGAGGTTCTAAAAGGTTTTCCACATTGTCCGAAAGACCGTGATAAATCTTATTTTGATTAGCCGCAACGTCTTTATCATCTAATTTGGTTCTCAGCATGGCTGCATCACCTGAAAATCCTAAGCCAAACACGGTTTTATTTTCTAACAGTCTTGCATTTTTTAACGTTTGAATGGGCTGATAGTACTTGCTCAAATCTTTTCTTGCCGAATAGCTCCAGATGCCGTTATCCACAAAATAACGCAGATTAAACAGCGCATCTGTCAGCGGTGTGCCGCCCGCATACATCGCAATAGCTGTTGACGAAGGGAGCCCCAGGTTTCCTAAAAATTCCAGATTCTTGTATTCAACACTGGAGGTAAAATGATTGATGCCGTAATAATCATAGGTCAGCGAATCATTCCAGGTATTGGCACTGCTTTTTTCCATGCGCGCTAAAGTTGATTTGGGCAGTTTTAGCTTGTGATAGAAAGCTTCCTGTTTGCTTTCCGCAGCCAAAACCGAACTGGGACTGTGCCATAGATTTCTTTCGATCGTAAACTTAGCATTAATACCCATGTCAACCATGCTTAAAAGCAGCAGCAGGCAAAGCTGCCAGCTCTTAGCAGGACGCCATGAAAAGAGCAGCACAATCAGCACCGCAAGTACCAGCATGGCGATTTGCTGCCAAACAGTGACCAGCGGATAAGATTTTTCCTGCACGGCAAAATAAACATAGACATTGGCTAAAACAACTAAAACAAGGGTAAGTGACAGCTGCAGGCGGCTCCAAGAACGCACCCTTTGAAAAGCTTGGTAGGTAAAAATCAGGAACACGAAGCTGAGCAGCCAGGCATTGCGATAATAAAAGCCAACCGGCATCTGCCCCATGTGCCAGAAACGAATTACAGCCGCATTGGAAAAGGCGACAAGTAAAAGTGCCAGTAAGACAAAACTGCTGATTTTCTTTCGCAGGTCAATCGTCTTCGTCCAAAAGAAATTAAAGAGGCCGATAAAGCCAAGGACACCGATATAGAAATTCGGCAGCGTATTGAAATCTCCCCATTCTTCTCCGCTGGCAGCACCCGGAACAAACTTGATTAAAAGTTTGAGCGGATTGTAGAGAAAGGTAAAGACCCAAGGATATTGCTGGCCTCCTGCTACTTTGGTATCCAGCAGCCCGTAAAAGACCGGCAGCAGCCAGACAGCACTCAAACCAACTCCCACAAGGGAATAGAGGAAAAGCCGAAACAGCTGCTTGATCTTGAAAATAAAGGCAGCTTTCTTAGCCAAGAGGTAATAAAAGCTGTAAAATACAACAAAGAGCGCTGCCATATAAGCCGTGTAGAACTGAACCACAAACATAGCAGCCAGAACCAAAGAATACTTAAGGCTGACCTTGCCATCCAGAATCTTTTCCACACCAATGATTAACAGCGGCAGTAAGATGAGGTTATCCAAAAAGTTAGGATTAACCTGATGCACAACCAAAAAACCGCTCAAGCCATAAACCGCCGCTACACAGACCGAAAGCAGCCTGTTGCGGCTGGCTTCATAGCGCTTGTGAAGGAAATAGTAAAAACTAAGTCCCGCAAATCCCTGCCGCAGCACAGTTACCAGAAAAACAGATAAATTAAGGGATTTAGCCGGGCTTAAACCCACCGCTAAACTAAAGGGACTGAGGCTGTTAAAGCCCCAGACAGGCGGCATCACACCACCCATCCCCTTATGCCAAGACCAAAAGAGAGCTCCAATATCAAGGTGTCTAAAGGCATGCCCCAAGGCGCGGTAAAGCGGAATGTACTGCAGTGTATAATCACCGCTCATGATTGTCTTTGAACCAAAAGGATACAGCTTCATCACAGCAAAAACAGCTGTCATCACCACCATCGGCAGACTAAAAGCCGCCAAAAAGCTCAGCGTATCTTTAAGCGGGGACTTCTCCGCCTTCTCCTTATCCTCTTCATGCCGCTTAAGCTCTTTTTGCTGACCAGAGCTGCTGCGCCGGGAGCGGCTGAAGGTTGCTGATAGCTGCTGCGGAGCCTCCTGAGAGAGCTCATCCCCTTTAACCGCCTTTTTATCTTTTTCTTCTCTTGCTACCATCGTATCTCCATTTTTATTTTTCACTCATGAGTCTCATTGTATCATAGTTGAGAATCCTTGTTAATGCTGCCCAGACTTTAAAAAGAAGAGCATGGGGTTGTTCCCCACGCCCCTTCCTTTAAAGACATCTAAAGAGCAAGCAGCTGATAAGCTGACAAAACTTTTAGCTGTTATTCTGCAAAGCCGTTAGGATGCTTCGTCTGCCAGCGCCAAGCATCTTCGCACATACGTTTAAGGTCGTATTCTGCCTGCCAGTTAAGCTCCTTTTTAGCCTTGGTAACGTCGGCATAAGACACAGCAATATCACCAGGACGTCTGTCAACAATCTCATGAGATATAGGGTGGCCGACAACTTGTTCCATTTGGTAGATCACTTCTAAGACAGAGGAGCCTTTGCCGGTTCCTAAATTGTAGACAGAAAGACCCGACTGAGGTTTTAATTTCTGGATAGCTGCAACATGGCCGCGAGCCAGATCAACAACATGGATATAGTCACGGACGCCGGTTCCGTCCTTGGTATCATATTGATCGCCAAAGACCTGAACTTTCTCTAATTTTCCCAGTGCAACCTGAGTCACATAAGGCATGAGATTATTAGGTTTACCCTTAGGATCTTCTCCCAAATTACCTGACGGATGGGCTCCGACCGGGTTGAAATAGCGCAGAATGACAATATTCCAGTCTTCATCTGAAGCGGCCAAATCCGTCAGCACATCTTCAATCATCAGCTTGGTCCGGCCGTAAGGTGTCAGACTGGAGCGCGGTGAACCCTCAGGCACCGGCACCGGAGCATCGTTGCCGTAAACACTGGCTGATGATGAAAAAATCAGATTCTTGCAGTCAAAGGCCTTCATCACCTGCAAAAGTGTCACTGTTCCTGAGACGTTATTGTCATAGTAGTCCAGAGGCACACTGCTTGATTCATTGACCACCTTAAGGCCGGCAAAATGAATGACCGCATCAATTTTTTCGGCTTCAAAAATAGCAGCCAGCTGCTCCTCATCTCTGATATCCGTCTGATAAAAACGGAGAGACTTACCGGTAAGCTCTTCAATAACCTTCAGGCTCTTTGGATTTGAATGCAGCAAATTATCAACAACAACAAGGTCATAGCCTTGATTAAGTAATTCAACACAGGTGTGAGAGCCGATAAAACCAGCTCCCCCAGTCACCAAAATTTTTTTAATCAACATCGTTTTTTCCTAACCAGATAAATTAGTATTAAAATAGCTCATTGTTTCCCGTTCTGTTATCATACCACTTTAGGAAAGCAATAAGGGCAAGAGAAAGCACAGAAACCACAATCCCTGTCAGCAGCCCCTGCGGCAGGAAGGACATTTCAATGTCATGTTTTCCGCTTGTAATCGGGAAGGACAAAAGACTCTCCCAAGCTTCACTGGTTTCTACCTTTTTACCATCTACCTTCACTGTCCAGCCCGGATTGTAAGGAATGCTTGTCATCATGACATTGCTCTTATCGGTAATAGTAACATGACCTTTAACCAAGGTGTTTGTCCACTTGGTGACCGTCATATTTTGCTTCAGGCGGTCATTGAGAACTTTCTTGATGGACTTTTGATCAGCGCGGACAAGAGCCATATTGGTCAAATCAAGCTGGTCATCCTGCGAGGTCTGCAGCTGCAGGACCATTTCCTTGCCCGGTGTTCTGTCCGTCAGATTCCAGAGCTGAACTTGGTCGTAACTTTGCGTATAGTGGTACCACTGATTATTGAGCATGATGGAAATATTTCCCATAGACTTGCGCAGGCTGTAAGGTGCTTGGAAGTAATAGGTGTAGTCGGTCTGCGGCGTAAAGATTATTCTAACCGTACCGGGCTGCTTTTTATCAATGCGTTTGAAAATCCGCTGGCCGTTTTCATTGACTTCCTGCATATTAAGCAGTTCGATTTTAGGAATGCCAACGTATTCAAAATATTTCTTCTCAACACCGGACATTGATGACAAAATGATATTTTGATTAGAAACAGGGTTATTAAGCCCAAATTTAATATTTCGCGTCAGCGTGTTGGTTCCAAAGGCTGCCGAAAAAACATTAGGATTTTCATAAATGGTGAAACGCTTATTTTCATAAATCGGTTTGTAGTAAGCGCTAAGATCTGTACGCGTGGAATTACGGTCAAAGAACTGCCAGTTTGGATGCTGTTCCATGTCTGTTGCCGTGTATTCCTTACGATCGATATAGTAGCGAACGCCATAAAGAGCATCTGTCAAAGCCGTTCCGTTAGCATAAAAGGTGGCCGCATTGCCCCCGACATCTCCCATCGAATTGAAAAGATTGATGGTTGATTTTTCCATGTTAGAACTAAAACTGCTTAGACCCGGATAAGAAACAAGGAAGGGATCATTTTTTGCATAGAGGAAGCTTGAACCCACCCTGTAAAAACCTGCCTTGTTTTTCTTTTTGATGACATCGGCCAGCTCTTTCATATTCTTCGTGACGTCTGTAAACTTATAAGCATCTGCATAGGACATGGTAACCTGTGAAAGATAAGCATTGTAGCCCAATTCAAGCGCAGTGATGAGCGCTAAAGCGCACCAAACAAGCTTGCTTTTTGGACGCAGAGCAAAATACACCAAGATTAAAAGCCAGCTAATCAGCGTCAAAGAAACTTGGGACAATAAGAATCCCTTGCTCAGCAGATAAAAGGAGGCAACCATGGCAAGGAGGCTGGCTGCAAGGGCGCACAGCCTGGCTTCTTTGTAGCGGCTGAGACGTCTCCAAGACAGAACAGCCAAACTGCCAAAGACAGCCACTATCAAAAGCACCGTCAAAACACTATGATGACTGACAAAGCCTGTAACAGCCTTAGGCTGGCTCTTTGCAATATAAGTATAGCTGTGGCTGATGACATAGTAAGCCGAAGCCAAACTTATGACAACTCCTGCCACCAAGCCCTTCCAGCCCAGATATTTCTCTTCTCGGATAGCCTGATAAGCCAGAAGTACCATAAAGAAGGAAACAATCCATGAAAAACGGTAGAAGAACCCAGCCGGGTTTTGCCCCATGTGCCAGATTTTGCTGGCAAATTCATTAACAATCGAAATAAAGAAAATAAAGCTGATAACAGCAGCAGCAATCTTACGAAACTTATGAGCCTTGGCCTGTGCAAAATAGAGAAAGAAACCGACCAAAGCCAAAGCACCTACATAAATATTAGGCAGATTGGGACCGGCAGCCCAGGAAGATTCGTTATCAAAGCCACCAATCATCAGTTTTGACAAAATATCCAAAGGATTGATCTGCAGGGCAAAGCTAAAAGTCATCGGACTTTCATAAGCCCCTTTACTGCGTAAAAGGTTCAAAAAGATGGGATAAAGCAGAAAGAAGACGGCTGCGATTCCCAAAACAGACGCATAGACAACACGCCAGACAGGCACAAAGAAGGCCTCTAATTTCACCTTCCAGTCGCCTTTTTCGGCCAAACGCGGTGCAGCATAATAGCAGGTATACAGGGCAATGAAAAGACAAATCATATAGCCCATATAAAAATGCAGCAGCATGGTCAAAGCCAAAAGGAAAATGTATTTGAAGGGCTTGCCGCCATCAATCACTTTTTCCAAGTATATGATCAGCAAGGGCAGCATAATCATGGCATCGTAGAAGATCGGATTCATCTGATAAGAAACGATCATGCCTGACAGGGCATAAGCCGTTGCCATAAGGGGCGGCAGCCACAGATTATAATCCATGGCCTTGTAGCGTTTGACCAAAAGATAGGCAAAACTCAGCCCCATCGCTCCATAGCGCAGCCAAATCGTCAGAAAGACAGCCCATTTAAATTGGGTCAGCGGCAGCAAAATATACAAAAGGTTAAAAGGACTGATGAGATTAAAACCCCAGACCCCAATCATAGCTCCGCCGATAGACTTAGAAAAAGAATAGAAAAGTCCCGACCAATCTCCCGTCAAAACAGTGTGCTTTAAGAAACCATACAAGCCGATATACTGCTGACCAAAGTCAACAGCCATCAGGGTGTTTCTGCCAAAAGGAAAAGCACCCATGAAAAACCAGACAACCAGCATAATCAGCATAGGAAGAAGCGCACTGAGAAGGAGCACTTGAGCCTTTTTATTTTCTTTGAAAGACAGTCTTTGCTTTTTTTCGTTATTTGTTGCGTGACTCATCCGACTAAATCCTCTTTTGCTTTCTCAATATTAGTCTCATCCACAATGTAATGCGGACGCCGCTTCACTTCATAGTAAATCTTGCCAATGTATTCGCCCAAAATACCTATCGAAATCAGCTGAACGCCGCTGAAAAGAATGATAGCTGCTAAGGTAGTGAAATAACCGCTGACTAAAATCTCCGGTTTCACAAAATAAGCGATAAACATGGCTAACAGATACAGCAAGGCAAAGCCGATGCAGGCAAAGCCAAACTGAATACAAATACGCAAAGGTTTATCATTAAAAGAGATAATACCTTGAAAGGCATAATTCAGAGACCGTCTGAAGCCAAACTTGCTCTCACCGGCTTCGCGGATATGATTTTTGTAAGGAATGACTTTTTCTTTAAAGCCGATCCAAGAAAAAATTCCTTTTGAAAAGCGGTTGTATTCCGGCAAGGACAAAATAGTATCAACAGCCTTCCGGCTGAAAAGCTTAAATTCTGAAATACCGTCTGTCAGCTGCACATCCATCAGGTGATTAGAAAGGCGGTAAAACAATCTGGCAAAAAAAGTACTTGGTTTTGGTTCTCCCTGACGGTCCCGCTGACCGCTGACCACATCGTAACCCTCTTTAAAGGCCGCTACAAAATCCGGAATCAGTGCGGGCGGATGCTGCAAATCACCATCCATAAGCATGACAGCATCACCAGTTGCATACCTTAAACCAGATAAAATAGCACTTTCACGTCCAAAATTCCGACTGAAACTGATAAATCTGACACGCGGTTCCTGAGCAGTAATTTCCCTCATCAATGTTAAGGTCTTATCCTTGCTGCCATCATTGACATAAACCAATTCATAGTCATCAACAGCTTTTCCAAGCATTTCCTGCAGCTGTTTGGAAATTTCGCTATGTGTTTTTTCAATCATTTTTTCTTCATTGTAAAAAGCAACGACGATTGATAATTTCATACAAACCCTTCCTAGTTAATTACTATTTTGAACAAAAAACAGCATAATACCAATTGTATTCTATCATAATTCAAAAGACTTTTCGAGGCTTTTTAGCCTGATCCTCAAATCAACCGTCTCAGAAAAAATTTTCCTCTCGGCTGAAAATCTTTATTTAGAAAACAATCAGATACCGTCTAAGCTGTTTTTCTTAACTAGCACAAAGAGGCAAAGACTGTTGTCCCTGCCTCTTTCATCCTGTTTTCAATTAATATCAGTTATGATATTTACGGTAAACTAGACCAGTCACTGAGACAGCTGCAAGACCGAGAAGTGACAAAACAATGCCGCTTTCTTCGCCTGTGCTTGGAAGTCCCTTAGCACCAGCACCTTGTTTGCCTGATGGCTTATTAGGTTTGTTTGAAGTTGTACCTGCTGGAGCTGATGTTGTTGTTTTTTCTGGGTCCTTAGCTTTAGTAGTTGTTTCTTCAGCTTTTGTTGTTTCTGAAGATACTTCTGTCGTTGCCGGAACCTCAGTTGTTGTTGGTGCTTCCGTTGTCGTTGGAGCTTCTGTCGTTGGCTCTTCGGTCGTCGGTGCTTCCGTTGTCGTTGGAGCCTCTGTCGTTGGGGCTTCGGTTGTCGGTGCTTCCGTCGTAGTTGGAGCTTCTGTGGTTGGAGCTTCCGTCGTTGTTTCCCCTTCAGTTGTAGGACCTTCTGTGGTCGGTACTTCTGTCGTGGTTGGAGCCTCTGTTGTTGGAGCTTCTGTTGTTGTCGGAGCTTCCGTTGTCGTTGGAGCTTCTGTTGTTGTCGGAGCTTCCGTTGTCGTTGGAGCCTCTGTCGTTGTTGGAGCCTCTGTTGTCGTTGGAGCCTCTGTTGTCGTTGGAGCCTCTGTCGTTGTTGGAGCCTCTGTTGTTGTAGTTGGCTCTTCTGTTGTTGTAGTAGGTTCCTCAGTTGTAGTCGTTGGCTCTTCCGTTGTTGTAGTTGGCTCTTCCGTTGTTGTGGTTGGTTTCTCCGTCGTCGTTGTCGGTTTTTCCGTCGTCGTGGTCGGTTTTTCCGTTGTTGTAGTTGGTTTTTCCGTCGTCGTGGTCGGTTTTTCTGTAGTGGTTGTTGGTTTCTCCGTTGTTGTGGTTGGCTTTTCTGTAGTAGTGGTTGTTTTTCCGTCCACACCGCCGGCAGCATTAACATTAGCTACAGAATGGTTAAATTCCTTACCATCAACAGCATCTTTACCGTTTTCCTTGTACCAAGCTTTACTGTTGTTTTCAAATGTCTTTTGATCAGGATTGTCAACTTTAGTCAAGTACATGATGCTATAGCTATTCAAAGAAGCATAGCCTTGAGGAATATTAACACTGATATGGCCGCTGGCCGGATCAGCTGAAATGGTTGCTCCATATCTTTGGGCAAGCTGATTAATACCGTCTTGACCGCTATAAGATGTGACCTCATTGTTATAGTCAGTTACAGTAATCTCAAAACTGTCTAAATCCAAGGTTTGACCAGACTGAATGTCATCTTCAATACGAATGTCGCTGTCTACATAAGCTTTTTCATTGTTGATATTCAAGAACCAGCGCACATGATCCGTGTCGTCTGTCTGCATATCCCCAGTCTTGTAGTAGAAAACGCCAGTAGTTCCTGCAGCAGATTTTACGACAGTAACTTCAGCTGTCTTGCCGCCGCTGGTAACTCTAAAGCTGCCGGTATGTCCTTCGGTAGTGTCCGTCAAATCTCGGCCTTCGATTTCAAATTCACCCCAGCCGGTGATGTTTTGCAAACCAGTAATACCGTCATTGAAAGTAACGACTGCTTTGTCTGGCGTTACTACCAAATCACCGACATACTTGCCCTGAACTTCCAGCTTAATGGTTTTACTGTAACCTGATCCTTTGACTGTTCCTGAATTTTCCCAGTTAACAGTAATGGTATCGCCTGCTTTAATGTTTTGGGCATGTTCATCAAACTCAAAGCGAACAGTTGTTTTGCCGCCGTCATTAATCTGAGTCGGCGATACCGTCAGCGATGAAATGTTACTGCTGACATCACTTGCCTGAGCTTTCGTTAAAGCCACGAAAAACATTGGCAAAATGATGGCAACGGTTCCAAAAAACTTTAATAGTTTTAATAAACCTTTTCTTTTCATTTTTTTAGTCCTTTCTTGCAACAAAATTGTTACAAATTCATTATAGCCGTCTTTCAATTCTTTGTCAACAATAAATTTCCGATTAAAAACAAATAATAAAAAGAAGACCTTTTACGGTCTTCTTTAAGAGTTATTTAGCCTATATTAGCGCTGTTTGCGATAATAGAACACTCCTGCTCCTGAAACAATAGCAAGTCCCAGAATCATTAAAGCAAAACTATTTTCTGAGCCTGTACTTGGAAGGCCATGCTTAACAGCTTTTTTCCCAGCAGATGACTGACTTGAAGTCGTTGCTGCCGCTGCTTGGGTGGTCTTTTCATCTTTTGCTGTTGTCGTACCATCTGTCGTTGCATTCGATACTTCAGTGGTTGCATTTTCAGTCGTACTTGAGCCTTCAGTCGTTGCCTCGGTGGTCGATGGCTCCTCAGTCGTAGAGGTCGTCTCTTCGGTTGTTGTTGGCTCCTCGGTAGTTGTTGCCTTGGTTGTGGTCGTCGCCTCAGTTGTGGTTGGTTCTTCTGTAGTAGTGGTTGCTGGAGATTCTTTTTCGTCAACAATCGTTACAGTCGAATTATCAGCCTTGGCTGTGACTGGATCTGCCAGTTTGTAGCCGTCCGGTGCTTTTGTTTCAGTAAAGATATACTCATCTTTTAAAAGTCCGCTGATGGTTGCTGAACCAGTTGCATCGGTTGTAAGAGTACCAACGACTTCTCCTGTTGACTTGCGGGTAACTGTAAATTCAGCACCCGCCAAAGGATTGCCGTCCTTGTCTTTCTTAGCAATAGTCAGGCTGTAGTTGTAGCCGCTGGCCGTACCGCTGGCTGTTTGGTAAATAATCGTATTGTTGGCAGCAGCAGTACCTTTTTCAGTTGATGTCGCTGTAGCTTTGTTGAGGATTTTTTCACCATTAACAAGCGGACGGTCGATTTTGACTTTATAGGAAATGGTAAAGCCCTGTGTGATATTGCCCAGATTAACAGTGAATGAATTGCCGGACACATTAGCAGGGTAGTTAGCAGTAACATCTGATGAACTGCCTAAAGCCCATTGATTGTTGTTATTTCTATACCAGTTTCCCGTACGGATAGAGAAACTGCCATCAATATAAGACAGACCGGACGTGTTCAAAGTATCTGAAATAACAACATTTGAAGCAGATGCGTTGCTGGTATTGATATTGATATAATAGGTGATTTCATTTTTGTCGTAATCAATGAAGCCGTATTTATAGAAATCAAGGTTTGCATCGCCGGTACCTACACCATAGCCGATGTTTCCGCTGCCGACTGTAATCTCAGTACCTCCAATCTGAACTTTTGCAGGTATGTTTGTATCGCCCTTAACAACAGTCGTATCTGCTTTTACTTGGAAATTCAGCGTTCCTGTTACATCATCATGTGCATTGACATAGTCACTATAAGTCATGGTTAAGGTTTTGGACGCAGCATCAACGACCGCTGTTGCAACGACCGCTCCATTTACATCCGTAACATTGAATGTTTGATTTCTGCTAAAAGCCAGTTCGTTCGGCAGCGAAATAGTCGTTGTGTCTCCTGCAGCTGCATCATCCGGAACGGCGAAGTCCAGCGTCATTGTTGTCGTGTTTGAACCTGTGATACTCTCTTGAGACAGGCTTGAGTTTGTGACAGTAATACCTACTGTTTTAGCCTCTGCCGTTGTCCCTTTGCTGAATGCTATAAGAATGCCCAAAAAAGCAGTGATAGCCAGCAAACATTTTAAAAATCTTTTCATTTTTCTTAGTCTCCTTTTACTTGAAAACAGTTACTTCTTTATTGTAACATTTAATTTCTATTTTAACAAAAGACTGGCCCTGGCTCGAAAGGACTAAAAGAGCAGGGCCAGTTTTTGAACTAAAACTTAACTAAGATGCTTACGATAATAAACTATTCCTGCTGCAGAAACACTCACAAGTCCCAAAAGCGATAAAGCAAAGCCGCTTTCTGATCCGGTACTTGGAAGTCCGTGTTTTCGCTTGCCGGACGCTTTTTCGCCCGGAGCTTGGGAAGTTGTTCCAGCTGACGATGTTGTTGCGGCCGGCGCCTGAGTGGTGCCGGGCTCTGTGGTAGTCGTTGCTTGACTTGTAGCAGCCGGCACTTCTGTGGTTGTGGCTGCTGTTTCTGTCGTCGTCAGATTTTCAGTCGTTGTTGGTGCTTCTGTCGTCGGTGCTTCAGTGGTTGTTGTAGCTACCTCTGTAGTTGACTCACCCTGTGTGGTTGTCTCAGAAACATCACTTGTAGTGGTTGCACCTTCAGTCGTAGAAGTGACTTCTTCAGTAGTTGTTTCAGCTGCTGTCGTTGTTGTAGTTGGATAATCGACTTTGGTAGAATCTGTGATATCTATTTCAGTCGTTGTAGTCGGCTCTTCAGTCGTAGTCGTTGGAGCTTCTGTCGTTGTGGTTGGCTCTTCGGTAGTCGTTGTTGGTGCTTCTGTCGTTGTGGTCGGCTCTTCGGTCGTCGTCGTACTTTCAGTTGTCGTCGTTTCGGTTGTTGTTGTTTCCGGAATCTTTTCATTGACAACATCTTTTGCTACTGATTTGTCACTGCCGAAATCATCTTCTGAAATCTTGATGCTTTCACCTGAGAGCTGATAACCGTCCGGAGCTGTTTTTTCTGTGATGGTGTAATCATCTTTCAGCAAACCAGAGACGGTGATATTTCCTTCAGCATCCGTGGTGAATTCTCCAATGATCTGACCGTTGGCATCACGTGTGACAACAAAGACAGCACCTGCCAAAGGATCATTGTCTTTATTTTTCTTGTGAAGCTTAATAGAGTAAACATACCCTTCGGCAGTTCCTCCGGATTCCCTGAAGGTTTGCCCGTAGGTAACATCTGTTATCTTTTCACCATTAGATGTCAGCGAAGCCGTATTTTTCAGAATTTCACCGTCACTCAGTTTATAATCCGCCTTGGCATCGTAGGTGATAAGATAGGCATCTGTCTCAGCGATATCGCCTAAGTTAATCGCAAAGCCGGTCTCGCCTTGGAAATTAACGGTAAATTGATTGGTGACATCAGTACCATTTTGGAATTCCCATTCACTGCCTTTAGTGCCCCAAGTTCCCTTTTGAATCTTAAAGCTCTCTTTAACATAGGTAACCCCTTGTGATTTTAAGAGATCCGTAATAACGGCAGCAGGGAATTTTTTACCGGAACGGTTAACCGGAATCTGATAATGGATAACCCCTTGACTGTCTATCCAGCCGGACTTGGTCATATCACTTGTTTTGGCTTCTCCGACACCTGTGAAGTCAACATTGCCGACATTGAAGACTTTGCCTTCAACTTCAATAGTGACAGGAACCGTTTCTTTTTGTGTTACCACTGTGTGATCCACAAGAACATTGAAATAGAAACTGCCTGTGACATCAGAGTGTGTTTCGGCATAGTCTGTATAAGTCAGCGTAGCTGTCTTAGTTGCGGCATCAAGTTTAGCCGTAGCCACAGTATTGCCGTCTTTGTCTTTAATCTCAAACTCTTCTGAGCGATTGAACCGCAGCTTTTCCGGCAGGCTGATAGTTGTCGTGTCTCCTTGTTTGACAGTCTTATTAGGCAGGCTGAACTTAGCATTGAGGCGGAAGTTTTCCCACTTATCAAGAGTGCCGTCCAAAGGCTGGCCTTTTTCATCTGTCATGCTTATCGAGGTAATCACATTATCCCGCGCTTCTGCCTGAGCTTTGATGTTTTTGGCAGCAAAAACACCTAAAACAAGGGCGAAAGACAGGAAAAATAGAGCGATTATCTGAGTAGGCTTTTTCTTTTTCATAATAAGTCCCTTTCACATTAAATTAAAAATTAAGAATTCTAAAAAGCGCATTACTTTTTATAACTTTACAAAAAAAAAACATTATGTCAATAGCTTTAACTTTAAATTGATTTTTGTAATACTTTTGTAACATTCAGCCTCTCATTTTTCTCATTTAGAGGATTTGATGAAAACAGCAATTCATATTATAATGAGAGCATACAAACATATCCAGAGAAAGAATTTACTATGTCTCAAAATTTACTTACTGCCTTTGTGCTTACCGCCATTGCCGGGCTGTCAACCGGAATCGGCAGTCTCATTGCTTTTGTTGCCAAGCATACCAATAAAGCTTTCTTATCTGTCAGCCTAGGGTTTTCTGCCGGTGTGATGATCTATGTCTCTACGATTGAAATTTTCCCTACAGCCAAGGACATTCTGATTAAAGCGCTGGACAAACGAAGCGGCTCTTGGCTAACTGCTCTGGCCTTCTTTGGCGGTATGTTTTTGATTGCTATTATTGATAAATTGATTCCCTCTGAGGAAAATCCCCATGAAATCAAAACGGTTGAGGAGGAAGAGCAAAAGCCCAGAAAACTCATGCGCATGGGGCTGATGACAGCTATCGCCATCGCTATCCATAATTTTCCGGAAGGCTTAGCAACCTTTATCTCCGGTCTGCAGGACGCAAGTGTTGCTATTCCCATTGTTGTGGCCATCGCCATTCACAACATTCCCGAAGGCATTGCGGTTTCGGTACCTATTTATCAGGCAACAGGCTCAAAGAAAAAGGCCTTTACCTATTCCTTCCTGTCTGGTCTGGCTGAACCGTTAGGTGCTATTATCGGCTGGTTTTTGCTGATGCCTATTATGAATGACATTGTCTACGGTGCTATCTTTTCAGGAGTGGCCGGGATTATGGTCTTTATTTCTCTGGATGAGCTGCTGCCGGCCGCTGAAGAATACGGCAAGCACCACTTGGCTATCTATGGCTTAATCTCCGGTATGATCGTCATGGCCATAAGCCTCTTGCTCTTTATCTAAGATCAGTTAGTAAGGAAATCTATGAAATTTTTAATCCCGACAGCTAAGGAAATGAAAGAAAGCGGCGCTTTCGCTCCGCAAGAACTTCCGATTAAAACCCATCCTATTATCAGCCAGCTTGCAGCCTTATCGGCTGAAGAGCTGAGCAAGGTCTATAAGATTAAGCCTCAGGCTGCTGAGCTCGAATACGGGCGTCTGCAGGCCATTCAAAAAGGACAGGCACAAGCCTATCCTGCACTCCAGCTCTTTAACGGTCTCATGTACCGCCATATCAAACGCGAGGACCTGTCCCTTGATGAACAAAGTTTTCTGAAAGATCATCTCTTTATAACATCTGCTCTCTACGGCATTATCCCTGCCTTTGAAAGAATCGCCCCCCACCGCTTGGATTTTAATACTAAGATCAGTGTTGAGGGAGAATCCCTCAAGAATTACTGGCGTAAAGACTATGACCGCTTTGTCTTAGAAAATGACAGGGTCATCTCACTCTTGTCCAGTGAATTCACGGACGTCTTTTCCCCCAAAGTCCGCAGCCGGCTGACAGCTGTTAAATTTTTGGAGGAGCGCGGCGGCTGCTTGAAAACACATTCGACCATTTCCAAAAAAGCAAGGGGAGCTTTTCTGACACAGGCCATGCATGAGCAGTGCCGAACCGTCGAAGACCTGCAGGCTCTCTCCTTTGACGGCTTTCAGTATCAGCCAGACCTCTCAAGTGCCAAGGAACTTGTCTTTATCAAAAGGCAAAATGACTGAGGTGCTCCAATTCAGATCATAAAACCGAGGCAGATGTTCTGCCTCGGTTTTATCGTTGTATCATTTCGGTTTCATTAAGGATCGGCAGCCTTATTGGATCAGACAGACTGCTCAGCTTTAAATCAAATTGTTCCTGTCAACCTGCTCATAGGTCTCTTTGCCATCATTGAGCTTATCCCAAATGACAACTTCACCCTTAGCCAGTGATTTAGGAACATCAATAATACGCTGATTAGAAGAACCGCGAAACTGCAGCATGAGGTTCTTTTTTGATTTGTCAAAACGT
The DNA here is from genome assembly GCF_000423725.1 of Streptococcus devriesei DSM 19639. Lineage (GTDB taxonomy): Bacteria > Bacillota > Bacilli > Lactobacillales > Streptococcaceae > Streptococcus > Streptococcus devriesei. The sequence continues at coordinate 202,892 of NZ_AUIN01000012.1, forward strand.
CCATCTACTAGAATGTCAACCAGTCCAAGCATCTCCAGTTTATCCGGTGTCTCCAGCATCAGCTCTTCCCAAGTATAGCCCGTCCAGGACCAGATATCCTTTTCCGGCAGCTCCTTGCGAATGCGCTTAAGCAAGGGAATGAGAATCCCCGTATTTAAAAACGGCTCACCGCCTAAAAGCGTCAAGCCCTGCACGTAGGGCTGGGCCAAATCTTTCATGATCTGCTCTTCCAACTCCTGTGTATAGGGAATCCCGGCTTTAAACGACCACGTAGCCACATTATAGCAGCCTTCGCAGTGGAACATGCAGCCGGATACATAGAGCGAATTGCGCACGCCTTCACCATCAACAAAGTTAAAGGCCTTGTAATCAATGATCCGTCCCTGACTCAGCTCCTCACTCTTCCATTCTCCGGGTTTAGGTGTGTTCCATGTCATCTTTCTCCTCCAAATCGATCCAGTAGCGCTCTGTATGATCTCTGACATCTTCCAAGACACCGCCGTTGGACAAAATGACCGACCGGCTGGCCGGATTGTCATCACGGCAGGTAAGAAGAACTTGTTTAATATTTTTTGCCTTAGCTTCCAGCAGACCCAGACGCAGCGCTTCCTTAGCATAGCCCTTGCCGCGCGCAGACGGCCGAATAGAATAACCGATGTGTCCGCCTTGACTCAGCAAAAAGTCGTTGAGACGCAGACGGATGTGCAGAAAACCCAAGGCCCGTCCCTCATCATCAAAAGAGACCAGCTGAATAGCAGGAACAAAACCATCAGGAAGAGCAATCCCCATCTCATAGGCTAAATTGGTCTGCAGCCAGTCTTCATAGTTAAAATCCTCAGCCCAAAAGCCGCCGTCATGAGCGGAATGACTGTCTGTAAACTCCTCTATCATATCAAGAATAGCTGTTTTGTCTTTAAGACTTGGTCTTCTTAGCTCCATTGGCAGTCTTTCCTTTTCCTAAAAATTTTTCACGCAGAGCCTGAACGCGGGACTTTTTAGTTTGGGCATTCATGCCTTGTGAGTGTTTTTCATGGAAGCGCTGAACCTGCGCCTTCCCTTTATCATCTAATTGGTACTTTCCCATTTTTTCTTTTCTTTCTAATTATGTTAAATTTCAAATACTGCGCACTTGCAGCTTCCTAACAGTCTGCAAGCAGTTTTGCAGACTGCAGGCCTAAAAGCTAAAAAAGGGGCGGGAAACAACTTTCCCAGTCCCTCTCACCATTTCAGCAATCTTACAGCTAAGCCTAAATCTTTTATGTTCTGCCGAAACGAGGAAGCAGGCAGTGAGCACTCAAAACCTGCCTCCTTGGCCTCAAAAGATTATCAGCACCAGCCTGATAAAACCAGAAACAAATCTAGTTTTTATGTCCCGGATTCTTGATGGTTGAGCCGTTCATGTGTTTCACACGAGCTGAAATTTCCTTGTGACGGCCATTTACCATGGGACGAGCCTGAGGATTGCCAAGGTAACCGCAGGTTCTCTTGACTACATCGGCAGTCTTAGGGTCTGTGTTACCGCAGTTCGGGCACATAAAACCACGTTCTGTCGGTGTAAAATCACCCTCAAAACCACAATCATAGCAGCGATCAATCGGTGTATTAGTTCCCAGATAGCCAACACGGTCATAAGCATAGTCCCAGACAGCTTCAAGCGCTTTAGGATTTTGCTGCAGCACAGGGTATTCGCAGTAGTGAATAAAGCCGCCTGTCGCACCTGCTTCCGGATAATCTTTTTCGAAATCTAATTTTTCAAATGGTGTCGGATTTTTACGCACATCATAGTGGAAAGAATTCGTATAGTATTCTTTGTCCGTAATATCTTTGATGACACCAAATTTTTCGGTATCTAAACGGCAGAAGCGGTCTGTCAGACTTTCAGACGGTGTCGAATAAACAGAGAAATGGTAATTATATTCATTGGACCATTTACCGCAGAGATCCTTCATCTGACGGATAATATCAATGGTAAAGTCTTTAGCTGCCGGATTGGTTTCCCACTCACCGCCGTAAAAGACAGTAGCGACTTCGTACAGTCCGATGTAGCCAAGTGAAACTGTCGCCCTGCGATCCTTGAACAATTCATCTACTGAATCGTCCTTGCCAAGACGTTTGCCAAAAGCACCGTATTGATAGAGGATAGGCGCGTTAGCAGGCGTAGCTTCTTTAACACGGTTAACGCGGTAAACAAGCGCATCTTTAGCAATAGCCATTTTTTCGCTGAAAATATCCCAGAATTTATCAATATTTCCGTTGGATTCAAGAGCAATACGCGGCAGGTTGACCGTTACCACGCCGAGATTCATACGGCCGGAATTCACTTCAACGCCATTTTCATCTTTCCAGCCTTGAAGAAAGGAACGGCAGCCCATAGGAACCTTGAAAGAACCTGTCAGCTCAATAATCTTTTCGTAAGACAGCATATCAGGGTACATGCGCTTAGTGGCACATTCAAGCGCTAACTGCTTAATATCATAGTTCGGTGTTCCCGGTTCCAAATTAAGACCGCGCTTAACAGTGAAAATGAGCTTAGGAAAGATAGCTGTACGATGCTCACTGCCCAGCCCTTTAATCCGAATGTTAAGGATAGCCTTTTGAATTTCACGTTCAAACCAATCCGTACCCAAACCAAAACCTAGAGACGTAAACGGTGTTTGTCCATTAGAGGTGAAGAGAGTATTGATTTCATATTCGAGACTTTGCATGGCATCATAGATGTCTTTTTTGGTCTTTTCACGCGCATATTCTTCCTGCTTGTCCTCAGCAACCCATTTTTGAGCATCTTTTAAATGCTTTTGATAATTGAGTTCTGCATAAGGAGCCAGAGTCTCATCAATGCGGTCAGCAGAACAGCCGCCGTATTGGCTGGAAGCTACATTTGCAATGATTTGGGAAATCTGAGCTGTCGCCGTCTGGATAGACTTAGGACTTTCAACCTCGGCATTGCCAATCTTAAAACCAGACTCCAGCATACCCTTGAAATCAATCAAACAGCAGTTGGTCATCGGCGTATAAGGGCTGTAGTCCAAATCATGGTAATGAATATCCCCTTTAAGATGCGCATTGGCAACATGCTCAGGCAGCATCTTAAGGCCGATTGATTTGCCGACAATACCAGCTGTTAAATCGCGCTGGGTGTTGAAGACATCACTGTCTTTGTTAGCATTTTCATTGACAACAGTCTGATCCTTATTAATCAATTTATCAATGGTAAAATTGATATCAGTGGCTTGAGAGCGCTCAAAATCACGTTTTGCACGATAATTAATATACTCCTGAGCAATAGTGTATTCTCCGGCCTCTAGGAGTTCATGCTCTACAATATTTTGAATTTCATAAATTTTAATATTTTCGCTAAAACGCTCATAAATTTCAGCAACAACCCGATCAGCAATATCCGACAGCTTTGCCTCAATAAAAGGTGTGATCGGTGTTACCTGGTTACTTGCTCTGACGATAGCCTGATAAATTTTGTCTTTGTCAAAAGCAACTTGACGGCCGTCACGTTTAATGACAATCATAGCAGGTTTAGCAAAAATATTTTCTTTTTCGAGTGCAATCATATGTCTCTCTCCTTACAAGAGCTATTATAACACAAGAAAGAAAAAAATCAATATATTGTGGCAAAAAAAGTAATTAGACACAATATATTGATTTTTAGGCTATTTTCGCTTGTAAACAGTGAAGTCAGGGCTTGTCTTCAAGGAAATCGCTTTATAATTTTTTCTAAAATTATTTTTTAAGACATCCGGCAAGCGGTCTGCAGTTTCATTAACTAAAATATAGGAAGCTTCATTTTGCAACAGTTCATCTTCCAGCGTTTTTTCATTAGACTCTTTAACCGTATTGATTGCAGGCAGAGGAAACTGTGAACTGGAGAGACGGTTAGCATCCATATAAATTTTAGCACTGGAATCCCAGACATAGATTTTGGAATCCTTGTCAGTATTTTCTCTGATATAATCGGCTGCCTGTGCCCGCTCCTGATTTAAACCATAAGAGGAAACATAGTGAACAACCGGCTGAGCCAAACCGTAAACAAACAGCAGGCAGGGCAGGTAAAAATGCCCCAGTAAAAACAGTTCAAAGACTCTGCGCGACAGCCGTCTGTGCTGCTTACGGCGGCGCGACCTGCGCCTCTGGGATTCCTTATACTTATCATCAAGATAAAGTCCCGTCAAAACCAGCCCAAACGGCAGAAGCAGTAAGAACTGATAGGTCGCAAAACTTTGTGACAGCAAAATGAAAATCAGGCTGAAAACAAAGCTTAGAAAGACAATTGATTTGACCAGATCATCCCGATCGGTCTCCCGCTTAATATGATTAAAGAAAGTCAAAGCTCCCATTAACAGACCCGAAGCAAAGAGCACAAAGAGCTGGAAGAGAATTGTCAGCAAGACATCCTCTTTGCCCAGTGCAAAATAAGTAAAATAATAAGTTCCGGCCTGAGAAACATAGGACGACAGGATCTGCATGTTTAAGACAAAATAGCCGAAGGTATAAAATACCAGAAGTCCGCCAAACAGCAAGCAGAGAATCTGATAGAAACCGTGGGCATAACGACGATTTTTAATGTTGTGAACACAGATGACAGCCAAAGAAACCAACCAGAAAAACAGGGTCCTGGGCTCAATTAAATAGGCAAACGCTCCTGTCAGACCATAAACGATAAAGCCCTCATCTCTTGTCAGTCCCGCAAAATATTTCGTCAAAAACCACAGCGACAGCAAGACAAATGGCATGGCAAACTGAACAGGGTAAAGACCGCCAAAGCCCAGCGCAAAATTGCCCAGATAAAAAAGCAGTATAGTGTTGATGGCTACTTCTTCTTTATCCGTCATGTGGTAAACAATCTTATAAAGGTAGATCCCTGAAAAGTAAAAGGCGGCAAACTGGACAAAGATCAGCCAGAAACTGCTTCCTAATAAATAACTCAAAGAGATCAGTCCATAATAGACAAAGCCGCCCGTCGCAAAAATATCACTGTAAGGCAAATGGTTCTGGGCCATCATAAAGCCAGTATAGAGATTCTGAGACTGCACAGCATTGCCAAAATCAGTGAAAACAGGCATAGCCACACTGAAAAAGCTGACAAAAGCGCTGAAGATAGTAATATAAAGCCGATGCAGAGAATCAACTTCTGCAGGCCCCCTGCTCGTATCAGAATCCTTGCGGACACTTTGGTCTGCCAATGTTTCATTGCTGTATTTATCTTGTCGTTTATCCAAACTAGTTTCTCCTTGAATTTTCCTATTAAAAGTATAACAAAATCTACTTATTAGTCAATTTATCTAAGATAAAAGCATAAGTTAAAATGTCTCTGAAACGGTGGCAAGACTTTTCTCTATAGGCTTTTAAAAATAATTCCTCTTCCCGAGTCAGCTTCTTCTTACTCATTGTACACCCCTTTTAACTATTCGCAAAAAGAGCAAGCTTTGACAGCTCCACTGACTTTCCTACAAGAATGATCTTCTAAGAGCAGAGAGAAGAAATGCTTATGATGAAGGGCCGTTTTAAAATAGTAACTGTTATCCTCGTCCAGAAGCAAACAAGTCAAAATAGTTAAAATTATTTCAGTTATAAATGATATGTTAAAAACGCCTAAAAATGCAAACCCTTTCTTGATGACAGAGCTGGAAAAAGATATAATAAGACCCATAAAATTTTTGGGGGTCGTTTTTATGACTAAAGTTGCTATTGTTACCGGTGCTGGTCAGGGGATTGGTTTTGCTATCGCTAAACGCTTGCATGCAGACGGTTTTAAAATAGGAATCTTGGATTACAATAAAGAGTCAGCCAATGCTGCTGTGGAGCAGCTGTCAGCTGAAAATGCCTTTGCTGTAATTGCTGACGTTTCGAAGCAAGACCAGGTGTTTGCCGCTTTTGACCAAGTCGTTGAGCACTTTGGAGACCTGACTGTGGTGGTCAATAATGCCGGTGTCGCTCCGACAACACCGCTGGAAACCATCACACCCGAACAATTTGAACAGACATTTGCGATTAACGTCGGCAGTGTTATCTGGGGCAGTCAAGCTGCTCAAAGAATTTTTGAACGTTTGGGTCATGGGGGCAAAATCATCAATGCGACCTCTCAGGCCGGTGTAGTCGGCAATCCTAACTTGACTATTTATGGCGGAACTAAATTTGCTGTTCGCGGAATTACCCAGACCTTAGCTCGTGATCTGGCTGATGACGGCATTACGGTAAACGCTTATGCACCTGGTATTGTGAAGACACCAATGATGTATGATATTGCACATGAAGTCGGAAAAAATGCCGGTAAAGATGACGAATGGGGTATGCAAACCTTCGCTAAGGATATCACCCTCAAGCGTCTATCTGAGCCAGAAGATGTCGCTAATGCGGTTGCTTTCCTGGCAGGACCTGATTCAGACTATATCACCGGCCAGACGATTGTTGTTGATGGCGGTATGCAATTCCATTAATTTCTCAGATTAAGATTAAAAGCACCCCTAACCTTAGGTTAAAAATCTAAGATTAGAGGTGCTTTTTATAATATTAAATGACAAATTTATCATTTCAATAATAAACCTATCCGGACAAAACTAAAAGAACTGAGCTCTGCAATTCAGAACACAATCCTTCTCATAAACAGTCTGTCTAACGTTTGAAAGCTGATACAAGCATCAGAGACCTTTTATTAATCTTCATCTAAAAAGCTGTTGAAAACTTCTTCAATCATATCCCATTCAGCATCAGCATCTTCTGGAATCGGCTGTAAATCGCCTTCTGTGCCATCTTCATTTTCAGTAAATGAATAGGCTTGAATTTCAATCTGACCATCAGCATCTTCTTCAGCTCCGGCCGGCACTAAAAGAACATAATTTTTCCCAAATTCTTCTTTCCCGTCAATCGTTAAAAGAATTTCAAACAAGGTCTCATTTCCCTGCTCGTCAACAAGCGTGATAAGGTCATGCTCTTGTTCATGATGATGTGACATAATCGCCTCCTATATTTTCATTTGATAAATTGGCTTTCGTTCCGGTGAAGAAAGCAGCTGAATTACCTGACTACAGCTTTTAAGCATTCCTGCTTAAAACATTCGATCTAAATAATTTTGCAAAATCAGCTGAGCGGCCAGCTTATCAATAACTTTTTTACGTTTGCCGCGGCTGACATCAGCCTGCTCAACTAACATTCGTTCTGCCTGAACAGTGGTCAGGCGCTCATCCTGATAATCAACAGGCAGCTCAAAAAGCTCCTTGATTTTTTCTCCGTAAGCTCTGCTGGCCTCAACACGCGGACCGCTTGTGTTGTTCATATTTTTAGGCAGGCCTACCACAAACTTTTCAACCTTGTACTCTTTGACCAGATCAGCTAGGCGCTCAAGGCCGAATTCTCCATTGGCTTCATTAATAGCAATAATCTCAACTCCCTGCGCTGTAAAACCCAGAGGATCGCTAATCGCAACACCAACGGTTTTTGAACCGACGTCCAGCCCCATTATTCTCATCCTAAATCAATCCCGTTTCCTTGTAAATAATAACGTACCAATTCTTCCACAATTTCATCGCGTTCATATTTACGGATTTGATTGCGAGCATCATTGTAACGAGGTACGTAAGCAGGATCACCACTCAAAACATAACCGACAATCTGGTTGATTGGATTATAACCTTTTTCTTCTAGTGAACGATAAACATGCGTCAACGTTTCACTGATTTCTTTTTTATTTCCATCGTCAAGGTTAAAACGAACTGTTTCATCTGTAAATCCCACAATAACACCTTCTTTCTCATAGGGAATATCATGTTACATTATATCTTATTTTCAGTATTTTCACAAGGATAAGAGCCACATATCTCAAATTAGAAGCCACATAGCCGCAAACGCTGGTCTCCCTTTCAAAAATTCTATATACTAAAGACAAAGGAAGGAAAGCTATATGAAACTAGAAGTTATTAAGGATGCTCAGCTAAAAGAAACCCTGATTAAAATTTACACAGCGCAGATTGATTTACAAACTCAGGAAATTATTGATTTTATTGAGAAAAAACCTTATTTTATCTATGGCTACAAAAACAAGCGGCTGGAATTTATCAAGACTGAAAACATCATTCGGATTTTCACTGAAAACAAGCATGTTTTCATTCAAACCCTAACGGACACCTATTTGGCCAAACAAAGAATTTTTTATTTTGAGCAGCACTTAAATTCAAATTTCATTCGGATTTCACAGGGAGAAATAATCAATATCAAATATATAAAACAGCTGGATCTGACCATTAAGGGCAGCATTGAAGTCACTTTAAAAAACGGCTTTGTCAGTTTTGTATCCAGACGCAGTTTAAAGCGCTTTAAAGAAAAATTAAAAATTTAAGGAGGAAACCTACCATGAAAATCGCTAAACACATTATCAGTTATGCTTTTATTGGAATGGGAATCGGCTCATTCATAAACTGTCTCATCACTACCCTCTTTTTTCCAAACAGCAGCTCTCTGGGAATCCCAAGTTTCACTCACATGTTCTCATCAGCCTCACAGGCCGGCGCTGTTCAGCTTTTAATCTTCGCGCTGCTTGGAATACTTCAGGGGGCGGCAGGCAGGCTTTTTAAAAATGAAAGATTAAGCCTGCTGTCTGCAACTGCAATTCATTATTTTCTAATCCTTATCCCGCTTGTTCTTTCGGGTATTTACCTGCATTGGTTTAAAATGGCTTGGGCAAGTTTTGGTTTATTCTTGCTCCTTGCGTCTATCATTTATAGCTTCATTTATCTCTTCCTCTATTTGACACAAAAAAAAGACGTTCAAGAAATCAATAAGCGTCTCAGTCAGATCTAAACAGCGGAACGATAAGATACTCTTAGATCGTTTATCACGCTGGAATAATTATCTTTAAAAAAACAAAGTCTGGGGAAGACAGCTATAGCAGCCGTCTCTTCCAGACTTACTGTTGAATAATCTTCGTTGCACCCTCTCTTTTGAGAGCAGCGATATAAAGTTTTGGTGTTAGTCTCGTCATTCTTGATAAATCACCGAAACTGCTTCCAACTGCTGACAAGGCATCCCTGTCAATATTTGGAATATCAAAAGTAAAGGTTACCTTTGCTTCATAGTTTTCTGTAACATCAATATCCAAGGCTACGCCTCGGACAGTTTTGAGCTTTTGAATATCCGGATTGACATCCATTTGTTTTTTCAAAAGTGCCCGTACTTCTTCTAAACTGTGATTTTTTAAAGTTGCTGTTGTCTGCTCATCATAAGGCTGGATGACTTCCATCTTAATGGTAAGAAACTTGTCGCCTTGATAGGTCAGCGTGTGCGTATGCCTTTGATCAGGCATGTCACTTTTAGACTTATACGTATAGGTATAGGCCTCAGTAACAACTTCTTTTTCTTCTTCAGTTGTTGTGGTTGTGTCAGAATGTTTTTTCTTCTTGACTGATTTCTTCACCATTTTTCCAGATTCTGTTTTTCTGGAAGAAACTTCCCTAACCAGATGTACCGGGGCACAGGCTGTTAAAAGCAAGCTAGTCAGCAGAAGCAGCGTCAATTTCTTTTTCAATAATTCATCTCCTTTGTATAATCAGCTACGGCTATACTCTCTTTCGATAAGCAAAGAGGAAGAGGAGCAGTATTATAACCCCCAGTAATATCCCTGAAAAAGGCATGGTGGGCTCAAAAACAAGAGAAAACAGGTGATATGGTGCTGTCAGGGCTTCCTTTACGCTTGCACCCTGTTTAATATCTAAAGCAACAAAGGCACCGTAAGTCAGTGTAAAAAAGATAACTACGTAGCGGATAAAACTAAGTACAACCAGAGCCCAGCCACTTAGCTTAGTTCTGGACAAGAGCAGCAGAAGCCCTGATAAATAAGCAAACGGAAGAATAATCAGCCATTGAGACCGGTAAAAATAAAGCACTGCCAATGAGGCAATAAAAACCAGACCGATACCGATTTTATAATACAGCCAAAAGGGAGCCAACTCTTTTTGTTTCTTACTACTTCTTCTCATAATCCTTCTCCTTGATTCCAGTATAGCATAATTTAAAGGAAAAACAGTAAGAATATTAAAAAAATTAAGGACCAATTCTAATGTTTTTACACTCCTCTGAGAAGTTTCTGGCTCTGTTTCATTTACTTTCAGTATAGAAGCCGATCCGTGATGCAACAGTCTTTACCCTTTATGCTGAAACAAACTCCGCCGCAAATACTTAAGACAGCAAAAAAGCCGGAACACAAGTTCCAGCTTTTCACTTTTTACAAAGCTGCACGCAAACGAGCTTCTGTATTTTCAACATTGCGGATAGCCCGCGGCAAGAAAGCACGAATATCATCTTCTTTATAACCGACCTGAAGACGTTTATCATCAATCAAAATAGGACTCTTTAGAATCCGGGGATTCTCCTGAATTAAATCAATGACCTCGTTGACACTCAAATCATCAATATTACAGTTGAGAGCCTTGGCATAACGATTTTTTGAGGATACAATACTTTCAATCCCGTTTTCTGTTTTTGAAAGGATGTTAAGAATCTCTTCCTTGGTCAGTATATCTTTTGCTAAGTTTTGTTCTTTATAAGGGAGTTTGTGAGCATTAAGCCATGTTTTTGCTTTCTTGCAACTTGTACAGCTTGAAATTGTATAAATTTTAATCATGTTTCAATCTCTCTTTCCTTACAGGATAATACTATCTTAGCACAATTCATTAAATAAATAGTCGGTCTCTGGACCTATTTTTATTTAATCTTCCAGTTCAATAGCATCATCGAGTTCGAGAACGAGATCTTGATCAGATTGAGCAGTACTGTCTTCTTTAGATTCCTGTTTTTGATCAGATTCACTGTCTTCAATCAAACCATACTGAACACGTACTTTATGGTCAATTTCATCAAAGATTTCGGGATTATCAGCCAAGAATTTCTTAGCATTTTCTGAACCTTGACCAATCTTCTCACCATTATAAGAATACCAAGCACCAGCCTTTTGAATAATGCCTAAATCGCTGGCAATTTTAACCAGCTCACCTGTGCGGGAGATTCCTTCTCCATACATGATTTCCACAAAGGCTTCCTTAAACGGCGGAGCAACTTTATTTTTTACAACTTTAATTTTGGTTTCCTTACCAATATTGCTGTCTTTTTGATCGCCGGTTCCCTTAATTTGAGTATTGCCGCGGACATCAAGACGCACAGACGCGTAAAACTTCAGTGCACGCCCGCCGGGTGTTGTTTCGGGATTGCCAAACATCACTCCGACTTTTTCACGCAGCTGATTGATAAAAATTGCGATAGTTTTTGTCTTATTGATAGATGCAGACAGCTTACGCATGGCCTGACTCATCATCCGCGCCTGAAGACCGACATGGCTGTCACCGATGTCACCGTCGATTTCTGCACGCGGTACAAGCGCAGCAACTGAGTCAACAACTACCAAATCAACAGCACCTGAGTCAATCAGCTGACCGGCAATTTCAAGGCCTTGCTCTCCTGAATCCGGCTGGGACAGCAGCAGTTCATCAATATTAACGCCCAGAGCTGCTGCATAGGCTGGATCTAAAGCATGCTCTGCGTCAATAAAAGCAGCAATTCCGCCATCTTTTTGGGCTTGGGCTACAGCATGAAGAGCAACGGTTGTTTTACCTGATGATTCCGGTCCGTAGATTTCAACAATACGTCCTTTAGGATAGCCGCCGGCACCTAAGGCAATATCAAGAGCCAAGCTGCCTGAGCTCATGACTTGAACTTTTTGCTCAGCTCGTTCCCCAAGGCGCATAACGGCACCTTTACCAAAGTCTTTCTCAATATTTTTTAAAGCAGTATCAAGCGCTTTTTTGCGCTCATCTCCAAATTTTTTGGTAATTTCTTCTGTCTTTTTTGTTTTTTTTGCCAATCCTTTTTCTCCTATTTTTTAAAGTTCCAAGACCGTCATTTTATTATACTAAATTTTTATCAGATAATAAAGTTTGACGTACTAAATTAAAAGCATGCAAAACAGCAATATGGCGTACATCTGAGCGGCTGCGGCCCCCTATCAAAACCTTGCGTGACAAAGTTTCCTGAGCGCTTGACAGCCCGATAAAGACGGTTCCGGCCGGCTGACCTTCCAACTGATCGGGACCAGCTACTCCGGTCAAGGAAACAGCTAAGTCTGCTCCGGTTAGAAGCCGTGACTGCTCCGCCATTTTTTTAGCGGTAAAATCGCTGACAACACCGTGCGTTTTTAGCTCTTCAAGCGGAATATTCAGCATTTTTGCTTTTTCTTCTATGCTGTAAGTCACAAAGCCTCCCTTAAAAATATCCGAAGCTCCTGCAAAATCTGCCAGTCTTGCTTGAAACAGCCCTGCAGTTAAACTTTCGGCTGCTGTAATTGTTTTTCCTTCCTTTTTAAGCAGGTCAAACACTACCTGAGCCAATGAATTATCCTCACCATAGCCGTAAAGGTAGTCAGATAAATGGTCAACTGCTAAAATGTCTTTTTCTACTTGATCCAGCTTAGCATCTGCTCCCTCTTGACTATAGGCCTTTGTTGACAGCCGAATGGTCACTTCTCCAATCTTGGCATAAGGAGCAATAGTGGGGTCTGTCTGTCTATCAATCAGGTCATGCAGCAAGGTAACCAAACGGCTCTCACCAATACCGAAAAAGCGCAGCACGCGCGAATAAAGCTGTTCAGACGTCTCAGATAAATAAGGCAGGAGCTCCTGATTGACCATAGGCTTCAATTCACTCGGCGGTCCCGGCAGTACAACATAAGTCACTCCTTCAGCTTTTAAAATACCGCCTACGGCTAAACCGGTTGCATTAGGCAGCGGCCGGCTTCCTGTAACAATCTGTGCCTGACGTTCATTGTTGGGCGTGCGTGCTGAGGCCGGACGAGAAGCAAAAAATTCATCCAGACGAGCTTGGGCAGCTTCATCAAAAACCAAATCTCTTCCTAAAAATTTTGCCAGGGTCTGCTTGGTTAAGTCATCTTCTGTGGGGCCTAAGCCGCCGCAGAGCACTACTAAATCGCTGCGTCCTTTAGCAATATTTAAAACAGACAAAAGACGCTCTTCATTATCACCTACTGCCGTCTGAAAATAAACATCAATGCCCAGCTGTGCCAGCTTTTCTGATAAAAACTGCGCATTGGTATTGACAATCTGTCCCATCAAAATCTCTGTCCCGACAGCAATAATCTCAGCTTTCATATTGTCACCTACTTATCTATTCGTAATATCGCTTTATTTTATCACAAAATAAGTTTAATTTCTTATTTTTGCTAAAAATCATTTTGGGCCTCTTGAGAGCTAAACTATAAAGCAATTACCGCGTTTTTACCGCGCTAAACCAGGAAGTCTTTTCACAAAATCGCTAACGACGAAAAAGACAAGGACAGCTGTCCCTGCTTTTCATCATTATTATATCCGGTATTTACCTGTTCTGCCTAGTTATCTTACTCTTACTGCGGTTTACAGGTCTGTCAAGTGAGCAATAAAATTCAAGCTTCTCTCTTACTGGGATTAAAATCACAGCTGATTTCATGGTCATTGATCAAACCAGCGGCCTGCAGATAAGAATAAATGCAGACGGGTCCGACAAATTTAAAGCCTTTCTTTTTTAAATCTTTGGAAAGATTCTCAGACAAAGCTGTCTTACTCGGTACTTCCTGATAATTTTCGATATTATGATTGACGCTCTTGCCATTGACAAAAGACCAGAGGTAGGCATCAAAGCTAGCAAACTCTTCCTGAATTTTTAAAAAGGCCAGCGCGTTAGCACGAGTAGAATAAATTTTACGTTTATTGCGAATAATCTCAGGATTTTCCATCAATCGATCCAAATCCTGATCTGACATGTGAGCTACTTTTTGAACATCATAGTTATGGAAGGCTTTTTTAAAAGCAGCACGTTTATTGAGGACTGTCTCCCAAGACAGCCCTGCCTGGTAAGTCTCTAAGCACAGTAATTCAAATAGTTTTTGATCATCATGGAGCGGTTGTCCCCATTCCTCATCATGATAAGCGATATACAAAGGGTTGTTTTCTTTCACCCAGCCGCAGCGCTGCATAATAACCTCCTCTAATGAAAATATCAAGCTTGTTACTTAATGAGCATTTTTAAGGCTGCCTTGATGTAGTTCTCAGCCGTATCGTTAGTGCCTTCAAAGAACCTACGAATTTTTTTCAGTTCCTTGGCCTTATATCCCAATGCCAAAAGAGCCTCCATAGCTTCTTCCAAATCTTTATTGTCCGCAACCGAAGGTTTGCTTCTTTTGCCAGCTTCTGCTGTTTCAGCATCGACAAACTTGCCAGCCAAATCTAAAACCATTTGTTGGGCGGTTTTTTTCCCGATTTTCGGAAATTTCATGAGGTAAGTCACATCGCTCTTATCAATAGCTGCTACTAAACCTTCATTATCGTCGGCTGCAATAATAGCAAGCGCTGACGTAGGCCCAATTCCTGAGACTGAAATAAGATTAAGAAAAACCGACTTTTCATCTTCCGTATGAAAGCCATAAAGCAGCTGTGCATCCTCACGCACGACGTGATGCAGGTAAATTTTCAGTTCCTGATTCATCTGCTCTGAAAAGCTGTAAGGGTTAGCGACATTGATGATATAACCCAGACCATTTGCTTCAACGACAATGTATTTTGCTGTGATTTTCGTTAATTTTCCTTTGATATAATCAAACATGTTTTTTGCCTTTCTTTAATCCTTACCAGTATAGCATAATTTATGAATTTTCGGGGGACTGTCAGCCAAGCATAAAAGCGGCCTAAAGGCAGGCGGCAGCTATTTTAAGAACTAAAAGCATCAGAATATTGACTGTATTGAAAAAAATATGCACAGCAATTGGGTAAAAAATCTGGTCAGTCCTTATATAAGCTATCCCATAGATAAAAGCAGCTATTAAATATGGAGTGGCATTAATAAACTCCGAAGTCTGAAACAGATGAATATGGATGGCTGCAAATAAGACGGCCTGTAAACTAACAATAAGCGGAAGAGGCAGGTATTTCTTGCCCAAATCAATCATGGACTTACGAAAGACTAATTCTTCAACAACAGGCCCTGTCAATGAGACAGAGACAACAGCGGGCAGAAATAAGAAGCGATGATTAAGCAATTTTTCCAAATATACTTGATTGGCCAAGGTTTCTTCTGTGCTATTAAATAGTTGACAAAGGATACCCATCAAGACTGAACTCAGCACCTCTCCCAATAAGATTAAGACCGCCAGAAAGACCAAGCTTCCCAGCGAGCGCCAGATATGCTGTTTAAACGTCAAATAGGTGTGTGCAAAATCATCTCTAAACAGCCAAATTCCATTGATAGCGACTGCAATATAAACCGAAAATCGTAAAAATTGGCGAATATCGTCTGCTACTGGTAAAAAACGATAAGGATTCAGGAGGAAACACAGGATAAAGATGGTTAGAAATTTAATGCAGCGAGATGCCGAATAACTCATGTTTCTCCCTCCTAATCCTCTCAATCAGTATTTGCCCAACTCTCGCAGGCTGGTATGGTTTTCCTGAATCCGGCGGAACATTTTTTCCATATCAGACTTGGTAAAATTAACTAAAACCGGCCGACCGTGCGGACAGTTGTAGGGATTCTTGCACTGCGACAGCTGATTCAAAAGATTTCTGGCAGAATAGTCATCTAAGGCATGATTAGCTTTGATCGAGCGCTTGCAGGACATCATAATGGCCAGCTCTGCCCGGTAATTTTTTACGGATACTTCATTTGTCAAAAGCAGCATGTCGCACATTTCATAAATGGCAGATTCGATTTCTTTTTCCTGCAGCCAGATCGGATGCTCTCGCAGAATGAAAGTATTTTCCCCGTAGGCCTCCAAGTAGATACCAACTTCGTTGAGAATTGGCATTTTTTCCTGCAAGGTCATAAAATCATTGGCTGGGAATTCAAAAAGATAAGGCACCAAAAGCTGCTGTAAACTACTGTCAACCTGACCTATTTTTTCACGATAGTACTCATATTTTACACGTTCTTGTGCAGCGTGCTGATCAATAATGTAAAGACCGCCTTCCCCCTGAGCAAAGAGATAAGTTCCATGCATCTGACCGAAATAATCCAATTCAGGAAAAGAAGAGGCTTCTTCATTTTCCAAATTTTGCATCAGCTTACTGAGCTGACGTTTTTGGTTTTTATCACTTAAAATGATATCTGGGTGGTCTTTGTCCTCTTGGCTGTCTTGCTTGCGCTCAGCATATTTAACTGCACCAGACGGTTCGTTGTCAACAGCTTGCTTTACAGCATTGTCAACTTCTGTAAAGGAAGTTTCAGCCTCTGCTACTGTTGTGTCTTTACGGAAAAAATCATTTTTCTCCTTGTCGTAATAAATACTTGGCTGCTTTAGCGGCAAGGAAGTCTGCTGCTGCGTTTGACTATGGCGAGTGCTGGCCTTAGCAAGATTTTCCAGAGCATCAGGAATTAAGTCCTGTTCTCTGAGACTGTCAGCAATAGCTGAGCTGATAAGCTGCATCAGCTCTTTTTCTTTAGAAATTCTAACTTCCTGCTTGGTAGGGTGAACATTGACATCTGCTAGGTAAGGATCGATCTGAATATCAATAACTGCAATAGGAAAGCGCCCCACCATCAGCTTAGACCCGTAACCATCTAAGATGGCTCGGTTCAGCAGAAAATTCTTGATATAGCGTCCGTTGATAAGAATCGTGATATAGTTGCGGTTTGCCCGTGTCAGCTCCGGCAGGCTGATATAGCCGGACACTTCAAAATCAAGGTCAGCATTGGAAATTTCAACCATTTTTTTAGCCGTATTAAGGCCGTAAATGCCTGCTATAGCCTGGCGCAAATCACCATTGCCTGAAGTTCTTGTCAGTTCACGGCCGTCATTAACCAAGGTAAAGGCAATCTCCGGGTGGGCCAGACTGAGACGGTTGATAACATCAATAATGTGGGCTAACTCAGCTTGCAGACTCTTCATATATTTTAGCCGAGCCGGAGTATTGAAAAAAAGATCTTCGACGGTTATTTTTGTACCAACCGGTGTACTGACGGCTTCTTCTTTTTCAACCTTGCCTCCGTTAGCCAGGAGGAAAGTCCCGTGATTTTCTGTCTTACTGGCAGTTTTGATACTCAAACGGCTGACAGAGGCGATGGAAGGAAGGGCTTCACCGCGAAAACCCAGCGTGCGAATCCTAAAAAGGTCAGCCTGACTCTTGATTTTACTGGTGGCATGGCGGTGCAGACTCATAGCTACATCAGCCTCTTCCATTCCTTGACCGTTATCTGTCACCTGAATCTTTTTGAGACCTGATTCCTCAATTTCGATGGTGATCTGACTGCTGCCTGCATCAATAGCATTTTCCACTAATTCTTTTACGACACTGGCCGGTCTTTCAATGACTTCACCGGCAGCGATCTGATTGGCTAATATTTCTGGTAGTTCAATAATTTTTGACATAAGTTACCTCACTGGAATGTGTGTCTATTATAACATAAAACAAAGGAGCAATCTCAATTGAGATAACTCCTCTGCTATAGCATATCTTTCAAATCAAAAAGAGCATTCATCGCTTCTCTCGGGGTTAAATTGGCAACATCCAGCTGTCCTAATTTTTCCAGCAGCTCTTTGTGATCGTCAGTGATAGTAAAGAGCGACAGCTGTTCTTGGGCAGGCTGATCAGGACTTTTGTCATTTTTCAGATTAACCGAAACAGCAGCACTGGTGTTTTCTAAGTCTACTAAAATATGGTCTGCACGGTTCAATAAATCTTCAGGGAGGCCGGCAATTTTTGCGACATGAATCCCATAAGACTTATCTGCCGGACCGTCTGTTATCTTGTGTAAGAAAGTCACTTCCCCATCTTTTTCCAGAGTTGCAACATGGACATTGACAAGGTGTGTCAAGCTAGTTGACAGGTCTGTCAACTCGTGATAGTGAGTGGCAAACATCGTCTTAGCCTTGATGTTATCATGAATGTATTCAATAATAGCCTGTGCCAGAGCCATTCCGTCATAGGTAGCTGTTCCGCGGCCCAGTTCATCAAAAAGAATCAGAGAGTTTTCATTGGCAGCCTTGATAGCATGGTTGGCTTCCATCATTTCAACCATAAAGGTTGACTGCCCGGAAATCAAATCATCTGCCGCACCGATGCGGGTAAAAATAGCATCAAAAATAGGCAGATCAGCTGAATTAGCTGCAACAAAGGATCCCATTTGAGCCATGATGACAGTCAGGGCGAGCTGGCGCATATAGGTTGACTTACCGCTCATATTAGGTCCTGTAATCAGCTGGATACTGGTATCTTGATTGAGATGGATCGTATTAGGAATATACTCTTGGGCACCCATGACTTTTTCAACCACTGCATGGCGGCCGCTCTCAATAGTGATGATTCTATCATCGTTAAAAACCGGACGAACATAGTGGTTATTTTCTGCCACCACCGCCAAACTTTGCAGGACATCAACCGTTGCCAGCGTCTTAGCCAGAGTTTGCAGGCGTTCAATATAGGATTCAACCTGAGCCCTAATCCTCATGAAAATATCATACTCTAAATTAGCTGATTCTTCTCGCGCTTCCAGCATTTCACCCTCAATTTTGGCTAACTCCGCTGTTCCGAAACGCTCAGAATTTTTCAAGGTTGCCTTTCTAAAGAAGTGTTCAGGCACCAAAGAGAGATTAGAATTAGTGACATGGAAATAGTAACCGTCTTTTTTATTATAATCAATCTTCAAAGTGGAAATACCGCTTGCTTGGCGCTCTTTGGCCTCGATATCCGCAATCCAGCTTGTTCCTTCCCTCATGACTTTATGGTATTTATCCAAGGTCTCATCAAAACCTTCGCGAATAATATTACCTTCTGTAATCGTCATTTGCGCGTTAGGATCAATAGCTGAGCGAATCAGCTCTTCAAGCTCTGGAAGGGGATCAATTTGATTGACTAAATTTTCCAGCGCAGGATTGGCAAAACTTTCTAAAATAGCCTTAATGACCGGAACCTGAGCCAAGGTCTGACCCAGCTGCAAAAGATCCTTAGGATTTGCTTTTCCAAAAGAAACTCGGCTGGCCAAGCGCTCGATATCGTAAACTCCCTTAAGACTGTCGCTCAAATCACTGCGTTCAAAAAATTGATCAAGAAAAACTTGGATAATCTCCTGACGCTTGCTGATAAGCTTACGGCTGACTAAAGGACGGTCAATCCAAGTCCGTAAAAGCCGGGTTCCCATCGCTGTTTTTGTCTCGTCCAAAAGCCAATAGAGGCTGCCGTGTTTTTTACCGCTGCGAGCATTTTCCAAGAGATCCAAACTGGATTTTGTGGTGTAAGACATTTGCAAATAATCTTTAATTTCGTAGTGGACAAGCTTTTGTAAATGGCTCAGCTCTCGCTTTTGAGTTGTATGCACATATTGTAAAAGCTTACCAGCTACGGCAAGCTCCAGATCGGTTAACTGGCTGTCAAGCAGGTGCAGATCGCCATAGACCGTTTTTTCAACAGACAAGAGAAGATTCATCTGCTTGCGGAAAATCTGTTCTGCTTCCTCATCAAGATCAAAACCCAGAACCAGCTCACGCGCCTTAAGATTAAGCACTTCACTTCTGACCGCGGTTAAATCTGCTAAGGTCGTCGCATAAAATTCCCCGGTTGACAGATCCATATAAGAAAGTCCAAAACGATTGCCGTCCGTATCAAGAGCAACTAAAAAATTATTGGCACTGTCCGGCTTGCTTGAATCCACCAGCGTCCCCGGTGTAATAACCTGAACGACCTCACGTTTAACGACACCGACAGCTTTTTTAGGATCTTCCATCTGCTCAGCAATAGCAACCTTGTAACCCAGCTCAACCAGCACATCAATATACTGCTGAGCTGAATGGTAGGGAACACCCGCCATTGGAATGGGATTGTCTGCATTTTTGTTGCGGCTGGTGAGGCTGATTTCTAAAATTCTGGCGGCCTTGACGGCATCATCATAAAATAGTTCGTAAAAATCTCCCATACGGAAAAGCAAAAAAGCATCTGGATAATCTTCCTTAATATCCAAATACTGCTGCATTCCCGGAGAGAGTTTTTCCTTAGTCATTTCCTAACTCCTCATTTATCCTGTCTTCCAGCGTCTTTGTAACATACTGCAAAAGATCGCTGGCATCCTGCATCTTAGCTCGATAATCCTGGACAATCGGAAGGCCGTCTAAATCTTTTCCCAGCTGCTCCGCCTGCTGATCTGCCTTTTTTTGAGCCTTTGCCTTTTCAATTTTCTGAAAAAGCACAGCATCTTGCTGATAAGCCTTCATTTCATGGGCCAAGTGGCTGAGCTCAGGCAGCGACTTAATCTTTTTTTCAACAGCCTGATAAGCTGTGACACTGTCATGTTTTCGCAGCAGTGCAACTAAAGTTTCAAGTGCTTCTTCAAATGAATTCATAGGTTTGACAAAATATCATTTTCCAGCCGGCCGGCGGTTTCTTCATCTTTACAAATAACTAACAAGGTGTCCGCACCGGCAATCGTTCCCAGAATTTCAGACTTTTGGCTGCCATCAATCAGATTGGCCAAAACATCTGCCTCACCCAGATTCGTATGCAGAACCAGCATAAAGCCAGCACGTGCAACGCTTAAAACATAACTCAAAATAAGGGGTTCAAAGTAAGAAGACTCCCCTTCTGAAAGGCTGTAGTACAGCCGTCCTGATTCGTCTCGCAGTTTTAACAGGCCGATCTCCCGCAAATCGCGCGAAAGGGTCGCCTGTGTTACCGAAATGCCCTCTTTTTGAAGATGGGCTTTAATTTCTTCCTGAGTACCGATATGATTGGCCTGAATGATACGCTTTATCTGCTGCTGACGGTCTTTTTTATTCATTAGTTTCCTCAATTATCTGATTATCTCTAAAATTATATCAAAAATTGGGGCTTTTTTCATCCTTTGATTGTTAAAAGCAGCTGACAGGAAAGATTGTAGATTTTTTGCAATTTTCAGCAAAAGCATGGTAATTTATGTTAAAATAAAATGATTACTTTTGAGGAGACAGAAATGGATAACAAACAATTAGTTGCAGAAGAACTGACTAAAGTTATTAGTGATTTAGATACTGACAGCATTTTGGATTTGCTTGAAAAGCCTAAAAACGCTGAGATGGGAGATGTAGCTTTTCCCGCCTTCAGCTTGGCTAAAACCATGCGCAAAGCACCGCAAATGATTGCCGCTTCACTGGCTGAACAAATTGATGTCAGTCATTTTGAAAAAGTTGAAGCTGTCGGTCCTTATATCAACTTCTTTCTCAACAAAACAGAAATTTCAGCACAGGTTCTGAAAGATGTTATCAAGCAAGGCAGCAGCTATGCTCAAAAAACAATCGGGCAGGGCCGCTCAATTACCATAGACCTCTCCAGCCCCAATATTGCAAAACCGTTTTCGATCGGGCACCTGCGCTCAACAGTCATCGGAGATGCTCTGTCCAATATTTTTCAAAAATTGGGCTATAAGACCATTAAAATCAATCATCTAGGTGACTGGGGCAAGCAATTCGGCATGTTGATTGTGGCCTACAAAAAATGGGGAGATGAAGAAGCTGTCAAGGCTCATCCTATTGACGAGCTTTTAAAACTTTATGTCCGCATCAACGCTGAGGCCGAAAAGCAGCCGGAAATTGACGAAGAAGCGCGCGAATGGTTCCGCAAATTAGAAAACGGTGACAAAGAAGCACTTGAGCTCTGGCAGTGGTTCCGCGATGAAAGTTTGGTCGAATTCAACCGTCTTTATAAGGAATTAGGTGTTAATTTTGACAGCTACAACGGGGAAGCATTTTACAATGACAAGATGGATGAAGTCGTTGATTTACTAACGCAAAAAGGGCTGTTAGAAGAATCTGACGGAGCCCAGGTTGTCAATCTTGAAAAATACGGCATTGAGCACCCTGCCCTCATCAAAAAATCGGACGGGGCTACGCTTTATATTACCCGTGACTTGGCTGCCGCTCTCTACCGCAAACGTGAATATGATTTTGCCAAATCCCTCTATGTTGTCGGACAGGAACAAGCAGCCCACTTTAGACAGTTAAAGGCTGTTCTGACAGAGATGGGATACTCTTGGGGACAAGACATCGAGCATGTTTCCTTTGGACTGGTAACTAAAAATGGGAAAAAGCTGTCAACCCGCAAAGGCAATGTTATCCTGCTTGAGCCGACCATTGCCGAGGCTGTCAAACGCTCTCTGGCTCAGATTGATGCCAAAAATCCTGATCTGGCAAACAAGGAAGAGGTTGCCCACGCTGTCGGTGTCGGAGCTATTAAATTTTACGACCTGAAAACAGACCGCAACAACGGCTATGACTTTGATCTTGAAGCCATGGTTTCCTTTGAAGGGGAAACTGGGCCTTATGTCCAGTATGCCCATGCCCGTATCCAATCCATTCTCAGAAAAGCCGACTTCCAGCCTGATGAAAAAGCAGTCTATCATTTAAACGATGCTGAAAGCTGGGAGATTATTAAGCTCATTCAGGCCTTCCCGGACACCATTGCCAAGGCAGCAGATAATTTCGAACCTTCTGTTATTGCTAAATTCGCCATCAACTTGGCACAGAGTTTCAATAAATTCTATGCCCATACACGCATTCTTGATAACAGTCCAGAGCGCAGCAGCCGCTTAGCGCTCAGCTATGCAACGGCTACTGTCCTCAAAGAAGCACTGCGCTTGCTCGGTGTAGAAGCTCCGGATGAAATGTAAAAAACACAAGCAAACAAGGCCGATTCCGGCTCCTTCGCACCAGCGTGCATGCTGGCTAGTAACTGGGGTTCATTCGGCTTTAAAGCCTGTCCTACTTAAAAATAAGAAGCTCTATGAAGAGCTCAGAGTGTAGACAAAGTCTTTTTTGAGACTTTCCTTAGGTGATAACGGACGGTAGCGACTTCCGTTGGAATTCCATACCTAAGATTTGAGCCTAAGGTCTCAAATCTTCCGAGTGCCTGAAGCACAGAGGTTTCAGGCACTTTTATCACGGTGGAAAGTCTCGGTTAGGGCTTGCAAATAAGTACCATTCAAATTGACATTTGCAGAGCTGCAAAGACATACATGTATAAAAAGTTTTTAGCAGCAGGTTCTTCCTTACTAAATTTACGGTTTTGCCCACCCGGCTTATGAAATGAAACAAACTCGAAAAAAGACAAGCCTCAAATGAAGCTTGTCTTCAGGCCAGAAATTATTTCAAAATAACTCCTCAATACCGTTTAAGATTTTTATCAATCAATTCTTCTTTTTCGTTAACCATCTGACAATACCGGCAACCAACAGGACTGTTATTAAACCCAAAGCGACAATAATCACCGTGGAGTTCACTATAGTAGGTAAAGTGTCAATTCTATTGATTAAACGCATGACAGAAAGAACGGCAAGAAGAAGCAGTACAGAAGATTCAATCCTGATAAAAGAAGTCATCTCATTATCAATTGCCCACAGAAAGCCCGGGAAACAAACTAATGAAATCGCTATTACAAACAGGTTTGACATACTCTCTTCACCATTGTTAATAACTGTCATCATAAGAATATTTGATATGATGATAATTGCTGTACAAATGATAAAAGAACTTTTTCTTCTCACGATAACCACCTCAAAACGTAGATTGATTTAACAAATGCCTCGGTTAGGTTGCCAGACCATAGCCAATCATTGCGCCTGATGCTGCACTAAGACCCCAGTAAGCTGCTGCTGCTCCCCAACCAATCGGGCCGGTAGCCATACAAACAGCCATCGTTGCAGCACCATAAACCGTAGCACCAGCAAAAACACGATCCCAATTGACCCCGCCTTCAATGCTGGCAAGCATGTCTGCATCCATCATTTCAAAATGGTCAAAAGCTAAAGAATTCATGACAACAATCTCCTTTAATTTTTATATTTTGCTAACATTGAGCTAACAGCTTCATTGTAAGCCTTTTCTTTTAGGAAATAAACCAAAAAACAAAAGTTTAATAATTATGTAAACTTTAGTAAATGGTTACGTCATTTTCTTGTAAAATAAAGCAGACAGCTACTCTGCCTAATCATCTTCAACAAAACGGCCGATAATATTGACGTTATCTGCAACAGAGACAAAAGCATCCTTGTCTGTTTTTTTCATGATGTCCTTAAAATCATTAAATTCGGCACGCGTGATGATTGTGATAAGAACAGCCTTGTGTTCATGATTATAGGTTCCTTCGGCATCATTAATGATAGTCACGCCGCGATTGAGCTTCTTGTGAATCATGCGAATCACGCGGCTGGGCCTGCCGGTAACAATCATGGCCTGCATTTTCTTTTGCTTAACGAAAACAGCATCCGTCATTCGGCTGGATACAAAGATGGTAACCATCGAATAAAGCGCATACTGCCAGCCGAAGGTCATGCCCGCCACAGCCATAATCAAAACATTGACCACCAAAGAGACTGTTCCAACCTTGCGCCCTGTTTTTTTACGAACTAAAAGACTGATAATATCCGTTCCGCCGCTTGAAACATTGTTGCGAAGCGCAAAGCCAATGCCCACCCCCATGACCAAGCCGCCAAAGATGGCGTTCATCATCGGGTCAGGTGTCAGCGTAATCTGAGGAATGAATTGGATAAACAGCGAGCTCAGAGTGACTGTAATAAAGGTGAAAACAGTAAACTTATGTCCAATAGTGTACCAAGCCATAATCAAGAGCGGTATATTAACAGCGTAAAAGGTTACTGAAACGGGAACAGTGATACCGGCATACTCAGCTGACAAGGCAGACACGATCTGTGCCAGACCGGTAGCTCCGCTGGCATAGACTTTCCCCGGCTGAAAGAAAAAATTAACCGCAATAGAGGACAGCAAAGCATAAATAATAGAACCGGAAATCCGCTCACCATATTTCTCCCGCGAAATAGACGAGAGAACATGGATGAGCTGATAGCGCTTGGCCAGCCGTTTGAGGCGATGCTTAAAAACGATGACGAATTTATTTTTATTCATTATTTTTCAGAAGGGTCTAATACATTTAAGGAAAGCTCATCGAGCTGTTGAGCAGAGACAGGGCTGGGAGCCTGAGTCATTGGATCAGAGGCTCTGTTGTTCTTTGGAAAGGCAATAACTTCACGAATATTATCCTTACCAGCCAGCAGCATGACTAAGCGGTCAAGGCCAAGAGCCAGCCCGCCATGCGGTGGAAAACCATAATCCATGGCTTCAAGCAAAAAGCCAAATTGTTCTTGGGCATTGTCTTTTGTAAAACCCAGAGCTTTGAACATGCGTTCCTGCAATTCTCTTTGATTAATACGCAGACTTCCGCCGCCAAGCTCATAACCGTTGAGTACAATATCATAGGCAACGGCTCGAACCTTGCTCAGATCTCCTTCCAGTTCCTGAGCTGTATTCTCTTGCGGCAGTGTGAAAGGGTGGTGGGCACTGGTATAGCGGCCCTCTTCTTCTGACCATTCAAACATGGGCCAGTCAACTACCCAGAGAAAATTAAACTTAGATGGATCAATGAGACCCAGCTCTTTGCCCAAGTGATTGCGCAGTGCTCCCAGGGCATTATTTGCCACATCCAAGCTGTCTGCTACAAAAAGAACTAAATCATTTTCTTCCAGCTGTAAACGTTCTGTCAACCTATCAGCAATTGGCAAGAGGAATTTAGCGATGGGACCCGCAGCTTCTCCCTTGCTGTACTTGATCCAAGCCAAACCTTTGGCACCAAATGGCTTGACAAAGTCTGTCAACTTATCAATGGCTTTTCGCGAATACTTATCAGCAGCATTTTTAGCGACAAGAGCTTTAACAGCCGGGGCTTCTGAGAAGACTTTAAAGTCAATTCCCTTGACAAGCTCTGTCACGTCCTGCAAAAGCATGTCAAAGCGAGTATCCGGCTTATCAGAACCATAATGATTCATGGCATCATCATAAGTCATGCGTGGGAAAGGAAGAGTCACATCAAAACCTTTCGTATCTTTCATTACTTTGGCAAGCATGCCTTCTGTGATGTCTTGAATTTCCTGATCTGTCAGAAATGAAGTTTCTAAATCCACCTGTGTAAATTCAGGCTGGCGATCCCCCCGCAGATCCTCATCACGGAAGCACTTAACAATCTGATAATAACGGTCAAAACCAGCATTCATTAAAAGCTGCTTAGTAATCTGCGGGCTTTGAGGAAGGGCATAGAAATGACCTCGGCTGATACGGCTTGGCACCAAGTAATCACGCGCCCCTTCCGGCGTTGACTTAGCCAGCATCGGTGTTTCAACATCTATAAATTCCAGCCCATCAAGGTAATTGCGAATTGAGTGCGTCACTTTGGCACGCAGTTTAAAGTTTTCTAACATCTCAGGGCGGCGCAGGTCAAGGTAACGATAGCGCAGGCGCGTTTCATCAGCAGCTTCCACACCATCCTTGATTTCAAAAGGTGTTGTCTTGGAACGGTTTAAGATCTCCAAAGCTTCAACCTGCAGTTCAACCTGACCGGTCGGCAATTTATCGTTGGCCTGAGCACGCTCAACAACAAGACCGGTTGCCTCAATAACATATTCGCTGCGCAGAGCCTCTGCCGCTTCGACAACCTCTTTTGCGGCTTGTTCAGGATTGATGACCAGCTGCATGATGCCTTCGCGGTCACGCAAATCAATAAAAATAAGACCTCCAAGATCCCGCCGGCGTCCGACCCAGCCTTTTAAGGTCAATTTTTGGCCAACATGTTCTGAGCGCACGGCTCCTGCATACATTGAACGTTTCATCATTAAACACCAAGAGCGAACAGAAAAAATAGCTGCTTTCCAGACTTTCTTAGTAAAATGAAGCCTTGAAAATCTCGCCTTTCTGTCCGAGTTCCATTCCTTTCATCTATAGCAATTGATTTTATATATTCCTCATCTATTTTAGCACAAAGAACATAAAAACCCCACCCCATTTAGGAAGAGTTTTGAACCTTCTAGATTAAATGCCAAAAAATAGTTTATAATAACCATATTAACTCAAAAACCACCTGCTGCTGCAGCTTAATACAGCCAAATGCTACGAAAAGTAGCCAAAAAATCCAAAATGACAATCTTAGTAACTTGTTTTGCTAGCTGTTTTTGGCTAAACTAAAGACCATCTGCAAGGATAATGATAAATAGTTGAGGAGTAAAAAACATGACTTTTGAAGAAAAACTAAAACACTACCGTAAACAGGCTGGTCTGTCTCAAGAAAAAATGGCAGAGCTTATCGGCGTGTCCAGACAGGCTGTCACCAAATGGGAGACCGGAACAGGGGTTCCTGATATTTCCAATTTAATCGCTATTTCTGAGCTCTTTCAAGTTTCTCTGGATGATTTATTACTGGATGAAAAGATGGCAAAAGCTCAAACAGATTTTATCTACAACAGCAGTACAGAATACGACATTGACAGACTGAAACACTTTGACATCAAGCTTGGCGGCGCCAAGCAGGTCATTGTCAAGGCTGTTAACAGTGAAAAAATTAAGATCCGCCTAGCCAGCAATACCTTAAAAACAGTGGCCGAAGAGCTCAAGCTGAAAATCGATGATGTCCGCAATAAAATTGACTTAGATATCCATAAATCAGGGAAACTGACAGAAGCTGTCCTCAAAGACGAACTGACTATCTTCCTTTATCTGCCGCAAAAATATCTGGGCAAAGTTGAATTGGAAGTCAACTGCAAGCAACTAAAACTAAGTCATATCGCCAATGACAGTTTTGAGCTGGACGGCAAAGTGTCAGAAGTGACTATTGACGGCGGCCAGGGCGAAATAGAGCTCAACAGCAATCTGGATATGATGGTGACTGTCCTTGCTCACAAAGGCGGTATTGCCCTCAATCAAATTTCATCCACATCAACAATCCAAGTGCCTGCTGATTATCCTTTCCAAGCCGTTAAAAAAGGAATAGCGACACGGATGACTTTCGAGGAAATGGCAAGCAGACAGAGAATTTCTCTGCTGAAGAGGCTGAAAATTATATCGAGCTAAATGGATTGAGAAGCGAACTTGTCATTGCCAGATAATAGATAAAAAGGCAGCAGACAAAGTCTGAAACACAGCAAAAGATGAGGCTGGGACAAAAGTCCTTCCTCTTTTAATTATTTAAGATATAGCGGTTTGACGCAGTGGCTGGCTTTCCTTTTGCCACAAGGTCAAAGCGGAAAACCTAGCCAACTGTGCGGGGGTGGGAGTGAAACGGTCTGGGGAGAGACCGTTTCAGGTCACCACCTTGAAACTAGGGAGTGGTGAGAACCAAAATTTTCAATTTTTGGGTTCTTTCCCACTCCCGTTTGTAGTTAGTTCACTTTAGCAAAAACAGAGGCAAAATCATTGATAAGGGCATCAAAACTTACCGTCATCTCTTCGCGTGTCTGATTATTTTTGATGGTGACCTGACCGGCTTCAACTTCACTTTCGCCAAGAGTAATCACGGTTTTAGCTTTAAAGGCATCTGCCGACTTGAACTGAGCCTTAATTTTACGGCCGAGATAATCACGCTCCGCAGCAAAGCCCTGTCTGCGAATTGCTTGAACAAGTTCTAAGGCCTTACTGTTAACACTGCTGCCAAGAACAGCGACATAGACATCTAAGCTGTCATCAAGCGGCAGCTCAATGCCTTGCTTTTCAAGAACCAACAGCAGACGCTCAAGACCCAGTCCAAAGCCGAAACCAGCTGTTTGCGGTCCGCCGAAATACTCTACCAGACCATCATAGCGGCCGCCCGCACAGATAGTCAATTCAGATTGATCAACCGTCGTGATAAATTCAAAAATCGTATGGTTATAATAATCCAGTCCGCGTACCATGTTGGTATCGATGACATAAGGAATATCAAGTGCTTCAAGCATTTCACGCACTGCTGCAAAATGCTCCTGTGATTCCTCATCCAGATAGTCAAGAATGGAAGGTGCATTTTCCACCGCCGCTTTATCCTCTTTTTCCTTAGAATCCAGCACACGCAGCGGATTTTCATCTAAACGGCGCTGGCTGTCCTTGGACAAGCTCTCCCGCATCGGCGTCAGATAATCAATCAAGGCTTGGCGATAAGCCATGCGGCTTTCGGTATTTCCCAGGCTGTTGAGGTGCAGAACAACATCTTTAATGCCAAGCTCAGCAAACAGCTGATAGGCCATGGCAATCGTTTCAACATCAGTCGCCGGATTGCTGGATCCAAAACATTCTACACCAATCTGATGAAACTCCCGCAGGCGCCCCGCCTGAGGCCGCTCGTAGCGAAACATGGAACCGATATAGAAAACTTTGACCGGCTTTTGCACTTCCGGTGCAAAAAATTTATTCTCCACATAAGAGCGCACAACCGGTGCTGTCCCTTCCGGACGAAGCGTAATATGGCGGTCTCCCTTGTCATAAAAATCATACATTTCCTTGGTGACAATGTCTGTCGTATCGCCGACCGAACGGCTGATGACTTCATAGTGTTCAAATATCGGCGTCCTAATCTCACCGTAGTGGTATTTTTTAAAGGTCTCACGCGCCAGATTTTCCACATACTGCCATTTGGCAGACGCTGTCGGTAAAATATCCTGTGTTCCCTTTGGTTTTTGCAGTTTCATATTAAGATACAGAAGAGCATTCATAAAATAGAAAATCATCGCAGTACAGCAGCACACTGGACAGTTCTTTCCCCAACATTTTTAGTCTGTGTTCAAGCCGGACACAAACTGCATGCTCTCATCTTCCTTTCTCTTTTCTCGTAATCCTCTCTATTTTATCATAAAACAGAGCACAAAGCAGTCCTAATCTCAAAAACTGCTAAAGGAATGAACGACCTTGCCATCTCGACTATCCAAAATAATCGAACTTCAAATAACACCGCAAGTAAAAGAACTGCCACCAACAACTGTTTTAGATAGTATTTTCATGACCTCAGACCTTCGTGCAGAACCATTTTTTACCATCATTTTTACCGCCTTCAACATCAAAGACCGTCCTGCTGCTTATCTGTTTTAATGACGTTTTCATAAAAAATGAGGCAAAGTATTGATTTTCCTGAAAAATAGAGCTATAATGCCTTGTCAATAAATTTTTAGGAGAAAAAAAGTGTTTAATACCTTAAAAACTTTCCTACTAGGGAAGCCCTTAAAATCTGAACCAGAAGAAGGAGACAGTCACTCACTGTCAAAATCTCAAGCACTGGCCATGCTGTCAAGTGATGCCCTGTCATCTATCGCCTACGGACCCGAACAAGTTATTCTGGTTTTGACAGCCTTATCAGCTGGAGCTATTTGGTGGTCTTTGCCAATCGGTCTCGGGGTTATCATCTTATTGATTAGTTTAACAATTTCTTACAGTCAAGTTATCCATGCCTATCCAAACGGTGGCGGAGCTTACATGGTATCATCCGATAATCTGTCCTCTTCCATGGGACTTCTGGCAGGCGGCAGTCTCTTGATTGATTATATGCTGACCGTTGCCGTATCAGTCTCATCCGGGGCGGATGCTATCACGTCTGCCTTCCCCGCTCTTAAAAGTATTAATCTTGAGATTTCCATTGTCTTGGTCTTGATTTTAATGATTATGAATTTACGCGGTCTGCGTGAATCAGCGAGCGCTCTCTTCGTCCCTGTTTACCTTTTTATTGCGTCAACGCTCTTTTTATTGGTTTTTGGACTTTTTCAAATCTTTACAGGAAATCTTCATTATGCTGCAACAGCTGAGATTGGCCGGCCGATATCAGGTTTAACCTTGGTACTGCTGCTGCGCGCTTTTACCAGCGGTTCCGCATCTCTGACTGGAGTTGAAGCCATTTCAAATGCTGTTCCTTTTTTCAAAAAACCAAAAGCTAAAAACGCCGTTAAAACGTTAGTGATGATGTCTGCTATTCTTGGTTTCATGTTTATCGGCATCACCTTTCTCAACTATTGGCTGGGAATAATTCCAAATCACAGCGTGACTATCTTGGCCCAAATAGCGCAAAAGGTTTTTGGGCACAGCCTTATCGGACAGGCCCTCTTTTACATCTTCCAAATTGCAACAGCCTTGATCTTAGCAGTTGCCGCCAATACGGGTTTTTCAGCTTTCCCAATCCTGTCCTATAATATGGCTAAAAACAAATACATGCCCCATCTCTATTTAGAAAAGGGAGCCCGGCTAGGGTACTCTAATGGGATTTTGACTTTGGCTTTCGGCGCCATCTGTCTGCTTTTTATCTTCAACGGCTCCACTGAACGCCTCATTCCGCTGTATACCGTCGGGGTCTTTATCCCCTTCGCCCTTGCACAAACAGGGATGGTTGTTTATTGGAAACAGCTTATGGGAAAAGACTTTCTAAAACAAGCTTGGGCAAATATCCTTGGGGCAGTCATCTGTTATGGCATTATACTAATCCTCCTCATTTTCCGCCTGCATGATATTTGGCCTTTCTTCCCTATCATTGCTATTTTGATTTTCCTGTTTCAAAAAATAAAACGCCACTACAACAATGTGGCAGAACAGCTACGCATTAGAGAAGATGAGAAAACAGTCTGCTATACCGGCAATAAAGTCCTCGTGCTTGTCGGCAATATGACTCAGGCTACCATCGGTGCTGTCAATTACGCTCGTTCTCTCAGTAAAGATGTCATTGCTCTGCATGTTTCCACAGCAGAAACCATTTCCAAAGATTCTGAAGTTGAAGAAGACTTTAAACACTTTTTCCCGGATATCACCTTTGTCAATGTGTACTCAGATTACCGTGACATCATCAAACCAACAGTCAATTATGTTAATGATATGAGTCGGAAAGCAAAAGCCGCTAACAGTACCCTAACGGTTTTAATTCCACAATTTGTTCCGCGTAAACGTTGGCAGTCCTTCTTGCATAACCAGATGAATCTTCGTCTCAAATATTATCTAAGATGGAACCAAGACATCATTATTTCCAGCTACTCCTTCCATCTCAAAAAATAAAAAAATCTGTCAAGTAACTTTACTTTACAAAAATCTTTTGATATACTGTTAAAGTTGACGAAAGTCATATTAACCCAAAAAATGAATACGGGCTAAAGAGCCCTTTATATCTTATGGAGGAATGAAAAAATGGCAGTACCTGCACGTCGCACATCAAAAGCGAAGAAAAACAAACGCCGCACACACTACAATTTGACAGCTCCAACTGTGAAATTTGACGAAACTACCGGAGATTACTCACGTTCTCACCGTGTATCTCTCAAAGGATACTACAAAGGACGTAAAATCGCTAAAGCTAACGCTGCGGAATAACAGAAGGGAGATACCATGCGCGTAAATATTACACTTGAACACAAAGAATCTGGTGAACGCTTGTACCTTACTTCAAAAAACAAACGTAACACTCCAGACCGTCTGCAATTGAAAAAATACTCACCAAAATTACGTAAACACGTCGTGTTTACTGAGGTGAAATAGGGATTCAATACACGTCAATAGACGTTGAAAAACTTGATTTTATGCGATTCTTGATTTTTCAAATTTCACTACGTCGCAATACAAATCAACCGAATCACTACCTTTTTCACTACCTTTTTTGAAATAAGATATATTCGGATAACCCTGAGCCTGACAGCATTGTCAGGCTCAGACTGAAGACAAAGCTCTTAGAATTGAATTTCTAAGAGCTTTTTGCTCTGTTTAGGAGTATACTAAAAGAAAACGGTTTGTGAGGTAAGGCCATGTTTCACAAAGAAAAGCCAGACTATAACCGCCATCAGTACGGATTCTATACGCTTGACCAGCTTGTTCCTGAGGATCACTTTCTACGTAAGATTGAGACTGTGATTGATTTTGACTTCATCTATGACTTAGTTGAGGAGACTTACTCTTGTGATAATGGGCGTCCGAGTTTAGACCCTGTGATGCTCATCAAAATCCCTCTCATTCAATGTTTCTATGGTATTCGCTCCATGCGTCAGACCATTAAAGAAATTGAAGTCAATAATGCTTACCGTTGGTTTCTGGGGTTGACTTTGGACGATAAGGTGCCTCATTTTACGACCTATGGTAAGAATTACAGTCGGCGTTTCCAAGACAAACAGGTCATTTCTGAAATTTTTAATCAGGTGCTGAATCAAGCCCTGGTGGCTGGTTTGATTGACCCCAATGAGATTTTCGTGGACGGCACTCACGTCAAAGCCGCTGCTAATAATCACAAGTATCGCACGGAAATGGTGAAACAACAGGCTAAATTTATGAGTGACCAGCTGGAACTTGAGATTGATTTGGACAGGAAAAAACACGCAAAAAAGTCGCTAAAGCCCGCCACAAAAAGCGAGGCTAAAGAAAAGAAAATCTCAACGACTGACCCGGAGAGCGGTTGGTTTCATAAAGGTGAGCATAAAGAAGTTTTTGCCTATAATGTTCAGGTTGCCTGCGACAAACATGGCTGGGCCTTAGCTTATAGTGCAGAAGCAGGGAATGTCCATGACAGCCAAGCTTTTCCTGCCCTGTTTGCCTAACTTGAGCCCTTCAGTCCTTACTTCCTTATCGCTGATTCAGGTTATAAAACCCCTTCTATCGCAAAATTCTTGCTGGATAAAAACATCACTCCTGTTTTTCCTTACACCAGACCGAAAGGAAAGAAAGGGATGTTACAGCCTAAGGATTTTGTTTACGATGAGTATTATGATTGTTATCTTTGCCCCGAAAATCAGACGTTAGAGTATTGTACAACGACTCGTGAGGGCTATCGGGAGTATAAGAGTAAGGCCAAGATTTGTGCCACTTGTCCTTTATTAGGGAGTTGTACAGAGAGTCAGAAGCATCAAAAAGTCGTCACGAGACATCTTTGGAAAGAGGATATGGAGATTTGTGAGGACATTCGCTATCAAAGAGGGATGAGGGAACGCTACCAACATCGAAAAGAGACCATTGAACGCCTCTTTGGGACAGCTAAAGAATATCACAATCTCAGATATACGAGAGAGATTGGCAAGTCCAAAATGGAAGACAAGGTTGGGCTGATTTTAGCGTGTTTAAATCTCAAAAAGCTAGTAAAAATGATGGCAGGAAGGCCTTTTTATTTTGGACAGCTTCAGCTTTCTTATCCATTTTTCATCTCAAAGATAAGAGACACCAAAAAAGACAAACCTCCAAAAAGAAGTTTGTCTTCGGTCTGAGCCTGACAGCATTGTCAGGCTTTTTTTGTTACTTCCGTCACTACCAAAACAAAAAAAGCAAGTCATAAAAACTTGCTTAACGACCATTAACGGCATAAATATAAGTAATATAATTGGCGAAATCTCCAATTTTCTTACGGTCTGACTCTATTTCGTCAAACCAAGAGCTATCTACTCCTTCACTTGCTAGATAGCGTACAACCAATTTCAAAGCCATTATCACTTGATTATGCTTATTAGTACGACTGCCATCAGTAGCTTGTCGCTCTTCACGGCTAATCAGATACCACTTGGAGCGAATTTGCGTATATTCAATAGCATTCTTTACAAAGTCTACCCAGTACTGTTCAAACTCAGCATCTCCCTTTTTCATGCCGTCTAATATCTTTTGATGATATTCCTGACATTGTTCAAATGACAAGACCCCACCTTTTTCCTCTAAAAATGTTTGATATGAAAACATTATATTCCTCCAAATTATGCCTATTATTTAACTAGAGCTTCATACATCTCAAATAACCTAGCTACAGTCTCACTTTCGGTTAGCCATGTTTTCTTGCCGTCAACTTCTTTAGTCATTCCGTAAGCTTGCATGACAGCTTTATCGTTAGCTTGATGAGCCTTACGAAGTTCTGGTGGCATGGCAACATCATCATAGAGGTCAGCTAGGCTATTATGTGGAAATTG
Organism: Streptococcus devriesei DSM 19639; assembly: GCF_000423725.1. Lineage (GTDB taxonomy): Bacteria > Bacillota > Bacilli > Lactobacillales > Streptococcaceae > Streptococcus > Streptococcus devriesei. The sequence goes on from NZ_AUIN01000012.1 coordinate 237,581, forward strand.
AGCTCTGGCATCCAAAATTCCCTGAGCTGTCTTTTCAATAACTAATCTCTCTTTATCTGATAAATTCAACCAAGGAAAGTTTATATACACTGCGGGAGTATATCGATAATCTGATTTGAGACGACCTGCTACTGTCCGCATCCAAGCCATGTGGACGTTTGAAGTTAGGATGCCAAAATGGTATAGAGAGGCATTCGGGAGAATATATAGTTGGTATGAACTCCTCCGCCAATCGAATAGTAATAGTCATTTATTTCATTTCCGGCAAATGGAACACTGTCATTTTCAACAATAATTGCTGCAGCTCTATACCTGAATCTTTTATTTTTACTTTGAAAACAACAATCTTTCTGCATCTTTATTCTATCCTTCCCTTTATGCTGATGTACTATTTACAACATTTATTTTTGTAAAACTAAAATTTTTATTTCCTCACCTTTAGCAATAAAAAGTCTGGCTTATGCAATAAATCTTTGTAATCCGGATATTGTTCCAGTATTTTATCCGTTGGTAATGGCTCAATCATTTTTTCTATTGTAAATCCTGCATTTATTAATGTGTTTATAATTGTGGAAAAAGTTCTATGGTATTTCTTTACATTATCAACAAACCAAACTGACTCTCGTTCTCCCTCTATTCCATAATCTGCAAGATTAAGATGTATCTTGTTACCTTTCTCGTCTCTTGTCCATCTATTTCCACCAGAATGGCATGTGCATAATGGGTTTTCTTGAGAAAATATGAATACGCCTTCTGTATAAAGAATATTATAAATGTCATTAACAAGCTCTTCGAAATCCTCTACATAATGTAATGCCAATGAACTAACTACAACATCAAATTTTTCATTTAATTCTACAATTTTTTCCATGGGCATGTTGATATAAACTATATTAGGATCACTATTCTCATTTCCGGCAATATCTAACATTTTTTCAGATATATCAATCCCTACTACCTTTTTTGCCCCACAATCAATAAATCTTTTACAATGTTCTCCAAAACCACATCCTAAATCTAATACTTTTTTATCTTTTAAATCAGGCATCATAGAAAATAATGCAGGTATCTCAAATAGATTATTTGCATTTATTTTATTATCTCTAATTTTTTTGTATCCCTCAAAAAACACTTCATTGTTATATATATTCTGCTGTGCCATTTTTATCGCCTCCCTTTATGCTGATGTACTGTTTACAACATTTATTTTTGTAATAACCGCTCTAAACAGCACATCAACTATTCATTTTTTAACTTTGGTAGAAGCTTTAAAGCCCTTGTATTTACTTGACTATTTGCCTGTGTCATTATTATGACACGAAACCCACACGCAGGGTCAAAGAAAGTTAACCCTGCGAGTTTAGACTGGAACTGTTTCGCCTTCTGCTTGAAGGCTTTGATAACATTGAGCTCATCCTTTAAATCATCTAAGAAAAGTGGGTCAATCACTTTATGGATATTTTCTATAGAAGTATAGTGCATCCCTCCAGAGTGACGTGTTTCTGGGTTCAAAGTGCTTTCAAAAACTGCCCCAAAGATAGTTGGGCTAATATCTGACCAGTCAAATTGTGAACTTGCATGCTCTGGGATAAGCTCACGAAGGTCTTCCGTAAAGTTAGGAATTTCAATACCCTTTTCAGAGAACATCCCTCCGTTGACATATGGGAAGCTAGCAAGAGTTTCTTCAAGATAAGAATCACGCTCAGAAATAGGGGTATCAAGGACGTCAAATAACTGGATTAAAGCTGTTCTGAAAAACTGAGGTGGAAACTGAGCTAGGTAGTCATGGAATGCTAGCTTATGACCGAATAGCCCAGAATCCTCGGCATAGAAACAGAATACCAAGCGAACAATCAACTGGTTAATCGCATGAAGACTCTCTGGATTTTCAGGGTCTTTATACTGCTTGAGAAGTCCCTCATAGATTTCCCCAACGATTTCACCTGCTTGCATAGAAATCTGCATTTCACGCTCAAGGTGTTCATTGGTTTTATCGATTAGAAACTCTAGACGGTAACTTTCTTCTGAAAGGTCTTCTAATTTAATGACTGTCGCTTCAGCATTTGGCTGTTCCATGTCATAAATATAGAACTCTTTGAAATTGCTGGTCACAATCCAGCGAGGACGCTTAGAATAAGGTAAATTAGCTGAGTAACGTTTAGCCTGCTGAAACGGTGTCAAAAAAGAACCATCTGATTGTTTAATAGCCTTATTTAAATCTTTGTTGGCTCCTTTTTGCTCAATCAAAACCTTAGTCTTTTCGATATACCCATCAATAAAGCTAGTATGGTCAAGCATGACCTTATCTTCAAATGTGATATAGGTACTAGGATTCTCTATACCAAAAACAGAGCCTAATAGGTCTAGCCAAAATGACTGACTATCTTGTCGCTCATTTCCTCTCCCCCTCCAACGCTCAATAAAATCTTTAGCTTGTTTTTTCTGTTCTCTAGCGTTCATAATACTCCTCAACCATACTAATACTTATTTACTATTATACCACCCTGATTCCACATTAAAAGGCAAAGTGAATACTTTGTCTTTTTATTTTGTTCAATTTTCTTGTTGAAATTGCATACGCAATTTCAACTCTTGGGGCTCTGCCCCAGAACCCCTCTCCATTTTTGAATAACTTTTTATTCAAATTTAAAAACGGAGGGACGTATCTATGAACAGAGTTTCTGAACGTCGTGAACAAAAGATTCAACAAGCAGTCGCACAAGGAAACTGGGAAGAAGTGCTTCACTTACTTGACCAACCATTTGAAAACAGCTTAAGAAAAGATAGATACTATCAACTGGGAAGCATTGAGTTTCAAGTTAGTGAAAAGTCAACACTCGCAGATATAGAGCTAGTGGATTATGATGATGCTGTAAATATACTAGCAAGAGCTGAACTAATAGAAGCTATTGATAAGCTCCTAGCTACACTAGACAAAATTGACCAACGTATTTTTGAGCTACGTGCCATTGAAATGGAATCATTTCGTCAAATCTCTAAAGAAGTTTTATTGTCAGATAAAACCGTCAAACGTAGATATGAAAAAGCAGTTGAATGGCTTCAGCAAGAATTAACTGATTTCTTTTAATGGAGCAAAAAAGGCTCTATAATATCTGTAGTGGGTAACGCCACTTTGGATATTGTAGAGCTTTTTGAATACACAAAAAGCCTCATAAGACTTATAATGAAAAGCGCCTAAACCATCATTAGAAAGTAACTTATGAGACACCTTAAGAATACCACAGAATTACTCGGAATAAAAGACCCACACATCAAAATAATCTTGGCTTCTCAGCACCAATCTCACATTGAGGTGCAAGCCACCCTTGATTATCCCGCTCCTTCTTGCCCTCATTGCCAAGGCAAAATGATCAAATACGACTGGCAGAGACCTTCTAAAATTCCTCTCCTTG